>JBBRMK010000107.1:0-14597 GCA_038230875.1 Pseudanabaenales cyanobacterium
GAGTGGTTCGACCATACCTTCGACATAGTGGGTATAGATGAGGGTTCCTGTTTGGCAATGGGCGATGAGGGTGTCGATTTTGGCTTCTAGTAAGATTTGCTCGACGGCGAGGGGGCTGGTTTTGATGGCGGCGATGAGTTGAGATCGAAGATATTCACCTGAGATTTCGGGAAAGCTTTCGGCGATCGCGATCTTGTAATTGGGACGATCGCGGATACCATGCAGCATCAGTTTTTCGTGCATGGTGATCGCTTGACTGGATATCTTATAATCTTAATAACTCACCTTACGCAGAGCGAAGATCTGCCCTCATCCCCCAACCCCTTCTCCCGCAGGAGAAGGGAGCAAAACCCAGTTATTTTCTTTTCCCCTCTCCTGCGGGAGAGGGGCTAGGGGTGAGGGTCTTAGCAACTTCTGCGTAAGGTGAGTTAATAACTTGAAATTTACTAGAATGATGATGGTCATTCAGACAAAAATGTTATGCCTAACTATTTAACTGTTGCTGAAGCGCAGGAAAAATTGCCGACGCTATCTAGGAATCTCAAAAAACCAGCGATTATCACGCAAGATGGTAAGCCTGTAATTGTTGCCTTGAGTATGCAACAGTTTGCTTCTTTGGTCGAAACAATTGAAATTTTAAGCGATCGCGAGTTCATGTCGGATTTGAGAGAAGGTATCCGACAAGCAGATTTAGGACAAACGGTTAGTTTAGAAGCCTTGAAATTAGAATTAGGTTTCTAAGGTAGTCATGGAATATAAAATTATTTTTTCCGTTCAGGCGCGGAAGCTTTTCGCTGGCATCAAGGATCGACGCGAACAGAGTGTGATTTTGGCAAGGATTGAGAAACTCAAGGATGAACCAGAAAAACAAGGTAAGGCATTGTCGGAGGAACTAGCGGGCTATCGTAGCATTCGGGCTGTGGGACAGCGTTATCGGATTGTCTATCAAGTTAAGCAAGATCAAGTAGTGGTGGTTATTGTGGGCGTGGGAAGACGTAAGGAGGGGGATAAACGAGATGTTTATGCCGTTATACAAGATTTGATTTCAGATATGGCGGTTAATTTAGAAGATGATGAGTTTTGATGTAGCGATCGCTGAGTCAGAGAGATTAGGTGAGCAACCAGTGGCTGGGGAATCGGTGATGGGAGAGTTAGTATCGGGTTCTCTATCAAATGATTGATAAAGTTTGGGTTGTTGTGGTTGTCTCAGTTGGTCATTGTCGCGAGATTTATCGCGATCGCACTTTCGGCTAAACGTAAAAGGCGATCACAGTTTAGTTTGGTGAGGAAATGTTAGCGATCGCCTAAATCCAAAAGCATTTGCACTAATTGGGATATACCGCTACAGCAAGGATTTGCATATTCAGGAAGTTTGTTTTGCTTAGCGTTGCGTTCAAGATTATTTGCTCTGGCGATCGCCTCTTGAGTCTTTGGCTTAAGTCGCTCTGGATAATAGCAGACCGATTTGTCGTAATTGGGAATATGCTGTTTTAGACGTTCTTTGGCTTTGACTCGCGAAATATTAGGATAGTGATCTTGAAAATGGATTAGATACCAAAACTCAATGCTAGGGTTTGTGATGGCTAGATTGACTTTCTGGCTTTTAGCTTTCTGAACAGCTTGATGCCAGTTAGCAGGATTATTTTCTATATGCTCATCACCATCAAAGACCGCCCAAGCCAAATCTTCTTTTTCCCAAGTCTTGTCTTGTTTTCTATCTTGTCTTTCTTCTAATACCTTATTAACTACACTGAGCGGATCGGTTCCATCATGAGAAAGCACATAAATTTGTACTGTAGTCAGTCGTAAATCTTGACGTATAGCATTGAAGTATTTCGGCTCTGTATGTTTTCCTTCACAAGCAATCAAGATTTTCTTGCCAACTGTTTTAGTCGGAGCATTTCTTTTGAATGAAGGTTTAGCCATTGTCATCACCGATTGGCATCAAGTCATCTTCATCAGATATAAATGGAACTGCCCCAAACCTTCCATCTAAATATGCTTTGTCAATAGCTAGATCGTTACGCACTTTAAAATCGCTAAGTGAATATAGCTCTGTACTCTGATCAGGACGCTTCTGCGTAAACCAAATCTGATCGCGTCTCAATAAGTTATTTCTCTGTAAAGTATTATCATGACTAGTAAAAATTAGTTGAGTACGATTAGGATTAGTCTTTGGATTTTGGAAAAGTTTGACTATCTCACAAGTAATGTTTGGGTGTATGTTTGAACCCAATTCATCAGCTATAACTAGAGAACCTAATAGAAACATAAGCTGAACTCTGCAAGCTAAATTGAACAGTTTTTGCGTTCCCATAGACTCTTCTTCAAATTTCCACGAGATAATTTTTGCGTCTTCTATTTTATGCAAAGCGTATATTTGATAACTGTTTTCATTATCTTTAGTCTTTCTGCTTTCAATGTCATATAAGCCTGTATCAAACTTAAGTAAAAGATCTCTAGCTTGTTCTAAAATTATAGGCAAGATCACGGTGAATGTATTGCTAGGAGACTGTTCGCGCCACAACAAATTGATGATCTCACTGTCAAATTCTCCACAATAGCTTCCAAATCGACTTACACTTAACCAGTTAATAAGAGGTTGAACTACTGAAGCTTCTAATTTGGAGAGAAGACTTATAAAAGGTTCACGCTCTTTTAAGCTTTTTTCAAGTTGAATATGCGAACCAGAAAAATCTGAACCATTTTTCCAATCAAATTTTTTGTTTTCTTCGTTCCAAATTCGACTATATAGTAATCGCGATCTCTTTGTAGATAATGGAGCATATTCAAGTTTTTCAGAAAGTATCCTAGTGCTGTTTAGAACTAAAGAATACATGTATATATTTCCATTAAATGCTGTACGAAGATAAAAATGGCTGGGCAGTAATACACCCTGATGATTGAGCTTAAAAGGTATTAAATCTGAACCATGATCATAATCCCCAACAACCAAAAAATTCAGTAGGTAATTGAGAGCCTTTAAAATATTACTTTTACCTGATGCATTAGCCCCAAAAATTGCAATTACTGGCAAAACATCTATATCCCAACCCTCAATATGAAAAGGCTGAGCAATTTCATCATTAGACTTAACCCGACGACGACTTTCACTATTACTGGGCTTAGACTTGCTTTTACTCGCCGACACAGCACTGAGCGTTTCCCTGCCCTTAATTGAGCGAAAGTTTTCCACAGTGAAGTCTAATAGCATGATTTTTTACTCAAGAAGCAAAATTACGTGAATTAGTCACGCAAATATACATATTGTACAACTTGCATGTCACTTGTTAGTATGGCGCGATCGCTTAATATCTTGTGCAAAATGCGATCGCATTTTTAGATGTGGGGAATTGCGATCGCGCTTTGAGTTGATGAGATGTGGGAATAGGCGATCGTTTTTTTTGAATATGTGCTCGCGCTTTAGTCTGATGAGCATGGAAAGTGGCGATCAAGGTTTTGGGTTTTGGGAATGGGCGATCAATCAAGTTTTTAGATATGATAGAAATGTAAATGTAGACTACCAAATTTATTAAACCTTAATGGACACTCATCAAGAAACCGAATATGTCCTGAGTAACGCACCACTAATGCAACAGATCAGGCACTTTAAAAATAAAGCTCAGAAAACATATTCCCCTCAACCAAACCATTCTATTGATTTCGACTACATTCTCAACAATCCAGAACTCATCTCACAAATTCAATTACTAATCACAAACCATAAGCAGAAGCATCATGCGCTCAGTCGTATTTCATGAAGACACTCTGCAAACATACGAATATTTCAGAGAGACTAATAAACCCATTCACAAAAAATTATTTAATATTCTTAAAGAGATGCAGAAGGGCGATCCCATCCAAGGAACAGGAAAACCTGAAGCATTGAAACATGAATTAGCTGGATACTACTCACGGCGATTATCTGATAAAGATCGGCTAATCTATAGCTTTGATGACGAAAACATATACATCATCGCTATTGGTGGACATTACGAAGGATAAACCGAGCAATTATTGCGATCGCGGTTTGATTTGGCTAGGGTTAGAAATGCGATCAGGGGTTGGGTTTTGGGGATATGCGATCGCGGTTTGATTTGGTTGGGGTTGGGAATGCGATTGGGGTTAGGGTTTGGGGATTTGCGATCGCGCTTTGTTTTAGTTGGGGGTGAGATTGCGATCAGGGTTTGGGTTTGGGAAAATGCGATCATGGTTTGATTTGCTTGGGGGTGGGAATGCGATCGCTTATTTCAAATAGTTATAAACCTAGCCAAACTCGTAAAGATCGATCTAGCCTTTCAATATCAACATCGACCAAACATCCAACAATCTTAATAACTAAACTTCTGTTTACAGTATAAATACCACGCTTAACGGATGTGGGAACATTAAGCCCTGATGCTTTCCATTCGGATAACACAAACTCCCCTTCAAGTAAAGATCCTATTTTGCTAGTCAGTGGCACAATCATAATGTCTTGAGAACTATGCGGCGCATTAACAATAACAGCCGGTCTAACCTTCGCATTGGATAAATCCGAAAAAGGATATCTCACCAAAACAACAACGTACTTAGAGTAATTCGGCATAGATATCATCTTCAGTATTATTCCAAACCGCATCAAGGGAAGACTGACTTGCCTGAATCCAAAATTCAGATTCATAATCAGAAGAAATTAAGGTTATCAGTAACTTTGCACCCTCTGGTAATTCTGAAGTTTCTAACAACTCAATTTTTCCCTGTTGCACAGTAGCCCAAATAGTTTTTAGCATACTCATTATCTGAACGTAACTAGCTTGATTATATTCCGTTGTATACAAATTTGCGATCGCTGTTTGAGTTGGTTAGGGTTGAAAATGCGATCGGGCTTTGGTTTTGGGGATTTGCGATCGCGGGTTGATTTGGTTGGGGTTGAAAATGCGATCTACTGAACTACCTCAGTCATCGCTTCACGAATAACCTCATCACTAACCCCATGTCGCTTAAGACTCGCAATAAACATAGATACAGTATCACCATCCAATCTCTCAAGATCCGCACGAAGTCCTTGCCCAATATAAGCGCGAACCAATGGCTGATAACCAGAAAAGCCTAATAATGGTGCAACTTTCTTTAAATCTTCAATTACATCTTCAGGAATACGGATTGTCACCATAGTCATTGGACGACTTTTGTCCAATCGTTTTTTTATATCTTCACTCTTCATAATATTCACGCTCCTTCCGCGTTGCTTTCCTTGCTAAAATAATCCGAATCACATCACTTTCACGTTCCACATAAACAACGTAAAGCAGATTCCATCGCTTATCTAAACCAATAACAGCATCTCGTTCCTCATCATTACGACTAGCATCAATAACAACCAGAAATGGATCGAAAAAAGTTTCAGTAGCTTGTTGAAACGTAACACCATCATGATTAATAGGATTAATGCGAGCCTTATCCGCGTTCCAAACGAAACCAACTCCATTTAGTACAAAATAAATATCCATGATTGATATTTTAAACAAATTGTATTTACGTTGTCAATACAATCCATCATTTCTATTTAAATACAAAAGCGATCACGCTTTGAGTTGGTTAGGGTTAGAAATGCGATCGGGGGTTGGGTTTTGGGGATATGCGATCGCGGGTTGATTTGGTTGGGAATGCGATCGGGTTTGGGGTTTGGAGAATTTGCGATCGCGGTTTGATTTGGGTAGGGTGGAAATGCGATCAGGGAGTTGTTTTTTGGGAAGGGCGATCTGGTTAATTCAGGTATAATTAATGAGTAATCCAGTAAGTTATATTGGCTGCTATGACTAACGCACTACAATACATCTGTGATTCGGAAGGTCAAACAGTTTCCGTTGTTGTCCCCATTGCCTTTTGGCAAGAACTGATGTCTGAAAAAGAAACAGCCTATTTACTCAGTAGTCCAGCCATGAAAGAAAGACTGCTTAAAGCTAGAAAACGTCAAGATGGAATTTCTTTGGAAGCAGCCTGTGAAAAACTTGGAATTTGATGCAGATGCTTTTGAGGACTTAGCTTGGTGGATTGAAAATGATCGTAAAAAAGCGTTAAAAATCATCAAACTGATTCGTGAAGTCCAACGTAATCCATTTGAAGGTACAGGACAACCTGAAGCCCTAAAACACGATCTTTCAGAATGTTGGTCACGCCGTATTGATCAAGAACATCGTCTGATTTATGAAGTCCTAGACAATAAAATTAGAATTCTTGCCTGTCGCTTTCACTACTAAATTATCGCTGTTTGATTTTTGGAAATAGGCGATCGCGCTTTGATTTGGTTAGGGTTGGAAATGCGATCAGGGTTTTGGAAATGTGCGATCAAGACACTTACAAATATTCTAAATTTTCAATCATATCTTCAGGAGTCAAAACTTCCCAGACCAAAACTAAACCCCTCAAAATTTCGCCAGTTGTGCGACTTCCTTTAATCACATAAATAATTCCCGAATGTTCTGCCCCAGAATAATGCAAACCTAAGAAATCTCTATCTTACGTAAAAATCACTCTACCCTCAGAATGAGCAAACGTCAATTACTGATTATCTGTTGCCGAAATTAGATTTGCTTTTACGCTAGTCGTCACATCAATACTACGTCTTCTTAATCCATCCGCGATCGCATTATTCACATTCTCATCCAAATGGAAGCTAATTAGTTCTGGCATAACGCTCTTTTCAACTTTTGCTGTAAAAGTGACGGAGATTGAGCCTTCATTTCCAGAGCAAAAAGTGACACGAATTATCACTTTTTTTGATTTAAGGAATATCTGAAGGAATATCTGTTTGATAAGATATAGCAACATTAGGAATAAAATTTTGGAGTCGCATCGGCGGACGTTCATATTCCATTTCATGTTGACGAGGTGGCAGCTCAATTTTGACAGGGGTTAAGTCTTTGTAAGGAACTTGACTTAACAGATGCGAAATACAGTTGATGTGAGCACTTCGCTTGTCATCAGAGTTGACGACATACCAAGGAGATTCCTCGATATCTGTCGCATTAAACATGTCATCTTTTGCCTTTGAGTATTCTACCCACCTTGATCTTGCCTCTAAATCCATTGGGCTAATCTTCCAACGCTTGAGTGGGTTTTTAATCCGCTCTTGAAATCTCTTTTCTTGTTCTTCATCACTGACCGAGAACCAATACTTAATTAAAATGATTCCCGCTCGCTGAAGCATACATTCAAATTCAGGGCAGGAACGCAAGAACTCAACATATTCCTCGTGCGTACAGAAACCCATTACTCTTTCAACCCCAGCACGGTTGTACCAACTGCGATCAAACAACATAATCTCACCACCAGCAGGCAAATAAGCAACATAGCGTTGAAAATACCACTGTGTTTTCTCGTGATCAGAAGGAGTTCCTAATGCATTAACTCGACAAACACGAGGATTCAAACATTCTGTAATCCTCTTAATCGTACCGCCTTTGCCTGCGGCATCTCGACCTTCAAATAAAACAACAACTTTTAGTTTTTTGTGTTTTACCCATTCTTGCAATTTGACTAGTTCAATATGTAATCTATTCAGTTCTTTTTCATAGATTTTTTTTGGTAGTTTCTTAGGCAAAACTCCTGACTCAGCTTTCTCTTGATCAGCCTCTTGATCAGTTTTCTGAAATTCTGGCGAATCCATCACAATCTGGTTTGGTAGTTTCTCAAGTAAATCCAGATATTTAGCCTTTTTTTTACCAATTTTTTTGACATTTGGCGGTTCCATCACAAGATGATCTTTAGAGCGTTTACTATTGACACTACTATCTTTTTTTGCCACGAGCGCGCACCATTTTTTTTATAATTTTAATCTTAAATCATATTCGTTATACGTCATTCTCCAATATTAAAAGATACTAAAGATACAAGAGCGGCACTCTACTCAATATAATTAACATTATATTTATTCACTATCAAATAAATACCATTGGCTTATTCTTAAATGGAGCAAAGGCTTCGGCATCGAAACGATAGAGACTGGCGGGGCGACCTGCTCCTCGTGAAGCTTTGATGCCAGTATCGCTAAGGAATCCTAGCTTTAATAATCGGGTGCGAAAATTGGAATAGTCAGAAAAGTTTTCGCCTAGGACAGTGGTGTAAAGTTGGTAAAGATCACTAAGGGTGAAGGATTCGGGTAAAACATCGAAGGCTACGGGGCTATATTCGAGTTTGTTGCGAAGGCGGCGATGTCCGTATTCAAGAATGCGATTGTGATCGAAGGCGAGTTGAGGAACTTGCTTAACGGGATACCAAGCGATGCCGCTTACGCCATCGGCGATAAGTTCTGCCTGGGCAAAAGGAACAAGGGCAAAATAACTAACGGATAGATAGCGCACAGCATAACTGTCAGGGGCTTCGCGAGGATCGCGTCCGATATCGCCAAAGGTAAAGAGTTGTTCGAGATAGAGATTTTGGGCGCGGATTTTTTCGGCGAGAATTCGATAGGCTGCTTCTTCGAGCGATTCTCCCTGACGCACGAGTGTACCAGGCAGACACCAGCGATCGCGATATGGCTCATGTTTACGCATCACTAATAGCACTAATAGACGATTTTGCTCGGTGTCTACCGAAAAAATGACATTATCGACACCGACTTTAAAGTCTGCTAAAGGTTTTTGGGCTGCTATTGGGCGGGACTTGTCTGCCATGCGTAAAGCGACTCTCGTTGGATATATGCTGCGACTGTGGGTATTATGACTGAACTATTGCCATTGTTACGATAGTCAGATGAAGAAACATCAGGAATTAATATGGAAGATGGCGCGATCGCTACTTCAGTACCCATATTTACAAGGCGATCAATATCGTCAGGGGAAATTGTCACGCCTTGGCGGGGGACGACTAGTAGTTTGACTTGGTTTAGTAAATCTTGGGCACGATACCAAGTTGGCAACTGAGGCACAAGGTCGCCGCCGATTACAAGGCTAAAGTTGGCGCTTTCCCAGATTTGTCTAGCTTGTTCGACTGTGTTGATAGTGCGCGGGTTGCTAATTTCAGGATGCAAGCTGATAGTTTGCGCTGGCGGCTGGATCGCGGCGATGGTTAGCTTCATCATTTTGAGGCGATCGCAAAGTTCTGCCTGATGACTTTTAAAGGGGTTATCGGATACCCAAACAATTGTGCGATCGTAATGGTTATCCAGCCATTGCAAGATCTGCTGATGTCCTATGCTAGGTGGATCGGCGCTAGTGCCAAAGAGTGCGATATTCATTTACTGGTGATTAGTTTTCTTTATGCAAGGAAAGATGGATCGAGAATTTGCTCAACTGTATACTGACATTCATTCGGAAATGTTTCTAAAGACTTGTAGGTTTCCTTTGCTGCATCTCTCCTTGCTCGTCGATAGTATTTGTTTATCCATTCGGAATCTTGAAGAAATCTTTGCAAACTGGGTGTATCTTCCAAGCAATCTTGAATTTTGTCGCGACAGTTAGAAAGCGTAGTATTCCAGCTTGATGTTCTTTTCTCAGGTTGATACTGACATTTGAGTAAATGCATCACCAGCACCTGAAAATAGCTACTGATTTCTCTTTGTTCACCACGTTCCAACGCTTCTAATTCCTCTATCAAATTTCTAACATCCAATTCTTCCCAATTACCTTTTTGTAAACATTCAGCCTGTTGTTGTGTCCACTTCAAAAAGTCTTTTTCATAGTGTGCTACTTTTTCCATAGATTTAGGTGCTTTAGTCTGCCATTTTCAAAGCTATAAACTCATTCTAGTATCTTTTGAATTGATCGCCTGTTAAACTATCTAAAAAATAATGCGATTGATCACAGCAATTCCCTAAATTCATCTCTCGTTATCTGGCAATCTCTAAGGATTTGTGAAAGTAATCCAGTGCCAGCCAATATCTTCATTTGAATGAACTGGTACTACTGTTCGTCTACCATCAGCATGAATCAGAATATGATGACTACCTTTAACTCGTGCTAAGACAAAGCCAATTTTCTGCAAAGCTTTGATGATCTGGTTACCTGTTACGCTTGGAAGTTTGCTCATATTTCCACTAGGATTTTTTGAATCCCTACAAATTCTGAGGTTGGACTATCTTGATTCTCGAATTCTAAGCATAACTTGGCTGCTTCTTGAATGCGTTCCATAAGAACATCAAGAGATTTTGCTTGGGTATGGCAACCTTTTAGATTGGGAATTGAGGCAACAAAGTATCCATCTAAATCTTTTTCAATGACTAGGTTAAATTCTCTAATCATTTTGGAATAACTCCTTTAATCTTAACTTGCATGTATTGCTTGCAGATTTATCGTTAGTTTACTACGGGTCAAATTGCGATTGCGATCGCCTATTGACCTATCTGAAGAATAAGGCGATCGCCTTTTCATCTCATCAATTAATGATTACAGTAAACCCTTTTTTCTCAACCTATTTAGAGCTTCACCAGCAGCTTCTTTTTCTGCATCTTTTTTGTTGCGTCCTTTACCTTCCCCAAATAATTTATCATAAACATAAACTTTAGATAAGAACTCTGGAGCATGAGATGTTCCCCCTACTTGCTCAGTTTCATATCTTGGGGAAGTTGTAGCTCCATTCGCCTGAACAAATTCTTGAAGTTTATTCGCCTGAACAAATTCTTGAAGTTTATTCGCCTGAGCTAATTCTTGAAATTTATTTTTAGAATCTATACCTGAGCGAATAACCATCACATCTTTTGGTACAGAGTCAAATAATTGCTCTATCAGAGAGCGAAGCACTTTGATATCGCGATTATGATCTATGTAATAAGCTCCTACAACTGCTTCAAAAGTACTACTCAGAATGTTGGGATTATTGCGACCACCTTCTTTTCTTGCACCTTGTCCTAGATTGATCTCAAAATCTAGTTCAAGTTCCTTCGCAAAACGAGCCAGTTGCTTTTCGTCTACGAGTGCTGAGCGTCTACGAGTCATTTCGTCTTCAGCCATTTCTGGATATTGTCCATATAAATATTCCGCACTAATAAAGCTGAGAAGTGCATCGCCGAGAAACTCAAGCCTTTCATTATGTTCTGATTCGTCAAAACTCTCATTAATATATGAGCGATGAGTAAGCGCACGACGAAGTAATTTCTTGTCATTGAAATTTAAAAGTTTATGCATTTTGTCAGACATAGTTGTTAAGAAGAAATTATTTTTAAAGTCTTAAAACCTAGATCATTTTAGATTTTTCATTTAGGTTTTAAGACTTTAAGTTTATTTAGAAGAGTTGTTCAAAGAAGAACTTTTGTTCTTTTGAGGAGGGGGTGAATAACTACTGCCATGAATCTGATTATTCGGTTTGTTCTTTAGTAGAGGTGGAATATCGCTATTACCACGTTCCTGATTGCAAGATTTACAAGCAAGCTTTAGATTCGATAAACTGTTAGAACCACCTTTACTTTTGGGTACATAGTGTTCAATCGTAAGTTCACTTGGCAACAAAAAACAGCCACAATAACAGCAAAAAGAGCCATCACGCCACACTAACTGTAGTCTCTTCAAACGTTTCTGTTGAGGATTCATAAATTTAGTTTTTTCTTCGATATTGATTGGATAGCATTGAAATATCAAATACGTTAAGTAGTCCCCCTTAACTAGAGAGATACACTTAACTATGCATGGTAAACGTCTTAAGCACACTACACATAAACCTCAGTTCAGCGCATACTCAGTATGTTGAACTAATACTTATTGCGGAAAGCAGGAAACTACTGATTCAAAGAAAGTGCTAATTCAAGATAATGAATATGCGCTGGACTGAGAGATACGTGTAGTGTCCTTAAGACGTACACCCAAGCTATTGATATTCGCTTGCTTGATACAGATACTAGCACAAAAATTTTGTTGTAAACAAAATACAAAATATTTTTTAGTGATAACAAAAATTCTGATTAGTCTTCAGTTGTTAGCTGAATAAATTACTCCGTTTCCCCAAAGCTCATATTCGCTAATATCAATATCCTCATTCCAAACCAAACCATAACCACCAGACTCAATCCTAAAGTTCTTAAAAAAACTAGGATTGCGTAATGGAGCAAACATCTCATTGTTGAACAATTTAGAGATATCGTACTTCTTGAACTCATTTTGGCTAAACTCAATCAACAAAGTGCGATCGCTAATAGCATGAGCAGCAACAATTTTCGGTGGCTTCATGGGAAATCTCACATTTACTTTAAAGATGTAGTAGCAAAGTTTCATCGATCGCCACATTCATCGTCTCAGGTTCATTAATACTGCGAACTGTTTTAGGTAAAGACTTTACAGAATTACGAGTACGCTGCGCGATCGCATCTATATCATCCAAAGACTTCAACAGTTCGCCATTGTGCATGATGCATTCTAGGAGAGGCTGTTCATGAGATTGAGGAACTTCGGAAATGTGGGTGAGGCGATCGCCTGTGATGATTCCATTCTCGAAACTGCGCCAGATTTGCTTGCGTCCTGCGAGGGATTGCTTACCTATTGATTTTTTGGAAACAGGAATATTATCAAGTTCCACTAATTTATAAACTCCATTTACGGGCGCACCTGTGACTAGTTTTGTGCCGATGCCATAGCCATCGATAGGTGCATCTAAAGATTTGAGGCGGACAATCTCGGCTTCGTCAATGTCGCCACTAGCGAAGATAGCTGTATCAGGAAGTAGCGCTTTTACTTCTTTTGAGAGCGCCGCAATATCACCTGAATCAATGCGAACTCCTTTGACTTGCATTTCACCCGATCGCACTTTTTCGGCAAGATTACGAGCGGCAGCGATCGTGTCGAAGGTATCGATTAAAAGTGAACTATTCGGGAAGACTTGATGGAATGCAGTAAACGCTTGAGCTTCACTTCCTTCAGTTGCATTTAATGCCATTACCAAAGCATGAGCCATCGTGCCGCTAGGTTTTCTACCAAGTTTGAGAGCGGCTAAAACATTGGAAGTAGCATCCATTCCCGCAGCAAGTGCTGCTCTGGCTGCCCAGAGTGAGGCTTGAGGGCTAAAGGCTCGGCGTGTGCCAAACTCTAAAAGAGTAATGCGATCGCAAGCTGCATCTCGCATTCTCGCGGCTCTGGTGGCGATCAGAGTTTGATAGTTGATGGTATTTAGTAGATAGGTTTCTACTAATTGCGCTTGCCAAAGTGGAGCTTCGATTCTTAAAAAAGGCTCGTTGGCAAATAGTGCGGTTCCTTCGGGTACTGCCCAGAGGTCACCTTCAAAGCGAAAGTTTTTTAATAATTCCCAAAAGCGGCGATCGGCGTTGGCGAAGATACCTGTGGCTTGTAGGGCTTCGATTTGGGCTGTGGTGAAATGGAGGTTTTGCAAGTATTCCACTGCTTGCGCTAAGCCCATGGCGATGAGGTAGCCAAATCCTTCTGGAAGGCGGCGCACGAATAGCTCAAAACTTGCCCGTTTGCGATCGCAACCTTCGCGCACGTAGCAAGCACCCATCGTCAGTTGATAAAGATCGGTGAGCAGTGCATATTCATCCGTTGCGATATTCAGGGTATCGGATTTTAGGCTCACAGCAGGCTTGGTGGTTGTAGCGCTCATGGCTTTGATGGGGTAGAGGCTGGTATGTTTTTATTATAGTAGATTTTACCAAAATTGCAAATATATTTTTGAGGTTTAATACTAGTTATTTTATCGTTTTTGAAAATTTTTATATTGGTGATATAGGCTAATAGTCTTTTGAATAAGCATATTTTAGCAGTATTAATATTCTCGCGACTTATTCGTCTATAAATTTTTGGCTATATATTATGGTGTATTTCATAATATATAGTCGGCTTAATCCTCACAAATTTCATGCTTGCAGCGAAAAATTAGCATGAATATTCCATTTTTGTTGATCATGTGCAAGTAGGGTCAGGGCGATCGCATTAAATTTAAACAGAATTTCGCGATCACAAAATTCTGCCCAAGCCTCGTTAAAGAATCTATCTGTCATGTTCAGGGCGCTAACGGTCATATGTGGCACAAAAGGTCTGTGGGCATAGGGATCAATAAGATCGATATTTTTAGCAAGTGTGGATGTGAGGTCACTATACAAACTTGGCAAGATTGGGTTGGGTGCGACATTGAGATAAATCACGCGAGGGGCAAAAGCGACAAATCCTGATAGGTCGATCGCAAATTGCGATCGCGTTTTAGCAAATTTTTCTAGTTCTATTTGTAATGATTCAAGGCGATCGCTTGATAAGTTAAATGGAGCGATTAGGGTAATGTGCGGTGGTGACTTGGTTTCAGCTTTGTTATCGGTGTAGCGATCGCGAAAATAATTTTGGATTTGGATAACTTCAGTTTGAATTGCATCAGGTGGCAATATTGCGATAAAAAATCTTTGGTTCATTTCGATTTTCTTCAATCTCTATTAAAAAGGCGTTAATATACTTGAAACATAAAATATTTGTGTCTCTGTATTTTTACTTCAGTCAGTTTTAACACTTACATGGCACTTTCTTTTGTCGGTCAAGATTTGAGAAATAGTAACCGTCCAATAGCCTACAGAAAAATCAAGGGTCTAGGATTATGTACAGGAGCCTGCTGAACAGTAGGAATTAGAGAAGGATGCTGAGTCCCCAGTCGAGCCGCGAGACAAGATTGGGTCAGAAAATCTAAGACAGAAC
>JBBRMK010000108.1:0-14596 GCA_038230875.1 Pseudanabaenales cyanobacterium
GCGATCGTTGATGCGATCGCGGCTTATGAGTCGGGATGTCCTGACGCGATCGATCCTGATGCTCTAGCTGCCATTCAAAATCAAAGTCTGGATGCGATCGCCTTTGCTAGTTCTAAAACCGTGAAGCATTTTTGTCAATTGCTCGATCGCGTTGCACCTAGAGAAACTTGGCGATCGTGGATTGCCAATGTCAAGATTGCCTCAATTGGCCCCCAGACTTCTAAGACTTGTCATGAGTTATTAGAGCGTGTGGATTGCGAGGCTTTGGAATATACCTTAGATGGTTTGGCAGAGGCGATCGCTAAAAGTTTTCTCGAAACATAAAATCCAAAAAGCTTTGGCGCGTGCGCTAAAGCTTTTTGGATTTTGATTTTTATTGAGGGTTTGAGTAATACAGATAATTCTTTGAAAGAATTATCTGGGTTCTATGGCAGCGCAAGGCGCTGTATTACAAAAACAAACAATTTATGACATTTACTTGTTTTTCCATACAATAGTAATGTAGGGCTTATTTTATAGAGGCTTTAATTTTATGGAACTTGTTGCTTATCTCCACAGTGAAATGCTTTGCGAACGCTTACAGCAAGGCGAATCGATCGATCAAGATTTAGATTGTCAACTGCTTAGCTCGATCGCCCAATCTTCACACCATGCCAAATCGGTTGTGTGTGTTGGGCTAGCGGCGGGCATGATCGCGATCAATGCTATGCCGATCGCTGCCTTTGCTTACACTCCAGAAATTGCTAGCATTCAACAACTATTAACTAGACGTGGCTTTAACCCTGGCGAGATCGATGGCGTTAAAGGTTCTGCGACTACAGAGGCAATTATTGCCGCTCAAATATTTTATAAATTAGAGGCTGATGGTGTAATCGGATCGCGAACCCTTGCGGCTTTAGACAGTGACACCTATGAGTCGCTAATGCTACCTAGCAGCACAGACGAAAGCGTTAAGTCTAGTACCAAATCTGATGAAGTTAGTAACTTGCAGCAATTGCTGAGCGATCGCGGGTTTTATGGTGGTGCGATCGATGGGATTAAGGGTGCCATGACCCAAGAAGCAGTTATTCTGGCGCAGAAAACCTATGGTTTGATTGCCGATGGCGTGGCAGGTTCAATTACTATCGCCGCTTTAGAAGCAGATCAAACTGATAAAAGTGTTGTTCAACCTAGTTTTCAACAACCGACAAACAATGCTTCCTCTGATGTCATCAAACAAGGGCAAACCCTAATGAGCAATCTCGGTTTATACGATGGAGCGATCGATGGTATTCAAGGTTCAAGGACTACTGCCGCCATTAAGCAAGCTCAAGCCTTGTATGGATTATCTGTTGATGGAGTCCTTGGCAGTCGGACTTTAGAGGCGCTACAATCCTAGAAAATCAGGAGCTACTCATTTCCTAGTGAAAGATTAGACGTTGCGGCGCGGAGCGCCGCAACGTCTAATCTTTTGGTTTTAATGTCTATTTGTGTACTGGGAAGGGAGTAGCTCCTGTTTTCTGTGGATAATAAAAGCACTTGGTGCTTTTATTATGATTTATATATGAATGCTATTATCGATCTGAGTATCCCAAAAATGGCGATCGCCATTGGTATGGTGGCGATCGCGGTTAGTTTGTCGGTATGGCAAAAATTAGAAATTACCAAAAATCTATTGATTGCTACCTTCCGCAGCATCATTCAATTGATTGTGGTTGGTTTTTTGCTAGATACAGTATTTGAAATCAAGCAGCCAGTCATAATTTTATTCATCATTTTATTGATGAGCTTGATGGCAGCCCGTGAAGCAAAAAACCGCGTCCGCGAAAAAGTACCTTACGTTTTGCCGATTATGTGGGTATCGGTAATCGTTGGTACGCTCGCTACTCTTTTTTACACCACATTTTTAGTTGTGCAACCTGAAACTTGGTATGCGCCGCAATATTTGATTCCCCTCGCAGGGATGATTTTAGGAAACTCAATGAACGGGGCGGCGATCGCGGCGGAAAGATTTACGCAGGATTTGGTCAAGCGATCGCGGGACATCGAGACAGAGTTATGTTTGGGCGCAACACCACAACAGGCGATCGCTAATTATCAATCTGATGCGATCAGAGCCGCGATGATTCCCACAATTAACGTGATGATGGTGGCTGGAGTGGTGTCATTACCAGGGATGATGACGGGACAAATTTTAGGCGGTGTATCGCCATTATTAGCGGTACGCTATCAACTCGTGATTTTATTTGCGATTACCACCGCCAATCTAATCACCGCCTTAATATTGACTAATCTTGTTAGCCGCCAATTTTTTACATCCGCTCAACAATTAAAACTGCCATAAAATCAAACTCATCTAGAGAACTAGATCCGCCCAAGTTTCCATCGCATCAGTTGATTTGACTAAGTGCATTCCTGCATCAGCAAAACGCTTGAAAGCAGCATCGGCTTGATCGGTGTAGTCTACGACATTGGGAACGACCACAGGCGAAGTGCAATCTTCAAGCAGATAGACTTTCTTAGCTAGCTGGGAATCGTGAATGAGAATTTCACTAAGCAAATCTTGAATTGTCCATGCGACACAATGACTCTTGGCTTGTCCTGCAATGATCACCGCGTCAAATTCTAGTAACCTTTGCAAAAAGCGCGTGTTCTTCTGTGCGATCGGTCTGCCATCGGCTCCATCCATTATTTCAGGACGCAATACAGAATAATTCTCGGTGAGAGGATTACCGCCTTTTATCTCGAAATTTGTTTGGCTATGCCTTGCAATATTGTGGAAGAATATTGCTTCTTCCACAGCAGAGACTAGCGCATGACCGATGCCGCCAAGCATGGAGTGATAAGCCCAAATCGTCAGCGGAAATTTGCCATCATCACTTAGTTTCTGCACATAATACAAAGCGTGGCGCTGAATTGCCATGTAATTGCCTTTAGCGAGACTATAGGCGATCGCAGGATTTACTTTCCACTTACCTTGCTGCACATCTTGCAACGTGATAGAAGTTGCGTTAGGAACTGGATGTTCGCCTGCATCGTTTACCCAAAAGATAGGATGGAAAATTTGCATGGCGGTGTGAGTGTCCATCGTGGGGGCTATTTCGCTGATATGGTGTAGGTTGCGATAGATAAATTCGCACAAACGCACATTATCTGCGATCGCACCAGTACCAGATCGACCACCGACAAATAGCTCATGATCGGGAATACAGAATGTATTCTGCACATCGATCGCCATCAAACAAATTTTCTTGCGATCTTTGGCGGCAGGAGTAATCCTATGTTGCTTCGCCCACGCTTCGGCTTGGTTAGCGCGATCTTGATAGGGAACTCGCCATACCGATCCGACTTTGTGGCGATCAAAGAATGCAGGAATGGGAAGTTGAGTTTGTATCTGAGTAGTCATTTTAAGGTTTTCCAGTTTTAAAATTATTGAAATGCAAGAGAGAGAATACCTAAGATTTTGTCGATATTGCTGAGTTGATATTCAGTTAAATCAATTTCGACAAGACGATCGCTTAGTCGTAAGAATTTCCAATTGTTGCCTGTGGTGGCGGCTCCATAGATGACAGAAATATCATTTTCATGTTGTTGATTAAAGAGTTTTGCCGCCCACATTTCCGCAATACATTGACCTAACGCTCCATTGATATTTTCCTTTTTCGCTTCGACTACAACGACGACAGGTGCTTTGAGCATTAATTGTGAAGTGGAGCGACTTAATAGAAAATCACAGATGCCATTTAATCCGCGATCGCGATCAATATTCAATTCCACTCCTGAGAATAAACTTGCTTTATCTAAATACTGTTTACGAACTTCTACAAGAATTGGAGCAATAATTAGTTCCGATCGCGCTTTCTCAGTATTCATCGCAAGTGCTAGGGGAGTGAACTCTTTGAGAAGTTCTTTAAGAAATTTGCTAGACTCAACTATAGGAGAATCATCTAGTAAATTGGCACGCTCAGTAATAGTTAGCTCAAAAGCAATTTGGACTGACTCTAAGGTAAATTCGCTATAAGACATGGCTGATCACCTCAGTGATGTGATTGCTAGGACAATTGTAAGTGTAAAATCTTTTGTGTGTGAACTACATAGATTCCTTAGTAACTCGAAAAGGAACTAGCGCGAGTTAAGTCGGCGGCGATCGCGCTGCGGGGGGTGTCCTTGTGGGAGAGTAATATGGTTTTAATTTTGAGAGCTAGATCTAGAAATTAGCGGTGACATTTCGGGCGATCGCTAATTTTGATTAATCAGGCAATCGGCAAATTAGCGATTAAAAACTAAATATTACCGTTACGATGTATAGATATATAGTAGTTATGTACTTGCTTGACATTCACTAGCCCACTTCTAAGCAAAACTCTATGTATAAAAGGGAATTTAAGCTTCCAAGTCAACATATAAACAATTTCTACAACGGTTCAATCTACGATCTTGTTTTTCTAGACTTAGAATGGTGTCGCGATTTTCATAAGAATGGAGTAATCCAAAAAATATTTGGTTACACACTTACCCGTATTTTAGAAGGCAGTAATGAGCAGTATATAAAAATCCAATTTATTGAATCAAGTACTCAAGAAAAGAGGATAATTCAAGATATTCTAAATGACCTACATAGTCTACAAGGAAAGTATTTTATAGGATATGGTCTATCAACTAGCGATATGTTTTGCTTACGCCAAAGAATTGATGCTCTAGACTTTATTCCTAAAGTGGAAAGTATTAGAATTCTTGACTTACAAACAACAAGCCAACGTACAGATCTCGATCAAGGTTTAAATAATCTATTTGCATATTTAGGTATTCCGATTGATAAAAGAATTAAGGGCTATTATGTTTTTCGGAATGGCATTAAGATATTACGCAAAGAGAAGGGATATGAAACAATTCTTAATGAAATTTATGAATATTGTTTAGAAGATGCCGAAAACTATTTTCAGATTATTAACAACTGGCAAACTCAATTTCCCTTAGTCGATCGCCATAAGCACCAGATAATCAACCTCAAAATCGATCCGAGAGCCGAGCAACGGATCAAGTCTAGACGGGGTGCGGCTCTACAAAGACCTTCTAACTAGATTACATCAATAAAAGAGCCTTTATAGGGCAAAGCGCTGTAGAGATTGCTTGCGAAGCGATATAGTTATTTAAAATAAAACTTTGCCATAGTTAAAAGCATGGATGCAACAGCAGCAATCAAAAGAATTTTGCAAGAAAAAATCGGTGCAACAATTGTCGAAATCGAGGATCGCAGCGATTTGCATAAGCACCATCAAGGGCGGATGGATGCTCCAGTCGGTAGTGGTCATTATGATGCGATCGTGGTTGCTGCGAGTTTTGCTGGCAAAACCATGATGCAGCAACATCGCATGGTCTATACAGCCTTGGCAGATCAAATGCAAACCAATATTCACGCCCTATCACTCAAAACTTATACACCCGAACAATGGCAGCAAAGTTAACGGAAGAAATAGTGCAGCGCACTATTTCTATTTGAATCTAGCTCTGTTTGTGAATGTTGTAGGAATTTGGTAAATGCAAAACGATAAAAGCTCTGTTAACAAAAAAAGCAATGAAAAAGATAAAGGGGGTAATCCGATCTTTTACAAAATGTTTAAGTGGATTGTCGTTAGACCATTGTTGTACTTGTTTTACCAAGAGCGAATTTATGGCACTGAAAATGTACCCCTCACTAGCAATCTCATCGTGGTTAGTAACCATGCTAGTGATTTCGATCCGCTCATCGTTGGTAGTTGCATGGGTCGCCCTGTTGCCTTTATGGCAAAAGAAGAGTTATTTGAAATACCTGTCCTAAGCCAAGCAATTCAAGCTTTTGGGGCGTATCCAGTCAAGCGGGGGGCAGGCGATCGCGCTGCAATCAGGTCAGCGATCGAATCGATTAATAAAGGCTGGGCGACGGGTATTTTTTTGCAAGGAACGCGCACACCTGATGGGCGGGTAACAGCACCAAAGTTGGGCGCAGCCATGATTGCGGCAAAAACTAAAGCGCCGTTTCTGCCCGTTAGTGTTTGGGGGACGGAAACGATTTTTCCAAAAGGGGCAAAATTTCCGAAGTTATTTCAACCTGTCACGGTCAGAATCGGTGCGCTAATTCCTGCACCTGAAACAAGCGATCGCGCGACGCTCGAAGCCTACACACAAAAATGCGCGGATGCGATCAACGCGCTCCACGCATTAGGAAGATAAAAAAGCCTCGCAATACGAGGCTTTTTGTTAGTTTGGAGAATAGGCAAGTAAAGTGCCATTCTGTCCGATTACAAAACCGCGATCGGGCGAAAAGAAATAAATACGATAGAGATTTGCACCTGCATTGTTAGCAGAATCGTCGCGTTTCCAAGTCTTACCACCATCTTCACTATGGATCAAGCGCGAACTACCACCCGAAATCCAGACATTATTTTGATCTTGATAGGCAAGATCTAGCAGTCCAAAACCGCCGCCTTCTCTAGGAGTTTGCTTTTTTTCCCACTGATCAAATTCGCCAACTTCACTAAACTGAACTTGACCGCCACGATTTAGCATCCACAGGCGATTATCAAGGGTATAGCCCATATTTTGGACGCGACGAGAGCTATTACGATTGTGCTGAACCCAAGTCAGTTCACCTGGTTGCCATGTCGAATAAAAGTTACCGTTGGCCGAAATTGCCACATAACGTCCATCTTCACTGCGGTTGATATTACGAGCATTGCCGACGGCTTGAGTAACTAGGGCTTTCCAGTTTTGTCCAGCATCTTCAGTGCCATAGATTGCGCCCAAGTCGGTGATCATTTCGGCTGAGTTTTTGCTAGAAGCCACGATCGCAAAAGGATCACCAGGCAGCTTAGAGCTAAGCCCGATGCGTGACCAAGATTTACCGCTATCGGTTGTATGCAATAACAGCGCAGGTTGACCAGTCAGCCACCCCTCTTCACCCGCAAAACTAATGGATGAAAAGCGATAAATACCATCACCGAGATCGAGCTTGCGCTCTTCCCAAGTACTACCACCATCGATGGATTCGAGTAAAGTCGCATCAGTGCCAACTAACCAACCGTGATTTGGAGCAGCTTTGTCGAACCAGAGATCGAGAGGCGTGATTGCGACGGGTAAATCGACTTTGTGCCAATTGCCAACATTGGCGGACGCATTGGGCATTCCTGCGCCAAATAATCCTCCGCAAATTAGCAATAAACAAAGAGAGAAAGAAGTAAGAAAGCGTTTTATGCTTTTTTTCATAAAATTTTTTGAAAACAAAATATAAATTAATTAATCTAGAGCGTAAAGACTGATAAAAAATGCGACTGCTAGGGCAAGAGATCCAAATATTAGTAAATTCTTCTGCCCTGGAGTCATCACATTGACACCAAATCCATATCCCAGATTTTCAGTAAACCCAGATGGTTTTGCCGCAACGCCGATGTCTGCGAATGCTTTTTTCTTAGTATTGCAGACAGGACAACGCCAATCATTGGGGATATTTTCAAAGGCCGTGCCGCTAGAAATATTCCGCTTAATGTCGCCTACGGATGGTTCGTAGATGTAGCCACATACGCCACATTCATGGCGGTGTAATTCTTCCTCTATGCTTAGAGGGCTTACCTCGGCGTTAATGATTTCTATGCCTTCGGTTTCTGTACTGGTTAATTCGGGTTCCATAAATTTGATCGCGTTTTTTTTGATCGCTTGTTAATTCTGTTACAAATTATTACATCTTTTTGACATGCCTTCTGCGATCGGCGAATCCCCTTAAATTTTTATGATCTTAACTAAGTTCTTACTTCGGGCTTTTTTATGATTTTTTTCTCAGCTTGACTAAACATTCTCTAGGTTGAGAATAAATCCTTCTAGCGCATCTTCACCTGAAATACTGGATGGGGCTTGAAGGATTTCTGCTGGTTTACCGATGCGATAAATGGCGATGCGCTTATTTTCGGGATCGATCAGCCAACTTAACCGACAGCCATTGTCTGTATATTTTTGTATCTTTAGTTGTCTCTTACAGCGCCTCGCGCTGCCATAGAACCCAGATAATTTTTTGAAAGTGGCGCGAAGCGCCACTTTCAAAAAATTATCTGTATTACTCAAACTCTCAGTAGGCTGTAATCCATGGGTTAATGGAAGAAAGAAGCTTGATCGCGAAAGTAAATTTGCGGCATAGAGAAACAAGTCGGGGGCGGGTTTTAACTATCGCTACCTGTATTAAGACTAAGAAATGGAAGTCGACGCTTCGCGTTGACTTCCATTTCTTGGTCTTATTTTGCCTTAATGCAGGTGGCGATCGCTATATAAGCCCTCAATCACTAAACTAAGAGCTAATCATAGTCATAGGTGATTCCTTCGTAGTCTGTTCCCCTGCATCAACCCTAGTTTTCTCTAGGGCGATCGCAAACACTAATAAGCCAAATATCGGTTTTGCCAACACATCGGCGATTGTATAACCAATCTGAACCCCTACATCTGCCGTTGCTCCTGAGATTCCCAACATCGGTAAAAGGTAAGCGATCGGATATACGCCCCAAGAGAACAATAGTAGCAAGCGCATATTTTTGACTAAGGTTTGCACACTTTCGGGCTGACGCACTAAAGACTTAGAGAGTTCGATCCACAATATATAAAGAATATATATAAAGGGAACCGTACTCACTGTACCCCAAACAATGCGGGTGTTTAAATCTGTAGAGATTTCACCAGGATAACCTGTAGCAATCATTAAAATTGCCGCAACCACTAACTTAATTAGCAAAGGTCTGGCTTCCATACCAGGTAAAGCCAGCACCGCAACAGTTTCAACTAAGAGTAAAGGTACAGTTAATAGCCAATCCACATAGCGGTAGGCATCGTTAAATGGCACACCTGTGAGTACATAATTTCCATTTTGTAAACTGTAAGCGGCTTCCCAACTACCAAAAATGCGGTAGTAGTGATATCCTGCAATGCTGACCACGAGCGCAGATACTATCAAAGCGAGCTGATATTTCTGTCCAACTTGTCCACGCACACTAAAGAAGAATAAAGCTGCTGCAAACATAGTAGCGATCGCAAAAGAGAAAGCGTTGTAAACCAGATTGTACTGACCAGATGACAAGAAGTCTACTTTAGATACAGTCTCTGGTAAATTTGATTGTGCAAGCACGGCAAAATCTGTAATTAAAGAAATACTCATAATTAGAATTTCCAAAAGGTAGTTGTTTAACCGAAATCAATTTTTATGACTTAGATCTTGACGTTTAGCGAAGATTCTGGATTTGAATCTACTTGATGAAGGAAGCATCTGGTGGGTTAGTTATTTCCCTATACTTTTATTATTTTGAGAGAGCGATGTCGTATTTACCGTATAGAATGATTGATTAAGATACAAATCTTAATATAACTACTCAGGGCAAAAAGAATTAGACAAAAAGTTTAACTATTCGTCAACACGAATACTTACGTTTAACTGCATTTGTAAATCGCTCCAACGAACATCGATCAGATTTAGGAGAATAACGTTAGCCGTTTTAAAGCGATCGCCAGAACCAAGCCCAATAGTCCACATCCCCGCCGCGATCGCCGCTTCAACGCCAACAGCAGCATCCTCAACCACCACACATTGAGCGGGTTTCAACCCAAGTAAATCTGCGGCAAAGAGAAACAAGTCGGGGGCAGGTTTGGGCTGCTCGACACTATTGCCATCTGCGATCGCATCTACATAATCGCTTAGATGCAGTTTCTCAATTACGCTACGAGCATTCTTACTTGCCGAACCGATCGCAATTTTGATACCCGCTTGCCTCAGTTCTTTTAGAAGCTCTAATGCTCCTGACAACAAGTTCTTAGGCGTAATGGTGGCGATCAAATCTACATAATAGCGATTTTTGCGCTCCATCATTTCCTGAAGTGCAGCTTCTGAATAGGGGCGATCGCCAACAATGAGCAGCAAGGATTCTCTGCGAGACACACCTCGCAGCGCTTCATTTGCCTTTCGGTCAAAGGGAAACTTCTCTTCATCAGCAAGTTTCTGCCAAGCAAGGTAATGAAATTCCGCCGTATCTGTGAGAACTCCATCAAGGTCGAAAATAAAGCCTTTAATATTAGATACTGGAGAATGCGAGGGTTTTAAATCGAAACAGTGCCAAGTGCCGCGCCAGTGGAGTTTGAATTTGAGGCGAGTCCAAGTAGGAGGTAGATAGGGAGTCGCAACAGGAGCGCTGTCTAGTAATTGAATGCCCCCAAAGCCAAATACCACTGCTTGCCAGACTCCACCTGCGGTCGCTGCATGAATGCCATCTTTCGTATTATCGCGATTATCTTCAAGATCGACGAGCGCCGCTCTCATAAACAGTTCGTCGGCTTCTGCTGCTTTGCCTAGATTGGCGGCAAGGATTGCATGAATTGCGGGAGTCAGGGACGATCCATAAGTAACATCTGTGCGGGGAGCGTAGTAATCCCAGTTTTTTTGCAGTACGCCGTGGCAACTTAAACCTGATTGCGTGTCTCGCATCAGATACAAAAGCATCAGCACATCGGGTTGCTTTAGTACCTGTCGTTGATTCGTTTCGTTAATGCCAAGTACATCTTGCATTGATCGCGTTCGGGGTTCATACTCTTTTAAATCAATATCTTTAAGATGAAAAAAGCCTTCAAATTGCTCAATTAGTTCTGTTTTAGCATCGTAAGGAATATAGATCTTGGCGATCGCAGTCTGCCAATGCAGTAGATGTTCTAAATTAAATTGCAGCCTTTTCCCCAGTTCGATTAAGCGTTGAGGAAACTTCTGTTGCAACCATTTATAGACAGCTACAGCCTTCTCTAGATGCCACTGCACCATGCGATTAGTAAAAGCATTGTTATCAACTTGCTCGTGATATTCATCGGCTCCAATTACACCGCATAGTTCATACCTCTCTTGCTCAACATGCCACTCCAAGCGATTCATCCAGAACAGCGCCGTGTCAAAAATAATTTCGGCTCCATACTGGCAGAGCCATTTATCATCACCTGTGGCTTGCCAGTAATGCCAGATCGCATAGACAATATCAGCGCTAAGATGGATTTCGCGATCGCGACACCAGATGCGAACTGCTTCCGCGTAGGGATCGGTCGATATCGAAGATTGGGGTGTTACCTCATCGCCAGTAGCCGCACTTTCCCAAGAGAACATTGCGCCCTTATACCTGCTATGTAAAGCTTTGCGCCTTGCGCCCGCTAAAGTGTGATAGCGATAGGTCAACAAGCTACGAGCGATAGCAGGTTGCGTAAAGGTGAAAAAGGGCAGGATAAAAATCTCTGTATCCCAAAAAATATGTCCTCGATAACCAAATCCCGAAAGTGTTTTTGCAGAGACACTAACGCGATCGTTATGTTTGGAGGCACTGATGAAGAGTTGAAATAGGTTATATCGCACCGCTAGCTGCGCTTTGAGATTGCCTTCAATTTCAATATCGCTGTGTTCCCAAACGGCATCCCACGCTTGCTGATGCGATGTGAATAGAGATTCATAAGTTGGCAGTCCCGCCAATTTGTCCTGTGCTGCTTGTGCTGGCACTTCCGTCTCTTGGGATGTGAATACCGTCACGAACTTCTCTATGCAGATAGTCTGCCCTGCGATCGCCTTATAGGTAGCCGTCAAAGTCGGGTCGCCAATAGGACTTGCGATATGTAAGGATGAGTTAGTGCCGATTACAGCGATTTTAGCCGCCATGCCAAGTTCGATTTGGGAGCGGCGGGTGAAAACTTGTAGCCAAATTCCCTGAGCCTTCCCCTGTTCCAGCTTACCTTGATCGATCTGTTCCCAATGATTAAAGCCTTGATTTTCAGGATAGCCGTTAAGACTGGATTGCACCTCAATCTCTCCATTGAAATCAATTGGCGTAATATGACAACGCATGACCAATAATTGCGGATCAGCCAGACTCGCAAAGCGTTCAAAATGCAAATCCAAGGTCTTTCCATTAGGGCTACGCCAGCGTACTGAACGGATCAGCAGTCCATATCGCAAATCCAGTCGCCGCTTGTAGTGCAAAATGTCACCGCGATCAAGACGAAAATCCTCTCCATCGACAATTATCAATAATGATAGCCAGTCAGGGCAATTAGCAAGTTCTGTGTAGATAACAGGCACATCGTCATAGACTCCATGCACCAAAGTCGCTGGCAATGCTTTGGGGTAGCCTTCCTCAAAGCTACCTCGTGTGCCTAAATATCCATTGCCAATGGTAAAGACAGTTTCTCTTGCATGTAAAAGCTCTGGCGCGAAGTGAACTTCGCTCAATGTCCAGTCTGTATAAATCAAATCATGAGATTGTTTTGGATTGTTCATACTAGTGCCTTACGAAAGATTAATTACTGGAGGCGTAGAACGATCGCGCTTGAGCTAGTAGCTGATTTTCAGTCATGTGTTGTTCGTTGACGACGACCGTACCAGCGACTCGCTTAGCAAGTTCTGGATGATTTTGTTTGAGTTCAGCCATCAGATGATCCATTGCACTGCTCGAACCTGTCGAGCTACCGAAGATTAAAATCTTTTCGGCTCCATTTAGCGATCGCGCGATCGCTTCATAGAATGGTTTTAATTCAGATTGGCGCTGACCACTTGTCTCATCATCAACATTATGGAGATGGCGGTGCAAGCCGTTTGGGTCGTAAGGTACGATCTTTTCTGGCACAGTGTCATGCAGTTCAGTTTTATAAATACGCGCTTCGCGATGGTCGATAACTACGAGTAAATGCATCCCATCGGCTATCACATCTTGCTCGACTACTGCCGAATGTTCGAGGAAGTGGCGAATCTTCATTAATTCCTTAACATCAGAAAAGTCTTTGTGCAGAGGGGGATGAATCGTCAGCGTTTGATTGTGGCGCGTATATTTGAGATTGCCATTATGCTCTTCAGTTTCCTCTGCAAGATTGCCGAGTAGCGATCGCAGATCGTGCCATTGCAGATTATGGGCGATCGGATGCTGAAAGATGGCGTTGTAAGTCTTTTGGTGAGTACCCGACAGTTGAATTTCCATTGATTTATCCTTAATCTGACAAGGTCAGTTATTGTTCTGATTTTGTTGTAAGCATAGTAAAAACCAAAACCCAAAAAGCTGTGGCTCAAGTTGCGCTTGCGCCACAGCTTTTTGGGTTTCCGAAATGTAAGCTTACAAAAAATTGAGAAGCTTAAGCAGGCATCAAGACTGTATCGATGACATGAATAACACCATTATCAGCAACAACATCGGCGGTTGTAACTTTGGATTTATTGATCATGACACCTGTAGAGGCACTAATTGTTACATCTGAACCTTCCACAGTTTTTGCTGATGTAAGTTTAACTACATCTGCCGCCATCACCTTGTGAGAGACGACATGATAGCAAAGGATCTTCTTGAGTTGGGGAATATCCTTTAGTAAAGAATCCACAGTTCCTGCTGGAAGTTTGGCAAAAGCTGCATCATCGGGAGCGAAAACAGTGAAAGGACCCGCACCACTGAGAGTCTCAACTAAACCAGCCGCTTTGACGGCAGCAACTAGGGTTGTAAACGAACCAGCATTTACAGCAGTTTCAATAATCTTTGCCATTTAAATTTTACCTAGCTTTGTGAAGCAGTTAATCAATTTGATTAACTGCTTCTAATATCGCATCCCCATGTTTCAATTAGAGTATGAGATGATTGAGATAAAAATATTTGATCGCAAATTTATTGAGAGTAAGATTTTCATCAGTAATGTAGCGATCGCCACGCTTGTCAAAATCAAAAAAAATCTAAAACCCAAAGAGATGTAGCGCACGCACAGCGTGCGCTACATCTCTTTGGATTTCTTTTATCCACTTGGTTATTTGTATTTGGTAAATGTCCATTCCAAAACTTTAATTGGGGCTTGTTTGAGAGCATCGATCAAAGCATCATCACTTTCGTATTTCAGTTCTGATAAATAGCAAGCTTCCACATTAACTGTAAACTCATCATCTTCAAAGCTCCAAGGCTCTACGGTTAAATTTCCGTTCTCTAAACAGCGCAGATCGTAACGTTGATTATCTATGCCATGGGTAATCTCTAAGGCTCTGCCATCCTCTGGAACTTGTCGCTGTACCAAAATTAAAGAGAAGCGATCGCACCATTGCATAAATGCGTAGGCATATTCTGCTTCCTCTTTAGTTATCTCCAAATCTTTTTGCCATTGTTCCTGATTTCGTAATTGCGTTTTAAGAAAACTACGCCAATCTTCGGAGACTTCTTGTTTATTTTGATTAAGATAGCAGGCGTGCATAGAAGTTAGCATAGCGACCCATCGCCCTCTATAGCGAGATTCATCCAAGTGCTTTTTCAAACCATCTGATACTTCTGGCGACTCTTTTCCTAAGGTGAAGTCTAAAGGTGCACCAACTTCAGTTAGGTGACTACCTTTCCATTCCTTTTCAAGATCATCATGATGCGAGATTGCGGCAATCGTCTCGTAAAAGCGAAGTGGAGCATCAGAGCGTTTCCACTGTCCGCCCAATTGAGCTGCTAGTAAGGCATGGGCGCGATGATAGATCGTTTCCCAACCATCTGGTAACTGATTTACAATCATAGATTTATTTTTGCCTCTACAGAGCTAAATTTTTGGATTAAAGATATCACCGAAGCTGCTGCGCGATCGCCTA
>JBBRMK010000109.1:0-14264 GCA_038230875.1 Pseudanabaenales cyanobacterium
AGTTCCCTCGCCGTGTAGCAACCTTGAAATATGTTTCCAATCGATCGCGTCCCCTAGCGAGTAGGAGAATAGGAGTTAATGATTATGGCTACAATTTTCTACAAGTTTCCAATCGATCGCGTCCCCTAGCGAGTAGGAGAAACCAACTATTATGGGCTGCCTATGTTTAATTTCCAATAGTTTCCAATCGATCGCGTCCCCTAGCGAGTAGGAGAGTATTTCCGTCCTTGAAGATAATTTACGATAACCGTAGTTTCCAATCGATCGCGTCCCCTAGCGAGTAGGAGACAAATCATTGTATTCCTGTTGGATGGAATATCTCAGTTTCCAATCGATCGCGTCCCCTAGCGAGTAGGAGAAGGGTAGCACGCCCAGAAGATGGATGCTTAAGGGAGTTTCCAATCGATCGCGTCCCCTAGCGAGTAGGAGAGCACCCATAATAGCACCCATACTGCGCCTTGCTTCTAGCCATCACTTGCGAACCCTTGTCAAAAAAGCAATAAAAACTCAAAAACATCATCACAAAAAACCTTAAAAGCATTACTCAGCCAAGCACCGAAGGCTAAAACGCAAAAACGTCATTTCAGGGCGATCGCCACAGCGATCGCAAGCCGATGATACAAAATGGCTCAAACCTATGTATAAAGTCAACTTCAAGCAAATTAGGCATTTCTTTCTAAAACCAACAAAAACTCACAAAAAATCGCAACATCCCTAGACAACATATCCCGACAATCGCTCAGCATATCCACCAACTCAGAAATGCGATCGGCACGCAACTCAAACGCATATAAATGAACCGCCACATGACGAAAACCGCGATATTCCTGCAAGCGATCGAGCGTATCCGCCAAAATCACAGCAGGGCGAATATTCACAATCTCCAGCGACATTTGCTCCAAAAGCTCACGATGAGAACTTCCACCAGAAGGAAGAGAACGATCAACCTGCTTAGCAACCTCCTCAAAGATCCGCTCCGCACCCATATAAAAATTTTGCAAACTAAAAGCCGCCGCAAACCAAAAATCATCATCCCCAGTCGCGATCGCCTTATCAGCTTGAGACATCGCCGCACTTACAGCAAGATCCAGCTTAGCCAACTCATTTCGCAACTTTGCCACCAACACAGCATAACGACTCATAGCTCCACTCCATTCGCGATCGCGCTCAAAATATAAGATGGAACATCTTGCGGCAAAACCAAATCGATATCAAACTCACTTAACCCCTGCAACACTCCAACCGCCCTAAAATAACTGCGATCGCAAACTTCCCAAGCCGCCAGATCGATATCAGAACCTTGATGAAAATAGGAATCATCACCCACCACCGACCCAAACAACACAACCCGACCCGCACCAAAATCAGCACGCAAAACACCCGCCGCCAACCTCGCCACCGCCACAGCTTGCGATCGGCGAACCTGCAAATCAGCAAGACTCACCAAATCCCTCGCCCTCGCCGCCAGAATGTAACCTTGCATAGATAGAGTATTCATAAATATCATCTCAAACGATTACAGAGCTAGGCGGGTGAGTCAAAGGCGGCTCACCCCAGACCACCACCTGACCCAAAGTATGCCGAGAAATCGGATAGAACCTCACACTATCATCACCCATCTTCACCACTTTCCGCAACCGCTTCTGTAACTCCAAAAACTTCGCATCCGACAAAACACACTCAAACGCACTAAACTGAACCCGTCGCCCATAGCCTTCCAAAAGATCAAACACCCGCCGCCGCCGCTTATCATCCGAAATATCATAAATCACCACATACAACATAATTTTCTTCTTCTCTTATCCCCCTCTCCCCTTGGGAGCTACCGTGTACACACAAGTCTCAAAACCCCCTCTAACTCCCCCTTGCGAAGGGGGAGAACCAGAAATCTTGTTCCCTCCCCTTTGCAAGGGGAGGGCTAGGGAGGGGTTATTGATATGATTTCTGAAATCATTTTAGTTGTGTGTACACGGTAGCCCCTTGGGAGAGGGGCTAGGGGTGAGGGCTTCTCTTATCCCCCTCTCCCCTTGGGAGAGGGGCTAGGGGTGAGGGTCTACCGAATCAAATAGGGCTTATAACCAACACTCGGATTATAAACATAACCCTTAATCGACCGTATCTGAGCCATCAGAAGCTCCCAACGCGGCATATCCACACCCGCCTCATTTTTTACAGACTCCTCCATCCGCCTCAAAAAACCACCCAACAACTTCCGCCGCCCACACTCATTCAAAAAACAACCAGCATCCCGAAACTCAAAATCATTAACCGCATCCATCATTCCATTATTGATCAAATACAACACCAAACCATCCACAATCGGCGCACGAAACTCCTCGATCGCATCTGAAGCAAGCGCAGGATGACGCTCCGAATCTTGATGCAAAAACGCAAAATAGGGATCAAGCCCCTGAAGCTCAATCAGAGACAACAAATGATTCCACAACACCATATACCCAAAGCTCAACATCGCATTCACAGGATTACTCGGCGGACGCTTTACCCGCCCCCCAAACACAAAATCCTGACGACCCAAACACAGAGCAAACCCACCAAAATATACCGCCGCCGCCGCACCCTCCACACCCAACAGCGACTCCACATCCGCCATCAACAACGCCCGATCCGCAAAATATTCCAACCTCAGCACAACATCCGCCAAACCATCAATCGAACGATTCCGCACCTGACGCATTAATAAAGTCCTTCCATTCAAAATCTTCGCCCTCACAATTTGCCGCGCCATCAACAACCGCTCCATCAAAGACAGACTTTGCTGATACCGCCCCAACTGCCGATACCCACGAGCGATCGCCATCACCCGCCCATAACAAAAACCCATCCTCGACAAATAAGCGATCGGAATATCCCGTCGCAAACATTCCCTTATCGCCTGCGTCGTCACCTGCGACTTCCCAAAGATCAACACCTGCTCCAACAAAGGCAACTGCACCTCTTGCAGCACAGTCTGCCCCTGCTTCACCACCAGCTGCTCCGCCGCCAAACCCACATAACAACCCTGCATCGACACATACAAACTCTGCATACTTACTTTCTCAACTCACTACTATCGCGCGCTGCACCCAAACCATCGCGCCCACGCTCATCACGCTGCAAATAGGCAATCACGCGATCGCTCGCCGTCAAACTCCCATAGGTCGCCGCCACAATCAACAAAGTATTCACAATCACCGCAAACAAACCCATCGGCGCAATCAACAAAATCGTCAAACTAATCACTCCATTCGCCACCGACACCGACAAATTCCGAACTCTTGCCATCTTAGCTGTCAAAAAATACATAAAATAACCTCTGCGATATAATCAAAACAACAACATCAGTTCAGGAGACAACATCAATGGTCAGTCAACTGAGTCAAACCGAAATCATCTATCCCGAAAGCGATGGCAAACCCATAGCCGACAACACCAAACAGTTTGAGCTAATTTTTGAAATCAAAAAAGGCTTAGACCTCCTCTTCCTCAACGACCCACAAGTATTCATCGCAGGTGACCTCTTCTGGTATCCCATCCAAGGACAACCCCAAATCGTCACCGCCCCCGATGTCATGGTGGCTTTCGGTCGTCCCAAAGGCGATCGCGGCTCCTACCGCGAATGGGAAGAAGACAACATCGCCCCCCAAGTCGTATTTGAAATTCTCTCACCCAGCAACAGCCGTACTGAAATGAGCAAAAAGCTCCTCTTCTTCGATCGCCACAAAGTCGAAGAATACTACCTCTACGACCCCGAAACCAACACCCTCGAAGTTTGGATACGCACCACATCAGGCTTAGAACCAATCGCCCAACCCGAAAACTGGACAAGTCCCCGCCTCGGCACTCGCTTTGATATAGCATCTGGCAGACTCCAACTCTACAAACCCGACGGCACAAAATTCCACACATACATCGAAGTAAATTTATTGCTAGATCAAGAACGCGATCGTGCCAATCAAGCCGAAGCCCTGCTCCAAAAATATCGCGATCGCTACGGCGAACTAGCGTAATTAAGGCTGGTAACTAGCGATCGCCTCAAAAACCTTCTGATTCAGCAACTCAAAAGAATTTTCACTAGGTAAAGGAACAAGCATTTTTATCAATCTTTTCAACTTCGCGACAAGTTCCGCACCGTCCTCAATTTCTGAAATCCCCTCAAAGCGATGTACGCATCGATTACGTTGTTCACAATACTCATTTAAGAAGTTTATTAAAACCATCACCTGCTCAATATCTTGATAAGCACTCAACAACCCAAGCAGATGAGGACGTTTAGTAAAACCTTCCGTAGTTAAAGTCCATCTCCTCTTTTGATAAGAATCTTTCAACGCCGCAAAAGGTTTCCCCGCATCAACAGACTGAACTTTTACCCAAAAGCTCGCTGTATCTTGATAACTACTCGGCAAATCTAAACCCAATTTCCTCTTGACCAGCAGAGCCAGAACGCATTCTTGAAATTGCGTTAACAACACCAAAAATTCCGAAAATTCACGATTCTCATAGCGAATTACCGCATTAAAATAAAGCTCCTTCGCGATCGCATCTAGACTCTTTTGCCTTAAATCTGCTATTTCTCTTACCAATTGTTGTGGCATCTCATCGCCGATCAGACATAACTGCTTATACGCAGCATCAAAATCAAACGCCATCCGACAGCGCCCATACTCCAACAAAGCGATCGCCCGTTCATCCAGCAAGCTCGAAAACCGCAGCGACTCTACCGCACCAGCATAGTTAAAATCCTCCACTTGTTTCCGAATTACCTTGCGATCAAACTCCTGCCTCAGAACCGTCACATCTGTCGGAAATACCCTTTGCTGTCCCTCCCTCATCTCGCTAGGATTTCGCACCTGCCACACCTGACCATTGGTTGTGTATCCAGCAGCCTGCAAAATACTAAACGCCGACTTCATAGCAGGAGTTCCTGAAGATGCATTAAACTCAATGCGATCGCCATCTTCCATCGATAAACGAGCCACATCCAGCCCTCGACGCGCCTCCTGCGCTGCCTTCAACAAATCCGTCGGATCATTAGACAACTCCCAACTAGCAGGAATCAACTCCACATCACTCCCCTCAATTTTCAGTTCCGCAACTAGCCATTCCTTTGTATCTTTTGCCCCCGTTGCAGTTCCTTCTGTATAAATAAGAATCGCCTTCTTAATGTTCTTTCCTTGCTCCAGTAAATGTTTTACCAAAGTTATAATTGATCCCTCACCTGTCTTACTACCAAACGGATCTTGATTACCTACAAAAGACAAAATAATACTTGTCATGATTCTTTAAATTCCTGCTTTTACTAAAATTTGTTCAACTGTCAGCGCCAAATCGGGAAATAACTCATCGGTAATTTGGCGATCGCCCCGAAAAGTCTCAGGAGCGCGATCGGGATAAAAAATAGTCAAGGTTCTACTCAACGGATCGATTACCCACACCCGCAAAATCCCCGCATTCAAATAATCACCAGCCTTCACCACAAATTGACTAAAAGTCTGTCCCTCCGACATAATCTCAATCACCAACTCAGGAGGCACAGGACACATCTCATTCCCCACATCCGCAGGCAATCGCTCTTTCGATATATAAGTCAAATCAGGCACAGGACACCAATCCTGACCATTGCGTGTCAACACAATCCCCCATTCAGGATAAACAAAACCCTTACCCTCAAATAGAGTTCGCAAGAAAAATAACAATTCCGCTTGCAAAGAAGCATGAAATCTTTTTGGAGACATTTTTTCCACCAATTGACCATCAACAAACTCATATCGCTCATTCGACTCAGGACTAGCCAAAAACTCCGCCAGCGTCATCTTTTTATCCTGAGATATCTCTAATACCTTTTCTACCGCAATCATCATCATTTCTCCTGCAAAAATTGTTCGCGAATCCGTCTTCTCAAACACCTCTCAGCCGTCATTTCACTTTCTCTCGCCTCCACAAAAAACTCATACAGCCACAACTTCTGCACAATTGGAAACGTCGGACTATTTTCTAACTCCACATAAACCCCAGCCCGCAAACTATAAATCCGCCACACCTGACCGTTATAGCGCCAAAACTCAGGCACACCCAAGCTCGCATACAAATTCAACTTATCGATATCCGTATGCGTGATATCTACCTCAATCACCAAATCAGGCGGTGGATCACTCCGCAAATCGACATCTCGCCCCCTGACCACACCATAATTCTGAATATAGTAAGCATTATCAGGCTCCGCCCCCCGCGCCAAATCTGCACGATCTAAAGTCGTAGAACCCATCGTTTTTAAATCCATACCCAACTCCATCACCAAAGCCCGCACAAACACCTCAAACATCGCCCGCGCAAACTCATGAATCTCTAACGGCTTCACTACCTCCAACACACCACGATCAAAAGTCAACCGAGCCGATCGCCCTTCACCCAAAGCGATCGCGATCGCCCGATACCCATCCCAACCAGCACAATGCAAAGTTACACGCTTTTCACCGATCGCAACCTGTGTCTGTTCCTGAACTAATGTAGTAACCATCTATATCTCCAACGATTAACGAAACCCTCTCAACATCGAACTAAAAATCAAGCGATCGCAAAACCCGTATATTTCCTAACACTAGGCTCATGAAAACCCAGCACAATATCTGACTTCACAATCCCCGCCTCCACCAAATCATTAGTCACACCATATTCCGTTCCATCACGCTGCACCCACACCAACCCATCCATAATCTCCACATGAATCAAACATCCATGCACCCTTCGATTTTTATTTTCCCAGCCCACTGAAATAATAATGTACTGATCGGTCTCCACATCAAAAGCAGCCCGATTTTTAGCGTCCACATTCGCATAATTAATATGCAAATACTGACTCAGCACATCCCGAATAATTTGCCGATAGCCCTCTAATTTATCCATTTGAAGTTTATTAAAATCTATATTTGCTTGAAAATACGTTTTACTACAGGACTTTTATAAATCTCTAAGTCTTCTATCTTTATAATGGTTTTCTACTTCACTTGAATTTGAACAATATCCAATTTGGACATCTCTAATAACACGGGGATATGGTTCATTTGCGTTAACAAACAAATCAAATCCTCTACCGATGTATATAGCAGTTTGGTTAGTTATAAGATAGCGATCATGAGGTAGCGCATTCCCACGAGTCTCTTCTTTAACAAAAAGTTTAAAATATGCATATAGTTCTTTTACTCCAGCTTCAAAGTTTCGCAAAGATTCTTTAGCGGTAGAAAGATCTGGGACGCTTATTCCACGAACATCTATCCCACAATAAACTTCAAAAATTGTGTCTGTTCTAATTGTTGCAACTGTTTGAAATATATTCAAAAACCACTTTATAGTATCTTGATGATTAGTTCTACCTTCAGCTATAGAGCGCCCAATCCATCGATCATATATTCCTATACGTTTAGCATCCCTAAACAGTGGAACCAATATTTTTTCTTCAAATTCATCTTCTGTCCACTCATTATTTCCAACAAAAAAACTATTTCTATCTAATTTTTTGAACAATGGAGAAATTGAATATTCCTCGACTAAAGTGGTTTTAGAATGACTAACACATTGAGAATGCTTAGTAATAGTGCTATAAAAATCTTCAGATGTATATAACTTAGTACAGTTATCTCCTGAATGAAGAGTGCAAATTTGATTAATTGGTTGATCAATTAATGTTGACACAAAGCGATTTCTTTTTCGTAACTGTTTGATAATCTCTTTCGCTTTATATCTAAACTTAGGTATCCAAGTATCTATGCTGCTAATAATAGATTTTAAGATTTCACTTTCGTCACTTTCACGGCTATCAATTAAAATAATTCCAGATTCAAGAAAGCTATGTAATATTGAAATCATATAACTATAATAGTATGTTGAGGTGTCAGTCTCTGGAACAAATATACATGGGAGAAGAATTACTCTAGTTAACATAGTGGATCACCCAAACATCTCATTAAAACTTTCGTCAAAGAATCCATCAGGCCACTCATCAATAAAGTCACCATCTGAATCTAATCTTAGTTGCAAACAACTAGAGCCATTGCCATCTCGATCAACATAAATAATCGAAACATCATCTTTACTAAGCTGACCTTTTCTAATTAATTTTTGTAGCCGCAACAACAAATGTTCGCTATGCGTTTCAATAATGAATCGATTATTCAAAGGAGACTTAATTGATTCTGCTAAAAGTGAACCTAACTGCGCTTGTAATCTTGGATGAATGTGAATTTCTGGCTGCTCAATCAAAATAGTTTTGTCATGTGATAGCATACTCTGCACAATCACGGGCAGAATCTGACTAATACCAAACCCAACATCTAACAAACTGACATTTACTTTAGTATATTTGTCAATCAGACCAATTGCAAAAACATCACTTATATTGGATGTATCTTCATCCTTAAAACTAGTGATCTTAACTTCATATCCCAGTCCAAATAGCTCAAGTTGTCTGTTAACGGCATCAAGTATGTCAGGTCGTTTATACAAAACGTTGGCAATCATTTTCCCAGATTTGCCAACTTGATTATTGCTTGCATCACTAAGTATATAAAATCTTTCAGGATAATCTCTCAATGGAGCAATATAAACCAAATTATCTAAATGTTTTTTAACTAGATTTGAAACTTCTAAGGTTAAATTCAAAATAGGGTCTAAAGATTTATTGTTCCTATAAATTTCGTTAAGATATTCATTTTTTGGTTCTTTTAAATAATGCTCCCATTCACTAATCTCGTTTAGCAAAAATTGGCTACATATAATAAAAGATGAATATGCTAAAACAATTGACAAGTCTTCACTAGCATTCTTGAAATTATACTTTTCAAATCTATCGTATAGCTCAAGTAAAGTATTAAATGGCAATATCTTATCATCTATATCAAAGATACTTTGTTTAAGATTGGCAATTTTTATATTAGCTTCGTCTTGAGAAATTATTGAGTCACCTACTTGGTTTTTGATAATTTCGATTTCTAATTTTAACTCTTCAATTTCAGATTCAAGAGGATCTATTAATTCTTGTACTTTATTAAAAATAGTATTTTTTGATATTCTTTTCGTTGTTTTAACGTTATGAATTTCTAGTGCCTCTAGGACTTTTTTCTTAACTGCTCCTTTGAAACTAGGCTGAAACTCATCCCACCAAGCCTTCCAAAAATCATGTTCAAAATTGATACTGTCTTGATTCTCTATACTTAAGTTATTTGATTGAGAATCATTAGCAAGATTAGGTTTATAGGTGATGAAAGGTTTTACCTGATCGCCAATGAAGAAATCGACTTCTTTAAAATTAATTCTGGCGGACTCTATATCATAACTAAAAGCTATCTGTAAGCCTAATACTGGATTTATCTTCAAATATTTAGATACAAAATCTGATCGATTATCTCTAAATTCATTAGTATCAACGACATCGAAAGAAAACCTAAACGAAAATGATTTTTCTAAGTCATGTTGATTGATAAACTGACTATAACTACCAAGATCCACAAAATTACCTCTTGGTAATAATAGTGTTGCTGTGTCTTCAGCTTCCTGCAAGGTTTGTCTCAAAAGCAGCAATGACTGCAATATAGAACTCTTGCCAGACGAATTCTGTCCATAAACAAGTGTGATTGGTTTAATCGGGATGACTGCTCCACCATCAAACCCTTTAAAGTTAGAAATTTGGTATTCATGTAACATAATTATTTCCTCTCCTCAGGATGAACTACAGCATAACCTGTCGCCTTTTTCTTCAACACATCTAAATAATGCTTACGCGGATCTTGGGTTGCGCCAAATACTGTCACCACCTGAAAATCACCCAAATCAGCAACCCAAACAGGAGAAGCTTTTACTTCTCTCCCTACGATACCGCAGAGGTTTCCATCATAGGTTTTCTCACCACGTCGATCAGTTGTCTTCAATTCTTGGCTATGCAAAACAGCCAAAGCAAAAGGCTTACCATAATCTTCTTCACCACCACACAATACAATCTGACAATTCGCATCCACTGCCTCACGCCAGCGATCGCTACTTATCGCCGCAGCCACATTGAGAGTATTTCTACTATCCTGATTTAACTCTTTTAAAGCATTCGAGAAATCCGTAATCCTCAATTGATAAAGCTTTTGAAAATCCTTGATAGTCTCAGGGGTCGCCCAAAATGGATCATCACCCTCCTCAACAAAGAAAGTAGAACCACGATACCAAGGAGCGCGATCGCGAGTTTTGCGAGAATAACAAGGTCGTCTTGCACCCTGACCAATTCCACCCAAATTAAACATCAACCAAGTCAAGTTTTTTAACAACTTCTCAACGATCTTAGGCTGTTTTGCTTCAGGCTCAGTAAAATGCGACAAAGTTAAAATTCCTGCTTGTTCGCCACATTTGTCATTCTTTCCACTAAAATTAGGACGCGGCTCCGCTTGTACCAATTCTCCATTTAAAATCCCAAACTTCACCCAACCACTGCCCTTTAAATCCAATGAACCAAAAAGCTGCGATTCCCAGATTTGTACATTCTCAGTAGAAATAATCCCTAATCCAAAAGCTCGAAACCAATAGCGCAGCATTGATTTAAACGCGACAGGTCGCACTTCTGCATCGGCTTGTCCGCGCATTTGCCAATCCTGACGGCGATCATTCCATTCCCACTTCGTAAACTTTTGGCGACCGTGAATTAATTGCCCTTCTAGCCCAAAATGCACCCTAAAAAATTCGTGAGGATTGCGATCGCTCTCTCCAGCCCGAATCAAGCCACCATAGCCAGTATTCACCTGCGAACCAGCACCAGATTGCAAACCATCAATTAACCATTGCCTGATTTTCTTAAAGGCTTCTTGATGTAGCTTGTTACTTTGATTAATAGCACGGATTCCAATCACAAAGATCGGCTCCCTCAGCGACAAAAATGGATTGGGATTAGGATTATATTCAAGATTATCTCCTTGCCATTTCCAAATATTATTCGCCATATCCACAGTCAAACCGCCCGATCTATCAGTTCGACTCGGCAAAGGATACGCATCTAGAAAAACTACTTTCCCCATGCGATCGCTATCTTTTGCATCCAAATCACCAAAATATTTATAAACCTCCTCCTTACTACCCAACTGCCGCAGAGCCTCAGCCCTCGCCACACCCCGCAACGTACTCGATGGAATATAAGGCATACCCAACGCATCAAAAGCAGGTAAAAGAATACTCTCAGGACCCCGATGCCCGCCCACACGAATCCGCCAAGGACACTTCACCTGAAAATGATTACCAGCACCCGCGATTTTTTTCGTGCGTTCCGTTAACTGTTCCAATCTTTTCGTATAGTTAGCTCCCTCTTCCGCCAATTGTAAAATTTGCGTCTTAGTTGCATCCTTTTGTCCTTGATCCTGCGATCGCATCCAGCGCAGATATTCCACAAAACTCGCTGTGCTATCGGGCTTAGTCAAAGTATGCAAAGGATGATTTAACCAAGGCGAAGGCTCATTAGGACTTCCACCGCCATGATTACCACTAGAACCGCCACCCGCAGCATTAATATTAGGCAGAACTTTTTTAAGAGCCGCCGCTTTTGGCGTAGCAGGACTTGGTGAAGCTTTAGGCTGAGGTCGATCAGTCGGGCGCTTCGGTTTATCAAAAGTCATAGTGATTTCTCCTGAAATTTATTCTGCAAAGATTTACGAAACTCTCGTAACATTGAACTCGCACTGATCGCCAGCCCCTGCTTTACAAGTTGCGGAATCAGTATCTTGATTGCCAAATCGAGAAACAACAAACTATCCTCAGAATCAATATACTGACCATCCCTAAGTAAAAATATCTGCAAACTATCATCGCGATAAATCCAAATCTCAGGCACTGCGATCACCTCATAAGCCGAAAGAAAAGTCTTAGAAGTCACATCCGACTCGATCGCCAAATCAGGCGGCGGATAAATATCCACATCAATCCGCTCTTGACAATCGCGCACTGCCGCCGCATTTGCGACATATAGACAAGTGTCAGGCTCGACCCCAGCCTTACCCCTACGATAAAAAGTAGTAGAGCCAAAATCTTCCCAATCTCGACCCTGTGCGTCCAAAATTGCTTTTACAATATCGCCAGCAAGCCGATGGGGGCGCTCATGCCTTGATAAAGGTGACATAATTTCTAAGGTGTTTTGATAGTAAGCAATGCGTGTATGGCGGTCTTCACCAAGCTCATCAAGAATATTTTCGCAATCTTGCCAAGTTAAATGATTTAATGCGATCGCACTACCCTGACGTAAATCAATCGACTTAATAGGAATCGTAATACTCATGCGCCATCATCTCCTGATACATCATAATAAACAGCCGTTGACCAAAAGCTAAACTCGCGTGCGATCGCCAGTCCCAAACCAGTCAAACCCAAATAATCAGAAACAGGCAAATTTTTCAAAGTCTCAAGCCCTTTATCACCATTCAGGTTCTTAGTTGTAGACAGGCTTTCCAAACATTGAAAGAACTTAGCAACAACTTGTTTTTTACCTTCCATCCCATTCCCTAAAGCCTGTTCCTCAGCTTTTAATCGCATCATCCCCCAAGTAGAGAGATAAGTATAAAGCTCGACAGCTTGGCTTTTCTGTTGCTTAACAACTTTACTTTCAGGAAGTTGATTGCCTCGCAAATCTTTCAAACCCTCATATACAGGTGTCCCAATACTACGCGGATCAAATGTCATAACTTTGTCCTCTGGTTCAATTGATTGTTGATTTTGTTTGGGAGATTGAGGATCGGGCTTATTCAGTTGAAGCATTAGGATTCCTCCATAGATAAGATATGGGATAACTGATTTTTGAACCACGAAGCCGCTGAAATATTCGAGCCTACTTTCATCTGTTCTATTACTTGAGATAAAAGATTAGCATTGAAGCCCCATATAGTCTTAGAGTCTTCGCTTCTTAGATATGCTTGATCTTGTAGGATGAAGATAAAAACTTGACTACCTTGGGCATCAATTACCCAATATTCAGGAATACCCAGTGCAGCATAGAGATGCTTCTTTTGATCCAAATCAGAATCTAAAGTGGTATCAGCGATTTCTATGACTAGATTTGGTGGGCGCTGTTGATCAAGATTGATCCTTCGGGATTCTCCTTGCTGGTACTGGGGCAGATTTTCTCCTAAGTACACAAGAATATCAGGCGCAGCAGCTTGTTTTCCCGTCTTTTCCATCAGACAACTGCCCAAAATTTTGGATGCAATTTCAGGATGCGCCATTAACCACATCACTAAAATCGCCGATAGAAGTTCTCTCACTTCAGAATGTAAAATACCTTCCCAACCCATATTTTCCACCAAAAGCTGATGATTGTAAAAAAATAACTGCGATCGCTCAGGCGATGAAGTATCGCGGAGTTTCTCGTACTCTTGCCAAGTGGCTGGTTGCCATTGAGAGTATTGGGCAGTTTGATGCTTTTCCAGAGAAAGTATCATGACTTTATTTCCTCATTTTCCCTGATTATACAATTGTACAAAACCACGTCCCAAACTCTCTTGACCACCAATCTGTAAAATAGAATCTTTTTGTAACAGCGATTGAAAATCAGTTAAAACTTTTTGACTGCTACCATTGGCTTGAGATGTCACACCCCAAGAGAAATACATCAAAGTATCAGGCGGAATTGCTTCTTCATAACGAAAACTGCCTTTACTTACAGATTTATCTTCTTCCAGTTTGACCTTCACCTGTCGCCATAAGCTCATCTGGATTAAAGTCGCACAATGTTGATCAGGCAGAACCAAAATATTTTTCATTCCTTCAGATTCTGGATGATTAGATGTAAATTTATCCCAATCTGTCCATTTGATTAAACTAGTTGCAGGTAAAACTGCATCTTTTAGATATACAGGTGCATTAGTCGCCAAGCTAGTCGAATAATCATCAGGTACAGCTAAATTCTCTGGATTACCCGATAGTCGCAGCCATCGCCGCAACAACATTGGGCAACTCACCCACACCACACCATGACTAAGCGAAGGCACAGGCAACCACAAAATCGAACCATCACCAACCCAGATCGAACCTTGCTCAAGAGGTTCACCACCCTCTTTTAATTCATTCCCAAACAGCTTAAATCTCTCAGATGTATCGGTGGATGTCCCAATACTTGATCGCAATCTACCGCGAATTGTACTTGAGGGAATGTAAGGCAAATCTGTATGAGATTCACGGGCAATCCCTAACAAATTCCCTTCCTGAGTCGTACCGCCTGTATGTAGCGGTGAAAGCAAATACAAATAGACTAAATTCAT
>JBBRMK010000110.1:0-14000 GCA_038230875.1 Pseudanabaenales cyanobacterium
TGGAACATTGAGGAATTTCACCGTGAACTTAAACAATTGACTGGTATTGAAGCTTGTCAATGTCGCAAATCCAGAATTCAGCGTAATCATATTGCTTGTGCCATGCTTGTTTGGCATCATCTCAAGCGTTTAGCTTTTCAATCTCATACTACTATTTATCAGCTTAAGTCAGGTTTGTTGGCTGATTATTTGCGTTCTCAACTCAGATCTCCTTCTATCCCTATCCTGCTTGCGTAAGTCCTAAATGTTACAGAGCGATCGCTACTAAATCAATTTCATGCTTATGTGAATCAGTTTGAAACATCCAATTCTCGTGAAGATTTACAGGCGATCGCCTGTTCGATTTTTACATTTCAACAAAAGCAAGGAAGTCTAGAAGGTTCTAAGTCTGATTATTTCATCTAGATTCAGTCCAGTAGTGCGGACGATCGCTTCATCATCTAAAACATTTAGCAACTGCTTGGCAATCTCTAGCTTTGCTTCCAGCCTACCTTCATTTTTACCCTGTTCTAAGCCCTGTTCTAAGCCCTGCTCTAAGCCCTGCTTCAAAGCTTTTTTAATTGCATTACGTTGGTCATGGATAAACATCTCTCTCTTTTCCAAATCCTCTAACTCATCTTGACTCAGATTAGCTTGGTTAGCAATTTCAAATGCTTTTTTAATTTCTGGCACTACATTCATACTTTCTGGAACTACTTGCAAGTATTTAGCACTTTTGAGAAAATACAACCATTTATCAGCTAATGTATCTAGATTTTCTATCTCTTTGGTAAATTTAGGTAATTCTACAAACACTAACTCAATGTCATGAATAGGATAGTCAACTAAAAATTCTTTCTCTTTAAGAATGAATCGAGAGATAAGTTGGTTTAACTCGGGAAACATTTCAAAGTCAGTAATCGTTAAAGCAATTACAGGATCTAGCATGGTATAAGCTTCTCCTGTGCCGAGTTGTAGTGAATAGGCTTTAGCCGCATTATAAAGTATGCGTTTTTCAAAACCTTCTACATTTAGTACTTGCATTTCGATGATTACAGTCGTGCTGTCATCAAGATTAGCTTTAACATCTAAATAGGTATCTTTGACACCTCGGATACGCGGAGCAAGATAAGGATTAAGGATTTCTATTTGCTGAATCTTATTCTGTCCATCGTAGAGAATTGCATTAAGAAAACTGATCAAAATTTCATGGCTCTGCTCGGAGCCAAAAATCTTTTTAAAAGCATAATCAGTCTTAGGATTAATAAAGCGCATATATCTATTTTAATTAAGTCCTAGCTTTATTCTATAACGCATCCATGTTGAAAACTTCATTTTTCAACATGGATGCAGAAGAAACTCGAAGCGGGGCTTCGCCCTGCGACCATCTAAAATAACTATAGGTTTCATCCTAGACGCGGTATATCAGTCAGCGATCGCTTGTTTCGGCAGTTCTTTCTCATTATAATGAAGATAAAGAAGTTAACTGGCGATCAAAAAACTGTTGCTGAAATGCTAATTCATTGGCGGCTTGGATAAATTGTTTGGGTAAGCCCAAAGAATTATCTATTGAATTATCTATTGATGAAGTTAAGTTTATGCGGATTATTTGTTCTTGTTCATCTTCTTGTTCAGCATTGAGTATGCTGACAACATAACCATATTTTTGAAGTTCATCAAATCCAATCTGCAAGACAGATTGAACATCAATTCCTAACTTGGAAACTAACTGCGATCGCCTAATTTCCTGACCAGTTCGACTAAGATATTTAGCAATTCCCACTAAGGTTTGCCATGTGATCGCTCCATTTATGTGTTCAGTGCGTGGATAAACTAGAGCAAGAGATTGATTAGCTTGATGAGCGCGATCAATGATTGTATTCAGATCTTGCCAACTTTGCGGACAGCGATCGCAGATAGTTGCAGATAGATGGCGATCAATTTCCGTGATATCACAGCCACGCAGATCAATTAGATGGAGGTTAGCCTGAGAACTTTTGATAGATTGCGAACCAAGCAATGGCAAATCAGCAGGCAGGGGTGAATTTTTAGTATGAAAATCGATCAAGCGCACATCATAGCGACGGCGGAAGGCATTATCGACTAACTCGATCACTACGTCACAAGCTGTATCAGGTAATTCATAACTATAATGTCCCCACCAATCGCCATGGATCTGATTGCCTTCGCGATCGCTTAACGTAAACTCTGTTTTAATGTATTCAACTTTCTGTCCTTTTTGAGTGCGAATATTAGCATTTGATTTCTCTGAAAATTTACAATCACGCACTAATAATTTAGGGTAAGGATTGCCCATCCCAAATGGTTCTAGTTGTCTTAATTCATTAAATAAATCCTTATTAAGATCTGCGATCATCACTTCTAAATCTATAACGATCGCTTTACTTTGCAACTGTCCATATTGACTCCAAAACCTCTGATCGAGCGCTTCGATGAGTAACGGCAAATTCTCAACACGAAAACTTAAGCCGCCAGCTAGAGGATGCCCACCAAAGCCAATTAATAAATGTTCTTGACCTTTGAGCAATTCATAAAGATTTATCCCTTCTAGCGATCGCGCACTTCCTTTAACAAGCCCATCTTCAACCGTACAGAGAATCGTGGGGCGACCATATTCTGCCACCACTTGACCCGCGACTAAGCCCAACACACCCACCGACCATTGCGAATCGGCTAGCACAATAAGCCCTGTGGTCGAAAGATCGAGTTGTTCTATTTTAGCTTGAACTTGCTTAAACACTTTTTTCTGTAGAGCTTTGCGCTGAACATTGGCAAGTTCTGTCTGTTCGATTAGCGATTTACAAATCTTTTCATCACGAGTGGTCAGCAATTCCACACATTTCCGCACATCGCCCCAGATCCGACTGACTGCATTAATTCGTGGCGCGATCCCAAAACTAATATCAATTGGGCGATCGCCTACTCTTTTACATTGCTCCAATAGCAATCGCACACCGAGGCGCTTTTTTTGCCGCAATACTTCAATTCCCTTTTGGGCAAGATAGCGGCAGTCACCTGTAAGCTGCACCAAATCTGCAACCAAACCGATCGCGACTAAATCCAATAAATCCTCTAAAGGCTGCTGCGGAACTTCAGGCAAAGTTTTATAAAGCGCCTCCATTAATTTATAAGCTACAGCTACGCCTGATAAATGGAACAAGGGATGCTCATTTGCTAAATAGCGTGGATTGACGATCGCCACAACTGGCGGACGCAGATCAGGTAAAGTGTGATGATCGGTGACGATTACATCAATTCCTAATGTATGAGCATAATTTAGCGCTTCTAAACTAGTGCTACCAGTGTCACAAGTTACGATTAATTTTAAAGATTTTCCTTCTAATTCGCATTGCGATCGCAGCTCATCTAAACCTCTAATCGATATTCCATGCGATTCTTTAAGGCGATCAGGGATATAAAAAACTAAGCGATCGCCCTGAGCAAAAAACTGTCCCAGTCCTTCCCATAAAACCGAAGTTGCCGTAATCCCATCAGCATCAAAATCTCCCCAAATCGCGATCATTTCTCCTTCTTGCCAGGCCTGCACAATTCGCGCGATCGCCTGTTGCATTTCTGCACCAAACGCAAAAGCACTAGTGGGTTGATAGGCTTCAATAGACAAAAAAGCTTCTACTTGTTCAGGTTCAACTATTCCTCTCTGACAAAGTAACTGCGCTGCAAATTTACCCACTTTCTCGCTTAACCAAGTCGGCGGTTTATCTGCCTCTAAAATTTTCCAATTGGTTAACGACATAGTTCATAATTAATATGATCCCATTTTAACAAAATTTAGTATTGATAGCGATCGTGTCAAAAATCTCTACAAAAAGCGATCACTATTTCAAGAAGGCAATCACACCTAAAAAAACAAGTTAAGAATATTTTTTATGATTTGCCCCTCTCGTTTAAAATAAAATCAAGTTTGTTTATAAATCATGTTCTGAGTAACGACATTTGATCTCGGACAAAGACTTGCAACCTATATCATCGAAGCACCCGATAGATTACCCATCAGCAGAACATGTTCCTGTTGGTATTCCGATTCCTAAGGTTAGTCGTGTAACAATCTTCTCCCATCAGAATGGGAATCATTTACAGATGAAAGGTTTAACCGTATGGCAGAATTAAAGTATTGAGCACAATGAGACTGAAAACTTATGATTTGGAAAATTGAAGAAGCACAGCAGCAGTTTCCAGAAATCATTGATGCTTCTGGTGCAACACCTCAACTGATTTATGAACGCGATCGCCCAGTTGTTGCTGTAATTCGGGCTGACCTGTTCCAAGAATTTCTGACATGGCAGCAAAAACAACAGCCAATTTCTTTAGGTGAGGCACTTGAAGAATTACACCAGATTTGCCTCGAAGAAAATTATACCTTTGAGATTCCACAACGTAGCGATCGCCCTAATCCATTTATGGAAACCCTAGCATGAGCTATCTCTGCGATACAAACATCATTAGTGAACTTGCTAGACCTAAACCAAACATTGGTGTGGTTGCTTGGAGTGCAAACATTCAGACTATTACTTTGAGCGCGATTACCCTTGAAGAAATTACATTTGGGCTTACAGCAAAACCTAACCCAAGGATTAAAGTATGGTTTCAGAATTTCCTAAATACCTATTGTCAAGTGCTTACTATTACATCTGAAATCGCTCAACTTGCAGGTGAATTACGTGGAGGTTTTAGAAGTCAAGGAATCACGCGATCGCAAGCAGATATACTCATCGCTGCTACTGCTAAAATTCATCAACTAACCTTGGTGACACGTAATATTCGTGATTTTGAAGATTGTGGAATTTCACTACTAAATCCATTCAACGAATGATTCCTCCAAAACAAAATCATCCCAAATTTTGATAAAAAAGGAAGAGATGAATTGGATATTAGGAGAGTTGTTAAATTTCTTGGGTCAAGTACAATAGAACCCAAAAAGTAGGACAAGCAAGAATTGCCGCATCTATTTTCTCGGTTCTGCATAGGATCATTCTTTCGCAGGATGGTGATAAATAAGTATAAGGATTACACTCTACCTCACAAATTTGGATTAAAAAGTCAGTATTAGCCTACTGATGGAGGTCATATTATGAGTCCAGAAGAATCGACTATCGAAATATTGCAAGATCGCATTAAACAGCTAGAATCATATCTTCATCTGGCTTTACAGGTTTTAAACGAGATTGAAAAAGATTCGCAAGACTTAGATTTAGAAGTGCAAACTCAAGTGCAAACTCAGTCTACAGATATACTTTCTACGAGCAAAGTAGAATTACCGATATTTTTGAACGCGCGCACATGGAAACATGATGTTGAGATAGCAAAATTTAATGATTCTCGCGATCGCTTAATAGCTAAGGCTTCTTAAGGTAAAAAAGCCTTACTAGCTATAGCTTTTTACCTTAAATTTCGCCTTTGTATTTCAATACAACTACACCTAAAGGTGGAGCAGTCACATCAAGTGAGTATGGCTTGCCATGACTACCGTAGTCATCAGTATATTTGCCACCGAGATTACCGATACCACTACCGCCATATATCGGTGCATCGCTGTTAAGAACTTCCTTATAAAAGCCTCGCTCAGGAACACCAACCCGATAGTTATGATGGACAACAGGCGTGAAGTTACAGACAACTAAAACAAACTCCCCATCTAAACCCTTACGTAAGAAAGAAATTACCGAGTTTTGAGTATCATTGCACTCAATCCATTCAAATCCTTCTTGTGAAAAATCTTGAGTGTAAAGCTCAGGAAGCGATCGCAATAATGTATTCAGATCACTGACATATTTTTGCAAAGCTTTATGGCTAGGATATTGCAATAAATACCATTCCAAATCACCCCACACATTCCATTCAGACCATTGTCCAAATTCCATGCCCATAAACATGGTTTTCTTACCAGGATGAGTGAACATATAGCCATACAAACAGCGTAAGTTGGCAAATTTTTGCCACTCATCACCTGGCATCTTACCAATCATCGGACTCTTGCCATGCACTACCTCATCATGTGAGAGCGCGAGCATAAAGTTCTCACTAAAGGCATACCAAATGCTAAAGGTGAGATAGTTATTATAATGTCCACGGAAGTATGGATCGAGCTTGAAATAATCGAGCATGTCATGCATCCAGCCCATATTCCATTTCAGGTTAAAGCCCAAACCACCGACATAGGCAGACCCAGTCACTAACGGCCAAGAAGTAGACTCTTCGGCGATCGACAGCACTCCAGGATAATAGGTAAATAAAATAGTGTGCAAATGACGGAATAGCTCGACTACTTCGAGACTTTCGCGACCACCATACTCGTTGGGCAGCCATGAACCAGCTTCACGATTGTAATCGCGATGGAGCATTGATGCGACTGCATCAACGCGGATTCCGTCAATGTGGTACTTCTCAAACCAAAATAGAACATTGGCAATTAGAAAATTCTTAACTTCGGTACGTTGATAGTTAAAAATTTTGGTTCCCCATTCCTTATGTTCACCAATCCGCTCATCGGCTGGTTCGTAGAGGAATGTACCGTCAAAAAAAGATAAACCATGTCCATCTTTGGGGAAATGAGCAGGAACCCAATCAACAATTACGCCAATTTCATTTAGATGGCACTGGTCGATGAAGTACATCAAGTCTTGCGGCGTACCATAGCGTGAGGTGGGAGCATAATAGCCTGTGACCTGATAACCCCATGAGCCATCAAAGGGATGTTCGGCAACAGGCATCATTTCGATATGGGTATAGCCCATCTCCTTCACGTAAGGGATCAAATCTTCGGCAAGTTCGCGATAGGTGAGAAATCTTGCACCAGGCTTAAGATCGGCTGCTGATACGCTAGGATAGCCACTTTCAGGAGGGACAGCGCTGGAGGCATGCATCCATGAACCAAGGTGCATTTCATAGACTGAAATTGGTTTTTTAAGAGGATCTTCAGTAGGGCGCTTTTCTAGCCATTCTTGGTCGTTCCACTCATAGGTACTGAGATCGGCAACAACTGAAGCCGTTTTAGGTCGAATCTCTTGAAAAAATCCATAGGGATCAGATTTTTCGTAGATATGTCCTTCAGGACTCTTAATTTCATATTTGTAACTAGCACCAACTTGCAGATCGGGAATAAATAGATCCCAAATGCCTGTACCACCCTTACGCATCTGGTGTTTGCGTCCATCCCAGCTATTAAAGTCACCAATTAGCGATACGTTCCGCGCATTGGGGGCCCACACGGCAAAGTACACACCACTTACATTATTGATCGTGGTCAGATGAGCACCCATTTTTTCGTAAATCTGATAATGCGTACCTTGACCAAACAGGTAGGCATCAAACTCAGTCAGCATCGGCGATTTAAAATAGTAGGGATCGTGGATTAGGCGATCGCTGTCATCCGACTTTATTCTAAATTGATAGCTAAACAGATGGGGCGCGTCAGTAACAATGCATTCAAAAAAGTGGGGATGATGCACTGATCGCATTGGGTATTCTTTTTGCTGATCAGGCGTAACTACTGATACCGCCTCTGCGTCGGGCAGATATGCTCGTACTACCCATACCGACTTACCATCTTGCTCAATTTCATGTGGCCCTAAAACTGTAAAAGGGTCGTGGTGTTGATTCCACACAATGCGATCAATTTGCTCGGTGGGTAGGGTTGGAGACATAACTCTTTATATAGACACACATAACTAAATTACTGCATATTAATCACCAAATCACGGAGCGTAATCTAAACTTAAAGACTTAGGTACTAATCTGCCTATTTTTTAGGTTTTACCTAATTTTTGATCGCTTAATTTCTGATCGCTTAATTTCAAACGCCTAATCAACAAAGTAATTATCGTAATCAGTGCACATAAAATTGTCAAAGCCCAATTTTTAGGAGTCCACTCCACAGCGCCTAAATAGTTAGAGCCGATCATAATCGTATGAATTGAAGCAAATATTAGAGCAGGAACCGATAGCAAATGTAAATAGCGCCAATATTTACCTAATTTGGTGATCATCCAATCAGAACTAGTTAGAGCGGCTGGAGTCATTAAGGCGATCGCGATCGCGCCGAGCCAGATTGAAATTTGGTGTTGAGGAATCATGAAAGCTAAAGCATCGAAGTTCCATTGAAAAGTATGCTCGATTTTATGGAAAGTATGAGCAAGGGATAAAATAAATGCACCGACACCGATCGCACGTCGATAGTTAATTAGTGCTGACCAAGATTTGAAAATCTGACTAAGTGGACGAGCGGCTAGGGCAATAATTAGCAAAATTAAACCTGCATGTCCTGTATAGTCCACCATATCGCTAGTTCGCAATAGCGTTAAGATGCCGATGGTGAGAGTAATCCATCCCCCCATTCGAAACAATTGACTACGGCGATCGCGGCTGAGCAATCCTGCAAATACGCCAATACCAAGCATTGATGGTAAAGTTCCGATGCCAAAAGCCAACATCGTCAGCGCACCTTGTACCATATCGCCCGTTTCGGCTGATTTGATTTGGGCAGTATATAGAAAACCGCAAGGAATCAATCCCCAAGTCATTCCTAATAATAAGGGCATAAATGGATGAGAATGCAGGGATAATTTACTCATCGCTGTGGTCAGGCGTTGATGCAGTCCTATCATTGCCATCGGATTGAGGAAAGGAATATTTGGCAAGCCTTCAGGCTTAATTTGGACAATTCCCATCCATACTAATAAAAACCCTGTCAAAATTGCTAGCCAACGGCGTAGATCGCTCTCAATCCCTGCCAACTGTCCACTCGCCACCAATACCGAGCCAATCCCACCAATCGCTGCTCCCGCGATCGCATAGCTCAAAATCCTGCCAATATTTAACAATGCATGGAAATACAAATGCTGTTGCCAACTTCTAGAACTATTTTTTGGATTTTTTTCTTTGCCTGAAAGCGAAAAAGCCACTGTCAGGGGGCCACACATCCCCACACAATGACCAAAACTCCCTAAAAAGCCTAAGGCAGCAACAAGCAGTAAATCTATCATTCTTCACGTATAGCGCAAATTGCGCTCTCATTTGCCAACATTTGTCGTAAAGGTAAGTTCAAAGGCTGAGAAATCTTCACCTTCTTTAGGCGAGCCACTTAAGCGCAGTTCATATCTGCCTACCTGTGGAAATGTGACTTCTATACTAGGTAATCCTAAATAGCGATCAAGAATTGATGCCGATTTTGGTACCGTAAATTTGATATTTTTATCTGTTAGCGATCGCACTTCCAGACGACAATCACATTTTTCGTAAGGGATAATCTCACCGCCGCGTCTAGTCAGTGCAATCCAAACCCTTGATTTTTGTCCAACAATAGGACGATCATTTGGTTCAATATGCATTGTGCCACCGACTTCGTTAGAAGTTCTCACTTCATGGGCAATGCGAATAGGTGATGAATATTTTTCTAAATATGAATTGTCTAGATTAGGAGCAGTAGATAAATTCAAATTTAATAGGATAGAAGCTACTTCAAACATTGCTTACTGGTTATTTTCAAAAATTTTTTCTACAATTCGAACCTCACCTCCTCTCTTTTGCAAGCAAAGGGGGACAAGGGAAAGCTCTATAAATTATTGGGGTTTGATAATCCCACAGGCAATACGGGTCTTGTAATCGACGTTGGGAATTGTCGATTTTCCATCTGCGCCTGCATGGATGATGATCGATGTACCGCCCTGCTTAAGCAAAGAATTTTTTCCTGAACCCAAACTTAGTTCTGATAGTAACGCGGTCAGAGTTCCCTTACCATCTAGTTTAACCATAATATTAGGTAAATCACCCGCAGGTTTAGATTTCGCCTCATCATGCTTGTTATGCATATGCTCTTGAGCATCATCGTCCTGACGATCGAAGTGATTACCTGATGTTTTAAACTCTGGAGCGTCACATTTGCCATTTTCATGAATATGCATCATATGTGTACCCTTAGTTAGGTTTTGCACTTCAAGTGAAACCTTTACTCCTAAAGGGGTTTGAATAAATGTGGCAGTTCCAACTTGCACACCCTTGACGTTAAAAATACGAGCAGTTGCATTTTGGGCGATCGCCGTAACTGCTGTTGTAAACGTCGCTAATGTGACGAAAGACAATATGACAGCGAATTTAGATGCTAATTGGGATTGAAAATTATTGTGATTAATCATGCGATCACTTCCTTAAAAAAATATAACCGCAATTTGCTTGACATAGCCCAAATCACGATTAGTGAACTAGAAATAAAATAATTAGCCTTTAGCCCAATCTTTGCTGGCTTGCTCAAGAACGTAATTAGCAACTAAATTGATTTCATCTGCACTTAGTTTTTTGCTAAATCCAGGCATTGCACCTTTGCCTTTAGTAACTTGCAAAGTAATGGTCTCAACTGAGTTCTTGCCATATTTTCCCAAAGCATCTGTTTTCAAGGTTTTGACAGCGACCACGCTATTTCTACCGCCAGCATGACATGAGGCGCAATTGTTATTAAAGAGTTTTGCGCCTGCTGATACTTCCGCGATCGCAGGTTGACTGAAAAAAAGACTCACAAGCATTGTTAAGGCGATCGCTAAAATAGAAAAAATGCGGTTCATAAGTTTTTTATACCTTAATATTCATGAAAAATAAGGGCAGAGCTAGTGCTACTGCCCTACGCGGTTTAGCCGCAAAGTCGAGTTGAATTTTAGTCTGAATATATGATGACGGTACTTGCTCAGATAGTCAAAAGACAGTCTGTCAAACTAGAGAGAGAAGAATCAGTAAAATCGCCCCCTTACCTTCTTTATGATTACAAAACCTTGAAAATTCACATCAATCTGCAAAGATTATTGGTGGTTGTTCAGTACCTAGTTAGACGGAGAGAGTTTTGCATTCGACAAATGATTTTGGATAGCGGAAAGCTATGCAACCATCTCTGCGCGAGATGAAACCTCAAGCTTACGAAACATTCGCTTTAAAGCCTGCTTTACAGAATTTTCCGTAATCCAAAGTTCATTCCCAATTTCGGCATTTGTTTGACCCAAAGCAACCAATTCGGCAATTTCTAACTCACGAGGTGTTAAGCGATCTCTCTTACAGCAAATTGCGAACAAACGAACCACAATATTTTTGTAAAAGCCCCGCGAAGCGGGGCTTTTACAAAAAATCTGGGTTTAGTTTCATCGCAAAGCGCTCTTAAAAAGTTGGTGTTGCAGCTTTCCTGCGGAAACACTTTGTGAACGTACTGTTGCAGTCCAAACTGATAAGTGCAAACAAATCGTGCTCAAATCAGCTAGATTTTGAGTATCAAATGCAAGCATTGATTGCTCGCGAGTGCAACCTACTCTACTACCCCAACTAATTGACCGTGACTCACAATTGGTCCTGCCATCACATGCCAATGATCAGGACGAGGACAGATGATTGCCCACGACTTGGGTGATAGTGTATCCAATCCATCGGACAACCTAAAAAACCTGTTCAAGATTCCAATACTTTTCTATGCGCTTATTCTCTATCTATTTATCACAAAGCCGATAGATACAGTATATGTGAATGCCGCGTGGGGTTTCGTTGTGTTTCGCATATGATAGAAATGGCGATCGCACTAATTCGGGTTATGTGACGGGTGTCAATAATCAGTTGTTGGAAGATGCGAAGTATCGCTATGCGTATGATGCAGTGGGTCGCAGAACGATGCGGACTGATAAGGTGACTAGTGAAGTTACGGAATATCAGTGGGATATTAGGGATAGGTTGACGGGTGTTTCGATTAAGGATGTGAGTGGTGCGGTTATTAGGTCGGCACAATATGTCTATGATGTCTATGATGTCTATGATGTCTATGACCAGAGGATTGCTAAGATTGTTGATGCTGATGGCGATGGTGTTCTTGCTCCTGTTACGGAGAGATTTGCCTATGGCTCTAATCAGAATATTGCTTTAGCGTTTGATGGGGCTGGTATTCTCTCTCATCGTTATTTGTATGGGAATGGCATTGACCAGATTGAGGCGGATCAGCAGGTGGCGACGGGGACTACGCTCTGGGCTTTGGCTGACCATGAGGGTAGTGTTAGGGATGTGGTTGATAGTTCGGGTTTGGTGCTCAATCATATTGTCTATGATGCGTTTGGTAATCTTTCTTCTCAATCTAATGCTTCTGTGGTCTTTAGGTTTGTCTATACGGCTAGAGAATTAGATAGTGAGAGTGGTTTGCAATATAATCGCGCTAGGTATTTCGATCCTGCGGTGGGTCGGTTTATTAGTGAGGATCCGATTGGGTTTGAGGCGGGCGATACTAATCTCTATCGTTATGTCTTCAATAGTCCGACTAACTATACAGATCCGAGTGGTAAAATTATTATTCCTTTTGCTGCGTTGCTAGCTGTTGGTGCACTTGCGGGTTTATTGATCGGTGGGACTTCTAATGCACTGAAGCAACATGATGAAATGAGAATGAATCCCTGTAAAGAATTTGATTGGGATGAGTTAAAAATTAATGGTGCAATTGGTGGACTTTTTGGACTTGGAGCTGCTTTTATACCTGCGGCGGCTGTACCTTATGTGGCGGCGATTGGAACGGGGTATGGTGCAGGAAGTGGTGCGGCTAAGATTGCCAATGGGTACACTTATTCTGGTGCTTTTGACATTGCTACCTCGGTAGTTGGTGGGGTAGCTGCTTATAAGGCGTTTGCTGGAGGACTTGGTGTTGATAAAGGAATTCCTCATCTACAAGAAAATAACCCAGTTTCAAACCTTTTATATGGATTAAGATCTGGAGAAGGTCTCCCTGGATCTAGCGGAGTGAAAATTCCAAATCGCCCCACTCCAACCGAGCTAGAAAATCTTACATCAAAACATAATGTTGAATTCGCGGTAGTTTACAAGATGGGATCTGGAAAAAATGGAGGAGGAGGAGAGTATAATTTGTATTCAGGTAATAATAGTAGTGTTAAAATACCTCTTCAAGCAGGTAACATATTGATTTATCATACTCATCCAAATGGAACAAATATTGCTAGCAAAGCAGATATGAAAGTACTATCCTTTCTTAAGTCATTAGGTTCACCGCAGCGTAGCTCTCAGATAGTTCCTGTAGGCAAAGAAACAATAAGATTTAGCGCAGAAAATTCTAGGTATTAATTATGAACACTAATGTAGATGAATTCAGGTATCTCTGGGATGGCTCTGAGCCTGATTGGGCGCTGTTAAAATTCTTTGTTCCTTCAGAGGATGAACCAAGTTATATAATTGTCGATACTAAAGATAAGTCCACTCTGCTAATAAGTGATGACAGTTTGTACGACGCTGTAATAGAAACGATGCTTGACAAAAAAGTTTGTATTGTATCAAGTATATGATTTTATTTGCTGCTATAAGGTAACAAAACTTCTTTCAATACATCAATTAGTACTGAAGGAAGAACAGTATGCTTACCCATACATCAACCAAAGCCCAAAATGATAAAATCCATCAATGAGCTTTGACAACACCTGCAAATTCCTCGCCGAAACCTTCCCCAGCGACTTCGCCAGTTGGCTTCTGGGAAAACCCATCAACCTCACCAAACTCGAACCATCAGAACTCCTCCTCGAACCAATCCGCGCCGACACAGTCATCTTCCTCGAATCAGCAGAACTGATTCTCCACATCGAATTCCAAACCGAACCAAACAAAAACATCCCTTTCCGCATGGCTGACTACCGCCTAAGGTTATATCGCAAATTCCCAGAAAAGAAAATCCATCAAGTCGTCATCTACCTCACCCCCAGCCAATCACCCTTAGTCCATCAAACCACATTCAACCTAGGCGAACTAACCCATCACTTCCAAGTCATGCGCCTCTGGGAACAACCCACCGAAATATTTCAGCAATACCAAGGCTTATTACCATTTGCGCCACTATCCAACACAAGTAACCCCGAAGAAACCCTCAGACAAGTTGCCCAACAAATTAATAATATTGCCGATAAAACAACACAAAGTAACGTCGCCGCATCGACAGCTATAATATCGGGTATAGCCCTAAACAAAGAAATCATCCA
>JBBRMK010000111.1:0-13533 GCA_038230875.1 Pseudanabaenales cyanobacterium
CGTAGCAGGTTTTTTCAATTTGGCACAATCGCATACTCATAAAAAATACTGAAAACGTATATATAGCAAAGCAATCAAAACTTGCGCGAACCTTATCATGATTGCGATCGCCCTCAAAAACATACAGATAAACGATCGCAACGCCATTATTTGCAGACTAGCCAAAAAACACCTGATCGCTCGCGCAAACCTTGAACCATTTTCAGGCAAAGAAAATAGTCGTATCCATAGGTTGTTCGCCGCCGATACGTTCTATTTTAGGATGACAACCACCACAAAGGAAGTAAAAGCGGATACTATCTTCACTGGGTTTAATCAACTTACTGAGACGCGATCTCAATTTGGCATACTGACCATCAGTGAGTTCGCACTCGAAAATGCTAAACTGCATCCATTGTCCATAGGACTTGAGAATTTTGTGAATTTTAGTACGGCGGCGATCTTCAGAAATATCGTAGGAAATGACTAGGAACATAATTTAGGTGATATCTAACAATAAAAGTACCCGATTTATTAAAACCAAAATGTGGGTATGCCGCGCTTCGCGCGGCATACCCACGGTAAAATCTTTTCAAGAAATCGCCTTATTTCAGTATTAATGGTGGATACTTATCAGTTTCATCCATTAGGAATTTTGCGAGGAATCGGGCTTGAAGCTCGAAAGCTTCTTGGTATGTGCATTTACGACCCATTACAGGATGTGTAAATTTTGATTGTTTTTTCTCCTCATATAGTTTCAAGAACGATCGCCTAGCCTCATTAGAAAGAGAAACGGCTTTGCTAAGTGGCTCAGAGACAAAATCTTCAGGTACGATCGCCTTACGATTGAGAGCAGACAACACCATCGCATCGACAATAATCGGGCGAAACTCTTCCATTAGATCGAGAGCAAGACTGGGGCGACCATAGCGCTCAGTATGAAGGTAGCCAAGATAGGGATCGAAGCCCACGATATTGAGCGCGCCTTGAATATCGTGACGTAAGAGTGAGTAGCCAAAACTTAGAAGTGAATTTACAGGATCGGTCGGTGGGCGGCGGTTTCGGGTCGAGAAAGTGAACTTGTCAGTACGAATCAACTTCGGGAAAGCACGCCAATAAACAGCGCTCCCATGTCCTTCCACACCGCGAATGCTAGCGATCGCCCGATGATTTACAATTGAAGCGATCGCCTCTTCTAGTGTATCAATTTCCTTTTGTAAATTCAGATCGGGATAGTCGCGTAGATGGCGCATTAATGAACTGCGATAATTTTTTAACTTGCCACGCACAAACGCTTGCACCATATGAATCGCTTTCGGAGTTTCACCTGCGGCTGCCCATTGCGATCGCCTCACGAAAATATTTTTGGTAAGCTCAGGTTCCAATCGACCGAGAAATCGCCCCGTTCCTGTCATAAACGACATGGGGATTTTTCGCTCTAGCAACTCAATCACCGCCGCAGGTGAAATCGTGGCGCGACCGAAAATCACCACTCCCTCAATCTTGATTAGTGGAACATCCAAAATAGATTTTTTGTCAGCCTTTACCGTCAATCGCTCATCAGTCTTGCCAATAAATGCATCATCCTGATTTACATAAACCGTTCCCATAATTTCTAAGCTCCTTCTTTATATTTACTAACTTTTTCTTTGGCGAGGGGCACACACTGAGCAAATAAGCTGCAACCTTTACAGCGATTGCCATATACCGCAGGCGGCATCTTACCTGTCTCCATCATGTTAGAGATTTCCGCGATCGCCATAATGGCTTCTTTTCGCAACTCTTCCGTAATCTCAATCTCTTGTCGCTGATGCGTTTGAGCATAATAAACATAGCCTTTAGTAATCGTTTTACCAGTCATCTCTTCCAAACACAGCGCCTGAGCCACCACCTGCATCGCATCGTTATCCCATTCACCTTTATGACCGCGCTTGTACTCAATCGGATAAAGATTGCCATCAACTTCTTCAATCAAATCCGATTTGCCAATCAAGCCATAGGTTTCTGACTTCAGCCAAATTGCCCGAACCTGCCATGTCTCCTCCCGTTGGTTTTCGCCAACCGTATGCACACGCTGATGTAAATCTGTTCCTTCTATCGTGTAGTGATTTTCGACAAACTCTCCTGCACAAAACATTCGCCAACAGCGATGAGGGCAATAGGCATATTGGTTTAGGGCGGCGATGGGGATGGGTTCCATGGTTGGTGATTGGTGATTGGTGATTGGGGGTTGGTGATTGGTGATTGGTGATTGGTGATTGGTGATTGGGGGTTGGTGATTGGGGGTTGGTGATTGGGGGTTGGTGATTGGTGATTGGGGGTTGGTGATTGGTGATTGGGGGTTGGTGATTGGTGATTGGGGGTTGGGCTGTTATCGGTTTAGGGAGTTTAGGTAGGCGTTTAGTTTTGGGAGTAGTGGGTTTAGGATTGATTTGAGTTTGTGAATCTGTTCAGGCGTAAGGAGTTTACGGCGATAGGCTAGTCTTAGCCAACTGGTTGTTTCGTAGAGTGAACCTCTTGCAATTCTGATAAATCGTTGATGGTCTTTTAAACTACCGCGACCTCTTCCTTCAGCAATATTGGCACACACACTATCTGCTGAGCGAACAATTTGTTTGCCAATAGTATCTTTCGCAAAACTATCCCACTTAATTACCATATCCCATACCTCATTAGCCAAAGCCTCCGCCAAACGATAAACTTCCAAATTCTCAAAATCAGGTCTTCCCATAATCAATCACCAATTACCAATTACCATCACCAATCACCCATTACCAATTACCAATCACCAATCACCCATTACCCTTCTAGCCATTCCCATTCCCATCGTGGTTTTCCGCCCAATTCCTGCAAACATCGCAAAATCGGCAAGTGCATTAATTTGCTTCACAACTTCTGGTTCTACCTCACCAAGAATCCGATAACCGATTTCACCAATACAGCCGATAAAATGGTGTTTATCATAGTTAGTGACCACTTCTGTCTTGATATCAAAACGACTAGGGAAAATCGGCTCAATAATCTCAGATGGGATCTGGATTTCGCTGTAGGTATTCCAGCGATCGCATAAACTTTTAAATACATTGTCGCGAGTTGGTAATGGCGAATCGTACTTACCTTGACGGAAGGCGGTCGGGGTGGCTAGGTGAAAGGTAATATTTCGCTCAGTTTCAGAAGCGCGATCGTAAATTTGTTGATAGGTGGCAAAATTTGTCCAAGGTTGGCTAGATTGCGGTGTGCCGAGAATACTAGTGATATATAGATCAGCAGAACCAAGATGAAATAGGCGATCAGGATTGAGATTGAGCCAAAGTCCTGTAAGTTTGCTAAATAAAACTTCATCAAGTAAGGTGATGCGCCACCAGCAAGGGGTTGAGGATTGGATATAGGATTTTGGTAAGTGGTAATTGATTGGGAATTGGTGATTGGTGATTGGTGTTTGGTGATTGGGGGATTTTATCTTTGGCTTGTTACTGGCATTACTCATAGATCTCTTACCCATTACCAATGACCCATTACCCATTACCGAAATCGGACTCAACCCAAAACCTTTATTCGCTTTTTCTTGATGCAAGCGATCGCCCAACTCTTGATCGACAGAACTAACCAATGTCAAAAAAAGTGCATGAATATGCCGCCCTGTTAGGTATTCAGGATAAATGGGTGTTTTTGGCATAAAATTAACCACAAGGCTATGAGGCATATTTTTTACTCTTTGAATAATGTTTAAAATACGAGCGTTAAGAAAGTAAAAAGGTAAAATTAAAAAGTAGTTTCCAATCACCAATCACCAATCACCAATTACAAAAAACTATGGATCCAAAAACCGAAAGAATGTTTGCAATATCGACAATTGACGATCCAGTTCTAGCTCGTCAACTTTATCTAGATATAGAATCCAGTCTTCCGATTACCGTTCGTATCACAGAGAGGGGCTTTCAGGGACTTAAAGAACAAAGTGTGAGTGTTTCCGATCCAGACCAAGTTTATGAAATCCAAGGTTTATTCTACTCAAGTGATATGGGAGGCATCCTCTGCAACTTACTTGCAAAATCTGGAGATGCTGCAAAAGACGATAAAAATGTTGCTGCTTTTATCATGTCTATTACTCATCTCAGAATTGATTCAACTCATCCGTTGTCAGCCAGAATTAAGGAATATCAGAAAAAACGAAATTTAAGATTAGCGATCGCTAATAGTGGCAGGTCATTTAAACCAGCAAACTCTAAGAAAAAGAAAAGAGGTTTTGGTAGCTAGTCTAGTAAGCCCGATCGCGCTAAAATTCGATCCGACCAAATCTTTGCTTGTTCGGCAACTTCCATCCGCTGGGCTGGATCTGCCCAGATTCTTGTCCATTGCAATTGCCACAATGCAAGCTGTAGTTGTAATTCTACCAGTTCAACTGTTGTATCAATATCAGTATCCATAGCCGTCCATTCGATAAAAAACTTGCTTTCTCTTATTAAGTATTCAATGGTATTTTGGCTGATTGCTTTACCTGTCAGTGTTTTGATTCGAGCTAGATTTGCTGATAGCCCACCTAAGCGATCAGGAAGTAGATCACTTAAATACCTCTCTCTTAATGCATTCCAATCTTTCATAGGTTACTCAATAGATTTTTGGCAATCTCTTCAATTTTTACACGAACGTCTGGAATTAGAACCTCTAGAGTTCTATTGCCTTGTTTGGGGCGAATATTAATTAGAGATTCATAGGGGGAACATCTCACTTTGGAACATTTGATAAAGGCAAGGGGCTTAAGCCCCTTGTTCTCGGCTTTGCAAAATAGGCAATGCGCCAAAGTGAGATGCTCCCTTCATAGGTTACTTCTTGAGCGTCTGGATACCAATCGGCTCCCCAAACATTTTGTTGCTCACTACCATCTTCTAGCAGAATACTCTCACAGTCAGCATGAAATTCACCACCACCTGCTAATATTTCGCTTTCAATATCAACGGCTAACTTGATGTATTCACCAAGTTCTTGCTGCATTTCATCAATTTGCTGTTTGGTAGCGCGATCGCGAATTAAATAAATCATGTTTTGCTCCTATGGTTTGTTAATTGGGAATTTTGAAAGGCGATCGCAAAGTTCTTAAACGGTAGTCGTAGATTTTCAATAGATAACTTACTTTTCATAACTCTACATCCTCATAAATTTCAGAAAGGGCGATCGCTAAATCAAGTGACTGCAAATACAAATTGTCGCCCGTACCTAAAGACTGCACTAACCAACCACCATCGATATCCCTGCGATAAAGGTCTACTTTTACCTCAGATTGCGAAACTAGAACGTACTCTTGCAAAGACTCTAGTTTCTGATAGTTAAAAAGCTTCTCTCGCCGATCTAACAAAGCTGTAGAAGGGGATAGAACTTCTATTAATAGACTGGGTTTCTGTTTGACATAAGGATCGCTATCGGTGCGATCGCATACCACCATCACGTCAGGATAGTAAGTCGCGTTATCTGCCGCAGCGATCGTGAGTTTCATTGCCAAAGCCAACAGCCGAGAGCTAGTATCGCTTATATGTGGACGAATACAACCAACTAGATTGCCAACAATCAAATTATGGTTTTCATCTTCCTCAGCCATTGCTAAAGCCTGTCCATTCACAAACTCATGCTTGGTAAAGCTTGCTTGTTCATAGGTAAGGTATTCTGCGTAGGTTAGGTCTGGCTGTCTAGCAAACATTGTTAATACCTCTTTTTTCCATCATCACTTCTACCAAAATTCGCATCACAGTCTCAAAATCATTGGGAACACGATATAAATTTAGGTCTTGTTGAATCAATTTAGTTTGTCGATGCAATAATCCAAATTGCCAGACTGTGCCTGTGGTGACAGCACCAAATAGGCGATCGCTTGCTGGTGTGTTGTCCCATTGATCGAGGGCAATTAGTTGGGTAATTAGTTGGTTTGTGCCACCCTCTAGGTTTTCTCCTTTAGCAAAACTGATTATTGAGAAGTTGGGAGATTCGATGAAGTAGTTGATGATGCCTTGCAAGCGATCGCTGACTTTGATTTTGTATTCAATTCTGATTTGTGTATGGGTATAGCAAATCAAATCTCTGATAATGGGTGCAACTAAAAACTCGCGCTTTGTGCGATCGCTGTCGAGACTCAGATGGGGCAGAATCTCTTGAATTTGTTCTTGAGTTTGCTGAATATAATTTAGCTCTCCTTTGTATTTAGGAAGTTGTAATGATTGACTCTCAAAGTTGTAGCCGAATTCTTGAGCTAAGTTTTGGGCTGGGATCTTGAGGTCAAAACTACGACTAAATGTGTCTTCTGGCTCTAAAGTTTGACTCATCTTTTTTCTGTTGTGTGTCTCAGGTTAGCGACCGTGCCATTTTTCGTCGGTAATGTGATTAGTTCCGTACAGACAAACTACGGGTGTCATGGGTATGCCTTCGATAGGTTTGGATTGATGATCGTTGTCGCCGTGAGCGCCGTAATACCAGATTGTGTTGATGTTAAGCTGCATCTCTTGTGGGTTTACTTCTTGGACATCGTTGTATCCAGATTCGTAGCCTCTAATGACAACAGGTGTGTCGGGTGGAAATTTTGAGAGTTGTTCGATTAGTTCTTGAATAGTCATAGTTATTTACCTCAGATTAAGCAATCCAAAAGTTTTCTTCATCCATTAAACGAATACTAACACCAGACATTGCGGCAGTTAAAATCCCTGATAGGGCTGGTAGAAATGCGTATTCTTTCTCGACATCATCGCATTTAACTATGATTGGATAAGCTGTAATTCGCATTTTCCTTAGCTTGTAATAAGCGACAGCACTGGCTATAGGACAAATAATTACTCCTGAAATCAAAGTTTTCTCAAGAGGTTTTAACAAGTCTGTTGGAGCGATCGCACCATTTTGCATTCGTTGGATTTTGCAGTTTTTAAGAACGATTAACTTGTTGATCTGAGTATTTAGAAAATCTTGTCTTGAACCATGAAATCGCCAACTAAAGCTAATTGTATAAGGTGGATCGGCTCGTGATGCGAGTTCAATTTCTGCACCTCTAGAAAAAAATTCATAATGCCTGAGCAAGTGAATGGGATCGAGTTCTGTTTCTTCGGAATAGTCTAGAATCAAACCTTTAGGGTCGCTAATTCCTAGATTCTCAAATAGACTTTCTCGAAACTGAAAAAGTGGGGCATAACTAGCACTAAAGCAAGTAGCAAAATCTTTAAACTCATCAGCAACTTCTCGATCTTCTTTAAAAAGTTTTTCGTAGTCACTTAAACTCGTTCGTTTTGCCTTGAGTTCATCAGCTTCTTCAGGATATTTTGCTTGGAGAAAAGCTCTAACAAGTTCATAAGATTTACCTTTCAAGAATTTAAGAGGATTTTCTGCAAAATCTTTTGGCTTAGATCGTGACACGGATTCTGCTGCTTGTAAGGATCTCATCCTGCGTTGATAGTAGCCCCAATCTCTGCGACCTCCTAAAGTAACTTTGAGGATGTTGTAAAGCTTGGGAATGAAATCCGCTTGAGGTAGCTTTTCCATCATATCGCTTAAAACTAGCAGAGGCTTAGCAATCTCTAGGAATGCTTCAGACTGCCAATAAATTTTTAAGAATGGCTTATCTAAACAGCTTAGCTCTTCTAATTTTTGTCTTAATGCAACCCGTCCACCATCACAATTAAAATCTTCAATTCCCTGTTCCCAAGCGAGTTCAGAAAGATAAGCGATCACCTCAGATGGAATAGTGGTTTCTACTTTACCAAGAACGCGCCCAACTCGTCCGATCCTTTGCCAAAATGCAGCGCGATCGCGGGCTGTAAAAATCATCCAATCTAGATTTTGACGGGTAGGATCGGGACTTCTCTCAAAGTTAAAGCCAACATCAACGGTGCTAGTCGCCAGAATAATTGGCTGTTGTGAGGCTTGTTTGCGATCGCCTTTTGGGGTTGAGCCTGTTATCCTGCCAATATAGTTGCCGAGTCCCTTTAAATAAAGGCGATCAGCTAAACGGTTGATGTGATCTTTAGAATCGAGAATAATTGCACCATTGCGATCTGGATGCTTTTCAAAACGCTGTGCAACGTCATGAGCAATTTCATCTAAAAGTAAATCGCGATCGCTTTGAGGTTTAATTTCTAAACTCACCGATGTTTGCGAGGGAATCATGTGATCGGTTGTTGATTCGCCATCAACTTCTGCAATCTTGACACCCTGTGATTGAAGTTCTGATAGAGCAGCTTTGCAGCTTGCATCTGGTGTAGCAGTTAGTAGAACAATCTTTCTATTATTTTCAAAAAATCCAAAGACTTTTGAAAAAGCAAGATAGAAAAACAAGCTTACAAGCTGCTTGGCATCGTAAAGATGGAACTCATCAAAAATAACTGTTGCAAATTGATTGTAAAAAGAGCTGGCGATATTGACTCGATCAAGTCTGTTGTATGCGAAGAAAGTCGCATAGTAAAATAAATCAGGGTTCGTGATTAAAAGAATAGGGCGATGTTCTTCTAGTTCTGGGAAAATAATCGCAGGATTGCGAAGTAAGTTATAAATCTTCTCCCCAGATCGAGAACCAACACGATCATTTGACCATTGGCGTACTTCCTTAGCAGATGCCGCGATTACAAAATGATTGAGATTTGCATCTTTAACAAATTGTTTGGCTGCTTCAGTTTGCTGTTCAACAAGGGCATTTGTCGGCGCGATATAAATTGCACTGCGATCACGATTATGCAACAACACAGATAAACCCGCTTTAGTTTTACCAGTCCCTGTAGGAGCGAGATCCACGATGATGTCATGATCGCGAGATTTTTCAAACACATCGACCTGATGTTGCAACGTATGCCCTAAAAATTTTAAATCTTCAGGCGGTTCACAACTAGCAATACTTTTAGGCTCAAGTTTGATAGAAATTAATTGAGACATTTTAAGCACTCCCTCCCAAAAAAGAAGAATTTGCAGGAATTGTGTAGCCCCCCATTCGCCACGCTGCCCCCTGAAAAACAGCGTTTTTAATTAGCGAAACTGGCGGAATCGAAAGCAGATCAAAGGATAAAAGCGAGAGATTTTGAGGTATATCGGCTGTGTTTAACAGTCCTTGATAAGAATGCTCACCATCTGGCAAATAGTTAATTGCGTATTCATCAATGATGCGAACTCTCACTTTGCTCATAAACTTCCCAACACGGATATATTCTGGCAACTCTCGATCGCCCAAAATTAATGTATGAAAGCAGTTACCGCGATCGATTAAACGTAGTTTTCCAGTTTGAGGGAAGTTACTAGGTCTAAAGGTGCTTGGCTTTTCTCCTCTTCTTACAGCGTGAATATCTTGACGATTCGTAGCAACACGATTATTTGTCATTGCGTACCAGTAGGAATCAGAAAGAGCATTGAAACGCTCAAATCGAAACTTGACATTTCCATCGGGTGACCATGCTGGCAAGACATAACACTCATGGGCTAAAGGGGTTAAGTCTTCGCGATAAGTGGGTTTTCCTGTACTCGTTCCTGTCAAGCGATAAGGCGATCGCGCCCAGCCTAACGCATAGGCAAGGGCATAATTACCGATTACGCCTTCTGTGTAGTAGCAGTCAGAGAGTTCTCTAGAAGCAAAGAATATCGGTTCAGCGCACCATAGCTCGATGAGTCTAGCTTTCTGAAAGTTAATCGCAGGAGATTCTGTTTTAGTGAGCAAGTTTAGCTGTTCATTTTGATTGCGAGGCATGGGTTAGCCTCCTGCTTCAGTATCTTTAGGCTTGCTCTTGTTTTTACCCTTTTTCGATTCCGCAGGAGCATGACGAAATGGCTCGTATGAAGCATCAAGACGTTTTAGGAATGTTTCGCGCTCATCTTCCGACCAGTTAAGATCGACATCGGCAATTAATTCAGTTACTTCTGGATCAGATAGTTTCACAGAAACACCTCGCTTATTTGTCCAGTTAGAAATAACTTGTTTGGTGACATCAGCGATCGCTTGTTGCTCAAATGGATGTTCGAGAGCCTTGCCAGAAGCAGTAAAAGCATCATGAACGGATTGCACTAATTCTAAAGAACTAGGCAACTCAGCAATACCGCCAAAAACACCAAGAATCTGATTTTCCATACGTCCAACGCGGCTAGAAACAGCACCATAGCGACTGGTTAACAGGATGTTACCGACAATGTAGCGAAACTCATCTGCTGTTACATCTTTAAGCGTAACTACATCCAGAAAATGTACGCTAGGTTTAATGTATTCGCTGGTATTTAATGCGGTAGAGGCATTGCCCTTTTCATCGCGCATCGTGCCAGTTTCAAAGATGGCGTTGATTGTGCGATCGCCAATTAAGTCAGTAGCTGGAAGTAAGCTAAAAGCATCTTCTGTCCAAACGCGACTTTTTTGCGCTCCACCGCCACCAGCAGCAAATCCGTATAAGAAGCAATCCACGCACATCTCACAAGGAGCATTTGTATTTAAAGCGCAGAATGTACCATCCTTACTTGGGTATAGAAGAGATTCAGCCCGAAGAAATTCGCGACCTTTGCGACGTTCTGGTGCAACCTGTTTGCGCTTAGTCATTACAAGACGTTGAATAACATTGGTGTCAGTCTCTCCAGCTTGTACGAACTCACGACAAATTGGCTCACCCGTTCCTTCTGTACGGAAAATTGTCTCAGATAGTGTAGTTCTCAAAACGACTAAACTAATGGTGCGCCCTTTAGGAAAGTTCTCGTAAGTTGGAGCGAGGAATTTAGAAAGTTTTTCAATAGACATAGAAATCTCATTTATGCAGTTTTTTGATTGTTTTCGTTCTCAGTTTTGGCTCGTTGGATGCGCCTAGCTTCTTCTAAGAAGAAGAGATAGGCAGCCTCTAGCGTCTTCTGATCGGCTAGAAACTTCTCAGGTTTGGATTGATAGACATCCTCATAGAGCGATCGCAACACAGCATAGTAATTCTTAATTTGTTCAAACTTTGTATTACCAACACCATGCTCACGAATGCGATCAAGTCGTGTGTGATAGCTTTGTACAAGTGCAGCAAAGACCACATCAAGAGGCATATGTGACTTTAAGCCGCGAATTGCTGATACCATTGCCCCAAAAGGTTCGATTGATGAGGTTCGCTCATAGGAACTCCCCCATATCTTCGCTTCTGCGGCAAGCAATGTCGCTTCTTTGAGATAAAACGTCAAAGCGTTATTTTGTTCAGGCATAAGGCTCTCCAATAAAACGTATAAAGGTTCACGAATTCGACTCCAATTAGTCGCCAAATTAGGCTTGTCTTGCTCTCGCAAAATCCATCGCAGCAGCACATAGTAAAGACTAAATGGCTGTGTTGTAGCACGAGCTAAGTCATAAAAACAGTCGTCAAGTTTATTCAGACTTGAAACAGCTAAGGCTAATTTCCCTAGACATCTCAAGCGATCGCGTATTTCTAAAGCCTCCTCATAGGTATAATTTCCTGACCCAAGCAAGCCAGAAAATGAACTGGGAATTCCTTCCACTCTTCCAAATCCATCGTGCATGGTTTCCACTTGCATACCAGAGCTAAGAATAAAAGGAAATCCAAAATCTGGGGCTAAGGATATTTCTAGAGCCAATCTTAATGATTTGATTAATGCTAGAGATGCATTTGTGTCACCAGCAGTTAGCGGTAAAACTACATTCGCATGAACAAAATCAGGACGCTTGGGGAAAGCAAAACCAACTACTTTATTCGATTGAAAATGGATCACATTGTCGCGATAAAGTTGAAGTTGATCGACACTAACCGTTCCTCCATCGCCATTTGTATTTGCTTTATCTTCTAACCAATCTCTCCAAATCCTAAGCAATTCAGGACATGAGCCTTTTGGCAATGATAGATGTAGATAATATGGGGGATCTTTTTTGACCGCAGGAAAACAAGCCCCAACAGTCATAAGTTGATAGCCTAGAGAAGTCATGGGATCGGCTTGTCTTCGCGGATCGCCATTCATTCCTGCTGGTAAACGGTTAGAAAAAACTTGAACCTTAGTACCAATCGGCATCGAAGCCACATCTTCAGTTTCTCCATAGGTAGCACCTAGAGAACATCTTTGTCTCGGATTCGCATTTATATAAGCTTCAAGCTCTTCACTACCTTTTAAGATACTGGTCATTTGCCAGTTAAGAGTTCGATTTACTGCATCAATAATTTCTTCTGATACATCAGCACCTTTTTGATCTTGCAAGCTATTTTTTCGCAATTCTAAAGAGTCACGCAACGCAGCGATCGCCCCATCAATACCATTAGTTAATGCTTTAGCCGCAAAAAGCGATCGGGCATATTGAGCATCAAATGGCTCTAGTGCGAGTCTTTGTTCTTTCGATAAACCAGTATGTTTTGCGATCTCATCCCATACCTGTGCTGTTGAAAGTTCGGGTTGCACTTGGCGATAACTGAGATAAGCAGACTTTAACGCTTCCGATAAGCCGAACTCTTCAGCATTATCCACAGGTAATAAACCCACATTAGCCGCCTCTACAAGAGCATCTTCTCCCGCCTTTTCTGTACCCCATTTTCTAACATCAGTTCGCACCTTTTCTAGTTTGAAACCAGCTTTTTTCTTTTCTAACTGAGCTTGAACAACGCCTAAAACCTCATCTAGATTGTGCTGGACAGCATGAGCAGAAATTTTAATTCCGTCCTTAGTCGCTTTAACTAATTGATCGATATTGCCACCAAACACACTATCGATTTTAAATTGCCACCGAGCAGCCATTTCTATAGCCAGATCGCCAGTAGGAAATGCTCTACCCTCAAAAATAATGCTGTCAGGGAATATCGATAATGTTGTCAGTCCTTTTTCTGCAAGCACTTCTTCACAAGCCCCTAAAAGTAAAGCCGTGATATATCCGCGATCTTGAGAAACACTTACCTTAAAAAGTTTGCTAGTTCTACCAAAAGCAACCGTTAACTCATTCTCAATTTTCCGAAAGCGCTCTTTTTCAGCAATACCTAAATCAAATAAATCTGCGGCAATGAGAATTGCTGCAATCCTTCTAATTATTGGATCTTCAGGTAAAAATAGCGCCCCATCACTTGCATTATGTCCAGAGTGACGCTCTATCAATTTTCGAGCCAGTTCCAAATCTTGATCATTTTGAATCAGGCTAGAAACACCAACTCGTTCAAATTCTTGCTCTAAAAATTCACGATTTCTCGCCAAAGTTTTAACATTGCGCCCATTATCATCAAGCTTATTTAAATCATGAACAGCAGTAGCCGCAAGCAAAACCCTTCTTTTATCTTCAGGGATTCCTGCAATTCGACTTACTGTAAGTACAAACTGACAAGCAGAGTCAAAATGCTGTGCCAGTGTTGTTCCTTTTCTGACTCCATACTGATGATGGTTTCCATGAACCTTATAAAACTCAGGACGAATCTCGCTAAAGTATCGCTCCTCTAGAGTTTTAGGCGATCGACCTAATAACCTTGACATAAATTAAAAGCCTCATAGTTCTGATTTACGCGATGTCGTCATAGCTTGCAATATCACCATTTTCATTAGATAGACATTGCCATTTAAGCTCTTGAATCAATTGCTTGAGACGAGATATCTCCTTCTTATAGTCTTCAA
>JBBRMK010000112.1:0-12910 GCA_038230875.1 Pseudanabaenales cyanobacterium
CTCCCATATTCAAACCCACCAAAAACCCCCACCCGCGGGCGGCCCCCCCCCCCCCCCAACTCTCTTTTGGATTTTGATTTTGTCCTAACATGGCTGATGACAGCTATAGAAGCCCTGCGATCGCTGTTTGGACTGAATATCCTAAATGCTTCCATGCTGCTGCCGTTGCGACCCGACCACGCGGAGTGCGATTTATATAACCAATCTGCAATAAATATGGCTCATAAACTTCTTCAATTGTGTGGGCATCTTCTCCTGTTGCCGCAGCGAGAGTATCTAAACCCGCAGGTCCTCCATTAAAGTTTTCGATCAAAACCGTTAATAATTTGCGATCAATCCAATCCAATCCTTTAGGATCGACATTAAATAATTCGAGCGCAGATTCAGCGATCGCTCCTGTAATATTTTCACCCTTTGCCTTCACTTCTGCATAATCACGTACCCTTTTCAGTAACCGATTAGCAATCCGAGGCGTACCTCTAGAACGAGCTGCAATCGCTACAGCCCCATCATCATCAATGGGCGTAGAGAGAATCTTGGCACTGCGCGACACAATCTGGGTGAGTTCATCTTGTTCATAAAAGCGAAAATGTTGCACAAAGCCGAAGCGATCGCGCAATGGCGAAGATAAGGCGCCGATTCTGGTGGTTGCACCGATCAGCGTAAATTTATTTAGCTGTACACTGCGAATCCTTGCACCTTGCCCTTTGCCAATCGTAATGTCAAGGCGATAGTCTTCCATCGCAGGATAAAGAATCTCTTCGGTCACACTAGGCAAACGATGAATTTCATCGATAAAGAGAATGTCACCTGGTTGGAGAGAAACTAGCAAGCCTGCGACATCGCGAGGGCGCTCAAGGGCAGGGGCAGAAGTAATTTTGCACTGCACTCCCATTTCTTGAGCAATAATCAAAGCGAGCGAAGTTTTGCCTAATCCAGGCGGCCCATAGAGTAGTAGATGATCGAGCGCTGATGATCGCGATTTTGCAGCCGCGATCGCAATATTGAGCAGTTCTTTTAAATCTTTTTGACCAATATAGTCTGCAAGATTTTTAGGACGAATATTAATGTCAACGGTGGCTTGAATGGGATCAGTGGGTTGAACTGGATCATTTTTGGCAAGTTTATCGGCTAGTTTTTCTTCTGGAGTCGCTTCAGCTTGCAGTAAATCGATCGCCTGTTGCATTGGCGGCGATGGCAGATCTTTTTTAGCATTGCGGTGCGTAGACTTTTTGGCAATCGTCTTTTCCAGAATCGATGCTGGAATTGATTCTGAGGGATTTGGAGAAATCTGTTCACCAAGCTGATTGACAATGCGATCGCCTTCAGGATTTTGATTAGGTTTAGAGGAGATGATTGCCATAAGCCCTTGGTTGCTCAAATTTATAAATATCTTCGATTAATTTTGCCCAACTATCAACTAAAGAGGCAAGAATCTTTTCACCTTTCTCCCTAGTTGCGGCTTTGGCATCGCCTAGTACACCACTTTGACTCAAATCTCGCATCACCCATGCAAATGGGTTAGCCCCTTCCATACTAAGCATACTATTTTCAGGCAGTGCATAGGGATATTCGGTAACCGCCTTGTCCATTTGGACTTGTTCAGGCAATAGCGCCAACATCAGGCTAGTTTCCGCATCACCACCATGAATTCCAAATTCTAATTCTTTTGCTGTCAATAAATCCTTCGCGACATTAGGAACGCGCCAAGTAAATAGAGGGAAAATCATAAAGTCTGGATATTTTTGATGAAGATCACGAGCAACTATTTCCAAAATCTGTGGCTGTCCACCATGAGAATTCATCAAAGCTAATTTACGAAATCCTGCCCGATAGACACTTTCGGCAATATCACTTAACATCGCGATCATCGTCTGTACATTCATCGCGATCGTTCCTGCAAAAGTACTATGTTCATTTGACTTACCATAATACAATGGCGGCAAAGCATAGGCAGGAATCGTCGGCGCTAATCTCTCTAAAGCCCTTGCTAAAACCCCGATACTAATCGCCGCATCAACTATCAATGGTAAATGAGCGCCATGCTGCTCAATCGCCCCCATTGGCTGAATAATCACCACATTTTCTTTATCTGGCATTGAGGCGATCGCTGGTGATGTCAAGTAAGCAAAATATCGATTAGCAGGGAAATAATTCATTAGTTCTTGAAGTTGATTGGGTCTTGATCACGACGGTTCTTAGTGGGAAGGGGTGGACTTTGGCGATCGCCTGCTAAAGCAGCAGTTGTCTCTAAAGATTCTCTCAATCGCTTAGCGGCATAAATAGACATATCACGGGGGACATTAATGCGATCGCGTAGATATCTCAAAGCAAGGTCAGACTCAGGGGGAGGCGTACAGATTTCATCAGTCATCATCTTTGTCAAAGCACAACGTAGAGCTTCATCAAATAATTGATCATCAGCAGGATTAACTCGAATAATATTGGAACGATGCTTGAGCACACGCTGAAGAGCCTCGGCACGAGAGTTTGCTAGCTCCAGATAAGTCACATCTGGCAATCCAAACCAAGGTCCATTATCCACACTTTCTTTGTTGATTAGCATCTGCGGTTCTCCATTTTCCCAACAACCTCCCATCTGAGGCGGTAAATCATGAGCATGAGTGTGGAAATCACTCTGAGTACCACGATAGGTTGGTCTGCTTTCCATGGCATCAAACCATTTAGACATATAGGGATTTTCTTCTCGCAGCGAGTAGCCTTTGTAATAGTAAAGACTGGCATTCATTCGTTCAACATAGGGCGTAAAAATCACATCAGCAGTGCCAAATTCATCCAAGAAATAAGGGCTTGGAGTACTCTCTAACACCTCTTCAACTTTTGTCATTACTTCTATAAATTGTTTTCGATGGCGCTGTTCCTGCTGCACTGAACTCAGAGGACGACACAGCCATTCACACCAAGCTCTAAATAAGACTCGCTCTAAACGTCTGACAGGGATTACTTGAGGATCGGTCATACCCAGACCGAGAGAGCCAAAACATTGTTCTAGAGCGATCAAAATATCATCGCTTTCGGTGATAATACGTCCATCTAGAGCGATCGCGGGCAGCATTCCTGATGGCACTTTGCGTTTGTACCACATCTCTTTCTCGCCGTAGCAGAACATGGTTACTTTTTCGATGCGATAAGGAATCTGTTTCTCCTCTAGCCATAACCATATTTTCTGACAATAGGGACACCATGCGTGGTTATCGCGGTATAGAGTCACTCGCACATCAGATTCGGAATGTCCAAATAATCGCAGCCGAGCTTGTGCATTCGTGGAGCCATTAATAGTATCTATTTGAAAATCTGTGAGGGATTCTAGTTCTGTCCAGCTTAGAGTAGCCATAGTCATAGGAGCGCATATTTATTATCAGAGCCGATCATAACATTACCCCTTGTACAAGAGTTTATTGATGGCAATAATCTTCTGGCAGAACTAGCGGAACAGGGAACATTTACAGAAGCCAAAGTTTTTAGGTTGTTGAATAAACTTCTACCTGTATTAAAATTCATCCACCAACATCGGGTAATTCATCGTGATATTAAACCTGAAGATATAATTGGGCAGCGTTCGTTCCTCGATCTTTCTAAAGCCAGTAGTTCTGAAGCAGAGTTCGTATTAGTTGACTTCGGTGCGGCTAAACATGCTACAGGTTCTGCTTTAATCAAAACAGGACGAGCATTGGTAGTGCCGAATACGTTGCTCCAGAAAAGGTTAGAGGAAAACGAATTTGCCAGTTTGGGCGTTACCTGGATCCATTTACTCACTAATACTTCTCCTTTTAACACGATTGATGGTGATAATAATTGGGTATGGCGCGATTGGCTCAAAGATAATCCTGTGAGCGATCGCTTAGCATATATCCTGAATAAAATGATTTCGCCTCAGATGAGTCAGCGCTACGGTGCCGTTGCCCTTGTCACCGTGGAGATACTGATACTAATGCAGTTCTTCCATTACTTTGCGTCAAAAAGATGGGATTACCGACTCCCGCAGGACTCCCTAGTCCAACTAGAAAGAATGGCGATGCGATGATAGGTACTTGGTCTGGAGGAAAAATGATAGTAGTTCCTGATGTTCAAGGTAACTCATTAATTTCTAAAGAGATCGCTGATCGTCAATGCCAATTGCAAGTTTGTAGTGATCGCTTGCCGCTTAATTTTGCCATTATGCCAAACCGATGAGTCCCGTTAAGGTTTTATGATTTTATTTGAGATTGGACAAGCAAAAATGGTTGACTTCGTTGTAAGTTCGGAGAGGTTATCCGCGATCGCCTTCTAAAACACATCAGATCATTTGAGAATATTTTTTGAGAATATTTTTTGTTGAGTGAGATAGCGATCGCCTTATCGCAAACTTGAAAAGGTGATTGTTGAGGCGATCGCATGTTCATATTCTATGATGGCTTGCTCGTAGTTGCACTTCTATTTCTTTTAATTAGATTATTGAGTTGATGGAAGAAGTTTTGGTTAGCTGTTGAAAGAGAAGACAAGTCATACTTTTCGTTTAGTTTTAAAGCTTTGTAATGTATTCAATCAATTCATACAGGAAATACTACATCTACCTGCCAAAATATTTGTAAAACAGAGTTAACTTAGATCGAAAAAATTTAAGCCATGAGTAAGAAAATTTTAGTCATACTCGGACATCCACAAAAAGAAAGCCTGTGCGGATCTTTAGCTGAGGTATATGCTGCGGGTGCGAATCTCGTTCCGAGAGGATCCGCCAATGCTGCGGGCGTAGAAGTGCGAAGTCTAGCTCTGGGCGACCTAGCCTTCGATCCGATTTTATGGAACGGTTATAACGAGATTCAGCCCCTTGAACCCGACCTCGTGAAAGCTCAGGAATTGATTGCATGGGCAGAGCATCTCGTTTTTGTCTATCCTAATTGGTGGGGGACGATGCCAGCTTTAATGAAGGGATTTTTTGATCGCACTTTGCTCCCAAATTTTGCGTTTAAGTATCGCGAAGATTCTCCTATGTGGGACAAATTGCTAGCAAATCGCACTGCTCAACTACTTGTAACAATGGATACGCCTTCTTGGTTTTACCGTTGGATATTTAAGATGCCAGGACACGAGCAGATGAAAAGAACGATTCTGGGATTCTGCGGTATTAAGGTCGTCAAGATTACTGAGTTTGCGATCGTGAAGAATTCCTCACTCGCTCAGCGTCAAAAATGGTTAGCGATCGCCAAGAAACTAGGAGAAGCCTATGCCTAAGCGCGATCAGAATATTGAGTTTAAGCAAAGAGACATCTTTCCTGACAGCTACCAAAAGAAACCCAGATGGAAATTATAAGATTAATCATTCAAATTCTTGCAATTGTATTAGGCTGTTTGGCTGCACTAATGAGCATTCCGATTTTCCTTCGGTTGCATTGGCCATCGCCTGTTTTGTGGATATTAAAGCTGTTTGCTTCTGCTTTATCACCGTTGCTTCTCGTTGTTGGTGTATTCAGCATCTTTGTGGGACTGACAACAAGTTCTGTCTTCCTTGATTTGATTGGTATATATGACGTTTTGATTTTTTCCATACATATCTTTAGAGTTACCCGTCCAACTGATTTTTCAAGCAATTTTGAACGTGCTTTCGGTTTGAATTGGGAAAACCGCATAAGTGCCGAACAAAAAAATCACTTTCTCCTTAGCCGAACAATACTAAAATTACCCACCGTTCCACTTCCACGCATGGCACAAGACATTTCATTTGCAACCATTACCGACAGCAACCGAAAACTTGTGTGTGATGTTTGGCAACCAAATGCAACTGTTACCCCTTCAGGTTTGGCTTTTATATATCTGCATGGTAGTGCGTGGTCTCTGCTCGATAAAGATGTCGGTACTCGTCCGTTTTTTAGGCACCTAACTGCCCAAGGTCATGTGATTATGGACGCGGCTTATCGCCTTTCTCCTGAAACGGACATGATGGGAATGGTAAACGATGTAAAGCGGGCGATCGCATGGATGAGAGAAAATGCAAGCACTTACGGAGTTAATCCTAATTCAATTGTTGTTGGCGGTGGTTCTGCGGGAGGTCATCTTGCATTGTTGGTAGCCTATACAGACGGCGATCCGCAGTTTACGACAGAAGAACTGATGGGGAAAGATATCAGCGTATGCGGAGTTATTTCCCTATATAGTCCAACAGATTTAGAGGCAATGTACTTCCATACCAACCAGCATCTTACCATCCGCTCAAATGATGGCTCTGCAAAAAAAGTGGTGTCAGTTCAATTGCCCGAATGGCTAATTAAAAGAATGGGGAAAGCGTATTACCGCTTTAATTTTGATAAAGACTTTGCAAATGCAGGAGTTTTTGCTTCTCTTTTGGGTGGACATCCAGATGAGTGCCCTGAACAATACGCGCTTTTCTCACCGATCACACATGTACATGCTAACTGTCCTGCCACAATCCTGATACAAGGAGAACATGATGTAATGGCTCCCGTAAAAACCACCCGTATTTTGCGCAACCTTTTAGTGGAGAAAAAAGTCCCAACTGTAATGCATATTTTACCGCAAACAGACCATGCCTTTGACCTTATGTTACCCAAAATATCTCCATCAGCACATACCGCAATTTATGATGTGGAGAGATTTCTGGCGTTACAAGTTAAAAACATTGAGAAGCCAGAGGTAATGCCAGAAGAGAATTTGTAAATAATTCCAGCTTTCAATCTATTACAGTCTTTCCCACTACCTTCGTAATTTCGCTTTCTATCTCTAATATTTTACAAAAGTTATCCACATGAAAAATATTCTCATTCTCTACGGAACTAGAGAGGGTCAAACTGAAAAGATAGCAACACAGATTTCTGCACATTTGCAAAAAGCAGGTGAAATTGTGCAGCTCATCAATGCCCAAGACAAATCGGCAACTGAAGATCTTGATCTAGACGCTTTTGACGTACTTGTCTTTGGAGCTTCTATGCACGCTGGAGGGCTTGAACACGAGTTGGTTAATTTCATTAATAGCCACAAAGAGCAAATTGAGGCAAAGTCTCGATCATTTTTCCTAGTCCTCCTTAGTGCAGCTACTAAAGATTCAAAACTGAGGGCGGAGTCGCTTGAAGAAGCGCAGAAAAAGATGGATGAGCAATTACAAGTTCAATTTCAAGGTACGGAAATGATCGCGGGGGCCTTGATGTACTCAAAATATTTCCTTCCAATCAAATGGATCATGCAACGCATCGCCAAAAAGAATGGAGAAGGCACCGATACGTCCAAGGACTACGAATATACTGACTGGAAGCAAGTCGAACGATACTCAGAAAAAATAATGAAGACCTGACGCGGTGCGCGCAAGCTCATTGTTAGGGTAAGCTTGAGGTGCAAAACCCAACAATCACAAACTGTTTATGCGATCGCATTGACCTTGTAATAAAAAGCTGCGGTAATGTTCCATTAAAACAAGAATTGAACCGTAGTTGTGGCGTAATACATAGTCATGCCGCTTAAGTTTTAGGTTGTGACAGCGATTTGAAGATCACTGGTGAGCAATAAAATAACCTACCAAGATCGTAAGAAACTAGTAGGTATCATTAGTCTCATTTAGTTGTGAGTCTGGGTTAAACCGTCTCTGTCAGTTGATTGTTCAGGGCTTCAGCATCAATCTCGTAGCGTTGAAACATTTCACTCAAACCAGTTTTGTCTGTTTCGGCTAGTCGGACTAATCCCCACAGCAGATGTTCTGTTCCAATCGATTTCTTACCCTGAAGCCGAACAATTTGCAAAGCAAGCGCCATTACGAATTTGCTCTTTGAGCTGAGTTTTTCACCACCACGAGATTGAAAGGAATGCTCATTGATTTCGATATCTAATGTCACGCCATTGGCTCGAAGTAACTGTGCTGAGGTTGTTGTTGGATCGGCTAACAAACCTGCAAGCAGATGTTCTGGCTCGATTTGCAGGTGTGATGCCTCATTGTGTGCAAACTTGACCGCATTGATTGCTTGATCAGTGAACCGCTCAAATCCAAACTCGAATCCAAGAAAATTGGTAACCCGTTCGATTAAAGTCTGCATAGATTTCTTTACCTCGTAAATGAAAATTTGTTCAACTGCTACATTAAGCAGGTTGGCAATTCTGAAAGCCATATCTAGGCTGGGGTCAAACTTCCCAGATTCAAATCCATTTACCGCCTGACGACTGACTCCTAATTCTCTAGCAAGGTCAGATTGTGACCATTGGTGCAGTTGTCGAAGTTCTTTCAGTCGGTTTTTCATGGCTTTGCCTGATTTCTGTCAAGTGTTACTTTACATTACTCAAAACAATTTGTCAAGTGTAGCTTGACAAATTAAGTTTATGATGTCGTTTGAAGAAGTTAAGAATTTTCCTCAAGCGCGGCAATGCGATCGCCCTCTAAAAAACATTAATTCATTTGAGAATATTTGTAGTTGGGTGAGATTGCGATCGCCCCTTAGAAACTTGAGAAGATGGTTGTTGAGGCGATCGCATTGACCCTGTAATAAAAGCTACGGTAATGTTCCATTAAAATAAGAATTGAACCGCAGGTGTGGCGTAATACAGAGTTGTGCTGCGGCGATATAGTATGATGACGTAAAGGCTAAACAATGGCATTCTTCCAATGGCATTCTTCAAATCCATTACAACTATTAGCAGCATCGTAGCTGGTTTGTGCCTGCTTGCTCTACCGATGTGGGCATTGGGCGTGCCTGGAGTGGAGAACCAATATGCAAAAGGTTGGAAGATGGGACTTAACGTCCTTTTAATTTACCCTGTGGCATGGTTTATCAATTACGCTCCTTATTATGTGATGCGAAACAGAATAGGTGCAGAAATTCGTCTCCGTTGGCAATTCATTGCTGGCTTTCTTGCTCTTATCATTTTGCTCATTGCCACCATGCGGATGCTGCAAGCCTTCAAAACTATGCTATGAGACTACCACGCATCAACCGCAATACAACGAGGCGCTGCACCCGACCTCCTACAGATTGGTTCGTCGTTCTTCCTCACTGCGCTTTCGACAGCGAGTGAGCTTGGTTGTTAGAAAGATTGATTGTAGAAGAACTATTTATGCAAAATGGCAATTTTTAGTTAAGGATTGAAGCAATCATGGTGATGATATCTTTAGTCATTTTGTTTCTATTACTTGCAGGACTTGTTATCTTGCAAATGAATAGCACTGGAAAGCCAAAACCTTATTTAGGTGAAGATAGAAAAGTATTGCCGAACAGCATTTCTGAAAAAGGTTTTGTTGACATCAACGGCGGAAGACTTGGTTTCTTTATCAAGGGAAAGAACCTGAATAACCCTGTCCTGCTATATCTACATGGAGGAATGCCAGACTATTTTCTTACTGAAAAATACCCAACAGGACTAGACGACATATTCACTGTTGTGTGGTTTGAACAACGTGGGGCTGGGCTTTCCTATGGCGCAAGATACAAAGATAGAGAAATCACCATTGATGATTTGATTTCTGACACGAAGGAAATTACGAACTATCTAAGCGATCGATTCGCTCAAAACAAAATCTACTTAATGGCTCACTCAGGCGGGGCTTACCTTGGTATTAAGACAATTGCAAAATATCCCGAACTCTATATCGCCTATATTGGTGTCGGTCAGATATCTTTCCAAAAAAAGTCTGAACAGAAAGCTTATGACTACATTATCGAACAATATAAAAATAATTCAAAGAGAAAGAAAGTATTCGAGATCCTAGCGACAAACCCTGTCACCATGACCGAACCATTGCCATTGGCATATACAAAAGTAAGGGACTATGCAATGCATGATTTGGGTATTGGTACAATGCACAACATGAAGGACGTCGAAACTGGTATCTTCATTCCATCTCTGCTTTTTAAAGAATATAGCCTAAAAGACAAGATCGATCTGTGGAGAGGTAAGGCAAGTTCGGGAATAAGTATCATTTGGGATGAAATGAGCGTACACGATCTATCAAAAGAAAATATCTCATTTCAAATTCCAGTGTACTTTTTTCAGGGAAAATACGACTACACTTGTTCTTATGAACTCGCGAAATCCTATTATGACAAGATCGATGCTCCCAAAAAAGGATTTTATACATTTATTAATTCTGCACATAGTCCTATATTTGAAGAACCCAGTGAGTGCATAAGAGTGATAAGAGAGAATATTTGTTGTTGAGTGAGATAGAGATCGCCCAATCACAAACTTGAGAGGATGATTGTTGAGGCGATCGCACTAAAAATGGTGCATATATTCACGATCCCATATAATCTGGCAGTAATTTATTGGAAAAAAAATAATCGGATATAAAAAGGGCAACACCTATGAGCAAGAAATTTTTGAATGATTAATTGCTAAAAATCTAATTGTAATCGATTCAACTAGAGGAGGAGCAGGTATTTGGCAAATATAAAATTTCTGCATAATCTTCAAGAAATTAACTTAGAATTTAAACTTGATCTTGAAGCCGATTACGGACAAAAAATGTTGAAGTGGAATAATGGAATTTGGAGTTGGTGTGTTGATGATTCTATAACATCTTTTTATATATCTGTTGGAGTTCTAAATCATATTAACACTGATTTACGTGGAAGTATTCTAAGACCCTCATCCCTAGCGCCTCTCCCGCAGGCTACCGTGTACACAAGTCCAAATCACCATAAAGACCCTGCAATAAATTGCGGGCTAAAAGCTAAAACCCGTTGAAACAGGTTAATATTCTTCAGTCAGTTGAAACTGACTTTAGCTTTCAGCCAAGAACTTTAGTTCTTGATGACTTGTGTGTACACCGTAGCCTGCGGGAGAGGCTCTAGGGGTAAGGGTTTTAGAATTTTCTGTATAAGGTAAGCTGTTTAAGTCCTCTAGTGTATTTGGGAGTAGTAAGTCGTCGTCATGAAGAAGAACAATCTTATCGCTTTTTGTCTTGCTTATATAGAAAATTGACATTTTCGGATTGACCTAGAGAAGGAATGTACCTATAGCTATAGAAGCCTAATTTTGCCTATGCTCATGTGAAAAACACATGACTATCTCACATGGTTAAAGAATTTGTTCTAGCAATAAATATAAGGCTTCTTTGAAAAAATTTGGTCTCTAATATGTAGGAACACATATAGAGATAGAACGTTCTATTATCTTTTGCAATTTAGAAACCAGAGCTCAAGTATAGATACTCTCTTCCCTGCTAAGGATTAGACGTTGCGGCGCGGAGCGCCGCAACGCTAATTCCTGGTTTTTAATGTCTATTTTTATACTGGGAAGGGAATATATCATAATTTAAAAATTATGGTATATCTATAACCTCACTTACAATACCATAGTTATAGATGGTTGTCAGGCATGAATACTATCAAAACAACTTGTCTAATTACTAGCTTTAATTATAAAGATTACGTTTGTGAGGCGATCGAAAGTGCACTTTCTCAAACCCATACATTTGATGAAATCGTCGTAGTTGATGATGCTTCCTCGGATGGATCTGGTCCAATTTTGCTGCAGAGGTATGGTCAAAATCCAAACGTAAAAGTTGTTATTCACGAAATCAATCAAGGGGAGTTAGCTGCCACAACAACTGCATTTCTAGAATCAACAGGGGATATAGTTTTCTTCCTTGATTCCGATGATATTTATCATCCCCAGTATCTAGAAACTGCATTAAAAATATATAATGACAATCCCATCTGCGGTTTTCTTTTCAGTAAAGTAGGGATTTTTAAATTTACTAAAGATTCATATCAAATTCCTAGTGATTTACAAATTTCTAAGTATAAAGATTATATTCGAGATCGTGGATATTCTTTAATTATTACTATTGAAGAGCATTCATTTATTGGAAGCCCAACATCAGGAAATTCTATTCGACGTAAATATTTGAGTGAAATTCTTCCCTGCAGTTGTGTTGGTGGATATCGTATTTATGCAGATAACTGCGTTGTCTTGGGATCTTCACTTTTGGGAGCGCGAAAATTCTATCTTGATATACCCCTTGTTGGCTTCCGCGAGCATGGCAATAATGAGTCTAATAATATATTTTATCTAAATAGGTTTAGGTACTATCAAAATCAAGTAGCTACCATTCAACTAATCACATTTTTTTGTCAAAAGACAAATTTAGATATTTCTCAAATCTCTCGACTTGCTCCTTACGAATTTAAAACTATTGACTATCCTACTTGGGAATATTTCTTTATCTATCTTAAAATTATGTTGCGGATGCCAAGTAGTGTGCCATATGCACCTATTTGGGGATTGAGTAAATTGCATGGCTTAGGAATGATGTTAAAGCATATATTAAGTTTTTACAAAAAATAAAATTTTAAACAAGATTTTACTGTTCAAAAACAAACCTGATGTAGCTGTCGCCACTTGTATTAAGACAAAACCAAACCCAAAAAAGCGAAAGGCGGCGCGAAGCGCCGCCTTTCGCTTTTTTGGGTTTTATGTCCTGATACATTTGGCGACAGCTATACTTAGAAACTAACCAACGACAAAATGTAAAGCAACAGCTATAAATCGGCAGTTGAGTAGCAGCTTGGCGCGTTCATGATTTTCAATAATGAATGTGCGTAATTTCCATGCGATTGGGAGGCTGATTACCTTCATCTCCTTATTTACAGTATTACAGTGCTTTGCGATGAAACCAAACCCAGATTTTTGTAAAAGCCCTGCTTTGCAGGGCTTTTACAAAAATATTGTGGTTCGATTGTTCGCAATTTGCTGTAATAATTGTCTCCTGCTTTTTAACTTCTAACTTGCCTTTCGCTATTTATTTCACCCTTCTATTACGAGCGGAATGTGGGAAATAAAATCGTAATAGCTCAACTTACAGGAAATAAGGATTGCAGGGGATTTAAAGCGACAAGAATCGCCTCAAAAGCAGACAAACCATGCCGATGACCAGTATTGACAATGGAGCGAACTGCCGCAAATAGATCTCGCC
>JBBRMK010000113.1:0-12830 GCA_038230875.1 Pseudanabaenales cyanobacterium
ACGCGCGATTATCAGACAAGTGGAATTAGATGTTGATGAGTTTATTCAACTATTAAACAATTAAGTAATGAAATTGAGATTGCTTTTTGGTTAGGATGGGTGAGAGGCGATCAAGCTTTGATTTTAGTGATTTGCGATCGCCTTTTCCTCGATAAGAATAGGTGATCTAGTTTTTGTTGAGTGAATGCTGAATGCGATCGCTGATTTTTTTGGATATGCGATCGCACTCTAATTTCGGTGATTTGCGATCGCGGTTTGGTGGAAGATGAGAATTCGATCTGCTAAAATCATCTTGAGATAAAGAAAATCAAATTTAAAACAATGAAAATAAAACAATGAAAATCAAAGCAATTATTTATCCTGCCGAAGAAGGTGGTTATTGGGCTGAAGTACCTGCGCTCTCTGGTTGTATTACAGAAGGCAACACAATGGAAGAACTAGTCGTGAACCTTAAAGATGCTATAAAAGGTTGGTTAGAAGTAGCTAACGAAAGTAAAGAAATAGATTCCATTGCAAAAGTAATTGAACTTGCTGTATGAAATCAATCTCAGGGAAGAAGCTATGTAAAATAGTTGAGGAAAAGGGTTGGATGCTCAAAAAAGTCACAGGAAGCCATCACATTTACGAGAAGCCTAATGAAAATAAGATTATCTCTATCCCAGTACATCGAAATGAAGATTTAAAGCTTGGAACTTTGAAGTCAATAATGAAGATAGCCGAACTATCAGAAAATGATTTGTAATGTCTACGCTGTTGGGGCAAATCATTTGTTGATCGGGTAAGTGGGATGCGATCGCAGCTTACTTTTTGAGAATGCGATCGCGCTTTAATTTTGGTGATTTGCGATCGCAGTTAGGTAGAAGATGAGAATACGATCTGCTAAAATTATCTTTCATCCCGAATTTTATCTTTCAGCCCGCACATGATTGCAAGAGCTTATCCATCACTAACGTTAAACTATGTTGCAATTTTTTGAGTTTGAAGCCGAGTTTGTCGCTTCATTTCGATGTATTCCCATGCAAGTCCGTTATAAACTCGATAGCTGTGGCATCAAACTCAAATTGCAACATTGGCATAGTTTTTCAACTATTCAACGTCAAGAACTAGTTGATTTACCTTGTGCGACTAACTTAGAAGTTCAAAATTATAGAGAGCATTTACGATCGCAAGTTTTTCAAAAATTTCATGACTATCCGCATGATTTACTAATCGACAAAAATCCTGCATGGATGCAAGTAAATACTATCCACTCCAATGTGTTAGATCATGTTCAAGAATTAAACATAACGATCACACCATCTCAGTGGCAGAATCTCACGCCACTTCAGCGATTTGCGCTGATAAAACTTAGCACATCCAATCACGAAAACAATAACTTTTTGCCCGCCTTGCAAGAATTTGGGTTACTAAGTAGGTAAGCATAATTAAAAAGGTTTCCTTTGCATACCTACTTACCATAAAAAAAGGAAGTGCTAAGCACTCCCTTTTTCTCTTTTTTATGACAGTTGACTCAAACGATAGCCAACACCGTGGATCGTCTCGATCAAATTTTGAGGCGCACCAGCACCTTTCAACTTGTTACGCAGACTCTTAATCGTAGCGTTGATCGTATCCTCTCTAGGTGGATCGGTAAGCGACCAAACATGTTCCACAATACTGATACGCTTCAGGACTTGACGACCGTGATGCAACAGTAACTCAAGAATGTTGTACTCCTTAGGAGTCAAATGCACAGATTGTCCAGTATAGGAAACCTCATGCATCCCAGGATCGAGTTGCAGTTCACCCCAACGTAAAACTGTAGGTTCAGCAATCTGAGCACGGCGTGACAAAGCGCGAATACGAGCCATCAATTCAGGCGGATCAATTGGCTTAACGATGTAATCGTCAGCGCCAGCATCCAGACCCTGAACCTTGTCAGAGCTCATATCGAGCCCAGTCACCATCAAAATCGGAATATTGTTACCGTGAGCGCGTAAACGACGACATAAGTTAATGCCGTCTAACTTTGGCAACATCACATCTAACACGATGAGGTTATAATCATCAGCCTGAGATTTCTCCCAGCCCTCCTCCCCATCTCTTGCAATATCTACAACACAATGCTGACCAGTTAGAGTTTCGGCTAACGCATCAGCTAATTTAGGATCATCTTCTACAAGTAGAATTCTCATTGGCTCGAAAATCTTAATTATTTAAGCTTTATTAGGCATCTAATCATATGGTAGCGGATACATTTACATTTTTATGAAAAATATAAATGTGAATTTTATAAGTTTTGACAATTTAGGCTCGTATAACTGCATTACGCCTGAAATTTACGAGATTTATAAGATATTTTTATATATTAAAATTTTAATATTGACTACACCGCGTCCAAGATCAAACCCGTAGTTTTTGTAGAGGGTCGCAGGCCAAAGCTACGCTTCGGGTTTTCTTTTTGTCCATGTTGAAAACTTCGGTTTTCAACATGGCTGAGGTATATACAGCCTGTTGAGGCTTTGAGTAGTACAGAAAACTTTTTGAAAGTGCCGCGAAGCGGCACTTTCAAAAAGTTTTCTGGGTTTTATAACAGCGCAAAGCGCTGTATTCAGACGCAAAGTATCTGCTGTAGTTGATCTAAATATTGGATATTAGATAATTACGTGACGCTTATATCGTTACTAAGTTAAATTGAGACTAAGTTAAATTGATTCAACAAAAGAATTAAAAATCTTTATTAATTAAAATGATCGCGAATATAACTTCCTTTAAAACAACTACATCTCAAGAAGTTTTTGCTAAAGCCAAAAACCTTATGCCAGGTGGCGTCAGTTCCCCCGTTCGAGCTTTTAAATCGGTTGGTGGTGAGCCGATCGTGTTTGATCGCGTCAATGGCGCATACGCATGGGACATTGATGGCAATAAATACATTGACTACATTGGCTCATGGGGACCTGCGATCGTTGGACATGCCCACCCCGAAGTCATCGAAGCACTACATAAAGCCCTCGAAAAAGGTACAAGTTTTGGTGCACCCTGTGTCCTTGAGAATCAACTTGCCGAAATGGTGATTGAAGCTGTACCCAGCGTGGAAATGGTGAGATTTGTCAACTCTGGTACTGAAGCTTGTATGTCGGTATTGCGCCTGATGAGAGCTTTTACAGGTCGTGACAAAATCATCAAGTTTGAGGGTTGCTATCACGGTCACGCCGATATGTTCTTGGTCAAAGCAGGTTCAGGTGTGGCAACCCTCAGCTTGCCTGATTCTCCTGGAGTTCCTAAATCCACGACTGCCAATACTCTTAATGCTCCATACAATGATCTTGAAGCAGTTAAAGCATTATTTGCTAAGCATCCAAATGAAATTTCTGGTGTAATTATTGAACCAGTGGTTGGGAATGCTGGATGCATACTTCCTAAGGAAGGATTTTTGCAAGGTTTACAAGATATTTGTCGAGCAAATGGCGCTTTGTTAGTATTTGATGAAGTGATGACAGGATTCCGTCTTTCCTATGGTGGCGCTCAAGCTCGTTTTGGGATTACTCCCGACCTAACAACGCTAGGAAAAGTGATTGGTGGCGGTTTGCCAGTAGGTGCATACGGTGGGCGCAAAGACATTATGTCTATGGTTGCTCCTTCTGGCCCCATGTATCAAGCTGGAACATTGTCGGGCAATCCTTTAGCCATGACGGCAGGGATTAAAACTCTAGAAATTCTTAAGCGGGCTGGATCTTACGAATATTTAGAACAGGTTACCAAGAAACTAGCTGATGGAATATTGGCGATCGCTCATGAAACAGGACATGCCGCTACAGGTAATCTGGTTGGCGCAATGTTTGGCATGTTCTTCACCAGTCAGCAAGTTTATAACTATGACGATGCAAAAACTAGCGATACTCAAAAATTTGCTAAATTCCATCGAGGAATGTTAGAGCAGGGCGTTTATCTTGCTCCATCGCAGTTTGAGGCTGGTTTCACATCCCTTGCTCATACTGATGCGGATATTGAGGTAACTTTAGTCGCAGCCAGAAATGTACTTTCACAAATTCCTGCTTAAAAAACTTCAAAAAGCAGATAGAGTGCTTCTGGCTCTATCTGCTTTTTAGTGGCAATTGATATACAATATTCAGTATTAATTAATTTTTTTAGGTTTACCGAAGCGCAAGCGCAACATTATTTAAATGTTCAAATGCGTTTTGTAAGGCTGTTGAACTAAAATGGTTCAGGCTGTTTTCCTAAAATGTCGAAGCATTGAAAATTCTCTTACACAAATCCGATGCTGACAGATAACTCAACTGCTAGTACTAAATCTAACAATGGTAATTATAACGGCTCAACTGTATCTGTAGCTAGAGCCGATTACTATATGAGCTTACACAAAGAGCTAGACCATCTTGAAGAAATGGTGCTGGAAAGTGGTCCTCGGGTGATGGGACATACTGTTGTTGATGAAGAAAAACTGTGTCAACAAATTGATCGGGTGAGATTATCAGTACCTGAGTCGATCGCTAAGGCTGAAGAGATTTTGCTCTACAAACAAGATTTAGTAGCCGAAGCTCAGCAATATGTTGAAGATTTGATTAAATCTGCTGAGTTACGTGCAAGTCAGCTATTAGAAGAATCGGTAATCATTCGCCAGGCCGAACAAGAGGCAATTCAAATCCGCCGCGAACTACAAGAAGAATGCGAACAGACGCGCGCTCAAACTCTCAACGAAGTTAATCAAATGCGTCGCCAAGCCCAAAAGGATCTCGATAGCCTACATCAACGGGTAACGGGTGAAGTCCAAGATATGCAGCGTGGTGCGGATGAATATAGCGATCGCGTGTTAGGCAATTTGGAAACTCAGCTAATTGACATGATTAAAATTGTCCAAAACGGTCGCAAAGAATTACGCCTCTAAATTCATGACCACGATCCTGTCCAATCGCTATCAAGTTTTGCGAGTGCTTGGATCAGGCGGATTCGGTCAAACTTTTTTGGCGGAAGACACGCAGATGCCATCGCGACGGATTTGCGTGATCAAGCAACTGAAGGCGATCGCGGATAACCCTAATATTTATAAACTGGTACGCGATCGCTTTCAACGCGAGGCGGCAACACTAGAAACTTTGGGCAAAGATGACTGCCTAGTACCAGAGCTATATGCTTCGTTTTGTGAAGATGACGAGTTTTATCTAGTTCAAGAATGGATTGAAGGACAGGATCTAGGGGATATCGTTCGGAATCAAGGATGTTTGAGTGAGACTCAGGTTAAAAAACTTTTACTCGATATCTTGCCTACCCTAGAACATATTCATGACAAGGGCATCATTCATCGCGATATTAAACCTGAAAATATTATTTTACGGAATCGCGATCGCTTACCAGTACTAATTGATTTTGGTGCAGTTAAGGCAACTGTAGCAACAGCGATGACTGCTCAAGGCGATGTGACTTGTTCGGTAGTGATCGGTACACCAACATTTATGCCATCAGAACAGGCGATCGGGCGAGTGGGATTTGCCAGTGATTTGTATAGCTTGGGCTTGACTGCGATTTATTTGTTAACGGGAAAACTGAGTTCTGAGTTAGACAATGCTCCCCAGACGGGTGAACTTTCATGGCAACGCTATGCAAGTAATTTTAATCCTGCTTTTGTGGCGATTTTAGATAAAGCGATCAGGCTCAACTTTCGCGATCGCTATGCTTCTGCCAAGGAAATGCTAGCTGCCTTGCGAAAGATTCTTGATGATTCCACCACGATCATCACTGTACCTAAGCAAAACTCTCCAAGCATTGAAAATACTGAGTTCGCCTTGGAATCGACGGAAGGACAAGTGGCGATCGATTCTCAGTTTTATATTCCATCGGGTTATGAGCCACGCTGTTATGAAGAAATCAAAAAAGCGGGATCGCTATTGCGGATTAAGTCGCCGCACCGCATGGGTAAGACATCACTAATGGCGCGGATTATCAATCATGCTGAAAGTCTGGGTTATCGCACGGCGATTTTAAATTTGGAGCAAACCAATCAGAAAATTTTTGCTGACCCTGAGAAATTTATGCAGTGGTTTTGTGCATCTGTTGGTAAGGCTTTGGGGGTGAGGGTCAAGACTGAAGACTATTGGGATGATATTTTTGGCGCAAATGATAACTGTACGGATTATTTCGAGAAATATTTATTAGAGATTAACGATCAGCCTCTAGCGATCGCCATTGATAACTTCGATCGCGTGTTTAACTATCCCGAAATCGAAACAGATTTTTGTGGTTTGTTACGCGGCTGGTATGAGCGATCGCGTAGTCATCCGTTGTGGGGCAATCTGCGGCTTGTGATCGTCCATTCGCAAGAGCCTTACGCCCAAAGAGACATCAACCAATCACCGTTTAATGTCGGCTTTCCTGTAGAACTGAGCGAATTTACAACCGATCAAGTGCGGGAACTAGTCACGCGACACAAATTAGTTTGGTCAGATGATGAGCTTAATCAGTTTATGGAATTGATTGGTGGACATCCCTATTTGGTGCGATCTGCGCTCTATCGGATTGCTTCGCGAGATATTACCCTAGCAGAGTTTTTACGAACTGCTCCCACTGAAGCAGGAATTTACAGCAGTTACCTGATGGGGCATCTCAAAACCCTTGAGGACTATCCTGAACTTGGCGAGGCGATGCAAAAGGTAGTGGCGGCGGATGAGCCAGTGCGCTTGCGATCGGAAATCAGTTTTAAGCTCGACAGTCAAGGCTTAGTTTCGCGGATCGATAATAATGTCACGCCGCGCTGTTTGCTGTATAAATTATATTTTCGGGATCGCCTTGGAGGTAATTAGAAAAAATGCCAGCACTTGATCTTTACCATAACGCCGCTAAACAAGCCCTAATTAAAGACGGTTGGACAATTACTCACGATCCTTTGCACTTACGATGGGGTCGCAAGGATATGTATGTTGATCTTGGAGCGAAAAAGTTGATTGTTGCTGAGAGAGCAGAGCAGAAAATTGCGGTAGAGGTCAAAAGCTTTACGGGTGATTCGGAAATGCAATCCTTTCGTGATGCGATCGGGCAGTTTGCAATCTATCGCTCGGTTTTGCGCCGTACATATCCTGACTATCTTTTATATTTAGCAATTCGCGATGTAGTCTATACTTCGTTTTTTGAAGAACCAATTGGACAAATTTTAATCGAAGATGAAAATCTCAAACTGATCATATTTGATGCCGAACAAGAGGTAATTTCACAATGGAAAAACTAGTTCAATATCGCCAAATTATTCAATCAGTTTTGCTGACTTACACAGAAATCCCTTATTCTCATGGAGATTTAATTTGTAAGCCGATTTTTGATGAAGTTCATGATAGCTACTTGCTCATAACTCTCGGATGGGATCGCAAGACTCGCGTACACGGCTCTCTCGTTCATCTTGACATTATCAACAGTAAAGTGTGGGTACAGCGTGACGAAACGGAAGATGGTGTTACCTCCGAACTGGTAGCCGCAGGGATTCCCCGCCACGATATTGTTTTAGCCTTTCATCCTGTGGATATACGTCCTTATACTGGCTATGCCACTGCCTAGAATCGTTTAAGTAGAAAGGTGATTTTATGTCTACGCCGTCTAACAATTTCCAATACCAAGTCGGCGGTAGTTTGCCCGTTGATAACTCTGCCTATGTGGAGCGTCAAGCCGATCGCGAATTATGCGATCGCCTCAAGTCTGGTGAATATTGCTTTGTGTTTAATTCACGACAGATGGGCAAGTCGAGTTTGCGAGTTCGCACGATGCAAAAGTTGCAGCAAGAGGGTTTTGCCTGTGCGGTAATCGATCCGCAGACGCAGGGCACGATGTTGCGAGAGGATCAGTGGTATGCGGGGATAATTAGAGGGTTATTCCAGAATTTTCAATTAGATACGACGATTGACTTTAAGAAGTGGTGGAAGGACTTAGATGCTCAGTCAATTTCGCCGATCGGGAGATTTTACGAATTTATTGATCGCGTTTTGTTGCCAAATATCCCGCAAAGAATTGTTATTTTTATCGAAGAGATCGATACCCTGCTTAGTCTTACGACCTTTGACTCGGATGGTTTATTTCTGTTGGTGCGGTCTTTTTTCGAGCAACGGGCGGAAAAGCCAGAATACAAGCGTTTGACATTTGCCTTTTTTGGGGTGTCGACACCTTCGGATTTGATTAAGAATAAGTCGCGATCGTCGTTTAATGTGGGTCGTGCGATCGAGATGAGTGGCTTTCAACTGCACGAAGCGGAGCCATTGGTTCGAGGATTGGAGGGTAAGGTCGGCGATCCGCATGGGGTGTTGGCGGCGGTGTTGGACTGGACGGGCGGACAGCCATTTCTCACGCAGAAAATATTGACTTTAATCGCGGCAGAAGAGGGTTCGAGGCAAGCTTCACCTGAGGAGATGGTTCGGGCGCTGGTGACTGAGAAAATAATCGAGAATTGGGAAACGCAGGATAATCCTGTGCATTTGAAGACGATTCGCGATCGCATATTGCTGAGCGATGAGAAGGGAAAGGGGCGGTTGTTGGGAATGTATCAGCAGATTTTGGAAAGTGATGGCATTCCTGCGGATGAGAGTTACGACCAGATGCTGTTGCGGTTGACTGGTTTGGTGGTGAGGCGCGATGGGAGGTTGATGGTTTACAATCCGATTTATCGGACGGTGTTCGATGGGGTTTGGGTAAGTCGGATGTTGGCGGATATGCGTCCTGAGTTTTATGCTTCGGCGTTGCGGTTTTGGAAGGAGATGGAGGAGGGTCAGAGGGATTCTTTTTTGTTGCGAGGGCAGGCGTTGCAGGATGTGGAGGATTGGGCGAAGGGGAAGCGGTTGAGTGATGAGGATGAGTTGTTTTTGCGTGATAGTCGGGAGGTAGAGAAACAGGCGATCGCTTTGTCGTTGGAGTCGGAAAGGTTGACGAATGAGAGGTTGAATGAAGCGAATGAAACTCTGAATCGGGCTAGTGAGACGGCTAAGCAGAGGGTGAGAATTGGTTCAATTGTTTTGGTGGGGACTCTGGTGGCAGCGTTTGTGGCGGCGGTGGTTTCTGCTAGGTCAGTGAATGAGACAAATTTGAGGGCTGCTAAGACTGAGGAACAAGCTAGGAAGAAGACAGATAAGGCTGAGCAAGATGTTTTGTCGGCTGAGACACAGGTTGTGGAGATAAAGAGACAGGCTAAGGTTGAGAAGGAAAAGGCACAAAAAGATGTTAAGGATGCTGAGTCTAAACAAAAGGAAGCAGATCGGAATGTTGAGAAAGCAAAACAGAATTTGGAATTAGCTAAGGCTGAGTTAGCAAATATTTCGCAAGAGTCGGCGGAGAAATTAGCGGCGGCACAGGCGAAGATTGTGGATGCAGAAGGGAAGGTGAAAGATGCTTTAGTTGAACAGGAAAAAACGGCTTTAGCTGTGAAAGTAGCAAATGATGACATTAAACTTGCCGATATACGATTGAAAGTTCTTAATGCTAAAGAAGATTTTCAAGAAGGTAAAGATTTTGATGCTTTATTACAGACAGTTAGCGTAGGACAAAAGCTAAAAGAATTAGATCCGTCTGATTGGACAAAAAAAGATACGAAAATGCTTTTAATTGCCAATCTATCAAAGTTTGTGGATGGGGTCAAGGAAAAAAAAAGATTAAATTTAAACTCTTCTATTTTTAAGATTGCCGCTACTAGTTTAGATGCAAATATGATCGCTTTTGGAAATGTAAATGGGATTGTAAAATTGTGGAGTCTTGATGGTAAAGAACTGCAAACATTGAAAGGTCATACCACTAATATTAGTAGTATAGCCTTTAGTCCCGACAAAAAAACGATTGCCACAGCCAGTATTGATGGGATTGTAAAATTGTGGAGTCTTGATGGTAAAGAACTGCAAACATTGAAAGGTCATACCACTAGTATTAGTAGTATAGTCTTTAGCCCCGACAAAAAAACGATTGCCACAGCCAGTATCGATGGGACTTTAAAATTGTGGAGTCTTGATGGGCAAGAACTGCAAACATTGAAAGGTCATACTACTAGTGACTCTCGTATCGAATTTAGTTTCGATGGTAAGATAATCGCTATAATCGGAGAACCTAATCAGAATATTGAGATAAAACTTTGGAGCCTTGAGGGTAGAGAATTACAACTCTTGAAAGGTAATATAACCAACGTTGTAATTAGTCCTAACAGAAAGATGATTGCAACATCAATACGTGGCAATAATGTGAAGTTATACAGTTTCGATGGTAAGGAACTACAAACTTTTAAAGGTCATAGCGACTTCATTACTTTTATTACTTTTAGCCCTGATGGAAAGACAATTGCTACTGGGAGTAGTGATAAAACATTAAGGTTGTGGAGTCTTGACGGGAGAGAACTTCAAACTTTCAAAGGCAATGATCTTTTTACTAGTATCGCTTTTAGTCCTGATGGAAAGACAATTGCTACTGGCAGTAGAGATAAAACAGTAAAGTTGTGGAGTCTTGATGGAAGAGAACTTCAAATCTTCAGTGGTCATAGCGATTCAGTTTTCACTGTTAACTTCAGTCCTGATGGGAACTCAATTGCTTCTATGAGTGATACAGGAACTGTCAAGCTATGGAGGCTAGATGGCAGTGAATTGTTAAGTCTTAAGGGGTCTATTATTTCCTTTAGTGCAGATGGTAAAACGATTATGACAGGAAGTCCTGACGAAACCCTGAAATGGTGGGATTTTAACAATAGGAAGATACTAACTCTTACAGGTCATCGCGCTGCCGTCTACACCGTTGTTTTTAGTCCTAACGGGAAGATCCTTGCTACAGGGAGTGAAGACAATACCGCAAAATTATGGAATCTGAATGGGATAGAACAACAAACCTTCAAAGGCAATAATTATGGTATCTATAGAGTGAGCTTTAGTCCAGACGGGAAAATACTTGCCATCGGTAGTAGGGATAAAAACTTGAGATTATGGAGCATTGACGGTACTGAATTGCAAACTATTAAGGATGTTATGGGCTTTGCTTTTAGTAGAGATGGGAACAGAATAATCTCTGGCAATGAAGAAGGAAGCATAAAATTGTGGAGTATAGATGGCAAGGAACTACAAACTTTTAAAGGCATCATTAATGGTTCTTCTGTCATTGTTGCATTTAGTCATGACAGGAAGAGAATAGCTATCATTGGCAATATGAGTAAATCTATAACGTTGTGGAGATTAGACAATGGAGAACTACAAACGCTTAAAGGTCATAACGATCAAGTCACTAGCGTTGCATTTAGTCCTGACGGGAAAACGGTTGCGACTGGAAGTCGTGACAATACTGTAAAATTGTGGAGTCTAGAAGGAAAAGAATTACAAACTTTCATCGGACATAGGGAAATGATCACTAGTATTACCTTTAGTCCAGATGGGAAAACAATTGCAACAGGAAGTTATGAAGGAATCGTGAAGTTGTGGAATCTAGAAGGAAAAGAGTTGCAAACTTTTACTGGACATACCAAAGTTGTCACTGAGCTATCCTTTAGCCCTGACGGTCAAAGGCTTGCTTCAAGCAGTTTGGATAACACCGTAGTTTTGTGGAATTTAGATTTTGATGATCTCATGGCAAAGGGCTGCGATTGGCTGCGCGATTACCTCACCAATAACCCCAACGCCACCGATGAAGATCGATCGATGTGCGGCATTGAGAGAAGGAAAAAGGTCTGAATCACAGATTTGACGGATTATGAGATTACATGGATTTTTGGTTTTTCAATCTGTTAAAAATTTTTTGTATCATCCAATTAAAATCAGCGAAATCCTTAAATCCGTTTAATCCGTGATTCAGGCTTTATATTGTCCCCGCGTTGTCAGGTTTGGGCGAAGCATCCCCCCAATAGAGAGAACCTGAAAATTTATAAATTGTGGCGAGAATGCTACGCCCCTACAGCGTTTATGGAATTTGTGATTTTGATACTTTTTGTTTTTGCGATCGCGTACTTATAAATTCCTCTGTTGATGATTGACATAAGAACGCAGGACATTATTAATTACTGATTGATAACCCTTACCCTGACCTTTAAACCAATCCAAAATATCACTATCCAATCGGATCGAAACAGCTTTTTTCGAGATAGGCGTTACCATTTTTGCCGTTTCCCAAAAGTTATCATCCAATTCAGGAATATCGGAAGTATCAATATCCTCATCAGGAATATTCTGAATCTCCTCAAGACGTTTGCGCGAGATACTCATCGTATTTTCTCCTTTCTTTTTGAGTTGCCTTTCGAGCCGAAATAATGCGTACTTTCCCATTGCGATCGGTGTGAACTACAGCAGCGATCGCCACCTTCTGGATTGTGCCAATACTCACCTCTCGAATTTCGCCATAATCTAATTTGTCACTAATAGAAGTAAAAACTACTCCTAAGAAAATTTCTTGAGCCTCTTCAAAGCTAACGCCATGTTTTTGCTGGTTTTGCCGATTTTTATTTTCGTCCCATTCAAATTCCATGAATTTTAAAATACATTTTGTATATACATATTAACATCGAAATTGCGATCGCCCTACTGATGAACACAATGCGATCGATAAGAGGCTAGAGGGGCAAGGGAAAAGTTTAGTAAAGATTTTCTATAGATCAGCCAAATAATACAAGATGTATTGACATGATATATTTAAATCACATCCATTAGCCTCATGGACTTTGAATGGGAGAGCGCCAAAAACAACATCAATATTGCAAAGCATGGCATTGGCTTTGAATTTGCCAAGGAGATCTTTTCAGGGATCTGGCTCTCAAAACCCGACCTCCGCAAAGACTATGGTAAAGATCGCTTTATTGCCATTGGCGTATTAGAAGAATTTGTTCTCCTCGCTATTTATACGATCCGAGAGCA
>JBBRMK010000114.1:0-12570 GCA_038230875.1 Pseudanabaenales cyanobacterium
AAGATGATGAAGACAACGCCAATAGACCCGAAAGGAATGACTTAATTTTGCTTAGGCAACATGGGTATGTTACCCATCTAGTCAAGTTTCTAAATCGTCATGCTGAGTTTGAAGATTGGCAGGGCGAATACAATATCTACCGAATTGTTGAAGTATTGTGGACAATTGATTGCAGAAACCCGCCTATAAGTGCAAAGGCAGATGCGATATTTGATTATTCAGCAGTCCTTAATTACCAAGGTGGCAATGCAATGAAACTCCAAGACTTGCCCACATTTAATGCAGCTTGGGATTCACAAGGTGGACTTTCTGCTTTCCAGAGCCATGTCCAATCAAAACTTTTAGCCATTTAATTGCTATGATAAATATGTAGAGATTGTACGCCTTAACATGAAATATCCTCTTCATACCCAATCTAAACCTGTTTCAGGCATTGCCGCTAAAAAACTATTAGAATTGATCGATTCTGGTGGATCAGTTGTTAATGATCGCGTGCTTGCTCTTGCAAAGCGGATTGCTGCACGTCGTAAAGCAAAGAAAAATGGCTAGTTTTGGTAAATTTGATGGCGTTGATTTCTCCCAAATCAATATTGAGGCTCTAACCCCTGAACTTCGGCAACTTGGTCAGGGGTTTCGCTGTGTCAGAGGAGAATTTGTCACCTATTGGAAACAGGGTCGAATTCAACGAGAAGCTGATGCCTACCTTTGCCAATGCTGGCTCGTCAGAGTTGAAGATGCTCTAGCCGGCTACATTACACTTCTAGCAGATAAGTTAGAGGTTGAGGATGCGCTATTAATTCAAGAAGGTGTAAAATATCGTACTTTCCCAGCCGTCAAGATTGGACTACTTGCTGTAGATCGCCGTACGAAAGGGCTTGGAGCAAGGTTGATGGAATGGGCGATCGATTATGTGATTACCGAAGTAGTTCTTGTAATCGGAGTCAGGTTCATCACTGTAGATGCACTTTACGATTTTGATGTTGAGCCAGCCTATGATGCATCTGGCTTTTATGAAAAGTTAGGGTTTGAGTTTGCCGATCCAACTGAATTTCTGCCACCAGCCAATCCATATCGTACAATGTATCTGGATCTGAAGCCTTTGATGGAAGAACTTGCCATAGAAGAACTAGATAAAGACCAGCTATAATCTATGCAAACTGCCGTATAACAATGCGTTGGAGCCGACCTTTGAAATGAGATCTTCAAACGTTAAGGCTTTCTCCTAGCGGCTCAACTTTACCGTTAGACTGCTTCGTTTTAGTCTTCGGGAGAGCAACCTAACAACTTGGTGCTGCTGAATTAACACACAACCATGAACATAGTTACTTACAGACTCCCACAGATTGGAGACGAGTATCAAATCAGTGGTTGCATGTGGGCTTCTGCAGTTCTATGGGAACTCACTGATGGCACACCAGAAAGTGTTGGCGAATGGAAAAAGCTATGTAGCCCAGAAGAATTAAGAGACAGAATTTTAAGTGGTGAGAAAACGTCAGTTGCAACCTGGAATGAAATCGTTGTTGGATTTATTGCCTTTAGAGAGAGGCAATCATTTGTCATTATTGTTCGTCCGAAGAGAATTTTCTGGGCAAGGAGTCGGTCGAGAACTCTTCACCCGATGTAGCTATGATTTCGATGAAGTCACTGTTAACGCAGCAGCAGAAGCAGTTGGCTTTTACCAGAAAGTAGGGTTTATCCAAAGTGGCGATCGCTTTTTTAAGTACGGAATATGGGGAACACCTATGAAATGGACAAAGCAATGAGGGTAGTCAAGCGCATCCTATATTCAACCTTGGTGATACAATGACTGTCATTCGAGACAAAAATAGCTTTCTTGCTTCATCCTGATGAATAACTCTGAACTACAAGTCCAAGCTCGAAAGGTTTTGGATGCTATTGCTTTCATGCCCTTTGAACAATGCCAACCTCTGACCCGTAGTTTTGAAAGCATTCCCGCTCGTCCTGGCATATACGCAGTCAGACATAGAACCGACGGACTACTTTATATTGGTAAAACCAAAAGCTTGCGAGGACGTTTCAGCGGTGGGCTTAAAGCTTTCTTGTGGGCATGGCTCGATAAGTACAATGACGAAGATGTGCGGATTGCGGTACAGATCATTGCACACTGGGGAAACCCCACGCTACTATTGGAGCTAGAAGCTAATATTCTCAGAACAACTGAGCCACCCTACAACGTTCAAATTCCAGCCGAGATGTAAAGTTATGCAAACCCAACTTCAAGAGCAACTTTCTATTTCCGATGCCGAAATCATTTTAGGTCATTTGCCTGAACGAATTCGTACCGCTCTAATTGCTCGTGCTACCGAAATCGAGTATCCGATCGAGGCGGTTGTTGAGATGGCGATCGCTAGTTTTCTTGACACCGAAGCTTTGGGTTTTGTCGATTGTAAACCGAGACGTGGACAGTAGACTTTGACGTACAGCAGCCTAACAAACCTGTTGCACAACGACTAGAACTAAGCTGATGATCCCAAAAGTCCTCTAGTAGCGGGTGAACAGGAACGTTCGACTGCTTAAGTTTTTTGGTACATCATTCCACTGTGAATACTTATTCAATTTAGGATATTAAACAGATAGAAGTTGATGTTAGAAAGAAGTATGCAAGAGATTTGGGCACAAATAGATGATTTGCTCAGAGTTGATGCTCCAGAAGTTCTTAATGTCTTGTAAACTGGGGCTTCTAATCTCAAATTCGTGACCTAGAAGACTTCCTTTCTATTAAGCATCGGGACAACTAGCTCTTTCCGAATAGTACAACAGCATAGTCAATACTGACGATGTGTAGTCACAAATAGTAATCGTGAATTTTTTTTTCTAGTCTTCGCTGAAAGGGCTGACTTGTAAAGTAAATCCAACTAAAACTGTCTCACCAGACAATTCCGTTGGGAGTTGACGAATCTCTGGAGCTTGTCCTTGGCGATAAATTTCTACCTGTTGGTCTTGAGGATTAAACATCCAAGCAAGTCTCACCCCACTGTCCATATACTCTTGCATCTTTTGCTGCAAGGTTTTGAGGCTATCCGATCGAGAGCGCAGTTCGATCACAAAATCTGGCGCGATCGATGGGAATTTTTGTCGTTGTTCAGCAGAGAGCGATTTCCACCTCGATAATTCGATCCAAGCAGCATCAGGAGATCGATCGCCACCACCTGGTAGCTTGAACAGCGTAGATGAACTAAACACTTTTCCCAGTTTTGTTTGACGATTCCAGTTACCAAGATCGATTCCTAACTCCATTTCATAGTTCCCGCTATCTCCTCCAACTGGTGACATAACAATTAAAGCTCCTTGGGCATTGCGTTCGAGTGGGATGTCAGGATTGTTGATGCAGAGTTGATAAAATTGTTGATCGGTAAGTTGAACTTGGCTGAGGTCAAATACTAGCGGTAGGGTTAGGGAGGTCATTGGTGTATCTCCTAGTTGAAGCATGATTAAAATATTGTGACATGCTGCTCTCAATCTTTACAGTATTCCTGCAAACTCATATAGCTGAGATACTTACTTATAAAAGCCACAGAAATGTTCGTTCAGAACGATACAATCGTTTAAGTAGTGGGTAACGAACTCAAAGAAATTTAATAGCCTTTTTTAATAGTGTTTTATGGCAGTAATTATTGATGGCAAGGCCCTTGCTAAAAAGATGCAAGCAGCGATCGCTGAGGAGGTGGCGCAATTACAACCCCAATATGGTCGCCCTCCAGGTTTAGCAGTACTGATGGTGGGAAACAATCCCGCTAGTGCGGCTTACGTGCGAAACAAAGAAACTGCTTGCCATAAAGCTGGAATTGCTTCTTTTGGCAAACATTTTCCTGCTAGCGTAACTCAGTCAGAACTTGAACAAGTTATCGATGAATTGAATGCCGACGATCGCGTAGATGGCATCTTGATTCAGTTACCGTTACCTGAAAATCTCCATGCGATCGCCCTCTTAAATCGACTTAATCCTGACAAAGACGCAGATGGTCTGCATCCAAATAATCTTGGCAAACTAGCTCGTGGTGAAGAGGGGTTACGCAGTTGCACACCCGCAGGTGTGATGGAGCTACTAGCCTCAGCCAAAATTGATTTGGCTGGTAAAAATGCGGTGGTGATTGGTCGAAGCATTTTGGTGGGTAAGCCTGTAGCACTAATGCTGCTTGAAGAAAATGCCACCGTGACGATCGCCCATTCGCGCACTAAAAACTTAGCCGATATAACCCGTAAAGCTGATATATTAATCGCCGCGATCGGTAGACCTGAGATGATTACGGCTGATATGGTCAAGCCCGAAGCTGTAGTGATCGATGTGGGCATTAACCGCGTCACTGACTATGAAGGTAAATCTCGATTAGTGGGCGATGTCGAGTTTGCAGGGGTTAGCGAAGTCGCCTCGCATATTACGCCCGTCCCTGGTGGTGTTGGCCCCATGACCGTGACTATGCTATTGCAAAATACAGTTTGGAGCTATCGCCGCAAGTTTACATCACTCTAAAGTTTCCTAGAATTTCCTAGAATTTTATTTTCGTATTCTAAGAAAATTAATAAATCTTAGCCTTGTGATCGCAAGTCGTTGCATAATGTACATTCTGGAGTTATTGCGTCCATCATCGCCAACCATGCCCCAAACCGTCGCATTCAATTTAGATAAGTATTTACGCGATCGCAAACAAGAAGTGGAGATCGCCCTTGACGCCTCGATCGCGGTTACTTACCCCGAAAAAATTTATGAATCCATGCGCTACTCATTGATGGCAGGTGGCAAACGTTTACGTCCGATTCTGTGTATTGCGGCAAACGAACTATTGGGGGGGGATCTAGCTTCAGCTATGCCTACTGCTTGCGCGATGGAGATGGTACATACGATGTCATTGATCCATGACGACCTACCTGCGATGGACAATGACGATTTTCGTCGTGGCAAACCAACCAACCACAAGGTTTATGGGGATGATATCGCGATCCTTGCAGGTGATGCTTTACTTGCCTATGCTTTTGAATTTATTGCTGAAAATACTAAGGACGTATCTGCTGAACGTATTTTAAAAGTGATCGCGCATCTCGGTCATGCCGTGGCAGCAACAGGCTTAGTCGGGGGACAAGTAGTTGATCTCGAATGTGAGGGGAAGCAAGATATAACTGCTGAAACTCTTACGTTTATTCATCTCCATAAAACAGCTGCCTTGTTAGAGTCTTGTGTGATCTGTGGAGCTTTGTTAGCAGGTGCAAATGATACTGACATCATGCGTTTATCCACTTATGCTAATAATATTGGTTTAGCTTTTCAAATTATTGATGACATATTAGATATTACCTCGACCTCTGAGCAGCTTGGCAAGACGGCGGGCAAAGATCTATCCGCTCAAAAAGTTACTTATCCTAGCTTGTGGGGAATTGAAACATCTCAGCAAAAGGCGCAAGAACTTGTAGAAAGTGCCAAAGCCCAGCTTGTCAGTTATGGTGATGCAGCTTTACCGTTAATGGCGATCGCTGATTACATTACTGCTCGAAAAAACTAAACTCTACTCTCGATCCAATTCTTTCTCATAATTTCTGCAATTGATATGAATCTCCATCCCGTTGGCGAAATCCTCGATAACCAAGTTCTGCTAATTGCTCTTTGTTCTAGCCTAACTGCCCAAATACTCAAAATCTTGATCGAGTTAGCCCAATTTCGACAAGTTAGGTTCAAGATATTATTTGAAACAGGGGGAATGCCTAGTTCTCATTCCGCATTAGTTTCGGCACTTGCCACAGGTATTGGACGTACTCAAGGATGGGACACACCACAATTTGCGATCGCTACAGTTTTTGCTTTTATTGTCATGTACGACGCCGCAGGTATTCGCCGCGCCGCAGGTAAACAAGCAAAGGTTCTCAATCAAATCATGGTTGAAGTCTTTGAAGAAGAACATGATCCGCTTAAAGAACTATTGGGGCATACGCCTGTTCAAGTAGTTGCAGGTTCGATTTTAGGTATATCACTGATGTGGTGGTTCTTATAATCCATAGGAACAAAAAAAGGACGCGAAGCGTCCTTTTTTTGTTATGGCTTAATTACTTTCCATTGAGTCACAGGTCTCATCGGTTTCCAGCCCTGAAAAGAACCGATCGCCTCGGCACGGTTAATCGAAATTTGAGTTAGAGTGCCGCCAAATTCTTGCTGCCATTGAAAAAGTTTCTGTTCGCCTTCAAGGGTGACAACATTAGCAACTAACCGCCCCTGCGATCGCAAGCTTGTCCAGCAAGTCTCAAACAAACCTGTTACCGTAGCGCCTCCACCAATAAAGATGGCATCGGGTATGGGTAAATCTTTTAGAGCATCTGGGGCTTTACCTTCAATAATTTTTAAATTGGGTGTGCCTAAAGCGATCGCATTCTCAGCAATATAGGCAGTACGTGACTTCTCGATCGCAACGGCCTGACAACGTGGATGACTTCGCATCCATTCGATAGCGATCGAGCCGCAGCCAGCACCAACATCCCACAATAATTCACCAGCATTGGGCGCAAGTGCCGATAAAGTAATTGCCCTGACTTCGCGCTTAGTCAATTGTCCATCGTGGTGATAGGAATTGTCTGGTAATCCGACTATGCGCGATAGAATCTGGGTGTCTGGATTAGGAATACATTCCACCGCGATCGCGTTAAGATCGGCAACTTCATTTAATTCTTGATTTAATTCTTGATTTAATTTTTGCCATTGCTTAGCAATGCTCGAAATAACCCGTTCTTTTGTACCGCTAAGATGCTCGAAAACAGTGATTTTGCTATTTCCAAAACCGCGATCGCTTAAAATTTGAGATGCGATCGCGGGAGTTTCTTTTCCTGAACTTAGGATCAAAAGTTTCGCATTAGGATAGATATAAGCTTGTAACAGTGAGGCTGGGCGACCACACAAGCTCAGTGTTTCCACTTCATTCATCGCCCATCCTAATCGAGAACAAATCAGACTAAAAGTGGAAGACGAGGGAATAATTGTCATCTCCTCTATAGAAATGCTCTTTGTCAAAGTTTTGCCAATGCCGAACCACATCGGATCGCCACTTGCTAATACACAAACTGAACTTCCTCGATAACTAAGAATCTTTTCAATTGAGGACTCAATTGGAGATGCCCAAATCAATCGCGATCGCTGATCATCTGGCAACATCGCGAGATGACGGTCTCCACCAACTAAAATCTCTGCGGTATCAATTAGCGATCGGGCGACAGCACTTAATCCTGCTAACCCATCTTCACCAATACCAATTACTGAAAGCCACTTTTGACGAGTCATCTATTTATTCTATAGCGCTTGCGCTTGCGAAAATTCAGATTGTTTTTAGGCTCGCTGCTTCACACAAGACTTAAAAATAATCTGGATTTTATGTATATTTGCTTACAAAGCACTACGAACTATTGTAGAGTCAAAGAGCTGTTCTAGTTTTGACGGGGATCAGCCGTTAAAAAAATGATCTTAAGCAGAATAATTTATATTCGCTTAACTTCAAGATGGGGAAAGCTTGGTGAAAGTCCAACGCTGTACCGCAACTGTAAAAGCAATCAAATCAAGATCTGCTTGAAGTCAGGATGCCCGCTAGAACTAGTTTAATTGTCCATATCTGCGAGTTACAGATCATGAATTTATCTAAGTTTTTTTCCTTGGTTCAGTCTAAGGCGTTCGCGATCGCGATCGGTTTTAGTTTATTAGTTGTCGCTAGTCCAGTATCAGCACATCACCCCATGGGCGGTAAAGTACTCAGCACAGTTTTTGAAGGCTTTATTAGTGGCTTAGCCCACCCTGTAATTGGTGTTGATCACCTAGCATTTATTATTGCTGTGGGTTTATTTGCATCTGTTAAACCTCAAGGATTCTGGATTCCTTTGTCTTTCGTTTTGGCGGCAATGCTGGGAACTGGAATTCACTTATTGGGCGTAACCTTGCCTGTAGTTGAACTAGTTGTATCAGGGTCGATTTTGCTATTTGGAATTTTGTTAGCCCTCAAAAATAGCCCCAATGTATTAGTGATGATTGCATTGTCATTAGTAGCTGGCTTATTTCATGGCTATGCCTATGGTGAGGCGATTTTTGGTGCCCAAACTACAGCTTTAGTTTCTTATTTGTGCGGATTCACTGTAATTCAGTTAGTGATTTCCAGTGCTGCATTTTTTGCGGGTCAGAAAGTTCTCAAGGGTGATTTTGTCCAATCATCGCCTAATCTGCGATCGGCTGGCTTAGTAATATGTGGGATTGGCTCTGCATTCTTAGCTTCAAATATTTCCTCTCTTATTATCCCAGCACCAAAGATTTAGATAAGTCTTTCCTTGACTAAAGTAGTAGCAATTTACAGCAAATTGCGAACAAAAGAACCACAATATTTTTGTAAAATTCGCGCGAAGCGGGGATTTTACAAAAATCTGGGTTTGGTTTTATCACAAAGCGCTGTAAGTGGCAATTTATGAATTGTCACTACTTTTAATTTTTCAGATGTGGGCAGTATTCAATTTTTTTAGAGAAGACTATGGCAGCGAAAATACCTGTAACTGTAATTACTGGATTTTTGGGTAGTGGCAAAACTACTCTGATTCGAGAACAGTTACAAAATAATCAAGGACGGCGGATTGCTGTACTTGTGAACGAATTTGGCGAGATTGGCATTGATGGAGATTTGCTCCGTTCTTGTCGTGTGTGCGATGAAGATGGCAATGAGATTACTCCAAACATTGTCGAACTTACTAACGGCTGTCTCTGCTGCACCGTTCAAGAAGAATTTTTGCCGATAATGCAAGAGTTGTTAAAACGGCGCGATCGCATTGATTGCATTTTGATTGAAACCTCTGGCTTAGCATTGCCAAAACCTTTAATTCAAGCTTTTCGTTGGCAAGAGATTCGCAATGCGGCGACCGTTGATGGCGTGATCGCAGTGGTCGATTGCGAAGCAGTTTCTAGTGGAAGATTGGTAAGCGATCTTGACGCCTTAAATTCACAACGTCAGGAAGATCCTAATCTCGATCATGAAACTCCAATTGAAGAGTTATTTGAGGATCAGTTAGCTTGTGCTGACTTGGTAATATTGACTAAAACTGATCTAGTTGATGCCGAAGCTCAAGCTAAGGTGCAGTCTTGGTTAAAGCAAGAATTGCGTGATGGAGTTAAAGTCGTCGCTTGTGATGCTGGGAAAGTCAGTTCTGAGATTTTACTTGGCTTTAAGGCAGCAGTTGAGGACGATTTAGATGCTCGTCCTAGTCATCATGATACGGAAGAAGAGCATGAGCATGATGATGATATTAACTCGATTAATATTGTCACTGAGCAAGCCTTTGGGCCAACTCAATTACTTGCCTCGCTCAAAAACGCGATCGCCGATCAGGAAATTTATCGAATTAAGGGATTTGTGAATGTGCTCAACAAGCCGATGCGGATGGTGTTGCAAGGCGTAGGCGATCGCCTTGAGACGACCTATGATCGCCTATGGACTAGCGATGAGCCGCGCCAGACACGCTTGGTATTTATCGGTCAAGCTTTAGAGCGATCGCAGATTATGACAGCCCTGAAACTAAAATAAAACTTAAAATAAAACTAAATTAAGACTCTTGCAATCCACAACAGCCATCTGTCCAAGTCTGTTTAACGCCACCTCTGCTCAAGATGGTATTCTTTCGCGCATTCGCTTACCTGCTGGTCTGATTACAACCGTTCAATGTGAAGCGATCGCGCAGTTAGTTAATCAATTTGGTAATGGAGAAGTTCAAATCACCAATCGTGCTAACATCCAAATTCGCACCAGTCAAGCGCTGACCTCATCTGCGCTTGATCGTCTTCAGCAATATGGATTAGCTTCACGGACGGCGATTATTGACGGATTGCGAAATATTATGGCTAGTCCCACCGCAGGGATAGATATTCAGTCAAAAATTGACACAATTCCTTTTGTCAATCAATGGGATGAATATCTTGCTAATCATCCTGAATTGGAGATTCTCTCTTCTAAATTTAGTGTGTGCTTTGATGGTGGTGAAACGGTTAGCGTCGGTGATCGCCCGAATGATATTTGTTTATTGGCTATTGAGGTTGATAACGAGATTTACTTTAGCTTGCATCTGAGCTTAGGCGATCGCGGTAATTCTCCATCGCCAGTAAGAGTTTTGATTGTGCCTAATCAAGTTTTAGAAGTTCTGGCAGCTTTAGCAGAAGTTTATTGTGACTATACAATTCAAAAAACAAGTCAAGCTAACTTCAGTTCTGGTAAACCACGATTGAGAGAACTTCTCAATGAGTGGGATGTTGAATATTATCTTCAGCTTGTCGAGACAAAGCTAGGTTATCCATTGCCAAGATTAGCTGATAATTTATCCGAGAATTTAGAAATATCTGCTAAAGCTGAACTTTATCAGCATGTAGGGGTTCACGCTCAACTTCAAGCAGGACTTGCTTATATTGGAGTGGTCGTTCCTTTAGGAAGATTAACTTCGCATCAATTGCAAGGCTTGGGACAGTTAACAAAAAAATATGGGGACGAAGCTTTAAGGTTAACGCCTTGGCAAAATCTGCTAATTACCAATATTGCTGAAATCCAGATCGAGCAGTTGACACAAGAAATTACTGATTTAGGCTTATCTATTTCGTTTAATCATCCTTATACAGCGATCGCCGCTTGTTCTGGCTCAACGGGCTGTAAAGCTTCGTTTACTAATACTCAATCTGATGCAAAAGCGATCGCTACTCACTTAGAAAAATGCATTCAACTTGATCGCCCGATTAATATCCACTTTTCAGGCTGTGAAAAGTCCTGCGCTCAGCACCATCCCAGTGATATAGCTCTTGTAGGCGTGCAAACAAAAAATCTTCAAGCTTATAAGGTTTATATCGGTGATGGAGATATAAATTTTGGGAGAGAACTATATGCAGAGTATCTCGCAAAAGATTTACCTAGCCTAATTGAACGCTTGCTTAAAATTTATCAATCCCAGCGTCAAAACTCTAATCAAAATTTTAGAGAGTTTGTGAATAAATGTCATCTTGAAGAACTAAAACCATTACTAGCCCATGCTTGACTACATCCGTGATGGCAACGAAATTTATCGTAAATCCTTTGCGACAATCCGAGCCGAAGCAAATTTATCAATTCTGCCTCCCGACTTAGAAGTAGTGGCTGTCCGCTTGATTCATTCCTGTGGAATGACTGATATTGTGAGTGATCTTGCCTATTCTGAGAATGTCGTAAAAATTGCTAGAGACGCTCTTAAAAACGGAGCAAAAATACTTTGTGATGCCCAAATGGTTGCCAATGGAATTACTCGTAAACGCTTGCCCGCTAATAATCCTGTAATCTGCACTTTAAATGAGCCTGAAGTGCTAGAACTTGCTAAACAAATTGGCAACACGCGATCAGCCGCAGCAATGGAACTATGGCGATCGCATATAGAAGGCGCTGTTGTTGCGATCGGTAATGCCCCAACCGCCCTATTTCGACTTTTAGAAATGCTAGATGAAATGCTAGATCAAGGTTTGCCCAAGCCAGCCGTTATACTAGGATTCCCTGTTGGTTTTGTCGGTGCGATCGAATCAAAAGCAGCATTGGCAGAAAATAGTCGCGGCGTTCCCTTTTTGACCATCCATGGTCGGCGAGGTGGCAGCGCAATGGCAGCCTCAGCCTTGAACGCATTAGCGATGGAAAATGAACTATGAACCCAATTGAAATAATCATCGAAACAAAGACCAAAGGAAACCTGTATGGTCTAGGTATTGGACCTGGCGATCCAGAACTATTGACACTCAAGGCCCATCGCATTTTGACTTCAGTACCCGTAATCGCTTATCCCACAATGGAAAGTGGCAAAGCTTTAGCCAGAGCGATCGTCGCCGATTTTATTCGTCCTGAACAGATTGAAATACCGATGCCGCTTCCATTCAGTGTTGAGCGATCTTCTCAACCCTATTACGATATCGCCGCCGAAAAGATTGCCGAGCATTTAGAATCAGGACGCGATGTAGCTGTACTTTGCGAAGGTGATCCGATGCTCTATGGCTCGTTTATGTATATTTTTAATCGCCTCTCTGACAGGTTCCATACTGAAGTAATTCCTGGTATCTCTTCCACTTTTGCGAGTGCCGCCATGCTAGGTGCTCCTCTCACCTATCGCAATGATGTATTGAGCATCATGCCTGCTACGTTGGAAGCTGATATTTTGCGCGATCGCCTTGCGGTTGCTGATGCCGCGATTATTATTAAACTAGGTAGACATTTTGCTAAAGTAAAAGCAATTTTAGAAGAATTAGGACTATTCTCACGCGCCTTATATATCGAACGCGCCACGATGCCTAATCAAAAAATCACAGCAATTTCTGAGGTCGATCCTACTCAAGTTCCCTATTGGGCGATCGTCATGATTCCCAGTCAGACTAATCCACAGTAAGTATGGCTGTAACCCGTCAACCTCGAATATTATTAGGACTTACGCACTTGCCCTGCAATAAATTGCGGGCTAAAAGCTTAAACCTGTTGAAACAGGTTGATTTGAGGCTTTTTTTAGTCAGTTTTAACTGACTTGAGCTTTGAGCCAAGAACTTTAGTTCTTAGTTGATTTGCG
>JBBRMK010000115.1:0-12549 GCA_038230875.1 Pseudanabaenales cyanobacterium
AAGTTGAAACAGGTTGTATCGCACCGCTAGCTGTGCTTTAAGATTGCCCTCAATTTCAATATCGCTGTGTTCCCAAACGGCATCCCACGCTTGCTGATGCAATGTGAATAAAGATTCATAAGCTGGCAGTCCCGCCAATTTATCCTGTGCGGCCTGTGCTGGCACTGCTGTCTCTTGGGATGTGAACACCGTGACGAACTTCTCTATGCAGATCGTTTGTCCTGCGATCGCCTTAAATGTGGTCGTCAAAGTCGGGTCGCCAACAGGAATTGCTATATGTAAGGATGCGTCGGCTCCGATTACAGAGATTTTAGCTGCCATACCAAGTTCAATTTGGGAATGCCGAGTGCGAACTTGTAACCAAACTCCCTGCTCATTCCCTTGTTCTAGCTTACCTTGATCGATCTGTTCCCAATGATTAAAGCCTTGATTCTCAGGATAGCCATTAAGACTGGATTGCACCTCGATTTCACCATTGAAATCAATTGGCGTAATATGGCAACGCATTACCAACACTTGCGGATCGGACAGACTCGCGAAGCGCTCAAAATGTAAATCTAAGGTCTTTCCATTGGGACTACGCCAGCGTACTGAACGGCTCAGCAGTCCATATCGCAGATTGAGTTGCCGTTCGTAGTTCAAAATGTCACCCCGATCAAGGCGGAAATTTTCTCCATCGACAATTATCAATAATGATAGCCAGTCTGGACAATTGGCAAGTTCAGTATAAATAACAGGCACATCGTCATAGACTCCATGCACTAAAGTTGCTGGTAGAGCATGGGGGTAGCCTTCCTCAAAACTACCTCGCGTGCCTAAATATCCATTACCAATGGTAAAGACAGTTTCCCTCGAACGCAAATGCTCTGGCGCGAAGCGAACTTCGCTCAGCGTCCAGTCTGTATAAATCAAATCATGAGATTGAAGTGGAATATTCATTTGAGTACGGGGGAATGGATTTAAAATCTACACTGCCGATCTAAACATTTTAGATAATCTACTCCCTTCCCACTATAGAAATAGACATACAAAACCAAGAATTAGCGTTGCGGCGCGAAGCGCCGCAACGTCTAATCTTTCACTGGGAAGGGAGTATTTCAGGACTTGCGGAAGTCTGGACAAACAACCTCTTTCTCAACCGCTGTCAGCGTAAGCTCTCGTTTTTCATTGCTACGAACTAGGATTTGCTGCAACCTTAGTCTTGTATCAGTCAATTCGGCGATCGTCGCTGTGAAGGCAAGTTGCCCATCTTCCACAACTCTCAACACAAGCGGCGCTTGTTTGTCGATTGTCCAAGTTGCGATACGGTAGGTTTCGGTACAGGATGTTTCGAGTAACGTACCGTTTGGTAAGAAGATATAAATACTGTTGAGTGGAGGGTTTGAAGGTGGATTGCTATCGGTAAAACGCCAGATTCGGCTAAACAGTTGAGTCAAATCTGTATTAACAGTTGTATCTGCTTTTATACGAGTAGTCGAAGCCACAACCGTAGAAGATGGTTGTAGCTTGTTTACGCTTAAAGGTTCAGCACAAGCAATGAACAAGATCGGCAGAATACTAATAGCAGGTAGTCGTAGGTGACGAGCGATCATGTGATTTCTCCAATTGAAGAAAAGAGCGTTTGCCACTCCTGCACAAAAGCTGCTGGAACTGACAGACGAATGGCTTCACCATCGATCACTGGCAAACTCAACATTAGAGGAATTTCCACCTGTAAATCAGGCAATAATGGCTCAATGTCATACTGCCCAACATTAGGTTCGGGCGTGAATAGATCGGTGAAAATTAAACTAGAGCTATCATTAGCCGCTAGGGTTTTACCTAGTGAAGTTGTCATTAATAAAGGCTTACTGCGATCGATCGCTACGACATTTGGAAAACCGACTAAACGGAGTTCAAAGCTGGATTTACCATTAGGAGCAATACGCTTAAATGCGATCGCATTCCAATTATTTCCATGCTGATCCTTGAGGGTTTGCCGAGATTGGTAAACCATTTGTTCAGGCGATTCTTGGATCTGCGTAATTGCTGCGACTGCATAGGGATTAATAAATGTTCCTAACACTAGAAACACAATCATAATTAAGCTTCCTAGCCATAAGAACGGGGGAAATATCTTTCTAGAAAAATATCCGATCATCAAAAATCTCTCTCTTTGATTAACTAAATACTTATCTTTATCAGTTTGCTGCGTAAAACGATCGCGCTTCAGCTAGTAATTGGTTTTCAGTCATGTGTTGTTCGTTGACGACGACTGTACCAACGACTCGCTTAGCAAGTTCTGGATAATTTTGTTTGAGTTCATTCATCAGGTAGTCCATCGCACTACTTGAGCCTGTCGAGCTACCAAAGATCAAAATCTTTTCAGCGCCAATCAGCGATCGCGCGATCGCCTCATAGAATGGCTTCAGTTCGGGCTGGCGCTGACCGTTCGCCTCGTCATCAACATTATGCAGATGGCGGTGTGAGCCGTCTGGGTCGTAAGGCACGATCTTTTCTGGCACTGCGCCATGCAGTTCAGTCTTGTAAATACGCGCTTCGCGATGATCGATAACTACGAGCAAATGCATCCCATCTGCTGTTGCGTTCTGATTGACTACTGCGGAATGTTCAAGGAAATGGCGGATCTTCATCAGTTCTTTAACATCAGAAAAGTCTTTGTGCTGCGGAGGATGAATCGTCAGTGTTTGATTGTGGCGCGTATATTTTAGATTACCATTATGCTCTTCAGTTTCCTCTGCAAGATTGCTGAGCAGCGATCGCAGATCGTGCCATTGCAGATTGTGGGCAATCGGATGCTGAAAAACAGCATTGTAAGTATTTTGGTGAGTTCCCGATAGTTGAATTTCCATTAATTTCTCCATTGAATTGAATATAGATCGAGATATTTAATCTTATTGGATTACTTGTTGGATTATGAGTATTCACACCTTCATCAGTGAGAAGCTAGGCTCAATTTCCTGTTTAGCGATCGGATTGGGATAAACTGCTCGGTTTGATAATCGTAGATCAGCCTCTTCGGCAATAACAGATACTTGATTCATGGCGAATCCTGCATCTTGCAATTTATTGAGCAGTTTATTGAGCAGTTTATTGAGAGCATTCTCGACCTCATGATAGCCAGAGAATATTCCTACAGCGCGCTTATTATGAGTCAAAGTCATTTCTTTGCCTTTTAAGCTTATTGGAAGATTGCTTACCTGAATCGAACTAACAACTCTAGGTTCTCCGATCACCTTAGCAGTGTTGTCTAGTTATCTTTGAATAAATTGATTGAATTGATGAACTACGACACAAAACGCTATATATGGTCAATACAAATAAATTGTTGTCAATCTATCGAAATAGAAAATCTTCTTACGTTTTGTATCATATTCAATCAACTTACTCCCTTCCCAGCAAAAGATTAGACATTGCGGCGCTCCGCGCCGCAATGCTAATTCTTGGTTTTTAATGTCTATTTTTATACTGGGAAGGGAGTATCTATAAAGTAGAACGACTCATTATCATAGTAACAATGTGAAATCATAGTAACAATGTGAAATCATAGTAACAATGTGAAATCATAGTAACAATGTGGACAGGACTTAGCTTAATCAAGCTTAATTAAAAGAATCATTACCATGAGCGTTAATGAATACGATGATGATAAGAAGAATTATCTATTTAACTCACTCTCCAAAATAAGAAGATGCGTCCATAATGCCAACTGCAACTAACTTTAAGGACTATTACACCATTTTGGGAGTTAGTAAAACTGCAACTCCTGAAGAAATCAAGCGTGCTTATCGCAAGATTGCGCGTAAGCATCATCCTGACCTTAATCCTGGTGATAAAGACGCAGAGGCTAAGTTCAAAGATCTTAATGAAGCTAATGAGGTTCTCTCTGATCCAGAGAAGCGGCAGAAGTACGATCGCTTTGGTCAACATTGGGATCAGCCTAATTATAGCGAAGCTTCGCCTTCTAGAGAAACTAATAGTGGCAATGACTTCGAGCAGTATGGCGATTTTGATTCATTTATTAATGATCTATTGGGTCGCTCAAGACAAAGATCTGCCTCAGATGGATATCGCTCTCAAGCTTCCGCACCTGATACCGAAGCCGCAATCGCACTCACTTTTTCAGAAGCATTTCACGGTGTCCAAAAGCGTTTGCAACTTGAGGAAGACACAATCAATGTTCGCATTCCCGCAGGCGCAAAACCAAGCAGTCGGATTCGGCTCAAAGGCAAAGGTCGTCCTAGTCTATTCTCACAACAGCGCGGCGATTTATATTTAACTATTGAGCTATTACCGCATTCCTTCTTTCGATTTGAGAGCAATAATCTCGTCTGTGACATTCCCATTCGCCCTGACGAGGCAGTCTTAGGAACACAAATTAGCGTGCCGACTCCCGATGGTAGCGTCACCATGAAAATCCCTAAAGGAGTAAGAGCGGGGCAATCCCTAAGGCTACGCGGCAAAGGTTGGACATTGCCAAAAGGAGGACGTGGTGACTTAGTTGCCAAACTTCAGATCATTACGCCGCAGGATCTCAATGCGATCGAGCAAGAATGCTACGAAAAAATCCAAGCAAATAGCAGCTTTAATCCACGCACTCAGTTAGAAGAGATCAAGTTATGACCAATTACCCTGCAAACCATTTATCAAATAATGCAAATAGTCTTTCTACAAGAGTGGTCTCTGTTGAAGGTGAGCAACTTTATACCTTTGAGTATGCGGCATCAATTACTGAGACTTCGATTACGATTGTGCAAGTTTATGTAGACTTGGGTCTAATTGAAGCGATCGGGGCGATGCTCCATAGTCGTGAGATTTCTAGAATTGCTCAGATTCAACGTTTGCGCCGGGACTTAGGACTGAACTTAGTTGGTGCGTCAATCGTGCTAGATATGGCTCAGGAACTTGCTCAATTACGAGCTACGCTCAAGTTATATCGTGCAAACACACTATAAGATTCTTTATGAAAACATCCACCAAACCCAAAACAGAATCTCATCAGTCTGAAAATGAATCCCAAGCACTCCTTAGTATTGCTCAAAGCAATGTAGATGAAGTTCTCCACTTGTTTGGAACCTCTCTCGAAGGGCTGAGTGAGACGGAAGCGACGCAGAGATTAAGTAAATATGGGCTGAATGAGATCGCCCGCGAAAAACCGATCGCATGGTATATCCAATTGCTAAAAACTGTAACGAATCCCCTCTCGCTTTTACTGATTGTTTTGGCGATCGTTTCACTGTTTACTGGGAGTGCAACTGCCGCTTTTATCATTTTTATCATGGTACTTTTTGGTGGATTGCTAAGGTTTTCCCAAGAATTTCAATCGAACAAAGCCGCCGAAAAGCTAAGGGAAATGGTGAGCGCAACTGCCTCAGTGAGTCGCCAAGATGCCATTCAAAATACTGCACCAAAACCTGAATCGAAGGGAGTAACCGCAGGAAAGGAAATTGCTGTAAAGTTGCTAGTGTCTGGGGATATCATTTTCCTTTCGGCTGGAGACATGATTCCCGCTGATGTTAGGCTGCTTGCAGCGAAGGATTTATTTCTCAGTCAATCCACCCTCACTGGCGAGTCTCTTCCTGCCGAAAAACACGTAGAACTTCCTGATGACAAAGAAAAAAATCCCTTAGAGCTAGCCAATCTCTGTTTTATGGGTACGACCGTGGTGAGTGGTTCTGGAACTGCCGTTGTCGTCGAAACTGGCTCTCACACTTACTTAGCATCGCTAGCTAAAACCGTGAGTGGACATAAACCACGCACCAGTTTTGATAAAGGGATAAATGGCGTGACCATGCTACTACTGCGCTTTATGCTAGTTATGGCTCCGTTAGTCTTTTTGATCAATGGAACGATTAAGGGTAATTGGGTCGAAGCATTCACCTTCTCTTTATCAGTAGCGGTGGGACTTGCCCCTGAAATGTTGCCTGTGATTGTCACAGCAAATTTGGCGAAAGGGGCGATCGCCATGTCTGACAAAAAGGTAATTGTCAAAAACATTGATGCGATTCAAGACTTCGGCTCCATGAATATTCTCTGTACAGACAAAACAGGAACCCTCACCCAAGATAAAATCGTCTTGCAGAGACACTTAGATCCATATGGTCAAGAGAGCACAGATGTCCTTAAATATGCCTATCTCAATAGCTTCTATCAAACGGGCTTAAAAAACTTGTTGGATATTGCTGTACTCGAACATAATCAGGAGCTTGAATCTCTGGAAATCGACAAAAACTATCAGAAGTTTGATGAGATTCCCTTTGACTTTGTGCGCCGTCGGATGTCTGTTGTCGTCGAAGAAATGGGAAAACAGCATGTGCTAATTTGTAAAGGCGCAGTGGAAGAAGTCCTCAAAGTTTGCACCCAATTAAAGGTTAATGATGCGGTTTTGCCTATGGATCTATCCGCCCATAGCAAGATTGTTGATTTACAACAGAAACTTAATGGTGATGGATTGCGAGTAATAGCGGTTGCCTACAAAGTAATGCCGCCAGACCAAGCACATTATGCGATCGCAGATGAAAGCGACTTGATACTTTTAGGCAATATTGCCTTTCTCGATCCGCCCAAAGATTCGGCGGCTGAAGCGATTAAAGCTCTCAAGAAAAATGGAGTTGATGTCAAAATCCTAACAGGCGACAATGAAATCATTACTCGCAAAATCTGTAAAGATGTTGGCTTGCCCGTACAAAATGTTCTATTAGGTAGTGATATTGAATCTTTAAATGATGAGAAGCTTGCCGAAGTCGCCGCAACCACAACTATTTTTGCTAAGTTCTCTCCTACCCAAAAGGCGAAAGTAATTCAAGTACTACGCAAGAAAGGGAACATTATCGGCTATATGGGCGATGGCATCAATGATGCGGCGGCTTTGCGGGAAGCGGATGTGGGGATTTCTGTAGATACGGCTGTGGATATTGCAAAAGAGTCGGCAGATATTATTTTGTTAGAAAAGAACTTGCTTATTCTCGAATCAGGAGTGACTGAAGGACGCAAGACTTTTGCGAATATCATCAAATACATCCGTATGGGAACTAGCTCTAACTTTGGCAATATGTTTAGTGTGTTGGGAGCGAGTGCGCTACTGCCATTTTTACCGATGCAACCCGTACAGATTTTGATCAATAATCTCCTCTATGACTTTTCGCAAACGGGAATTCCCTTTGATGATGTCGATCGCGAGGATTTGGTGAAGCCGCCAAAATGGAAAATTGATAATATCCAGCGATTTATGATTTTCATTGGACCAATTAGCTCTATTTTTGACTATGCTACCTATGCGCTAATGTGGTTTATATTTGGGGCGAATTCTAGAGAACACCAAGCTCTGTTCCAAACAGGTTGGTTTGTGGAAAGTTTGATGACACAAACGCTGATCGTTCATGTGATTCGCACGGCTAAGGTTCCTTTTTTTCAGAGTCGGGCTTCTTTCTCAATGCTGGCGATTACCGCTACAGTGATGGGAGTGGGAATGTATTTACCATTTTCGCCATTGGCTACTAGTTTAGGGTTTGTGCCATTGCCAGCCGTCTATTTTATTTGGTTAGCGCTAATTCTGACTTGCTATTGTGTGTTGACTCAATTTGTCAAAACTTGGTTTATCAAGAAGTATGGATATAGCTAAATTGCTAAAGTTATCTTGTTTTTCAATTTAAACTGAGAAGTTTAGACAAAGCTAGTTTTTGAGTTAGATTTTGACAATATCCGCAGCGATCGCCGCTTTTAAGCCTTGATAAAATTAGGAAAAAACATCTGCACTAACTGTAGAAGCTACATCTACTTTCTCTTCACTGGCGATCGCTATAGTTTAAAATGCAGAGACTCCTAAGTTCTGTTTTGCATGATCGAGCCGTCCCCGCAATTATTTGAGCAGCCATTTACTAAATTTCGTATTGCGATCGCCCGCAAGGAATTTCTGATCACCGCTGAAGTATCGCCACCCAAGGGCAGTAACCCTCAGCAGATGCTTGAACAAGCGCGATCGCTAAAAGGGTGTGTCCATGCCATTAACATCACCGATTCTAGTCGGGCGGTCATGAGCATGAGTCCTCTGGCTGCATCTGTTTTGATTCAACAACAAATTGGGATTGATACCATTTGTCAAATGGCATGTCGCGATCGCAATCGAATTGCGCTTCAAGGCGATTTATTGGGAGCCGCCGCGCTAGGAATTACAAATATTCTTGCTCTTACAGGCGATCCTGTAAAAGCTGGGGACTCGACCGATGCGCGATCAGTTTTTGACTATGAATCGGTGCGTTTATTGCAATTGATTCAAAAAATGAATTTAGGGACAGATGCTAACGGCAAAAATTTGCCACATCAAGGCACAAATTTATTGGCAGGGGCCGCCGTCGATCCGCAGTCGCCAAGTTGGTCGGGGCTGCAAAAGCGGTTTGAGCGCAAGATTAATGCAGGGGCGCAATTTTTTCAAAGCCAATTAATTACTGATTTTGAGCGCCTTGATAAATTTATGAATCAAATTGCCAATCAATCAGACAAGCCAATTCTAGCGGGAATATTTTTAATTAAATCAGCTAAAAATGCGCTATTTTTGAATAAATATGTGCCTGGTGTGCATATTCCTGACCATATTATCGAGCGTCTAGCTAAAGCTAAATCACCGCTACAGGAAGGGCTCGCGATCGCCGCAGAACAAATCCAAACAGCACAGCAAGTTTGTCAAGGCGTTCACATCATGGCAATCAAAGCTGAACATTTGATCCCAGAAATTCTTGAACGTGCAAGTGTGGCAATTATCTAACTTTTGGGAGGTTTCCTAAGTAAACTGCTCAAAAGTTCAGAATTTTCGGTTAATCTAATTAAATAATCTCAATTTACATCTATGGCACGACGTAGATCGTCTTCTACTCTGAATACACCGCCCACTGACTCAAGAACTAATGGTACAACGACCAAACTGGCGATCGCCAGTGCAATCTTTGCGGTCGGTATTGGTGTTGGCATCGCCCTCTCGACACTTAACCCCACGCCGCGTACTGTTGATGCCATTCGCTTAGATAACCTTGCGCCTAGTCGCGATTTTTGCAACAACTATGGTGCGTCCGCAATGGTGATGAGTAGCCGTGTTTACGTCACACTTAACCCATTTAACGTGTTTATCAGTCAAGCCGAACCAGTTCCTGGCTGCGTAGTGTTACCAAACAACTGGAATGTATTATTACAAAAAAATGTGATTAAAGAATCTGATATTCGTCAGTGCAAAGATAGGATGAACACTTTTGGATTCACGGGGGATCTCGATAAGGCTCCTAGCGTTGATTGTATTTACGAAAGTAAAAACGCTACTGAAAAGTTTACTAACGGCTTGCCAGCCGCACCAGTTCCCAATCCTAAACCATAAAAAAGTGCGCTTAGCGCACTTTTTTTATGGTTGATTTTTATGATTTAGCATTCATCAAATGCTTCTAGATCGAGTAGATGACGATACGGTTCCGCTAAGTCTGACCCTTTAAAGGCTAAAGATCGCAGTATGTGCCAATCATTTAAACTCTCAAAAGCATTGGCGTAGTCATCTCGCTCTAAACGATCTGCGATTTCAGCTACATCTGATGCAGAGTATTTACTAGGATCGACTTCGGGCGCTTCACCTGTGACATTTTTTGAGAGTTTAGTACTCATATCGCTCTATGACAGGTTTATGAACGGAGAGAGAGGGATTTGAACCCTCGGTACGGAGTTACCTGCCGTACAACAGATTAGCAATCTGCCGCTTTCGTCCACTCAGCCATCTCTCCAAGTTTATTAGGAATTATATCTTATCAGACTGCGTACACAATGCAAGTCAATTATTAAATTTAATAACTAGTGTTATGTGGAATCTGCTCTCATCCCGCAGCCCTTTCTCCCGCAGCCTCTTCTCCCGCACTTAAAAACAATTTTTATGATTTTTGCACTGAGTCACCGCTTTAATAGCAAATTATTTTTTACTAAAACTCTAACCTATACGCTCAAGCGTTAAGATAGTGACTGGTTCGTAGATGCGGTTTCTGGGTCTCCCAAATCAATGGCTGTTAAACTTGCGCTGGATGATAAACAAGAAATACTTCGCCTCTATCGTGAGTCTGATGCAACCACGACTTATTTAGCGAAGCAATTTGGCATTAGTACGAGTACAGTTTTGCGACTGCTCCAAGAACTAATCCCTGCTGAGGAGTATCGATTATTGGTTAGCCAAAAAAAGGCTGATGGCAAAAGAGGCTCGCGGGTAAGCCATGAGTTTAGCAACTTTCGAGTAAATCAACTTGCTTTGCTGCCAGATGACTTGCCTATGGCTAACGATGATATTAGTAATAGTTTTGACCAAGCTGATTTTGACCAAATTGATGATGAAATTGCGATCGCAATCGATGACAAGCAACAGCTAAATGACCAAATTGACAGGGCAGAAAGTATCCTTGAAGAGCTAGAGGATGAGGATCTAGAGATAGATGATCTTGAAGCAGAGGAGGATTTAGATCTTGAAGCTGAGGACGATTTAGTTGATGAAGATAATCTCGATGAAGATGATCTCGATGAAGATGATGAGCTAGACTTTTCAGAAGAAGATGGTGATGCTAGCTTAGCTATGTTCGCTGAGCTGCATGGTAGTCATAGTGCTGGCGATCGCCTTGAGATATTGCCCTTAGACAAAGCTGATCTGCCACTAATTTGCTACATTGTTGTTGATCGCATTGCCGAAATTATCACCCGTCCACTCAAAGATTTTAAAGATCTGGGCACAATTCCTATTGAAGAGTCATTATCAAAAACGATCCCTGTTTTCGATAATCATCGTGTAGCAAGGCGATTTTCGCATCATAATCAGCGCGTTATCAAATTTCCTAGTGACTTGATCCATATTACTCGACCAAAACTTGTTCAAAAAGGGATTACGCGCATTTTATTTAGTGGTCAGGTCTATACTTTGTGCTAAGTCTTTCACCATCAAGGCAAAAATTTTGGCAAATCGCCCATACTGCTGACCATGAAATGTCCATTGACCATTTAATCGAAGGGGCTTTGGCGATCGCGTGGGAAGAATATCCGCGTATGGATCTCGGACATTATCGTGAGATTTTTGATCGCATGGTTGACGACTTACAGCCACGTCTTGCCGAAGTTCACTATCCACTTAAAATAGTTCAGGTAATTAATCAATATTTGTTTGTCGAGCAGAGCTTTTCTGGCAATGATCGCGATTATTACGACCCGCGTAATAGCTTTATTACAGATGTTTTAGATCGGCGCTTAGGAATTCCTCTATCGTTATCAATCATTTATATGGTGATTGGCGATCGCCTTGGCTTTCCGATTGAAGGGATTAGTTTTCCTGGGCATTTTATTGTTCGTCCGCAGCATCCCGATATGGAAATTTTTATCGATCCTTACAATCAGGGTGAAATTCTATTTCCTGAAGATTGTGCGAATAAGTTGACCCAGTTATATGGGCAGAAAATCCCACTCCAGCGCGAATACCTTGAACCAGTTAGTATTCGCCGCATCTTAGATCGCTTACTTAATAATCTAAAAATGATCTATTTACGCTGCCAAGAGCCATCCAAAGCTTTGGCAGCAATCGAGCGATCGCTGATGCTTAATCCTGATGTGCCGACACAATGGCGCGATCGAGGTTTAATTTGTTATCAACTTGATCGTTACACTGAAGCAAAGATCGATCTCAATAGCTATCTCCAACATAGCCCTTATGCTGAAGATAGCCAGATTATTATGCAGTTATTGAATGAAATGACTTAACCGTAATGTTTAGGCAAGCTTAGTGCGAATTGCTTCGATGCGATCGCGGTTGACACCAAGATCGGACTCACCCAAGCGGGAAGCAGAACGGACTTCGATAATAGATTTATCAGCGTTGAGATAAAACTCAACATCATCGACATAACCCATCAGCGCACTAGTGAACTCTGCATACAAGTAGTTACCTTCAGCCGTAATCACTTTAGTACGGGGCATACTGGAAATTGCTGCCTTCAGGGCTTCTAAAGCTTTAGCAGGATCGCCTGCATATGTCAAAGGCGAGATTTTGTGTTGGGCATCAGTGCTTTGGCTAGAGACGCAGTTAGGAGAATTTGGGCAATCAAGCAATTTACCAGCAGTTACACCGAGATTAGCAGGGCGTGAACCTGAAAATGAAAAAAGTGCCATAGGTGTTGCGATCCTAGAATTTAAAGAATAAGTAAGTGGGTGAGCTGAAGCAGCAGGGACAAATCCCAAGTAGGCAATCGTAACAAAATATAAGCTCACAGCGATCGCGACAAGTTTAGACATAGTTCTAGTTATTGATTTCGCTAAGTATGAATAGGCATAGGTACTTGATTATTGCATTTACATTCCCATTGCTTCTATCTATTGATATAGCTGTCGCCAAGTGTATCAGGACATAAAACCCAAAAGAGAGTTGGGGGGGGGGGGGGGGGGCCGCGCGGGGGGGTTTGTTTTTTGTTTTTTTTGGTGGTGGTGGGACGAGAAGAAATAGGGAGGGGGCCCCGAGAGAGAGGTATGGTGGAGGAGTGGGCCCAAAATTATGTTATG
>JBBRMK010000116.1:0-12474 GCA_038230875.1 Pseudanabaenales cyanobacterium
AAAGCGCTTAGGAATAACCACTTAGTCTGAAAAGTAATCCAGTAAGTAGAATTGAACCTATGACGACAAATCATTATTCAGTCATTATTGTCGGCGGCGGTCAGGCAGGACTATGTATGAGCTATGCCTTGCAAGAAAAAGGACTTGACCACCTAGTTTTTGAGAAGTATCAGATTGGACATTCATGGCAAACATACCGTTGGGATACATTCTGTTTAGTCACCCCAAATTGGCAATGTCAATTGCTGGGTTATCCCTACTCAGGTGGCGATCCGAATGGATTTATGGTCAGGGATGACATCGTTCAATATATCGAAAATTATGCAAAATCCTTTAATCCGCCGATTAAAGAAGGAGTGGAAGTTTCTAAGATTAAAAAAAGTGAATCTCAAAATATTTTTGAAATTATCACAAGCACTGGCAACTACACCGCCGATCAGGTCGTTATTGCTGTGGGTGGATATCATCGTCCTAAGTTACCGAGAATTGCCGAGAAGTTTCCCGAAAGCATTGCCCAGATTCATTCATCACAATATAAAAATCCCGATCAATTGCCAGAAGGTGCGGTATTAGTAGTGGGTACTGGACAGTCTGGCTGTCAGATCGCCGAAGATTTGCATCTTGCAGGTAGAAAGGTGCATTTATGTGTCGGGAGTGCGCCGCGATCGCCGCGCCGCTATCGTGGCAAAGATGTGGTGGAATGGCTAGATCAAATGGGTTACTACGATCTCTCTATTGAAGATCATCCTCAAAAAGAAAAAGCCAGAGCCAATACTAACCACTATGTCACTGGTCGCGATGGCGGACGCGAAATCGATCTACGGCAATTTGCTGTAGAGGGAATGGAACTACATGGTCGATTGAAAGTTGTACGCGATCGCAAGTTGGAGTTTTCTGATGACCTCGCTCAAAACCTAGACAATGCTGATGCGGTGGCAGAAAATATCAAAAAAACGATTGATGGCTTCATTAGCAAAAATAAAATTGTAGCCCCCATCGATCCACCCTATCAACCTGTTTGGCAACCTGCTGAAGATGTAGCCATAGATTGCGAGCAGGCAAATATCAGTGCTGTGGTTTGGTGTACGGGCTTTCATTCTGATTTTAATTGGATTGAAATCCCTGTTTTTGACGGTAAGGGTTACCCTGGTCATCAGCGCGGGGTCACGGAAGTAAGCGGTTTTTACTTTTTAGGATTGCCTTGGCTCTATACATGGGGTTCAGCGCGATTCTCAGGTGTGGCGAGGGACGCAAGTTATTTAGGCGATCGCATTGCCTCAAAACAAAATGTTAAGAGAGCTAGTGGCGAAGATTGGAAGATCGTTAATGAATTTCTACTAGGCTCGTAAAAAAATCTTAAAATCCAAGACGCTGTGGCGCAGCTTTTTGGATTTTAAGTTACCTATCGATTTCGATAGGTAAAGGAGTCGATTTACTCTGATTTTTAACTTAGCGATCGCACTACCTAGCCATACAGACAGACTTCACTCTTTTGTATCCAATTTGACAAATCCTTACCTTGTCAAACCCCATTACTGATACAAGTTTCTAAATAAATTTCTAATAAACTAACAATAAGAGCAAACAAGAGAAAACAATGCCCGAAATAACTGCACCCGCCCATCAAACTGGTGATTTCTTTGTTGATTATGAGGAAAAAGTATTTCCCGATGTCAAAGCTGATCCTGGCGAAAAGGCTTTGGTAACATTCCATACTGTTGCTTTTGAAGGTTCCATTGGATTTGTAAATCTTTTGCAAGCCACTCGTCTGCAACGCAAAGGATTTGAGACCTCAATTTTGCTCTATGGACCAGGTGTAACTCTTGGTGTTCAGCGCGGATTTCCCAAGCTAGGCGATGCTGCTTTCCCCGGACATCAAAACTTTAACGATCAAATCACCAAATTTATGCAAGAAGGTGGAAAGGTCTATGCTTGTCGGTTCGCTCTCCAAGCTCTTTACGGACACGGCGAACCTTCTCTCATTCCCGGAATTCGTCCGATTAGCCCTTTAGATGTTCTCGATATTATTCTGATCCACCGCAAAGACAACGCCTTCATTCTGGATACTTGGACATTGTAAACATGGATTATTCGCGAATAGTTAGAGCTGCTGCCGTTCAAATTAGTCCCGTTTTATTTAGTCGGGATGGTACGACTGAGAAGGTTTTAAATGCGATCGCGAAAGCTGCCACAGAAGGCGTACAACTGATCGTTTTTCCAGAAACTTTTATCCCTTACTATCCCTATTTCTCCTTTGTTCAACCGCCTGTCCTGATGGGCAAAGAACACATGCGACTATATGAAGAAGCTGTAGTAGTCCCTAGCCTTGTTACTGATGCGATTAGCCAAGCCGCCAAAAATCACGGCATGGTGATTGTCTTGGGAATTAATGAACGAGATGGCGGTTCTCTCTATAATTCGCAATTGATTTTTGATGCTGATGGAACTTTGCTCTTAAAGCGTCGCAAGATCACCCCAACTTACCACGAACGGATGGTATGGGGGCAGGGAGATGGATCGGGGCTGAAAGTTGTAGATACAGCGGTAGGTAAATTGGGTGCGCTAGCTTGTTGGGAACATTACAATCCCTTAGCCAGATTTGCACTTATGGCACAGCAGGAACAAATTCATTGCGCCCAATTCCCAGGATCTATGGTTGGTCAGATTTTTTCCGATCAGATTGAAGTTACGATCCGTCATCATGCCCTTGAATCTGGTTGTTTTGTGGTTAATGCAACGGGCTGGCTGTCTCCCGAACAGGTCAATCAAATCACCTCGGACGAGAAGCTCCAGCGTGTTCTCAGTGGTGGTTGTAATACCGCAATTATCGGACCAGAAGGAAATCACCTTTGCCCACCAATTACGGAAGGCGAAGGCATGGCGATCGCGGATTTAGATTTTTCGCTAATCACGAAGCGTAAACGCATGATGGATTCTGTTGGTCACTACTCGCGCCCCGATCTATTGCAATTACATTTGAATGATAGTAAGTGGTCAGTTCTCAGTGAACAGCCCGATGAATTCGCGGAGAAATTGATATCTTATTCTTCACAAAAAATGAATGAAGATTTGTCTGTTAGGGAGCGTAAGCCTACATGAATACACAACAATTAATTACCGAAATTCAGGCGCATGGACTGAAATGGGTCGAGCCGAATCAAGGTGCAGCAGGTCGTAAAGGCGGAGCAGGCCCTTCAGATCATAAAGCGATTACCCTTGGTGAAACAACGGTAATGGTTCCCATTTATACAGGGGCTTCGGCGCGATCGCCCTATACTGCTATCCTCAATCCTGTAACATTGGAACTAGTTTTACGCAAAGACGAGCAAGAAATTGCGCCAATTTCCTTACCTGCTGCGCCTAAGTTCTATAACCTAACAACCGCCGATGGGATTCCCTATCATCATATTGCCCTACTCCATAGTCGAGATGTCTTAGCAACAACGGTTTTGCAAACCTGTATCCGTTATGGTCATCGCGACACATCCTGTCAGTTCTGTGCGATCGGGCAATCCCTTGAAGAAGGTCGCACCATCGCTCGTAAGACTCCTGAGCATCTTGCCGAAGTGACCGAAGCAGCAGTGCGGTTGGATGGAGTCAAACATTTGGTAATGACAACGGGAACACCTAATACTAGCGATCGCGGCGCAGCTTATCTAACTGAATGCGCCAAAGCCATCAAAGCAAGGGTTGATATTCCCATTCAAGCCCAATGCGAACCACCCGATGATTTCATCTGGTTTGAACGGATGAAAGATGCAGGAATTGATACTTTAGGAATGCATCTCGAAGCCGCCGATCCTGAAGTTCGCGAGAGAATCATGCCGGGGAAAGCCACTGTTCCCATTGCCTACTACTTTGAAGCTTTTGCGGCGGCAGTTAAAGTGTTTGGACGCGGACAGGTGAGCACCTATTTACTCGCAGGGTTAGGAGATAGTTTGGAAACGCTGATCGACATTAGCGATCGCCTGATTCAAACGGGTGTTTATCCCTTTGTGGTTCCCTTTGTCCCAATTAGCGGTACACCTCTAGCAAATTATCCTGCGCCCAAAAGCGAATTTATGTATACCCTTTACGAGCAAATTGGCAAAATGTTGAAGCAAGCCAATATGTCATCAGCAGAGATGAAAGCTGGCTGTGCCAAATGTGGAGCTTGTTCGGCCCTATCGACCTTTGAGAAATAAATTATCAAAATGACAGACTCATATTTATTTAAACTGGCAGCCACTTCTTCGGAAATCAAAGAATATTTCGATTTACGGCGTTCTATTTTTGTAGAGGAGCAGAACTTCTTTGAACTTAATGATGTTGATGAAACCGATGCGATCGCCTATCCGATTGTTGCTCAAGAAACCAAAAGCGATCGCGTGGTGGGAGTAGTGAGAATCTATGAACCCGAAGCGGGGCTTTGGTATGGTGGCAGATTAGGAACCCATCCTGAATATCGCCGAGGTTGGCAGATTGGCAAAGGCTTAATCTATAAAGCCGTAACCACAGCAAACACATGGGGCTGTACTCGCTTCTTGGCGACTGTGCAATTACAAAATGTGCGCTTTTTTCAGCGATTACATTGGGAATCTCTAAAAGAAATGACCATCGGCGATCGCCCCCATCATCTCATGGAAGCTGATTTATCTTTCTATCCTGCGGGTACAGAAATTCGCCCTGAATTAGTTCCATTCCTACAGGAAGCATAAGCATGTTGGCAAATTTAGTCAATCGATTGCAGCGATCGCTTAGTATCCAACATAAGCAGGATATTCAGGTGATCGCGCAAACTATGGGGAATCAATGGACTAAAGAGCAGATTCTTTTGGGTGATGATTGCGCGGCTATTCCCGATGGTGACGGCTATCTATTACTTGCTGCTGAAGGTATGTTACCCAGTCTTGTGGAAGCCGATCCTTGGTTTGCAGGTTGGTGCGCGGTAATGGTGAATGTCAGCGATATCTATGCTATGGGAGGCTATCCGATCGCCGTAGTCGATACCATTTGGAGTCATTCTCCAGAAATATTGCAAGCACTTTTAGCAGGAATGCAAGCCGCCGCACAAGCCTACAAAGTGCCGATTGTGGGTGGACATACGAATGGGCGCAGTGATTACCATGCCTTATCTGTTGCGATTCTCGGTCGTGCGAAAAAGCTCATCACTAGTTTCGATGCTCTCCCTAATGATGTTCTACTGATTGCCACTGACTTTCGCGGTCAATGTCATCCTGACTATCCATTCTGGAACGCCGCAACTAACACCTCTCCCGAACAACTTCGCCAAAACCTAGCGATTTTACCTCAATTAGTAGAAGCAGGGTTATGTAATGCAGGTAAAGATATCAGCAATGCTGGCATCATTGGCACATTATTGATGTTATTAGAAACCTCTGGCTGTGGTGCTATTTTAGATCTTGATCGCTTGCCATATCCACCCGAAATGACTTTAGAACGTTGGCTGCTTTCTTTCCCTAGTTATGGTTTTTTATTGAGCGTCCGTCCTGAACTAGTGGACGAGGTGCAGTCTCGCTTTCATCAACAAGATTTAGTTTGTGAAGCGATCGGCACATTCCAAAATACATCGGAATTAACATTGCAATATCAAGGTGAATCTTCGCTGTTCTGGGATTTCAATCAACAAGCTTTAACGGGATTTGCTCGACAACATTCTCCAAAAGTATGAATGTATCAGAATCGTTACGCATAGCCTTGTTGACCTATGCCACTAAACCGAGGGGCAGTGTTATCCATACCCTCGAATTAGCAGAAGCTTTGCATGGTTTAGGGCATGAAGTCTGTGTCTATGCCCTCGATAAAGATGGCTTAGGATTCGATCGCCCTTTAAATTGTGAAGTCAGACTGATTCCTTGCAAACCTGCCCCTGCAAATATTGACGACTTAATTCTGCAACGCATTCAGGAATTTGTAGATTATCTTAGTCAAAATCAGTTAACTCATGACATCTACCATGCTCAAGATTGCATCAGCGCCAATGCTCTAGCCCTGCTCAAAAAAAGCGATCGCATCTCCCATTTCCTGCGTACAGTCCATCACATTGAAAATTACAGCAGTATTTATCTGCAACAATGCCAAGATCGTTCCATTCGCCAAGCCGATCTGTGTTTTTGTGTCAGTCAAGTTTGGCAGCAAGAACTTCAGAAGCAATACCAAATTCAGGCTCCCCTAGTCACCAATGGCGTGAATACCAAACATTTTTCGGCGATCAAAGATGGTTCTGAAACTGCATTAAAGCAATCTCTAGGATTAACAGGTTATCCAATCTATTTAACCGTTGGCGGCATTGAACCGCGCAAAAATTCCCACAAACTTTTACAGGCTTTTGCGGAGGTTCTAACACTCTATCCCCATGCTCAGTTAGCGATCGCTGGTGGTGCGACTCTATTCGATTATAAATCCTACCGCGAAGAATTTTTTGATATTGCCATAAATCTGGGCATTAAAGAACCTCAGCTAATTATTACTGGAGTCATGAGCCACCAAGAACTGCCCGTACTCTATCTCTGTGCCGATGCCTTTGTATTTCCCTCAGTCACCGAAGGTTGGGGACTGGTAGTATTAGAAGCGATCGCATCAGGTTTACCAGCAATTGTCTCGAATATGCCGCCGTTTACGGAGTTTCTATCTAGCGAGAACGCTTTGCTAGTCGATCCCCTGTCGATCAGAGCGATCGCCGCAGCTATGCAGTCAATTTGTCAAAAAGATCTGGCTAGTTCTATCACAAAGGCAAGTCAATCGATCCTTGAGAACTATTCTTGGGGAAAATCTGCAAAAATACACTTATCACAATATTATCAACTCCTCCAAAACTATGCCTGAAATTCGCTTTCAAATTGCTTGGCCAGATGGTTCCGAAGAAATCTGCTATTCCCCTTCCTTGATCGTGCAGGAATACTTTGTCGAAAATGCTGATTACGATCTTGTTGATTTTGTTGAGCGATCGCGTACATCTCTAACCATTGCTAGCGATCGGGTTCTTGCCAAATATGGTCGTCCCTGTGGCTTGGCTTTAAGTCAACTACAAACAATTGAACTCAAAGCCGCACAATATCAGGTTTTATCGCACCCCAAAGTCAAATTAATTCGTTTTTTGAATCAATAATTCGCCAATTTAAGTAGGTAGATGACATCGATTATCCTACGCCGTCGTGTTCTTTTCTTGTTTGTTAAGAAACGTGTGCGGTTGCCCTACTTTCACTGGGAAGGCGGTAGCTAATCAGGGCTTGTGATTGATAATCTTGATACTAGAGAGTATTTTTATTTGGGCGATAATCTCATTTATTTAGATAAACATTATGGTCAAGCCTCTATCTGAAATTGCCCAAGAAAAAGGGATTCGTTACTTTCTTATTTCTTTCACCGATCTGTTTGGAGTCCAACGCGCTAAATTAGTGCCAACCGCAGCGATCGACTCGATGGTGACCAACGGTGCAGGATTTGCAGGATTTGCCACATGGCTAGATATGACACCCGCCGATCCTGATATTTTCGCCATTCCCGATCCGACCAGTCTATTCCCCTTACCTTGGCAACTCGAAATTGGCTGGATGCCTGCGGATTTGTACATGAATGGGGAGCCTGTCAAACAAGCGCCGCGCTATATTCTCAAACAAGCCCTCAGTCAAGCCGAAGCGCTTGGCTATCGAGTCAAAACTGGGGTGGAATGCGAATATTTCTTACTCTCATCTGATGGTACTGATATTTCTGATTTAAGCGATCGCGCTAGTAAACCCTGCTACGATCAACAGGCATTAATGCGCCGCTTTGATATTATTGCCGAGATTTGTGACGCGATGTTGGCGATGGGTTGGGGCGCATATCAAAACGATCATGAAGATGCGAACGGTCAGTTTGAGATGAACTGGACTTATGCTGATGCTTTAGTGACAGCCGATCGCCATGCCTTTTTTAAATATATGGTCAAAGCGATCGCTGAAAGACATGGATTTCGCGCCACCTTCATGCCCAAGCCATTCCCCCACTTGACGGGCAACGGCTGTCATACCCATCTCTCTATTTGGAATTTGGATGGAAATGCCAATCTCTTTGATGATGTCAAAGGAGAACTCGGTCTATCTAGTCTTGCCTATCAATTTATTGGCGGCGTACTTCACTCTGCGGAAGCGGTCTGCGCCTTCACCAATCCTACTGTCAATTCTTATAAGCGAATTAATGCCCCTGTCACCAACTCTGGCGCAACATGGTCACCAAATACCATCAGCTACACAGGCAACAATCGCACCCATATGATTCGCATTCCTGAAGCAGGAAGATTTGAGTTCCGCCTCGCTGATGGAGCCGCCAATCCCTACCTATTACCTGCGGCGCTAATTGCGGCTGGGCTTGACGGCATTAAACATAAGCGCGATGCAGGTCAACGCTATGATAATAATTCTTACACTGATCCCCTCCCCTTTGGAACAGTGAAACAGCTACCTGCAAATCTTTTGGATGCGCTTCGATGTTTGCAAGCGAATACGATTTTGCCAGAATCTTTAGGCAAAGAGTTTGTTAATTCCTATATCAAGCTCAAGCAACAAGAATGGAATGAGTACAGTACGCGCATTAGTCCTTGGGAATTAGAAAATACTCTTGATTGTTAGGGACTAGGATCAAAAATTAAATAAAACCCAAAAGAGAGAGGCGGCACTCAGCGCTGTGTCTCTCTTTTGCGATCCTTGTTAGAATTAATCGATCTATACTTTCGATCTGTAATTTTTTATGCATCTATCACTTTTCTAAATACTAGAATTTCCATTATATTCAGGAGATATTTAGTATTGAATTTGACTTTGTTCGCAACATTTTTTCCAAATACTTAAAGTGTAAACTGCTCAGACTTACAATAGACATATTTACTACTACAAGGTTGTTTTTAGTTATGCTGTCAAACGATACGAAAATATTAGATGCTAGTGAAGATTTATCTTCCCAATTTTCTCAGTCAATATTCTCTAACGAAAATTTTCTAACAAAGCCAATTAAACCTAGTCAAATTCTTTCTCCGAAAGAATTGAATATTTTAAATACGAGGTCTAATCTGAAAGGGATCTTACAATTGGCTGGGCATCTTGCGGTAATGGCAGGTAGTGGCTATCTTTGGGGCGTGAATATGCAGAATATCAGCGATCGCTGGTATATTGCTTTACCTGCCTTAATTCTCTATGGCTTTACCTTTGCAATCATGTTTGCGCCACTACATGAAGCCTCTCACCGCACTGTTTTTACCAATAATCAGGCAAATGATGCTCTGTCTTGGTTTGCAGGACTTTTATCTTTTTACAACAGTACTTTCTATCGGCTCTATCACAAGTGGCATCATCGCTATACCCAAATTCCTGATAAAGACCCTGAGCTTAGCGATCGCAAGCCCACTAATCTCAGTGAATATATCATCGAAATTGGCGGCGTTAATTGGTGGATTGGTAAGTTTCGCAGACATTTTCTGACGGCGATCGGTAACTTAGATAATTGTCCATTCATTCCTGAAAATTCTCGTGCTGAAGTAATTCGCTCCACCCGTTTACAGCTAATGGTTTATGGAGTAGCGATCGCTATTTCTGCATATTTTCAACAACTTTGGTTCTTGACTTATTGGATGCTACCGCTAGCAGTCGGTCAGCCATTTTTGCGATTGATTCTTTTAGCAGAGCATACTGATCGCCCAAATACTAACAACATGCTTGCGAATACGCGCACTACGCTTACCCTAGCGCCCTTACGCTTCTTGGTTTGGAACATCTCCTACCATGCCGAACATCATCTTTATGCTTCGATTCCCTTTCATCAATTAGCGGCAGCCCATGAAAAATTAAATATCCATTTTGAATGTGTAGAAAAGGGGTATTTTAAGGTTAATCGGCAAATCATTGCTAAGTTTGGTACGAAGGCTGAGAACTTGTCAGCATGAATGTTTTTAAGATTGAGAACTTTCAACTTCAATGTGGTGTGGTTCTTCCAGAGGCTCAAGTGGTTTATCAAACCTATGGTGAATTAAATAGCGATCGCACTAACGCAATTCTCTATCCTACCTCCTACGGAGCGCAGCATCCTGACATTGAGTGGTTAATTGGCGCTGATGGCATTCTCGATCCAACGCGATGGTTCATTATCATCATTAATATGTTTGGTAATGGGCTATCAAGTTCGCCAAGTAATTGTGAGAATTGTGGATTAGCCGAGCAGAGTTTCTGGTTTACGCATCTAGACAATGTCACCGCCCAAGAGAAGTTACTGCACGAAGTCTTTGAGATTGAACGCTTAGCCCTTGTCTATGGCTGGTCAATGGGCGCACAGCAAGCTTATCATTGGGGCGCATTATATGGCGATCGCGTTGAACGCATAGCAGCCATTTGCGGTACGGCGCGGACTACTGATCATAATAAGATCTTCCTCGAAAGTTTGCGATCAGCTCTCACTGCCGATCCGACATGGAATGGAACTAGTTTTGATGGTATTCCCGATCGCGGTTTTCGTACCTTTGCGAGAATCTATGCAAGTTGGGCTGCTTCGCCAGCATTCTATCGTGAAGGTTTATATTATCAATTCGGTTATGAGTCCCTTGAGGATTATCTCTTGCGCGGCTGGGAAGCAGGTTATCGCAAGCGCGATCCTCGAAATTTAATAGCAATGCTTGATACTTGGTTGCGCTGTGATGTGAGCGATAATCCTGTTTATCAAAATGACTATGCCCTTGCGATGCAATCCATTCAAGCAAAAACCTTGGTGATGCCTAGTACTACGGATTTGTATTTTACCCCCGAAGACTGCGATCGCGAAGCAGCGATGATTCCTAATGCTAAATATCTGCCCATACCTTCAATTTGGGGACATCGCGCTGGTAATCCCTATCAAAATCTTAAAGATGCAAAATTTATCTGTCACTCTGTTCTGGATTTGCTGAGTTCATAAGTAAATAGAATTTCTATTCGCCATACCAGATCCGAAACCCTCACAATATAGAGATTCAGCACTAATAAATCTGCCGAATCAATCCGCCGAAACTCATCAAAAGTCGTCGTCTTTGACCAACGCTTCTACAAAGTTTGTAAAATCTTAGCAGAAGGATTTTGCAGCGCCTTCTGTCCCGCCTTAGTCAGCACCAACTTTTTGTTAGAAAGCTCAGCGAAACCACCCACCTGCAAAAGCGCTGTCCACGCAAAAGACTTAATTCCCCCAATATTCTCAAGGCTACCTCTCCCTTGCTTGGTAGCTTGACGCTGTTCATCATCATAGAAATTACCACCCTGTAAAACCGTAGCGATCGCTTTGACCGTACCTGCACTAGGCAAAGCCGTTTTATCACTAACAGCAACCTTACCTAACTGAATCAAACGCAATACCGCCGCCAAATCCTTCGTCGCTAAACGCTCCATTTCCACAACCGTTAAGGGAAACTCAAATTTCTCGATTCATACAGCAAAGCGCCAAGCTATTATCGGAAATCGCTTTACCGAAAAATTTGGTCATTACCTAATGAAACCTTCAAGTTCATCTTTTACAGAAGAGATTCACCAATGATACGTTTATTCCTATATGCCTCTCTCTGGATGATGTCTATAGCGATCGCGATTTTTGTGGTCAAAACACCTATCTAGTTAACTTGAAATTTTTCCTCTTTGAGTCAGTCAAATTATTCCTAGGACTAGTCTTAGTTTTGTCAGCTGGCTTAGGAGCTATATTTGTTAACTTTTGGCAAAGCTCAATAAATTTTGATATGCTAACCATACCAAAATTTTCTGGTTTTGCCGATCAAAATTCTCCTTCAAAAAATTAATTTATAACCAAAGCATCGGAATTTCAAAAACCGAAAGACGATTTTGGTGAAGACTAGGGATAGATTGTATTTAACAATACATTTGCTGGTTTTCAATTTTGTTAACTTTTAAGTCATAGGATCTAGCTGTCGTGACTAGGCTTAGTGATTCTGCAATCTTATATATTATTTGATCATTTACGATTATCTGTATCTATTGCTTATTCACTCACGATAGTAAGACTTATTTTTTTAATGGTGTGAAGGAATGAAAAAAGTCAGTAATCTCTCAATTCTACTAGGTTTGAGCGTATTAGCCACGGCTACAGGCGCAAATGCTGAGACTATCAATCAATCTCAAGTTCAGGCAAAATCTACGGCAGTTCCAACTTTACAGTCATCACTGCCTGTCACAGAAGTAAAACTGAATGAATCAGAAACGATCCGAGCAATCAACACAGAGTTAAACCGTCCCAAAGAAGAAGTAGCTCAAAATGTTACTTCTGTATCTCAACTAAGTGATGTCAAACCCACAGACTGGGCTTTTACGGCTTTGCAGTCGCTGGTAGAGCGTTATGGATGTATTGCAGGTTATCCCGATCGCACATTCCGTGGTAAACAAGCAACTACCCGTTTTGAATTTGCTGCTGGCTTGAATGCTTGTCTAGACAAGATCAACGAAATCATCTCCGCAGGGCTAGCCGATAAAGTCA
>JBBRMK010000117.1:0-12444 GCA_038230875.1 Pseudanabaenales cyanobacterium
CACTTGCCCTGCAATAAATTGCGGGCTAAAAGCTTAAACCTGTTGAAACAGGTTGATTTGAGGCTTTTTTTAGTCAGTTTTAACTGACTTGAGCTTTGAGCCAAGAACTTTAGTTCTTGGTTGATTTGCGTAAGTCCTAATACTTTAACTCTAAAACGGCGGCTCAATCCCCAACTCATCACAGAATGACGCGATCTTAGCGTCTGTAAATTTGCTTTGCTCAGCAGATCTGCCTTTGCGGCAAAGCCTAATCTTTTTGGTGAGCCTTGACATAGCTCTCCAGTACCATATTCATTCGAGACTGATAACCCTTCTTATGCTTCCCTTGAAAAAACTGCAAAACAGATTTTTTCACCCTCAAAGTTACAGGTTGAGTCAAATCAGGCGCGACCATTTCTGCCTTCGCCCAAAAAGCATCATCCAATTCAGCTATATCCGAATAATCAATATCCTGATCCGTTAAATTAGCTAAACGAGATTCCGCCTCTTTACTAAGTTGAGGCTGATGAGCAGGATTCGCAACATACTTAACGGTTTTCATAGCGATTAATCTCTCTAGTATTTGCTTTACGGGCAGAGATGAGCCGAATGTTAGATGAACGAAGCGTAAAGGCAATTACATATACACGATTATTAATCTTTGCCAAAGTAATATAGCGAGTTTCTCCATAATCCTGACGATGATCAATCACCGTAATACGTTGATCATCATCAAAGGCTATAGTCGCAAACTCAAAGCCAACAGAATGCTTATCCTGATTGAACTTTGCTTTGTCTTCATCCCACTCAAACATTAGCTAATGTTACTACAATTTGTACATACAATTTTTCATTGTTAATCTCTCTTAAAATGGCGGCTCAATTCCCAACTCATCACAGAATGCGGCGATCTTAGAATCTGTAAATTTGCTTTGCTGCTTGATCGCCTTTAGCTGAATTGCGATCGCATCGAGATTGATCGCCTCCTCCGCCTCAAACGTATCTACGTAGCGCGGAATATTCAGATTAAAGTCATTATTACCCTTAATCTGCTCCATACTCGCCACATAGCTGTATTTATCCTCAGGCGATCGCCTTAAAAAGCTCCGACGGCTTCAAGAAATACCCCAATGCCTCCACCGTTGCATCACGCACCGCCTCAATAATTTCCGCCCCTTCAGCCGTATCTTCATTTAGATCCGCAAACTTAACATCATCTCCCTCTAATACCTCATCAGCAAAGCGTTCAATTTTCTCAGACAGATACTTATAAAAAATAAATCCCAAAATATAATCGCGAAACTCATCAGCATTCATTTTGCCCCGCAAAGTATCCGCAATATTCCAAAGTTGCTGCTGTAGCTGACGACGTTGCTCTTCTGACATAGATCCTACTAACTTTTAGCAAGCATCATATTACCACCGTCAAGAATCCAAGTGAGATTTTTGTGCAGTACGTCAGGCGATCGCGAGATCAATTAACAGCGCGATCGCCCAGAGCCAAGAAAAATTTCCCTGATAAGCGAACCTTTGATATGTCGGTTCGATTCCGACACCTAGGATTAGATCTATTTTAAAATTACTTTAAAATTACAACTTCGCCGCGATCGCTTGCTTGTCTAAATTCTTCACCAAAATCACAATTAACTAATTCACCTAATTGAATATTGCGTTCAAAATTTGGCAAAGATGGATTGATTTCTAGCGATCGCAGACATAGAGAAAGGCGAGTTATTTCGACCGCTTCTTCAGTTACATCGCAACCAAATAAATTGTGTTGGAGAACATGTGCTATTACTTCCGTTGGCGTTTTATGGGCGATTGCTTCCACATTGGGTGAGAACTTCGTCAACAGATAATGAATGCGTTCATGCTCAGCAATTAAGAACTCTAAAGCTGTTGCTAGAAATACACCTGCACCACATTTTGGGTGCAAAATTTTGATTTTCAATAAACTCTCTTGATACTCTTTGCAATATATCAAAGTGTCTTGAGTGAATTTGTGTTCCTTATGATAATTATCATGGCATGATGATAGATGCTGCTGCAATGAACGAATTACAGACTCACTCTGGATAATCGCTTTACAAGGTAATTTGGGAGTACGTCGTTTGCTGAGATTACTGAGGTCTTTGCGATATTGCGATAACTCTTTAATCGATTCATCAAAGAGAGAAGTGAGAATATGACGAGTGATGTCTTCAGAGAAATCAAAGCGGGCAATTTCTTTAATCTGACGGCATAATTCTTCACCGACAAACAAGGCGCTATCTAAAATAAGATCATTTTCAAACAAACTAAATGGATAAGCATTTATGGGGCTATGATAATGAGAATTACCATTCAGGATCCAGCGAAATATGGCTTTATAATTTTCCCAGATCGATTGTTCTATATAAGGATTAACAAATTCGTAAGCATCTTTAATTAGATTTTCAGGTAACAGTTGGCGATCTTCACAATAGGCTAAAAATAAAATACGGTTTAAAAGCTTTTGAGCTTGATAAATCGCGATCGCAATCACATCTTCGACATCAATTTGTGGATCAGAATTATGGTTTGGAGAGATGGGAATTTGCGAAAGTAGTAGCAGACGATAGCGGAAATCCTTGATTAATTGACTGCGGATTTTGTAATAGTGACTATAGAAGTTTTTGAGAACTTCAGATTCAAGTTGATGTGACTCCTCTAACAGTTGAGTTGTGCGCGATCGCTCTTCGCTATTGGCAATCCCTCTTAAAAGAGTCCGCCGCGACAACAAAAAATAAAAGGCTTTCAGTTGATCTAAATCCGCTAACGATTCCCAAGAAAATCTTTGGCAAAATAAGCTGGAGACATCGCGATGATAAAGACAGACTTCTTGATAATCTAAAACGATTAGCCACTCAGTTGTTTGATGGTGTGGCTCAGGCTTGATGATCGCACCTTCTTCGGCTGTATTAACCCTGATTTCCGCAATCACATTGGCTGAAGTTTCTGTAAAAAAGCCCAGTGCAGAATTTGGATGTAGTTCTAATTCCCATGCTCCACCGTTTGTCTCAAAAGGAGATTTATATCCCAAGATGTCAACAAAAATATCATGCAAAAACTGAGCTTCAGCGAGCAGGTTTGATGGTTCACGATCGTTGGCAAAACATAGCCACTTATGCACTATTTGAAAGCGATCGCCTAAGTCTCTGGGAAAGCCAAAAGAGCTAACCCGTCTGGCGAGTGGCTTAGGATGAAATAGAGAATAGTAAGGCGATCGCTGATTCATTCATCTTTGACAACATTTTGAGCTAATTTTTTTTCTGCTTCTACTTCGGCCAGTAAACTTGCACGATCTTCAGGCGACATTTCTTCTAAGCGCTTAGTCAGCACTGCTTTTTTGTAATCGTCTAGCTGCTGATTGTAGGTCATGGTTTGGGTGACGGCCCGAAATACATAGGTCGAAATCCAAGCTAGCAACACGCCTATTAAAACCACTTGACTCCAAATACCCGCATTAGTTGCATCGAAACCAGAGATGCGAAATACCCAAAATGAAACTCCGCCAAACACAAAAAAAGCGACCATAATTGCTATGGCATCAATGCGACGCATAGGTTTAATCTCTAAAATATTTTTTGTTTCAATGTGCACGAGGGGCACACTGAAACTGTTTCATTGATAATTTTAAATTTGTCTTGCGACAGGACGAAAGTTGAAAAATGGTGAAATCAGCAACAAACCTGGGAAAAAGAAAAAAGCTAAAAAGCATAGAAATACTCTTTCTATAGAGCCAGTTTTGTACCAACGGGCTTTGAGATAAAACAACACTAATAATGGGATCACCAATAAATATATACCTGCGATCGCGGCGTAAACAATTGGGGCAGAGAGAAGCAATGACATATTTCTAGACAGGGTTATGTAGATATATCTATAAGTAAAGATTGTAACAGTATAGTAATCTACCAACTCACATCTACCAACTCACATCTACCAACTCACAAAGTAGAAGTGGCGCTTTGTGCTGACTCTACTTTGTAAGTTTTCAAAGAGCTACTCCTTTCCCAGTGAAAGATTAGACGGTGCGGCGCGGAGCGCCGCACCGCTAATTCTTGGGCTTTAATGTCTATTTTTCTACTGGGAAGGGAGTAGCTAAACTTTTGTTTGATTTTAAATTGTTAGAGTGCTAATATAAGAAACGCTGAAAATTTTACCCGAATATTCCAAAGAAGAAAGACTGTGGCACCTCAACAACAAAAGATTCGGATTCGTCTCAAAGCTTTCGATCATCGCCTGCTTGACTCATCCTGCGAAAAAATCGTCGAAACTGCTAATCGTACAAACGCGGCTGCCGTTGGTCCTATCCCACTGCCAACCCGCCGTCGTATTTATTGCGTTCTCAGATCACCTCACGTAGATAAAGACTCTCGCGAACATTTTGAAACTCGTACTCATAGTCGCATTATTGACATTTATCAACCATCTGCCAAAACTATTGATGCTCTCATGAAGCTCGACCTTGCGGCTGGTGTAGACATCGAAGTCAAACTCTAAAGTTCAATAAAAACCTAAAAAATAGAGGGAATGCTAAGCACTCCCTCTATTTTTTAGGTTTTTTTAGGTTTAAACTATTTAAGACCTTTGCACCTAGTGATGAGAAATGAAAATGCTCAAAAAGCTAAAAATTAAATACTTTCTTGCTGTTGCATTAGCGGCGATCGCTGCCATAGTGTCTCTAACGGTTGGACACGTTTGGATGCCTGCCGAGTCTCAAAATCAGGCGCAAAATCAGACTGAGAGTAAACCTGCGAAACCTGCGGAAACATCTATCAAAACGATTAGCTTGCAAAATGCGGGCTTACAGTTGCAAGAGGTTGGGCAAGGAGTTTATGCACTAATTTCTAGTACCGATTTTCCTCCAGTGAGTCCTGCGGTGGCGATTTGTAATGGAGGACTCGTTATTGGTAGTGATAGCGTTTTGGTGATCGATCCATTTCAAACGACCGAACTAGCCGAACTGATGCTCTCGACCGTAAAGTCGTTGACCGACAAGCCGATCAAATATGTTTTGAATACTCATTATCATTCTGATCATACTGGCGGCAATGCAGCCTTTGTAAAGCGGGATATTCCTGTGATGGGGCGCGGCGTAATTCGTGAATACATTCAAAGCGGTAAAAATAATACTGGTGGCATCATGCCTCCGAATGTGATTGTTAATAGCCAAACTGATATTTGGTTAGGAGATCGCCAAGTACGGATTGAGCGCGTTGATGGACATTCAGCTGGCACTGATCTAGTGGCTTATATTCCTGATGCAAAGGTCTTGTTTTCAGGCGATATGGTATTTAATAAGCGCATTCCTTACACTGGCGATAGCGATATTCGCCAATGGCAAGGTAGTTTATATCGATTGATTGCTACTTTCCCTGAAGCGAAGGTTATTCCTGGGCATGGTGATGTTACTGATGTGACAGGTTTACAGGCGCAGCAAGCATATTTTAGTGGGCTAGAGCGTCTGGCGCTAGAATGGAAAGGGCAAAATTTGACTAAAGAGCAATCTCTGGCGAAATTTGCTAAAGTGCCTGATCTTTACAAAGACTACAAATTTCAAGGGCTATATTCAATTAATTTAGATTCAGCTTACGAGCAATTTACTCGCAGCGCGACTATTCCGTTGATTCCTTAGAAAGATGCAATAAATCCGAAAAATAAAGGCGGTGCAATGCACCGCCTTTATTTTTCGGATTTATTATCATTAACTTCTGTGACGATCGCCTTCTCTGCTTTTTTTGACCATTCGCTATAGTTACCAAGTCGTTGCCCGAAATTTCAGATCATTAACAATTTCTACTGTATCTCCAGAAGGACGGATTACAAATAAACCCTTTTGATAGGCATAGCGATCTATACCTTGATTAATCTCAATTCCTGCAACAGCACCATAAGCTCGATAGCTTTTATATGCTGGAAAAGCTATCTTAAAATTTTGGAGTTTCTCAATAAATTCATCCACATCATCTTTAGAAAGTTTCGATTTGCATTCCACTAACACCACATCTGTAGTATCGACCGCTAAAATATCAATTTCCATCGCAATGTCTTTTCTGGTAACACTAACTCTAGGATGCTTTTCTTTGACATCTATCCCTCGTTCTTGAAATAATTTCACTACAGCAGGTTCCACTAATTCCTCAACAAATCGTCCCCATCTAGTAGTTAGGGCATTAACCGCACGAGTTGCCTCAGCCAAAGTTTGATCGAGTTTTTCGAGACGGCGATCAGTCTCTGCCTTAGACTCAGCAGTGCGGCGATCGTACTCTTCGCGTGAGATACGAAGCTCTTCTCGAAACTCCACAGCACGAGATTCCGAACGTCGTTCGAAATCTTCTTGTGATGTACGGAAAATTGCGTAAACATCTTCGATTGTGATAGGTTGTTGGCTCATGACTATTGAAATATTCGGTTAATATGATTTTACAGCGATCGCTAATCCGTAAAATAAAGTTAACGCCTTATTGGAATAAATGCTTATGTTTACTCGTCCCTTCAAATTACCCTTACTAATTGGTCTGAGTTTGCTAACGGCGATCGCTTCGGTAATGATTGGCGTATCTAAGGCAGATGCATTGCAAGCAATGCTTAGACCAAATAATCCTCAACTTGGGGATACGGTATCAGTTTGGGTTGCAACAGATAAATCTGCGGCAACACCACCCACGGTTTCGGTAAATAATAAACAATTTCCTGCTTTTGCGATGTCACCTAATCGTTGGCGAGCATTTATTCCCACAACTCCACTTGATAAGGCAGGACTAAGACAGGTAGTTGTGACGGCTGAGGGTTTGCAGCAAACTTTGGCAATGCAATTGGGCGATCGCCAATTTCCCACCCAAAGTATTTGGATTAATGATGCAGGTGGTGGATCGGAACCCACGGATTATGAATGGGATAAAGTTTCCGCTTTTAAAAAGTTAGTTACGCCCCAGAAGCTCTGGAATGGAGCTTTTCTGAGACCCAATGAGGGCGAGATTAGTACAGTTTTTGGAGTACAGCGTTACTACAATGGCGTGTTTGCCGATGACTATTACCATCGTGGTGTGGATTATGCAGGAGGTACAGGTTCGTCTGTGATTGCACCAGCCTCTGGTTACGTGCGCTTAGTGGGTAATGTCGCTCAGGGCTTTGTGCTGCATGGCAATACAATCGGTTTAGATCACGGTCAAGGCGTAGTAAGTATCTTCTTGCATCTCAGTAAAATTTATGTTAAAGAAGGTGATTTTGTAAAAGCTGGTCAAGTAATCGGCGCTGTTGGTGCAACAGGCGCAGTGACAGGCCCACATTTGCATTGGGGACTTTATGTCAATGGTGAAGCGATCGATCCTGTGGCGTGGCGCTATGAAGGAGTGGAATAGGTTATCCAAAAAGAAATTATATTTTAAGACTATTCCAAACCATCTTAAACAGTTTGAGATTATGGCATCACAAAAAAAGTGCGCCAGTACCATTCAAAAAAGTTTGAGATTATTGCATCACCGAAGAAAAGTGATAATGCTGCGGCAATTGAGAGCGATACACCGAAAGGGATTTCTGTAAAAAGTCCAATTTTACCCATCAATTTACCTATCAAGCCAATAAAAACGCCAATCGTTGAAGAAACTAGAATAACCAACAAAATCTTTTGCCAACCTAACCAAACTCCAATCATTGACATTAGTTTGAAATCACCACCTCCCATTGCTTCACCTTGCCAAATTTTACCTAAAAGAGTAAGAATAATCTCTTTAATTTTACCTAGTAATGTACTTCGACAAATAATCTCCAAAGCCATGATAGGAATAAGTGAAATAACCAACAATATCGTCGATAACCACAACATAATTTCAAGTGAGCAAAGCCCCAATACTGCCCCCAAAATACCGTTGATAAGATGTCCTGCCAAATTAGTGCGATCGCCACTATTCGTAAAAGCTAGACTTGCTTGATAAATTAGTCCTAAGACCAATCCCGACTGGGTTAGGGAATTTGGTAAGATCATCGTATCGATATCGATGAGTGAGAGAGCCAATAGCCAACTAAGAAATAAGGCATAGAAGCATAATGTTGGCAATGCTAGTGAAGTTCCGAAATAGGCGGCTACGCACCAAAACAAAAATGCGGTTAGTGCTTCGATCGCAGGATAGCGCCATGATACTGACGTATGGCAATAACGACATTTCCCTTTAATAAGAAACCAGCCAATCACGGGAATGTTATCGCGAGGTGCAAGCTGGCGTAGACAATGGGGACAACGTGAGGGCGGATAAAGAATTGACAAACCCGCAGGAACACGATAGATAACTACGTTTAAGAAGCTACCAATACAAGCCCCAAGTGCGATCGCTAAGCCTTGCAAAAAGAGAGATTCGATTAATAGCAAAGATTTTAAAGAAAGAGAATTAAATAAATCAATTAAACAGAAGATTAGTCAAATCTAGTTCACCTAATTTTCTGTTACAGCTTATTGAGGGTTTGAGTGATACAGATAATTTTTTGAAAGTGACGCGAAGCGTCACTTTCAAAAAATTATCTGGGTTTTATGACAGCGCAAGGTGCTGTATTAGTAATGTTGTTAGTAAGGTAAACAAATTGTGCGGACTGTTGAGCAACTTGTACCACCAAAATCGCGGCAAACACCGCGAGCATCGCTTTCGGCTTGTACTTCATCAGTTGACCAAGCTGTACCTGCTGCGCCATTACTACTTTCAGCAATCGACATACAAGCATTACGAGTCCACATCAATACCTCACAGTCCCCTGCCCCAGAGAGACTTTCACATTCACTTACAGCTCTATTTTCTGCTGACGCGCGAGTACGAAAATTCCAAGAATAGCCTTTGTCCTGAGTGGATGAAGAGCGGGCAATTGCGCCATAACTTTGGGCGGCGGCTTCTAGCGCTCCGATCGAGATTGTTGGAATTACAACAGCAGCAGCGATCGCTAAAGAATTCCAGAAACTTTTAGACATAAATAATCCTCCCTTACGCATCAGTGAGACTTGATGCTTTATATAGTAATACGCAAATCAAAGTAGGCTCAATTAATTTGCATAATTTAAACTACGCAGAGCAAGCACTCTGCGTACTTGCTTATGGTTTAAGATATTTGCTGATATTGATCATAGGAGTTAGCAATTGCTCACAAGTATAAAGAATCCATTGGTCAAGCAACTTCGATCGCTTGGTGAAAGTGCAAAAGATCGTAGAGAACAAGGCTTATTTTTAGTAGAAGGAACCCATGCATTAACAGAAGCGATCGCTACTGCTTATCCACTATCAATTGTTTGCTGTACCGAAAAATGGATTGACGCCAATCTAGATTTGTATAAGCGTATTGAAGCATCTACTGATGAAATTGAAAGATTAGAGATAGTCTCAGTAGAAGTTCTTCAAGCGATCGCTACTACCAAAAATCCTGATGGCGTGATCGCTGCGGCTTTACTACCATCACGTGAAGTTGCGAATATTCATACATTAGGGCTTGCATTAGAGACAATTCAAGATCCAGGCAATGTCGGGGCGATCGTGCGATCAGCTGTTGCCGTGGGAATTGATGGAATGTTAGTAAGTAGCGATAGTGTAGATTTGACCAATCCTAAAATCATTCGTGCCACGGCAGGACAATGGTTTCGCTGTCCTATGCAAACATCTAACAATCTCGCTGACGACATTCGTAAATTGAAATCACAAGGTATAAAGGCGATCGCGACAGTATCGAAAGCAGAAAAAAACTACTGGGATTATGACTTTACGCAACCAACTTTAATTTTATTGGGAAATGAAGGGAATGGATTGTCTGAAGAATTAATTGAACTAGCCGATGAAGTTGTATATATTTCCCAAAGCGATCAAGTAGAGTCCTTAAACGTATCTATTTGCGCGGCACTACTGCTTTACGAAGCAAAACGTCAACGCTCTACGAAGTAGTTCTGCTAACGAAAAGTAAATTTGATATGTCTACAGCAATTTGCTTCCAAACCTACTACAAACAATAATATAAAAACCTTTGCGGGGCTTTGCCCTGCGACCATTGTCGTGGTGAGTTTGCTCAGTAACTGCTGTATTTTTGACTACAGTAATTTAATGCTTTCTTGGATTGCTGTAGCCGAAGCATGAAGATCCTTTAGCTCATACTCATTTAGTTGAAGTTTGATCGTTTTTTCGATACCTTGCCTTCCTAACTGAACAGGCCCGCCCATAAATATATTATTTAAGCCATATTCTCCTGCAAGATAAGCTGACGCAGGAACAATCCGATGCCGATCGCTGAGAATTGCTTCGACCATGACATAGGCGGCTGCCGATGGAGCAAAATAGGCGCTACCATTTTGGATCAACTTAACGATTTCTGCCCCACCATTACGAGTTCGCTCAACTAATCGGGCGATCGCTTCTTTGGTCATTAGTTCTGTAATCGGCACACCATTAACTGTGGAAAAGCGCGGCAATGGAACCATCAGATCGCCATGTCCTCCCAAAACCATCGTATTGATATCAGCGACTGAAATTCCTAATTCCATTCCGATAAAAGTTTGAAATCTGGCTGCATCCAAAACTCCTGCCATCCCCATCACCCGATGGGTTGGTAATCCGCTCACTTGCCATGCTAGATAGGTCATCACATCTAAAGGATTAGTGACGATAATCAAAATCGCATCAGGAGATTGGGCGATCGCCTTTGCTACGACATCCTGCACAATCGACGCATTAATCCTCAGCAAATCATTGCGAGACATCCCCTCTTTGCGCGGTAACCCAGCCGTGACAACAATTAGATCTGAGTTTTTAGTGTCGTTGTAGTCATTAGTGCCGATAATTTGGCGATCAATTTTCGCGATCGACATCGCTTGCATCAGATCGAGCGCTATACCCTGCGGTTTACCTTGGACAATGTCGCACAACATCACATCAGCAAGATTAGTTTCGACAATCCGATGTGCCAACGTTCCTCCGACATTGCCAGCCCCAATAACGGTGACTTTAGGCGATCGGTGAACTTGAACTTGAGTTGGCATAAGCATAAAAATTGATTCCTAAAATTTAATCGTCCGTCGATGAGCTGCCACAGACTCGACTAAGCCGATCGCCATAAAATTAGCAATTAAAGCTGATCGTCCATAACTCAGCCAAGGCAGAGGAATGCCAGTTACAGGTGCAACATTAATATTCATGCCAATATTTACAAAAGTTTGAAATAGCACAAACGCAAATACACCGATCGCCAATAACGAACCGAAGTTATCCCGCGCGTTTACGGCAATCACCAGTAAACGCCAGCAAATCCCCACAAATAGTAACAAGACACACATACAACCAATAAAACCAAACTCTTCACCGATCGCCGAAAAAATAAAATCGGTATGTTGCTCAGGAATAAAATTTAACTGTGTCTGTGTCCCTTTGAGCCAACCCTGCCCCCAAAGTTTACCAGCGCCGATCGCAATCTTTGACTGGATAACGTGATATCCCGCGCCGAGAGGATCTTGATTTGGGTCGATAAATAGCAATAGGCGCTTTTTTTGATAATCATGGAGAATATTCCATAATAAAAGCCCAGCTTGACCCGAGACTAGATTAATTACTAAAGCAATTACAGTACTAGCAACCCGAAACCAAGGTAAAGATACCCAAGCTGCCACCCCCATAAGGATCACCCAAGCAATCCAAGCAGGTAAGTATAACGAAAATAGCACTGCTGAAATAATTGGCGAAAATATTAGGGCTAACCAGCCTAAACTTGCTCCCGCCCAATACAGCATCCCAATCGTAATCGCCGCAAAAACTAGCGCCGTTCCTAAGTTTGGCTGTAAAAAGATTAAAATCCATGGTGGTACTGTCACCCAAGCAACTTTAAAAGCATCGATTGGACTTTGGATAGGGCGATCGTGCATTACTGCTGCCAAAGAGATAATAATCCCCACCTTGGCAAATTCCGAAGGCTGAATGTTAAACCCACCAATCGTAATCCATCGTTCTGCGCCAAGGGCAGTTGTACCGATCGCTAGTACCAAAATCAAAGAAATATTGGTAATCGCATAGGTAATCCAATGCAAGCGGAGCAATTGGTCGTAATGGAATCGAGCAATAGAAAACATAGCAATCAATCCCACCAAACCTGTTACCCAATGCTGCCACCATTCAGTACGCCTAGCACTAAAGTCTGAACTAAAGATGGCGATACCACCTAAAATCGTTAATAGAATTGGGAAAACTAGCAATAACCAATCTGCATCACGCCATTCGCGTTTAATATTTTCCCAACTTGGCAGCTCTAAACCTTTTACAATCATAAATTCAGTACAAAGTACTTCCTAATATAACAATCGTTAGTAAAGCTACAGCAATTTGCTTTCAAACCGACCACAAACAATAATATAAAACCCGAAGCAGGGCTTCGCCCTGCGACCCTTATTGTGGTGAATTTGATCAACAACTGCTGTAATTCATAAAAATCAAG
>JBBRMK010000118.1:0-12058 GCA_038230875.1 Pseudanabaenales cyanobacterium
CTCCTCATAGTCGACCCAGATTTTGCCATCTAGTAAGAAGCGATCGAACGGGTAGCATTGGCAGAGAAGCAAAGCTTGGTTACGTAACCCGAAGCCGAATTTCTGGAAAACTTTCATATATGGCTCAAACTCTTCAGACTGCATGAGCAGGGCTAAGTCTCGCTCTTTCTGGTCAAGCTGTTTTTGCAGTTCGCAGATTTTGCGGGCGTGGTCTTTGGTGTATTGGCTTATCTCAATGCCGATCGCCTTGGCTATACTCTTGTTATGTAAATTCTTGATGTTGGTATATGTATAAATCCCAGCGACATAACCCCACATTGGAGCGTATTGCAGTTTCTTTGATACCTCCGCCCCTCGTTGTGCAATTTCTGGAAACTCCATAGTCAGCCGCTGTCTCGCTTGGTTAATCATTGAGTTAAGCAGTTTATCGAGTTGTTCACATTCAAAGAACCAATCGCGAACAAGCGTCACTTTACCAGTCGAAAACGTCAAGTAACGTCGATTACCGTGGACATCGACAAAGCGATCGTCAAAGTAGGTTAGAGCTAAACAAAATGCGTCTTCATCATCGCGCTTATTCTTGAAACCATAAGCTCCCCGTTGGTTTGCAAGGTCGCCATGTCCTATCCAATAGATCGGAATTTTATGGAAGTCTGCAAGGTATCTCCAGAAATTGCTGTACCAAATTCCTGTCGGCTCCATGACGATCGCATCAGGTTTTAGAGCGAGTAATCTCTCTACTCCAATTGTGTCTGCTTGACACTTTACGATCTCTTTTCTAATATTCTGAAAATGACGAACTGGTTGATCGGGATATTCCGTCAACAGGCAAGCCGTGACGTTGTTTCTGCCAACGTCTAAGCCGAGTATATTCATAATGTCTTTGGTGATATGTGGATCTATACCTGTGAATCACCCATAAGCGCTTACGGCTTAATTCATTCTGTAGGTTTATAGAGAGTCGGTCTATGAAATGCACAAGCCTTGCGGCTTTCTTCACGCTATAAACCGTCTCTCTATACCGAGTGCTTTGGACACACTCAGCAGTCTAGGCAGTGTTTTGGCACTGCCCTAGTTGCTAAGTTGTCTACTCGAAATCATCTACATAGGTGTCTTGATTGATTGCATAGTCAAACTTCTCCTCAGACAATTCGTCAAACTCCTCTCTAGTCATTTGATACGCTTCATTCCATCCTCTCTTTAAGCTTTCGCAAATAGAGGGAAGTTCTGATTTGTATTTCTCGCAAAATTGACTAATGAATTGCTTGCCAAAGGTTTCGAGACTTTCAGGGATTGGCAACGATACGATCGCAGCTTGCACCATGCCTAGAAGTGACAAGGCTTCATGTGGCATGATCTGAAATTTTAAAAGCTCATGGCTTCGACTTTCTTCCAGAATCCCGTCTAGAGTTTCTTTGACTGATTCAGCATCAGGTGGGGGAACGATTGAGCCTTCATCGTGTATTTCAAAAGCAATCTTTGGATTATGAAAGCTTGCAACTCCTAAGCGATCACATATGCCTTCAGATAAATCGACTAGCTCGATGTCTGTGAGTTGGATAGCATCAAGCATGTGCAGGATTGCACTAGAGCGATCGCTAATTAAAAACGGTTTAAATTCTTGGTTAATTTCCATGTTTCAAGAGTTAGTGATGGATACGGTCTAAGGTGTTAGTGAGTGCACGAATTGCATATAGTTTGATGGTTGTAGGTTCTTTGGCAAGCTCAGCAAATAAGGGGTGTTCGCTTAGTCTTTTGGAGTTGTCAAAAGGATCAGGTTTGCAAAATGGTTCAAGATTTTTAGCGAGGTGAACGATCAGCTCAGCAAGTTGCCAAGGGGTTGCATTGGCTAAGATTTCGTTACGTTCCTGATTGTTTTTTGCTGATAGGGGTGCGGTCATGATGCGTTATCTCCTTCAAGAGTTGGGCGAACAACGGACAGGGTCGGACATTGACCATAAACGCGATCGCACTGATTCATTAGGGCAGTGGCAAGCGAAAGCTTTAGAGCGAACGGTAAGCGCTCAATCCAAGCTTCAACATTCGCGGGCATTGGATGCGATCGCGACAAGTAATACCGACCGATTGGATTCATGATTGGTTGACCTTGCATTATTTTGGCTTCCTAAAACGTTGAGACATGGGACATGTGGCAAAGTGAGGCTTGAGGTCAGTGTCTAAAGGTATCCACTTTCCTGCTTCAGTTTTTGCCCAGAAAATACGAGCTTTGCAACCCGCACAGAATGAGCCTTGAGAATTAGGCGGTATTTCGTAAGGCATATGGTTATTAGATAGTTGTACGAATACGCATAAAAATCACGGCTACCTAATGGATAGGGATTCTCTAGCCCGTCTGTGTGATGCGTGAGACAATGAAACCAATGAACTTCCACAAAGACAGCGCTCGACCTTTTTAGGTTTGGTGCTGTCTTTGCTTTGCTTCTTCAGAGTAAAGCTAGCTTGACTCAATGTCAAGTCAAATAGACAAAAAGTAAATTTAGCTTTAATATATGCACAGTATTTATGTATCTCCTTACGCTGAACTTATGGCTAGAAATGGAATTACTCAAGCGCGAATAGCTGAAGAGTTGGGGTATAGCAGACAGGCTGTTAATTCTTGGCTCACTGGAAAGGTAGAGCCAAAATTAAGTCTTAAAGAATGGAGGAAATTAGCTGATTTATTTGGGACTAGTCTTGACCATTTGCCTGATAGCTTTGCACCTCAACCTGTTCACAACATCGTCGAAGTTAACTAAATCAAAAACGCGATCGCACAAAATAGCGGGGCATCGCGCTGCGGTGTAATTGTATGGAAACCTTACAGCTAAGCGTTTTAGACTTGCCAATAGTCAACGAACTTGGAATATTGACACGATTTAAAATCCAAGGCAACCCAAACCACGAAGAAGCGATCGCCCAATTTGCCGAAACAATCGGTGAAATCAGACTTGACCAGTTGCCAGACGATCGCGCAGGTCACTGGAAAAGCGATCGCCATATTCAAACCGTCGTACCAATCGAAATTGCGATCGGCCCTGGTAACAAATTAGAGATATGCGATCGCAAAAATGCCGAAAACATCGATGACAAATTTCTGGAAAACCCTAATAAACTCGATAGTTTTCCAGAAATTTCTACCTCGAGAAACACTCACGGCTATGTTGAGCATTATTTCGTTATAGGCAAAAATAAGCGAGTTTATTACTATTTGAGATATGTATATCAGGACATTTCTGGAAAACTACGACACCACCACATCAGTAAAAAGCAAGCCGAAGCGATCGCCACACTTTGGCGGACTGGAGCAAGTGCCAAAGAAATATGTATAGCGATCGGCAAAAAGCATCAATGACCTAGGCGATCGCGTCAATTTATAACAAAGCAATTGCCGCCGCTTTGCGATCGTCACTAACTTCAATATATCTTTGCAAACTCTTCAAATCAGAATGGCCCGTAATTGCCTGCAAAGTTTTTAAGTCCACGCCGCGATCGTAATAAAGCACCGTGATGAAACTTCGCCTTGTCGAATGTGTGGAAATTCCACGATGACCCAAGCCAGCGCGAATAACTGCAGCTCGCAACCACTTATCACATGCAGAAAAACTAATCGGATTGACAGCACCAAAGCCAACCGAGAATAAAAAGCCCTGCCTATTTGGTTTATAAGCCTGAAGCAATCGCGCCAATTCGGGATGAATTGGACATTGCCGAGTTTCCTGCTTGCCCGACGGCGAAGCCTTGCGAGTAGATTTACGAAAAGTAATCTCGCTATTTGGCACAGATGCGATCGCATCCTGGTAAACATCACTAACTTTTAACTGACAAATTGCCCCCCACCGCTCACCTGTATATCTAGCAATATCCCAAAGTAACAAATGATGTTTAGAAATAATTGACCGACGGATGCGATCGCAATCAGACGCGGACAAAACTTCAGCTTGACCGTGGCGGTTATTCTTCGACATTGAACACTTCCATTATTAACCCCGAAACTTGACTTAACTTCCACTAAGCCAAGTTACTAATTAATCAAAGATACCCTAAAAGCGCTCTACACATAACACTCAGCTTTTAAGTGATATTCCGTCTTCTTCCTAAAAGTTGCAACTTGCGAACCAAATACAAAAGAGATTAGAGTGCGATCAACTTGACAAGCTCGTTACGATTGCGCTGAATCTCTGATTCTTATAACGGGCGCGGAACTGAGGATCGAATGGCTGGTAGTTTAGCGGATTTTAAATATTTCGATAATTCTGGAAAAGCGTGGTTGGTTCGCATTGATAAATCTAATGCACTCACCACAGGAACGGGCTTTGTCGCTTTGACAAATGCAGATCTAGCTCTAGATTACCTTCCCAGAAATCTCGATTTACGTTATGTAGTTTGCAAACATCCAACCCGTTCTATTAAACGGAACATCTATTGTCAGTCAAAAGACGCGGCTATATGGAAAGGAACACAGGAAACAATTTCTTTACCTGACTACCAAGACAACAGTATTCAGAGTTTCAATGTTGTTGATCGCGTCCAAGAAAAGCCAATCTACAGCGCAAAGCTAATCGATACATACCAAACCGATAACCCCACTTAAATAAATGGCATCTGGAACAACTCGATACAAATACCAAACCGACAACGGAAATGTGTTTTGGGCGCGCACTGACAACGCAGCTGCACTAAGCACAGTTCGCGGTGCAGCACCAACCACAGCACCGATTGAAAATATTACTTTTGAATTTTCCAAGAACTCGAAAATGGTCGGATGCAAGCCTCGACACTGCATCCTGAACCTCAAGAAAACTGATGCAGGTACAGGCTGTATATTGCCACCTGGTCAAACTACTAAGCGCGTAATTGTCCTCAAACCAGATACGAATCCGCCTGTCGGCACTGAAACCACAGTAAACGGTCGAGTTTGGATCGTCGGTTCAGTGATCGGCGAGCAAATGCGTTAATCGCAGACGTATCTAAAAGATTTAATTCCAGAAAAAAGCAACCAAAAAATAAGAGAAACAAGATGGCTAGAGGCATTAAAAAGAAAGACTTTGATTATGAAGTTGACATCAAGTCAACAGACGGGACGGTCAGCGTCGGCGCGAGAATGTTGGTAAGTATGGACTTGCACAATGTAGGGACAGCCGATACGAAGGTCAAAGAATCAACTAGCACGGTAGTTAAGGTTCCCGCCCACATTACTTTAAATAAGAATGAGAAGGAATTTGGAATCCATCCACGCCATGCTATTTGTGAATACTCCCCGGCGGGAACGACAAGCCAATGTTATGGCGTAAAAGCCAAGCGAATCGTAGAGATTCCAATCCTCACTTTGGCTCAATTTGCAGATCTAAAAGAATATGATTTTGAAGCTGGTGGCACTCAGCCAAAAACTTCATTGGTTATTAATCATAGTTTCGACGGCAGTGCTCAACAAGCTTACTTAATCAGAAAGCTTGTAAATCAAGTCAGTATCTAAAGATAAATTAGCAAATTAATTAATGAGTACTTCAGATATTCTCTCAGTAGTCTCACTAGCGATCGCTTTTGGCGGAATCATTTATGCTTTTGGCATTCGTGACAACCGCCTAAAGGTGCTAGAGAAAGACGTAAATAATTTGGGGGTAAAGTACGCGGCTAAGGTGCAAGAACATGAACTTGTCCTCAAACGATTTGACGAAAGGCTTGATAGAGCTAATGAATTTAGGCTACTGGCTGATCAGAGAGTTGCATATTTAGAAGATCGGGTTTTAGGTGAAGAAACCGCAAGCAGATTAAGAGGAATCCCGCCTCATTACACTACAAATAGCGAAGATTGGTACAGTGAAAATTCTGGAATAAATCTTTAAAAATATGGCTTGTCAGTATGGATCGGAAAAAAGACAAAGCGCGCCTCAATTCATTAATCCTAATGAAATTGGGGTGCTTTGTTTTTTGTTTGGCTTAGAAGGTCCTTTGTGCAGATTACTGGATTTACTACCAGAGGCAATCAAGAAAATAGCGACTCTCAATCCAAATATAGGCAATCCAAATGATGTATTTGAAGATATTTTAAAGTCAGTTACCAAAAGGACTTTAGGGCTAATTATTGACGATATAACAGGTCAAATTAACGTCAATCAATACTGTCAAACTGAACCGCCTCCAGCTCCAGATGAAATAACCTTTAATGACATTTTTATTTTTATCGCTGAGTTAGTGCCAACTCTTGATTACTTCTTCCAAGCTAACGAAATAATAAGCGGTGAAAACACAAGAATCTTAGACAAGATCGTCGGGTTATGGTTGCGTAAAAAATGGTTTGAGAATTGCCAGTGCAAAGAGAAACCAAAGACACCCGAAGGCTTGCCAGATCCTAATGAAAATCAAGAAATACCAGTAGAGCCACAAGATGAATATTGTCCTGGTGATCCAGATAACAAACGATGCAAGAAACTATCAGCCGCAGTAAACCCTATCGGAATAGCGGCAATTTATAGCTGTAAGGGATTTTACGAGTATACCGAAGATACTGAAAGCTATAACGGAGAGCTGCCAGATGGAAGCCCTAGAATTTTCAAGTATAGATATAAATATTTAAATACTCAAGAGACTCAAATACTTGCAGATGGGTCAAGAGTTCCTATAGCTAGACTTACAATTGCAGGAAAACAATATAGACCTCGTGATGATGGTAGCTACTATGTAAGCTCAGAAGCTACCTTACCTGTATACCGTTCAAGAAACGGGTCAAATTATGTCCCTACCGATGGCGATTATGGAAGCTCAGAATACGATCCATGTCCACCACCGCCACCACCACCACGGGGCGATATTCCCCCTGAGTTTTGTACTCTATTCCCAGATGATGATTTTTGTCTGGATGATGGCGGTGGCGGTGGCGGTGGCAATTGTGACGAAATAGAAATAACAGTTATGGAATTCTCAACTTGTGGAGATTCCAGAACTCCTAAAACCGTTAAACTTCTCAATTCAGGTAATACTTTATCGATTCAAGTTACTGAATTTACAGAATGTGAACAAGGCAGACAAATAAAATCAATAGAAGTATTCGAGTGTAATCCATGAGCCAAGAAAGCACATTACAAGATTTGTATAGCAAGATTGCTGATATCTATGATAAATTTTGTGAGCTGGATACAGCTCCAACTACAAAACTGCAAAGCGAGATAACTATTGATCCTAATAGCTGGACAAGTTCACAAATTTATTTTGATAATCCAGACAATAATCAATTTATTAATGATGCTCAAAGTGACATCAATAGTTTATTAGGATTAGCTATGCAAGTAGCCCAAGATAACTCTAGTGTGTATGGTGCATCTATAACAGATAACAACGGACAGCTTGTCCCAATATCTAAGGGAAGCCCGATAACTTTACTCCCTAAATTGATTAAATTATTAGTAGATTTTCGCTCACCACTTAATCTAATTGTAGGGATAGTAATTGATTTTATAGAAGATACTCTTCTAGACCATATAAAGCAGAAGTTAAGAGAAAAAAACGGGAACTTTTATGAAGTTGCAGACGTAGCGAAAACTACGATTATAAAGATTCCCAGAGATGCAGAAAAGATGATTATTGCTTTTAATAATCTCCCTGAATACTTGGGGAAAAGGTTTCAAGGTACAGATTTAAACATAGACATCATTCAACCAGCGCCAAGCATCACGCCCGATCTGTCTAAATTTCTTTTAGATGGTTTAGGCACTGTTAATTTTGGCTTATCCCTAACTGGCTCCAATGTGAGCGCGACAGCCTTTTGGGGGACAGATATAAATCTTAAATACCGTAGGCAGATATTCGATATACCTACTTTTGAGGATTTCACCAATTACCAGCGATACGCTTACTTGTATCTAAACAATGAGAACACTTGCACGGCGGGGTTTTTTAGGCGAACCAGTGTAAGTTAGCACTTTGGGGATTCACGCTAACAATTTCTTTGAAATTTAGGAAAAACAACGCTAAGCATTGATCTTACAGTAGTGTCCGATTAAACCTGCCACAAAAAGGGTCGCAGGGCGAAGCCCCGCAATGGGTTTTATATTTTTAATTGTGGCGGGTTTGAAAGGAAATTGCTGTAAATGATTTAGGCTTTGAGAACTTTAAGAAGTCCGCCACAAGCATCAAAGAGTAGATCAATTACATAATTAAATCCATCTCCGTTGCCATAGTAAGGATCAGGGACTTCCTTGTCAGTATGGGTTTCGCAATAGTCGCACATCATTTTCACCTTATCGGTAAGTTTTCTTTGCGGATCAATAGCCAGAATATTGCGATAGTTATCTTTATCCATAGCTAAGATCAGATCGAATTCCTGCAAGTCCTTTGCTTCAAATTGCCTTGCAGAACCAATGAAATTCATCCCTCGTGCTTGAGCTGCGGCTCTCATGCGGCGATCGGGTAGTGCGCCAACGTGCCAACCGCCTGTTCCTGCGGAGTCACAGATAAAGCGATCGCTTAAACCTTCTTGCTCGATCAGCAGATTCATGATGTTTTCCGCAGCAGGTGATCGGCAGATATTTCCTAGGCAGACAAATAGAAGTTTCTTTGGCATATTCATAAATATCAAGTAGCTATTTAAAGACGCTGCTTTGCAGCGCCTTTAATAAAAAAATATTAGGCGCAAAGCGTCAAAATCTGCTCAACAACTTTGGGGGTAACATCTTGATGCTCGCCTAAAGCCACAAAACCACGTTTCGCAAAGCGCTCAGTAATTAGCGGAATCACATCTAATTCCACCCCATAGTCTGACAGATGGGTACGCACACCAACAGCTTCAAAAAAGTCACGGGTTTTAGCGATCGCTTGATCGATACGCACATCTTCCGTACCCTCAACTATGCCCCAAACTCTCTCGGCATACTGCAAGAGCTTTTCACGTTTGCGATCGCGTCTAATCGTCAGCGTATTCGGCAAAACGATTGCTAAAGTTTGAGCGTGATCAAGACCATGCAAAGCCGTCAACTCATGTCCGATCATATGTGTTGTCCAATCTTGAGGTACACCTACACCGATTAGTCCATTTAGTGCCATCGTTGCACACCACATCATATTTGCCCGTGCTTCGTAATCATGGGGATTAGAGAAAGTTTTTGGCCCTTCTTCAATTAGGGTTTGGAGAATTGATTCAGCCATCCGATCTTGTAGAGGTGCATTGACTGGATAGGTCAAATACTGTTCCATTACATGGGTATAAGCATCAACGATTCCATTACTCACTTGTCTGGGTGGTAGAGAAAAAGTTGTCTCGGGGTCTAGTACTGAAAACAGAGGGAAGACTAATGGGCTAGCAAAAAACAGCTTTTCTTGAGTTTCCCATTTAGTGACCACCGAATTGGTATTCATCTCTGAACCCGTCGCAGGCAACGTCAACACAGCCCCAAACGGAATCGCCGCTGTCACAGGTGCTTGTTTTGACAAAATATCCCAAGGATCGCCATCAAAAGGAACTGCTGCTGCGATAAATTTTGTACCGTCAACGACTGAACCACCGCCCACAGCTAGCAAAAAATCGATTTCTTGCGATCTGATCAGTTCAACTGCTTTGAGAAGCGTTTCCAAATGTGGATTTGCTTCAATACCACCAAATTCGAGAAAGTTACGTCCCGCTAAAGCTGACTTTACCTGATCGTAAACGCCGTTGCTTTTAATACTGCCACCACCATAGATGATGAGGATTTTGGCAGTAGCAGGGATTTCTTTAGCAATATTCGCAATTTGACCTTTGCCAAATAGAATCTTGACTGGATTGTGAAAAGCAAAATTTTCCATAACTATCTCAAAAGAAAATTGGGTAGGTTACATTAGCGCAACCTACCCAATATAACTAATACGCGAGATCGTCTGATCGTGAACCAGAGTAAATCATGCCTTTGCTAAAATTAACGCTCAGAGGTTCGCCATCTCGAATGAATCCTGTCGCATTTTTAACTCCAACCAGAATTGGTACACCCAATCTTCTACCGATCACAACAGCATGGGAATCAAGGCTGGACTCTTCGGTGATAACGGCTGATGCTTTGCGAATTACTTCGATATAGTCAGCATCAGTGCGATCAATCACAAGGATTTCACCCTCATTAAAATCACGGACATCAAGATGATGGAAGGCAACTCTAGCACGACCGTGAACGATCCCAGAGCCGATACTTAAGCCTTTGCCTACTACCGATGAGACAAACTCGACTTTAACTAAATCGGTCGAACCTGCCACATCTTGCAAAGTTCCTGCCGACATGACCACGAGATCGCCTGCAGTTAGCAATTTCATTTCTTGGGCAAGGTTAAGCGCGGCTTCAAAATTTTGTCTTGCTGATGGCAAGGAGACTAAGACCAATGGCTTTACTCCCCAGACCATTTGCAAGCGTCTAGCTACTTGAACATTGGGGGTAACTGCCAATATAGGAATCGGTGGACGAAATTTGCTGACATTGCGAGCAGTTGAGCCTGTTTTCGTAAGAGTAACGATCGCTGCTGCTTTCAATTGCATGGCAATTCTACCCACAGCCTGACTAATTGCATTAGGAATAGCTCGTCCCATGCTTTCAATCGGTTGCATTTTTAAATCTTGCTCTTTTTCAATCCGAATCGCGATTCTTGCCATCGTCTCCACTGCCAAGATGGGATATTTACCAACCGCAGTTTCGTTAGAGAGCATTACGGCATCGGTTCCATCAATGATGGCGTTTGCCACGTCTGAGATTTCGGCACGAGTCGCACGGGGACTACTGACCATGCTGTCCAGCATTTGCGTGGCAGTAATTACGGGAATACCAAGGCGATTGGCAGTTTTAATTAATTGCTTTTGGGCGATCGGCACATCTTCAGCAGGAATTTCTACACCAAGATCGCCACGCGCTACCATCACGCCATCGCATACCGAGAGAATCGCTTCCATATTGGCGATCGCTTCATGCTTTTCGATTTTAGCAATCACGCTAGCCTTTCGACCTGAAGCCGTAATCAAATCTTTAAGTTCGAGAATATCTTCAGGTGTGCAGACAAAGCTTAACGCCACCCAATCCACCCCTTCTGACATACCAAAGCGTAAATCTTCGCGATCCTTCTCGGTCATCGCATTGACCAACAAGTGAACATTTGGAAAATTTACACCTTTATTGTTAGACAACGTGCCACCAATGACAACGCGACAATAAAGATCACCTAATTCAACATTGACATCCTCGACGACCATTTCTACTTTGCCGTCATCAAGCATGATCACCGCACCGATTGGTACTTCTGTAGCGAGAGTATCGTAAGTAATGCAACTAATTGCTGATGTGCCGTCAACTTTGCGACTAGTGAGCGTAAATTTATCACCTTTGTTTAAATTAATTGGTCCATCTTTAAAAACGCCAAGGCGGATTTTTGGACCTTGTAAATCCTGTAAAATCCCGACAGGTTGATTTAATTCACTAGATACCTGGCGAATATTGCAGATGCTACGATGGTGATCAGCATGGGTTCCATGCGAAAAATTAAGGCGAAAAGTACTTGCACCAGCTTCGATAAGCTGGCGAATCATATCAGGGCTACTGGTCGCAGGGCCAATAGTAGCAACAATTTTTGTGCGACGAAAAGTTTCTCTAACGGTCATGGATGGTCAGCTAAAGGCGAACCTCAAACATACCAGAATCTCATGACAATTCATCACTACTTAGAAATGGTATGAAGTACTTCACATTCCTTACCATTTTTAACAATCGCTGTAATCCTAAAACTCAAAAAGATAGGTGATAGTGCGAAGTATGATCGCCTATCTTTACTAGGTTTAACAATTGCCCTAAGTATAGGACAAAAAACTTGAAATACTTTCCTAATAACGCTTCAATTAAAATACCTGTAATTTATACTGGATAAAAACTTTAGACGGTTTTACCAGATCTGATAACAATCATAAGTAATTGCTTACATAGGACTTACGCAAATCAACCAAGAACTAAAGTTCTTGGCTCAAAGCTCAAGTCAGTTAAAACTGACTAAAAAAAGCCTCAAATCAACCTGTTTCAACAGGTTTAAGCTTTTAGCCCGCAATTTATTGCAGGGCAAGTGC
>JBBRMK010000119.1:0-11716 GCA_038230875.1 Pseudanabaenales cyanobacterium
AAATTATGCTTGGCATCGCATCGCTTATACAGCGATTATTCCTGTTTTGATCATCGCGATTTTTTCTGGTTTATGTATGTATAAACCCGCTCAGTTTGCATGGGTTTCAGGTTTATTCGGCAGTTGGCAAAATCTCCGTGTTGCCCATTTTTTGACGATTCCTCTTGTCCTGATTTTTGCGATCGCGCACATCTTTCTATCCTTTAGAGTGGGCGGCTTAAAAATGATTCGCTCTATGTTTATTTAGCCTGTTTATTTAGCCTGTTTGTTTCTTAGAGAGATTATAAAAATGGAATTTGATAAACATCTATACCGTCGGTTTTCGCGTCGTCAGTTACTTCAATTTACAGGACTATCTGGTATAGGTTTCGCTTTAGGAAGTTGTGGAACTTCTCTATATGCGGACAAGGTTCGCCCGATTTTTGAACCACTTAATCAAAGTATCGAAGAACTAATCTTTAAAGCACAAACTCCTACTCCTGAATATCCAATCAGTGCGATCGAGCCTAACGCATTGCTGATTAACACCTTTGATTCCACACCTGTCCTCAATCCCAATACTTTCAAATTAATCATCGATGGTGCGGTAAATAATCCTATGCAGTTAAGCATGAGCGATATTCAATCACTACCATTAATTTCGATGGTGATTCGTCACATTTGTGTAGAAGGATGGTCAGCGATCGTGCAATGGGGAGGTGTGCGCTTATACGATATAGCGAAGTTAGTCCAACCAAAAACAGGGGCACGTTACGTCTATTTTGAATCAGCAGATAACTACTATGAGAGTTGGGATATCGCCTCGGCTTTACATCCGCAGACCTTACTTGCCTATCAAAAAAATGGTCAAGGCATATCAATTGACAATGGCGCTCCTCTGCGTTTAGCTTCTCCAATTAAGCTTGGCTACAAGCAGTCAAAATGGATAACTCGCGTCACCTTTACTAACGAACTTCTCCCGCGCAAAGGTTATTGGGTGGATGAAGGCTATGAGTGGTTTGCAGGATTGTAATTATTCGCGAGCTTCGTACTAGGTAAGGTCGCAAACTCATAGCCTAGATAAAATCTTTCAGCATCCAAAACCCTGCAAAATGTTCTTCTTCAGGACTGGTTTGTACTGCTAAGAAATGAAACCCTTGAGCATTTTGTTTAGCTTTTTCAAAGGCTGCTCCCTGCGCGATCGCCTCTTTATCTTTTGGTGCTTGTAAATTTGCTAAAATCCATCGCGCATCGGCACTTGCCTCTAATTGCATCTGCACGCGATCGCCAAGTAAATTGCGCTCAAATCTGAGAAACACAGGATCGACACCTGACATCCAAGCTGCTAAAGCGTTTGCACGAGCCGAGATAATAATAAGTCCAGATATAATCGTTTCAGGACTAAGGTTGCTGATATCAAGCAGTTCGCTAAAGTCCATCGACCACTCACTCGCATCTGCAAAATCTCCTGCTTTCAGAGATACCGATATCCACCGCTCGCCCATTAATGCGTCAGGAACTGGTTTAGGATCTTGCGCTGCTAATACTTTTAGAGGTAAGGGATTGGGATCGACCGCTTGAAATCCATCGCGATTTGGATAAATACTTTCCATTCTTTCGGCTAGCCATGCTGACATCGTAAATACGCGCCGCGAAGCTTGTCCTGTGATTCCTGCTAGAGTGCAACCCCGAATAATAATATTAGTCATGCTCGGTCGAAAGAAACGAATCTTAATTGGAGTTTGCCCCGTTGTCGCAATACAGTCGGCGAGTTGTGTGGCCAACCATTCTGAGTTCACTTCATTTGGTGGACATTCGCGCACCCATTCAAATTGACGATCGCGATCGCAGATCAGCAATTCCCAAACTTTTTTATTATTGTTATCCAATAAAGGACGCGAATAAAAATCTAATTCCCAAATCTTCGACATATATTAATTTATAACTTTAATTTATAACTTAAACTGTTAAATCTCTAAATATCTAACCAGAATTCGCTGTATTTCTGGCAATTGTTCCACATCTATTTGCCCAAGACATTGGATCAACCTACGTTTATCAAAAGTCATCGGATCGACACAGACAACAAAACTATTGTTACTAAGCCCATTGCTAGGAGAAGCAATCAAAGGCACAATCACAGGAAGCAGGCGATCGCTCGGATTTGCTGAGGTTATTGGCAATACGGTTACTTTGCTACGTTGATTAAAGCTAGTTCCCGAGATAATCACCGCAGGTCGAGTTTTGCGAATTTCTGTACCGATCGCAGGATCAAAAGTTACAAGCCAGATACTTCCCAATCGATAATCGCTGCTTGCTGCCATTCTTCCTCATCATCATTCTCGCTTAACTCGTCCAGCAATAAACAAGCTTCAACCATAGCTTGCTGTTCTTGTTGTTTACACCATGCTTGTAGCAGCTCTTCGACCAGACGACTACGATTTTTTACGCGATCGTCAACATAACGAACCAACGTATCTGGAAGAGAAATAGATATTTTCATAGCTGCTTTGTACTACTCAATATGCTACCTACAGTAACACTTTTTAACAAAAAAGAGGTGCAAACCCCGTTTGCACCTCTTTTTTGCGAAACTAGCTTAAAGATTAGCCAGCGACAATAACTTTGCCTGCCATGCCAGCGCCACGGTGGGGCGAACAGTAGTAAGAGAACTCACCAGCTTCGTTAAAAGTAGACTCTAGTTCAACCTTAGGCTTTTGAGCCAACTTTTTGTGAGAAAGCTCTGGATGACCATCAAACACAACGTTGTGAGGGAACGCTTTGTTGTTGACCCATTTGACTGTATCACCCGCCTTAATTGTCACCACTTTAGGATCAAATACTAACTGACCACCATCAGAACCCATCTTAACGGTGACAGTATCCGCCGCCGCAGGGTTCGCAGACATAAAGAAACTGCCAACAACTAGAACAAGGCTAACGATCAAAAGACCAAGCTTTTTCGCAAAAGAAGAAATATTCATAATTAACTACCGACTAAAATTCAACTTGAGATTGTTTTAATTCGACTCGACTCGAATTAAATTTAGCTAAAAAACGTAGATAAAGCTAAAAAAATCAAACTTTTTTAACTTTGTTAGAATTAAATTGTGACTCGACTAAAAGCACAGATTATCTGTTTAATAGTATACCTTTCCGCCACCCCAGCCGATACCTTTAATCTTAGGTTCGTACAGGATATATCCTGCAATTAACTTAAGATCATTATCGGTAAAGCCTCGCATGATCGGGAAGATATCCGTACTCTTGAGACTAGGGTGAACGTCATAAATTTCAGTTACACCGTCGTAGGTGGTGGGGTTTTTCATGTAATCCACTAAGGCGAGTACATTATTACGAATTGGGTTTGCTCCAGCTAAGGATTCTGGAGACAGATTTACGTTAGGATTTGTGAAGGTTGCGCCGCCAAGATGACAGGTGGCACAGGCATTAGCAAATAATTTCTTACCCTTGGAAATATCTTTTTGAGTCAAGACAATATTTGTCTTTTCATTAAGGGGAACAGTACGCAGTTCGATGGGGATTTCGGCTGCACTAACGCTTGGGGTGAAAAGCTGGAAGACTAGCATCACGGTGGCGATCGCCAAAGCAAGATATTTTTTAAACGTATTTTTGTTCATAATGACGCAGATAATTAAATTTATCTAAGTTTATCTAAAAGGATTTAACTTAATCTCAAAGTTTTATTGCGATACAACTTGTGGATCACGATAAATCTTGAGGTTTTTTAGAATTTTGGGCTTCGGATGCCATGATCACGGCTTTTGCATCTTCCAAAGCAAGTTTGGTTTCTGCATCTTGATAAGCAATCCCAAGGCGATCGCATAATGTAAATACAGACTCAAGACTGAGTTTGTAATCTTCCGCGATCTCAGCGATCGAATAATCAGCAAAGCCCATAACAATACTCTTATGTAGTTAATTTTAGAGATGTTTGTGCTATTTTCTCATGCAAGAGCGAGACTCAGAAAAAATCAGTCAAATAATTAACCCCAAAAAGCTTAGAGCTGCGCGCCGCCTTAAGGCGATTTCTTGAAAAGATTTTACCGTGGGTGTGCCGCGCGGCACACCCACATTTTGGTTTTAATCAATCGGGTACTTTTATTGTTAGATATCACCTAAGCTTTTATAAGTAGCTAGACATAATTAAAATCCAGATTAAAAAGCTGTGGCGCACGCTGCGCGTGCGCCACAGCTTTTTGGATTTTATATTTAATTGCGCCTAGCTACTTATTATTAAATATGCCTCTGCAAAGAATTTTTCACGGCTGTACCGTCAGCATTAAACAACTCGCAAGAAATCGGTAAGCGACTAATATTCTTATTGCTGCCAATCACCACGAAGGCAGAACCTTTGACTAATCTTTGGTGTGGTTCTGGGTTAACTTCAAATTTATCTCCGTGACTGACAGCAATCACATTTACGCCATAGTGGGCACGGAGTTTGAGTTCTAAAATTGTTTTGCCAGCAAACTCTTCAGGAACCATGACTTCGACAATGCTATTGTCAGGATCTAGCTCAAATCTCTCCAAAATGCCGCCTTGAGTTAGTGATCGCGCCAAAGCCCGCCCTGTTTCTGCTTCAGGAAAAACGACAAGGTCAGCGCCAACTTTTTTGAGCAATGTGCCATGTATTTCCGAAGAAGCCTTTGCCACGACATGTTTGACTCCTGCTTCTTTCACGTTCAGGGTAGTGACGATACTCTCTTCCAAAAAATTACCGATCGCCACAATCACTGTGTCAATCTCTAAAATGCCCGATTCCTTGAGCGCGAGCGGATTTGTGGAGTCTAGTTGAATACAGTGTGCGGCAAGGTTCTCAGCGCGCACTTGACTGACCCGCTCCTCATTGTTATCGGCGGCTAATACTTCATGTCCTAGGAGATCGAGAGTGGCGCATACGGCTCTGCCAAAACGTCCTAAACCAATTACAGCAAATTGTTTGTTGTCAGGGCGGAGACTGCGAAAAAAGCTCAAAGAAGAAATATCCACAAAAAATTCCTATATTTTTGACAATAAATGATGCCAGCCCTCACCCCCCAGCCCCCTCTCCCTAGGGAGAGGGGGAGCAAGATGAAGATCCGTTAATAGTCTTGTTCCCCTCTCCCTAGGGAGAGGGGCTAGGGGTGAGGGGCTTAAAAACCTTAATAACAAAGCCTATCCAACTAACAGCGATCCTTGTGGATATTTAATCAAACTAGGGCGGGAGTCAGTGAAAATTGCTGACATTAGCAGTAATACACCGACTCGACCGATATACATGGTCAGAATAATTACGATCCTGCCAGCGACAGATAATGAGGATGTGATTCCCATCGATAAGCCTACTGTCCCAAAAGCTGAGGTCGCTTCAAACAGGATGCTGATAAAGTTCAGATTGCCATCCGTTAATGATAATAGTCCCGTAGAACACATCACTGTAAATAATGAACCCACAGCCACACCGATCGCTTTTAAAATCAAGCCATTGGGTATTCGTAGCCTATACAAATTCACTTGATCCCGTCCTTCCAAAGCTGCCTCTGTACAACTAGCCAAGATTCTTGCGGTTGTGGTTTTAATGCCTCCACCTGTACTACCTGGACTAGCGCCAATAAACATTAAGGCGATCGTGATAAATAAACCTGTTACCGTCATTTTGCTATTGTCGATCGTGTTAAAGCCTGCGGTGCGAGTGGTGACAGACTGAAACCAAGCGGCGACAATCTGATCAAATATCGATAAATTGCCTAAGGTTTGACTATTGTGGACTTCGGTCAGCCAGAAGAACACCGTGCCAAATAGTAACAAAGCGATCGTGGTGCTAGTGGCAACCATAAAAGTCAAACTGAAGCTAAAGTAGTCACGACTTTGTGAAAACTTGATGCGTAACCACAGATAACCTTCCAAAATAACCTGATAGCCAATGCCACCAAAAATAATTAGCAACCCAATAATAATGCTCATCATTGGTGTATTGACATAGCCCATCAGATTGTCAGACAAAAGCCCAAATCCTGCATTGTTAAAGGCATTGACACTATGAAAAATGGCTTGCCAAACGCTCTCAGGAAAACTCATGGTTTGGTGGAAAATGGGGATTAGAGCAAATACACCTGTCAACTCAAACACCAAGGTCACCGCAATGATTGACTGTACTAATTGCAGTCCACCACGAATTCCGGGAGTATCGAGAGATTGCTGCAAAGTGATTTTATCGCGCAGGCTAAAACTGCGCCCGATCAGTAGCAGCAAGACAGTTGTTGCGGTCATGTAGCCCAATCCGCCGATCTGTACCAACAGCATTAAAAATAGCTGTCCCCAAAAGGAATAAAATTTACCAACATCCACCACCGATAACCCCGTAACACAAACGGCTGATGTTGATGTAAACAGAGCCGTAATTAGGTCTGTCCATGTGCCAGCGCTAGAGGAGATCGGCAACATTAATAGAAATGTCCCAATCGAAATAACGGCAAAAAAACCAAAACAAATTGTTCTAGCGGGATTCACATTAAAAGTCTCAAGTAATTGAATTTATTCTATATGTACAGCGCTTTGCGCTGTTATAAAACCCAGAAAACTTTTTGAAAGTGCCGCTTCGCGGCACTTTCAAAAAGTTTTCTGTACTACTCAAAGCCTCAACAGGCTGTATAAACCCAGAAAGCAATAAGCCATTAAGCACGCGCAGTGTGCGTCATGGCTTATTGCTAGGCGATCGCTGATCCATCAATCACATCTTGCCAACGACCATTACCCACTGCCCGAATCGCTTCGCGAAGTTGAATATCGCCTGTGTAGATCGCCTTACCGATAATTGCGCCTTTAACGCCCACAGACTCTAGAGATAGCAGGCTTAATAAATCTGTAATTGAACTAATTCCCCCCGAGGCAATTACAGGCACATCGACATTTTCAGCAAGTTGACGCAAAGCTTCGATATTTGGTCCCTGCATTGTGCCATCGCGATGAATATCTGTGTAAATAATTCCTGCAATCCCCACAGAGGTCATCCGTTTAGCAAGATCGACAGCCATTACTTCTGAATTGGTCAGCCAGCCTCTAGTTGCTACCTTGCCATCACGGGCATCAATACCGATCATGATTTGCTCAGGAAATTCGGCACAAATATCGGCAATTAATTGTGAATTTTCTACCGCCGCCGTTCCTAAAATGACTCGACTTACGCCCGATCGCAGCACTGAAATGATACTTTCGCGATCGCGCAGTCCGCCGCCCATCTGAACACGTATGGGAATTGATCGAGCGATCGCCTCAATTACTTTTAAATTTTTGGGCTTGCCTTCCTTTGCACCATCCAAATCAACCACATGCAAATATTTCGCGCCCTGACTGTACCAACGCTGAGCTACTTCTACAGGGTCTTCACCAAATACTTCTGACTTTTGATAATCCCCTTGATAGAGCCTGACACAGCGTCCATCTAAAATATCAATTGCGGGAATTACATCCATAATTTTTACCTACGATCCTAGGAGTCTAATTCTAACTAGATTTAGCGATCGCGGTATAGTACAAAACATAGAAATCCAATTTTGCCCATTTTCAGCGCTTTGGTTTGTAATAACTTATCCCACGATCTATTTCCATGAAGTCGCCTAATCAGTCAGTATCACAATGGTTAATGTATATCGGCTTTGTGATTAGCATTGCTTTTTTATTGATGGCGATCGCTACTCCAGTGTTGCAAGCATTAGGACTGTTGACAGATCCTAACGAGTTTCTTAGCAATCCCATCCATGAGCCACCCTCGTCACAACATTGGTTTGGTACAGATTTGCAGGGACATGATGTATTTACCCGCACGATCGCTGGTGCAGGGGTGGCATGGCAAGTCACGATTGCTTCAACTCTGATCAGCTTAGTGATTGGTGTTCCGTTGGGTATGATCAGCGGCTACAAAGGCGGCTGGCTTGATCGCATCTTAGTATTTGTCATGGATGCGCTTTACACATTGCCAAGTTTATTGCTATCGCTAACGATCGCTTTTGTGGTCGGTGCTGGTGTTTGGAATGCCGCAATCGCGCTCAGTGTTGCCTATATCCCCCAATATTTTCGGGTGATCCGTAACCAAACTGTAAGTACCAAAACCGAAGTTTATATCGAAGCTGCTCAAGCGATCGGTGCTGATACTCGTACTATCCTCACCCGTTATCTTGCGCCCAATGTTATTCAAAGCTTACCCGTAATTTTTACCCTCAATGCTGCCGACGCGATTTTGACGCTTGCAGGGCTAGGCTTTTTGGGCTTAGGCATTCCCGAAGATGTGCCTGAATGGGGACATGATCTCAAACAAGCTCTAGATGCGCTCTCGACTGGCGAAAATATTTGGTGGACAACGATTTTCCCTGGTTTAGCAATTACCTTAATGACAATTGGATTATCGCTAGTAGGCGAAGGCTTGACTCAGAAATTTAGTAGTAAGAAGACTGAAAATTAACCATAGGACTTACGCACTTGCCCTGCAATAAATTGCGGGCTAAAAGCTTAAACCTGTTGAAACAGGTTGATTTGAGGCTTTTCTTAGTCAGTTTTAACTGACTTGAGCTTTCAGCCAAGAACTTTAGTTCTTGGTGACTTGTGTGTACATGGTAGCCTGCGGGAGAGGGTCTAGGGGTGAGGATCTTAGAATACTTCCACGTAACATCAGTAGATAAATATCTCCTGAAACTTTCTATCTAAATACACCAATTTAGTGGATTAAGCTGAAAGTTTCCGTGTAATCAACCGAAAATGAGATCTTAGGCAGAAAATTCTAGTATAATATCCCATATAGTCCAATTAGGCAGAAATCTGACTTTTAGCCTAATATTATGAATATGTATATATATTTTAGTTAGATTAGATAGAAAGTTTCGGTCTAATACTGAGTCTAATACATATAGGACTTACGCACTTGCCCTGCAATAAATTGCGGGCTGAAAGCTTAAACCTGTTGAAACAGGTTGATTTGAGGCTTTTTTTAGTCAGTTTTAACTGACTTGAGCTTTGAGCCAAGAACTTTAGTTCTTGGTTGATTTGCGTAAGTACTAACATAGTTAAACTTCTCTGGATCTTCAAGTTATTTGAATTGGCGCTTGGGGAAATACTTATGAGGAGCACTACCTTCCCAGACTATGTCTAACCTACCTGTACCGAATGAGCAATTTAATGCTTTGCAACAAACTGCATACCAGTTGGTCTCATGTACGGATCAACTTTTCCAGCAGATTAAGCAAGATCAGGTTTTAACTAGCATCATTGATCGGATTCGATCCTCTTTAGAACTAGAAACCATCTTCAAAACCACGTCAACAACGGTTCGTCAGTTGCTCAATGCCGATCGCGTCGGTGTGTTCCGTTTCGACCCAGGCACTGGATGGGATGAAGGCGAGTTTGTCTCAGAAGATGTTGACCCAGCCTTTGCGTCAGCCTTGGCAGCAAAAGTCTATGACCACTGTTTTGGACCACAGTTTGCCGCCTACTACACGCAAGGACGAGTTCAAGCAGTAGCCGATATTTATAATGCCGAATTGAGTGACTGCCATATTCGAATTCTTGAGCAATTTCAAGTTCGCGCTAATCTGATCGTTCCTGTTCTAAAAGGAGAGGAACTGTGGGGGCTACTCTGCATCCATCAATGCAGAAGTCCTCGACGTTGGCAGATCTCGGAAATTGAATTTGTCCGAAAAATCGCGATTCATTTTGCAATTGCATTACAACAAGCCGACTATCTAGGACAGATTAAACATCAAGTCGTCTTGTTGGCTCAAGCAGAAGCTCAAGACAAAGCTCTGCTTCGCCAGAAATCGCTGTTCAAAATTAGCAATCGGATTCGTCAATCCCTTGATTTTGCTGAAATTTGCCAAACGGCCACGTCAGAAGTGCGTCAGTTGCTCGAAGCCGATCGCGTGACGATCTTCCGTTTTAATCCAGACTGGAGCGGCGATCTTCTGTTTGAATCTGTAGCGGGTAATTGGAAACCACTAGTTGGAGTTTCATCCACTGTTCAAGATACGCATTTGATGGGAACTCAGGGAGGGCGCTATGCAGCAAACGAGACCTTCGCCATCTCAGACATCTACACAGCAGGGCATTCCGATTACCATGTCGCATTGTTAGAGGAATTTCAAGCCAGAGCATATGTGAGCGCTCCAATTTTTGAAGGCGATCGCCTGTGGGGATTGCTCACCTCTTTCCAAAATTCTGCACCTCGACACTGGCAAGCAGATGAAGTTGAATTGTTAGCTCAAATTTCGGAACAACTGGGGATTGCCTTACAGCAAGCAGAATCTGTGCGGCAGATTCAAGCTCAATCTGGAGAACTGAAGCAGCTATTTAAGGAACTGCAACAGTCTCAAATGCAACTGATTCAAAGCGAAAAAATGGCAAGTTTGGGACAACTGGTTGCTGGAGTCGCTCACGAGATCAACAACCCAATTAACTTTATTCATGGGAATCTGACCCCTTTGAATGAATATGTCAATACGCTACTAACCCTGACTCGGTTCTATCAGCAGATTACTCCTGAATCCAACCAAGATATTAAGGCATTTCAGGAGCAATCCAAGGATTTTGATATTGACTTTATTTTAGAAGATTTACCTAAGACACTTTCATCGATGCAATTGGGAACCGAGCGAATTCGGCAGATTGTTTTATCTCTGCGTAATTTCTCTCGCCTAGACGAAGCTGCGTTCAAGACAGCAGATATCCATGAAGGAATTGATAGCACCCTATTGATATTGGCACATCGGGTCAGATCCTGCGGCAATCAAGGCGCGGTTGAAATCATCAAAGACTATGGCAATATTCCACCTGTAGAATGCTATCCCGCTCAACTCAACCAAGTGTTCATGAATCTTTTGGCAAATGCACTAGATGCGATCGAAGAAGCGATCAGATCTGGAAAACTCAGCACGGCTAATCAAGTAAGCTATCCAACGCCCAAAATCTGGATCAGCACAAAGATGTGTGCACTGGATCAAGTGGAAATCCGAATTCGTGATAACGGGCTTGGAATGGAAGAGAACAACAAAGCTAAAATCTTTGATCATTTCTTTACTACGAAGCCAGTTGGCAAAGGCACGGGTTTAGGACTAGCAATTTCCAAGCAAATCATTAGCGAGAGACATGCAGGAACCCTAAATTTCAATTCTTCTCCAGAACAGGGCACAGAATTTATTATTCAGTTAAGTACTTGTACAAAATAAATTACCCAATTTTGAGAGAGTGCGCCACTCCGCTATCCACTTGTCAGCAGTGGGCAGATGTTACGAATGGCGAAGTCTGCTTTCATCCCCCCACCTCTTCTCCCGCAGGAGAAGGCTACGGTGTACATACAAGTCACCAAGAACTAAAGTTCTTTGCTGAAAGCTAAAGTCAGTTGAAACTGACTGAAGAATGTTAACCCGTTTCAACGAGTTTTAGCTTTTAACCCGCAATTTATTGCAGGGCGTTTATGGTGATTTGGACTTGTGTGTAAACGGTAGAAGGTGTTTCCCTTTTTTCTCAACGGTGAACCAGAAACGGCAAGACTTATCTGCAAAAGGGAATCCTACAATGGATAATTTACTACCTTCTCAGTATAAATAGCTGATGTTACGTGGAAGTTTCTAAAGCCCTCACCCCTAGCCCCTCTCCCGCAGGAGAGGGGAACAAGAAAATAATTTGGGTTTTGCTCCCCTTCTCCTGCGGGAGAAGGGGTTGGGGGATGAGGGGTAATTTTCGCTCCACG
>JBBRMK010000120.1:0-11654 GCA_038230875.1 Pseudanabaenales cyanobacterium
TATCATCCTAACACAAAGCCGTCCTAAAACGACAATTATATGAATCAATCAAAAAGACTAAAGGGAATAAATTCCCTCGTTCGCTTACCTCTCAGCGCTGAAGCGCCTGAGTTTCCCGCGTATCGTGTGATCCTATGAAAAAACGCGGATCTGAGCTTCAAAAATGTTTAAACGCACAATTCATCGGGATTTGTAGTTTCTCAAATGGGCGTTTATTTTTTAAGTAGTTCCACCACAGCACTAACCAAAATGTCGCCGCTACAGTGAATTAACAAACAAAAAGCATCCTAAACATTGACTAGGGTGCTTTTTATATGATGTGAAAATGATTAACCCTAAGCTCCAGTGCAGAATTTGCTTGGCGATTGGGATAGAAGTTTCTATCGAAATTTTTGAGGCGATCGTACATTGCGCGAAATGTGATGAGATTTTAGCTCCACAATTCTACCGATTGCTTTATCGAAAAAAGCCAATTAAGCACCCTTATATAGATTAACTGGCCACTGGCAACGACACCCAAAAAGGAGTTAAAACAGATCGGTAAAAGATCGGTACAAAAAAACAATAAAAAGCAGTACTAAAACATTACTGTGAAAGGACGGGAAGAAAAACGGTTTTTTGAGATTTTGCGATAATTTACTTATGAGCCAAAAAACTATGATTACTAATCTATTAAGCGAAATCGCAGCCATGCTTGACGAACAGGAAAGCGATAAAATAATAACACTTTTACTTTCCACTAGAGACAAAATAACAGTACTAAAAGGATATCGAAAGGAGACGGACTTTATCGATTTATGCGAGGCTTATAAAATTGCAAAAGCCTGTGGTTTCAACCGTTCCAAAGCTTTACTCAGATATTGGGCGGATCGGTATTTTGATGTGAAGCGTCCACGGTACAAACAAAGCCAATTAGATAAACTGTTGGCTTATAGGTTAATGCCTATTGAGGTCGAGCGACCACGATACAGCAAAAGCGAAATAGAGAGCCAGTTGGCTTATGGAATAACGTGGGGTGAAGGAGCAGTTATCCGCTCTATTAAATTTCAGATTATCGCGATCGCATAGCTTGAAAAAAACAGGGGGGTGAAAGGGCGGCGAAAAACAGTATCCAAACAGTAGCAAAACAGTATTAGGTCATCGCATAAATAACAAAGCAAAGGGGGGCGAAAAACAGTACCCAAGATGCTGAAAAGCATTGATGCGATTTGCTGATATTAATCGCATAATTGACAAAGCACCCTGACCAATCGGCTAAGGTGCTTTGTTTGTTATTGTCTAACATTTGTCTAACATTGTTTAACCTCTTGCCAATACGCGCCTAACTTGGCTAGGTCACTTTTCTAATAAACGAAAATTACACAAAAACCAAACCGATTTACACAAAAGTGACCAGTATCGTGTAAATAACTTTTTCTCTATGTCAAACATTTAGTAAATTATTTTTAATTACATATTGACTTACGTTTTACTCACGGTGTAAGATACTGCAAGTAAAACGTTAGACAAGAGATTTAAGGAAATGACTAAGGCGATCGGTTATGTGAGAGTTTCAACGCAGGAGCAAGCGACACACGGTTATAGCTTGGATGCTCAAATCGACAAAATTAAGGGTTATGCAAATCTCTATGATATTGAGTTAATCGATATCATCATCGATGCTGGTATGTCTGCCAAGTCCTTAAACCGTGAAGGTTTACAAACTGTCTTACAAGAGTTAGATAGTGGTAAAGCGGACGCGGTGATTATCTTTAAACTAGATCGCCTTACTCGTTCGGTATCAGACTGGAATACTTTAATCGCTGATTACTTTACCGATAAAGCTTTACTCTCAGTTAGTGACCAGATTGATACTCGCACCGCAGCAGGTAGATTATGTCTAAATGTTCTAATGTCGGTCGCTCAGTGGGAAAGAGAAGCAATTGGTGAGCGTACCAGTATGGCGCTACAGCATAAAAAATCTCAAGGCGAACACGTTGGCTCACCTGCTTATGGCTTCAATATGAGTGAGAAAAAATTAGTTAAGTCTGCTAGCGAGTGTCAAGTTATCGATCTGGTACGAGATTTAAAAGCCAATGGCGCGACATTACAGCAAATTGCCGATCATCTTAATCATGAAGGGATTGCCACAAAGCGCGGCGGAAAATGGCACATTAACAGTATCAAACGTGTATTAGATCGTGAGGTTGCGTAATGTCTATGACTGAACAGGCGATCGCTATTTGCGGATGGCGGTGTGTAAGCACTGCCTTACACCGTAATTATGGTGTAAAATAACGTTAGTTTATCGTAAGACGATATGGCAGAATCACCAGACAGCAAAGCATCGAAGAGTTTAACTTTTAGACTCCCAAACGAGATTTATTCAGAGTTAGAGCAGTTCGCGATCGCTAGAGGGTTACTTAAATCCGATGGCGCTATTAAAACCACTGATGCTCTAATCGCAGTCATTAAGCAGGGCTTAGGGTTGTCTCACGGTGTAAGTCAGAACGTAAGTATTTCTGGTGTTGATATCCAAGCAATGATCGATAATGCGATCGCACCTTTAATTACCAGAATCGAGGCGATCGAAGGTAACGACCTTATGCGATCGGTAGTTACTAGCGAGGCAACAGTAAGCACAAAAAAGTCTTATCTGAAAGCAGTGGCGTAGAATCTGAAGTGGTTCCAGATGTTGTGGCGATCGCATCTGTGCCGACAACTAAGCCAAAGAAAACTAAGCAGAAATCGATACTTTCTATTACTGAAGCTATGGCGATCGCTGCAAAGCATGGTTACACAGGCAGTAATCAAAATATGGTGAACTGGAGTAAGCGCTCTTTTATTTCTGCTACGGAACAGGCAAAAGCAGATAATAGGGATAAGTTAGCTGCCATTGGTTTAGCTCCAATTGAGACTGAAGATGGTTACGCATGGATGGCGCTCTAAAATCTGATCGCGCAAAGCGCGAAGGGGCGAAAGTCAAAAAAAATCGGTAGAGGGCAAAAGTGCTAGAGGGTAAAGAGCTACAGAGTCGCTGGAGCTGAACATGACACGCGAAATCCCAGAAGGTCGCTACGACCATCGGGATTGTCGTTGATGCGGTACGCAGAGCGGCAAGACCTAGGATAGCTGCCCCAAGAACCGCCGCGAATCATACGGGTAGGATTTGCTGAAAAATCTTGCAACCAAGCGCTACCATCTTCAGGAGCGCCTTCATAGTTATTATGAAAACGGTCTTGACACCACTCCAAAACATTGCCATGCATATCGCATAGTCCCCAAGCATTGGCAATCTCAAAGTAATCCACAGACGTGGTTTCGTCTTGTTGTTTGCCTATTGCTCCATCTGCATAGGCAACACTGCTACGGTAATTGGCTAACTCTGGGGAAATAGTTTCGCCAAAGTGAAATGGAGTGGTCGTTCCTGCGCGACAGGCATATTCCCATTCGGCTTCGCTGGGTAAGCGATATTGACGATTGGTGTAAGCAGTCAGCCGATCGCAAAATTCGATCGCCTCTTCCCATGACACTTGTTCGACAGGTCTATTATCTCCTTTAAATTTTGATGGATCTGGCTTAAGTTGCGTATTCACTTGAGGCATGTCGGCGACTACTCGCCACTGGGCTTGGGTGACTGGGTATTTAGCCATAAAGAAGCTGGGAACAGAAACTCGATGCTGTGGACTTTCGCGATCCATGCGTTCTAGTTCGCGGTCGGGTGAACCCATGAGGAATGTCCCTGCGGGTATTTGCATCATCCGTAGATGCGTTTTTGGATCGAGTTCTTCTTCGTAGAACTGATTTGTGGCTTTGCGTTTGGAGATAGTGGCTGTGGGCATAGGAAAAAACTGGTTTTAAAATGCGATCGCGCAAAGCGCGAAAGGGCGAAAGTCAAAAAAAATCGGTAAAGAGCAAAAGTGCTAGAGGGTAAAGAGCTACAGAGTCGCTGGAGCTGAACATGACACGCGAAATCCCAGATTGTAGATACGATCAGCGGGATAGTTGACGCAGCGGTACGCAGAGCGGCAATTCCTAGGATAGGTGTCCCAAGAACCGCCGCGCCACACACGAGAAGCATCTGGATTATCTGTCAGCCAAGCGCTACCATCTTTAGGAGCGTCACGATAGTTATCATGCCAATGGTCTTGACACCATTCCAATACATTTCCATGCATATCGCTTAGTCCCCAAGCATTGGCAATCTTAAAATGGTCAACAGATATAGTTTCTCTTCGACGTTGACTTTGAGTAACTATTCTCCCTGCAAGAGGTATACTGCCATCATAATTTACCAACTCGGTTGAGATGGTATTGCCAAAATAAAAAGGTGTTTCCGTTCCTGCACGACAGGCATATTCCCATTCGGCTTCGGTGGGTAGGCGATAGGGGCGTTTAGTTTTTTGGGCGAGGCGATCGCAATATTCTTGGGCTTGGTACCAAGACACCTGCTCGACAGGTCGCTTAGCTCCTTCAAAGTTTGATGGTTTGGGATTGAGTTCTAGATTAACTTTGTCGTAGGTTTCGGCAACGATTTGCCATTGCTCTTGGGTGACAGGATAGCGTCCTAGAAAAAAGTTTTTGACGGTAACGGAATGTTGCGGACCTTCGTCACTGCTGCGATCTTCTTCAGTCTCTGGCGAACCCATCATGAATTTGCCGCCATTCACCAAGATCATGGGTAATGCGACATCGTTACCCAGTTGTTCTTTAAAATATTGAGCGGTTCGCTGCTCTTTTTTGACGATTAACGCAACCATTGTTAAACCATAAATAATGGTGAGAGGGTCGGCAAATTCTTCAGTCTAGGGGCTTAGTAATGGAACCAAAAACCAAGTTAAGGATTTTGAACTACTCGAAAACCCTCAGATTTATTTTTAATAGTACTCGGCGATGACGCGCTTAGATGAATTAAACGTGAATATCAATGCTTGTTTTAGTTTTTTGGCAAAATATAAAATAATAAAGCCCACTATTTTAGTTTTTAGTTAAAAACTAAAATAAAGAGCTACACTATTTTAGTTTTTGGCAATTTGACATGCTCTCAGCGCTGAAGTGACTGAGTTTCCCGCGTATCGTGTGATCCTATGAAAAACTTTAAATCTGGCATATATATCCAACAAGGCTATTACAAAAGCTTTCAACCCAATTTAATTAATCGGCTCTGGACATTGGATAACATGGAGATCCAGAAACTGCTAGAGCAGGCAAATCGTGAAATAGGCAGGCTAGATATGTTCTCTGAGTACATTCCTGATGTTGATCTATTCATCAGTATGCACGTACTCAAAGAAGCCACCCAATCCAGCAAAATCGAAGGCACACAAACCAACATCGAAGAAGCTCTACTTAACATTGAGGACGTACCACCAGACAAAAGAGATGACTGGGAAGAAGTCCAAAACTATGTCCAATCAATGAACCATGCGATCGCAAAACTTGATGAATTACCCTTTTCCTGTCGCTTAATTAAAGAAACCCATAAAATATTGCTTCAGGGAGTCAGAGGAGCGCATAAACAACCAGGCGAATTTAGGAAAAGCCAAAACTGGATTGGTGGAGCAACCATTAATGATGCTCGTTTTGTGCCACCAGTGCATACCTCACTAGATGAATTAATGGGCGATCTTGAACTCTTCGTTCATCAAGAGCAATACTTCCCTGAATTGCTCAAAATTGCCCTATTGCATTATCAATTTGAGACAATTCACCCGTTTTTAGACGGTAATGGTCGAGTCGGAAGATTAATGATCACCCTTTATCTAGTTAGTAAGGGAATTCTCAAAAAGCCAATCCTGTATTTATCAGATTTTTTTGAACGCAACCGATCGCTTTACTACGACAACCTCATGCGAGTTAGAGAGCAAAACGATCTATCGCAATGGTTCAAATTCTTTTTAGTAGGCGTAATCGAAACCGCTAAAAATAGCGTGATGACCTTTGACAACATTTTGAAATTGCAAAAGCAAGTCGATCAACAAATCCAGACTTTACGCAGTCGTACCGCCAACGCCCAGAAGGTATTGAACTATTTATATCAACGTCCTGTAGTCGATGCTTCCGCGATCGCAGAATTAACAGGGCTATCACCATCCTCTGCCTATAAATTAATTGCCGATTTAGAAAAATTTGCAATCTTAAAAGAAGTAACAGGCGGGAAAAGAGGCAAAATGTATGTATTTAGTGAATATTTAAGCTTGTTCAGCTAATCTGAACCATAACCAAAACAATTACGGATATGACATGGCATCGCTGAATCCTTAGAACGTGTTTGAGAAGTTTAGACACTCAAAAATTACTATTAAAGTCAATGTATCAAGCCCCAAAGCCCCCAATTCTGGGGGAACAAGAAATTTAGCTCTCTCTTCAAAGTCCCCCAGAATTGGGGGCTTTAGGGGGCTTAGCGATCGCGCAGAGCGCGAAGGGGCAAAAGTCAAAAAAATCGGTAAAGGACAAAAGGGCTAGAGGGTAAAGGGCGAATTACTCTTCTAAGGAAAGCGGAAGAGTCTCTGGAGCTGAACATGACACTCGAAATCCCAGAGGGTTGAGACGAACATCGGGCTTGTAGTCGTAGCGGTATGTAGATCGGCAACACCTAGGATAGTAGTTCCAAGAACCACCACGCAGCAAACGAGAAGCATCTGGACTATCTGTTATCAGCCAAGCACTCCCATCATCGGGAGCTCCTTCATAGTTATTATGCCAGTGGTCTTGACACCATTCCAATACATTTCCATGCATATCACATAGTCCCCAAGCATTGGCAATCTTAAAGCAATCGACAGGCGTGGTTTCGCCTCGATGTTTGCCTGTTGCTCCATCTGCATAGGCAACACTGCTATCGTAATTGGCTAACTCTGGTGAAATGGTTTCGCCAAAGTGAAATGGGGTCGTCGTTCCTGCACGACAGGCATATTCCCACTCGGCTTCGGTGGGTAAGCGATATTGGCGCTTAGTATAAGCAGTCAGCCGATTGCAAAACTCGATCGCTTCTTCCCATGACACTTGTTCGACAGGTCTATTTTCTCCTTTAAAGTTTGATGGGTCTGACTTAAGAAACCTATTGACTTGAGGCATTGAGTTGGCGACTACTCGCCACTGCGTCTGTGTGACGGGATATCGCCCCATATAAAAGTCTCGCACTGTCACTAAATGCTGAGGGCTTTCAAAGTCATAGCGATCTAACTCCTCCGCAGGAGAACCCATCATAAATTCACCGCCACTTATTGCCACCATCTCGATCACTACGGTTTCATTAATCCTTTCTATATACCTGTAAGCTTGTCCGTTGGTTTTCTTTGCACTCCATCTCCTCCAAAAATTTTTAACCAGAGAACCAACCTTAAATTGAAATAGTTCGAGTTCAACTGCTGTTGGAGTTGAAACTGTGGAATCAAAGGCAATTATCGCTACGGTGTATTCCTCAGTCTGCAAAGGCGGCAACCAAGAGCTATCCGCTTCAGACACAGCTTCATCTGAAGATTCCACCAGTTGCGCTGTCGTAAATTCAAGAACCTCTAACGCAGGGAATTCAATATCTAGCTCTGTTTCCATCTCTGGCTTAACAGGTTTAATCCAATCCGAGCGACCACTAGCGTCACGCTCAACCAGTTCCGCTAACTCCCTATATTCCCCACCCAACCGATGCAAAACTTCCGTCGTAATCTGAGCAAAGGGAAGAATCGCATCCTTTGCCTCTTGACTCCAATCCGACTTAGGCGACAACAACGCCGTAAAGCTCTTGATGTCCAAACCCAAGGTTCTCGCAATCCGTCGCGATAGCGCTTCAATTACGCCCAGCGTTTCATCAAGACGAGTGCGTAGGTTCAGCAATTCGCGCACCCCTTCGACAAAATTATAACGAGTGGGAAGAGATTTCTCCTTTGGGCGATCGCGCTCTTCTTCTAATAGCTCGCTAGTAAAAACCTCCGCAATATGCACGGGCGTAACATCGGACAGTAATTCTTGTTGAATTAAATGCACCACCGACATTTCCACAGGCACAGCCGCCATCATTCCCACCAGTTGCTGCGCCATTACTGAGGCAGTCGCCATAAATAACTCCACACGCGCCTCTGGTGACTTTGGACTAATCACCGCCGCCTCGCGATCGCGATTTGGATCTTTTACCCAACTCAGGTCAAACAATCTCGCAGGAACCCTCTGCCGACCTGCCGCCGCCACTACTAAAGCCCATTGCTTCAGCGCAGGAGCCGTCAGAGTCACCACAGGCAGAGTCAAAGCATCCACAGCAGAAATATTGGTGCGTACAGGCATCTCTCGAACTTGCAGTTTTGAGTTAAAAGCACCAGCAGTCAACGAGCTAACCTGCACTCCAAAACCCACATCCAATTCGCTTTCTCCCCACAAGCGTTCAGGCAAAAGCTGCACGATCGCCGTAGGACTATGCTTGCTCCATAGCGATAACCATTCATGAATTTGCCCCTGTTTCCAAATTCGCGATCGACAGTCACTAATAAACAAAATCAACCGCCGCCCCGAAATATCAATTAGCTCCTTCGGGCTGCGACTGGGCAGATTTACATCAATTCCTTGGCTGTGTTGCCTTTTAACGATCAGTTGGGGTTGTCCATCATTGTCCCGCACATGCCAAATCCGCACATCACGAAAAGCGCCTTGAGTCCTCAAAAGATGTTGAAATTCATCAAGGGTATCTTGCCAAATAAAACTAAATTCAGAAGCCTCAATTACAATTTCCAGCTCAAACCATCGCTCAGGCGATCGCTTTAAGATCGGCAACCAAAGATCGTGTTCAGCAATGCGATTAACCGTAGCGATTTCATCCAACTCTAACCGCGTCAAAGAAGGTACTTTACGCCGCAAAGGACGCAGCGATCGGGAAATGCCACGAGTATCAGGTAATGCTGGTGCTGCCTGTACTTGAATCGGTAAACCACCTTCAGGAACTTCTTTAGTTTGAGCATTGCGATTACCCGCAGCTTGAGGCATATTAAGAGGCACAAAAAGCGGTGGCGGCGGTGGTGCAGATAACAGCAGCTCGTTCTCAATGATTGGAATCTGTGTCGTTGGTTCTAGAGTCGGTTCAGGTTCAGCTACTTCATAAGCACCACCAATTTTAGATGCTAGCCACAGGACATCAGCAATATCTCGATCGTGCAGCAAAGACTGCGCCTCACTCAAAGCGTCGATTTCGCGATCGCTCATGAGCAGTCCCAGTTCTTGCATAGTGACTAACAGGCGATCGATCATTTTTCTTTTTTATCTAAGTCTGATGTACGCCCTTTACTCTTGACCTCCAAAGGTCGATCTAAAGGTGCTAATAAATGGTCGATAAAGCCCTCCTTATCACTACCCACCCACTCGCGATCGCGAACGATCATAAACAAAGCATTCAGCAATTGGTCGGTTGCTAGTTGCCCTTTTTTACGGCGATCGAGAAAACTGGTAATTAGTTCATCCACTTGTTTCTCTGAGAGATCGCAGTTTTGGAGATGGGCTTGGATAATGCGCTCCAATTGTACGCGATCGGGATCTCGCATATTCAGACGTAAACATCTGCGTAAAAAAGCAGGTGGGAAATCACGCTCTCCATTGCTAGTCAAAATCACTAAGGGAAACTCCTGACAGATAATCCGTCCCCCCTCAATCTTGACTTTACGCTCTGTATAAGTCGATTCAGACTCATCGGTATAGGCAGTCCGCACCATAACTTCTATGGGCTTTGATTCTGTCTGTGTGCGATCGTCGTCTCTCTCCAGCCGCGCTAACTCAGGGATTTCAAACCGACCTTCCTCAAAAATTGTTAATAAGTCATTGGGTAAGTCAATATCGCTCTTATCAATTTCATCAATCACTAACACGCGAGGACGTGGAGACTTATACAAAGCCGTCCCTAAAGCTCCCAAGGTAATATAGTCAGCTATTTTTTGCGGATCTTCGACATATCCTTCACCAGTTTTGGACTGTTTGACTTCTTGCAATCGCCCGATCGCATCATAACTATAGAGTCCATCTTTCAGAGTCGTGCGCGTAGTGATCGGCCAGTAAAGCACCTCACCGAGCTTCAACTCGTAGGCGATCGCATAAGCCAAGGAAGATTTACCCGTTCCTGGTTTCCCTGTAATCAGTAGCGGTCGCCGCAAGTAAAGCGCAGCATTAACCATTTCAATTTCTTCAGCTTGCGCTTGAAATGTCTCTCCACGTCGTTTTTGACGATTTTCGCCATCATGCGCCGATTTTCCAAATGGTCGCCAAGGCGGTGCATCTGGTAAATCAGCGATCGCATCATGAGGATCACGATTATCTCCCTGAAACAGTTTCCAATCTTTAGACACTTGACTCATAAAACCTCTATTTAGGCAGACTTTGGCGGATAAAAATTTGGATCGTCCCACAAAAGGGACAAATGATGACCGATATGATTCTCTTTTGTGTTTTTGGCTTTACGAGTTTCCAACCGTTTATCTTTAATCGTTGAGGGTAAACTTTCTAAACAGCAAGCTTGTAACAATTCCTGTAACTGAGTCCGATGAGCATCCTCATCCAAATTACTCCGCGCCCAAATTGCGATCGGTAAGCCAGACTCTAACAACTCATTCACAAGTTCTTGTATATCACTTGGAGCATCCTTTACCCACAAGCCGACAAGGTTACTATCTTTTACAGCATCATCCAGAACATCCAAAAGCTCATCTAGATCTTCGTCATGTCCTTCCACCAAAACCTCTATCGCTAACTTTTGCAATAAATTTTGATGACGATTCCATAGATTCTTCCAGCTTGGAGATCTTTTGTAATTGCCATCATACCGATTAGCACAGCGAACAAAAACTAAATAGTCATGCCCCAAATATTTAAGTCTTCGGCTTTCTCGCTCTAACAACCATGCATCAACGCCTAAATTCATGAGTTCCAAAGGTAAAAAGACATGAATGTGGGCATAATTTATGCAATCTTTGCAAATCCGTCTTTGTTCTCTGAGAAAGCGATCGAGTAGATCAGTTATTTTTCCTGATAATTCTTCTAAAACAAATGGAATAGCATCTATAGAACCATTAGCAACTAAAGCATGATAACCAGTCTTTTTAGTTTGATAAGTTTCAATATCTTCTATTAACCAAGCGTTGAGTTGATAATAGGATTCGTTTTCTTGAGATTGCGTAGATGCTTCATCACTGCGAGCGATCGTAATTAAAATAGCTGGTTGAGCGTTCTCTAAACGTTTATCTTGAGATTCTTGAATTTGTCTATAGATATCAAGCCAATCAATTCCTTGACGATATTCTTTTGCCCATTCAGTTAAAGTATTAGGCAAAAGTAAACTAGCTGTATTGTTGAATAAATGAGCAATAAATTCGTCACAAGCAGAATATTTAAGATTGCCTTGGACAAGTTTATCGAGTTCGCTTAAGATTTCTTGAATATCGCTTACATTTTGCTTAACCTTACCCGACCAGTGAGGTAGAGTATTTTGATAAGCTCGATTAATCTCCTCCCATTGAATATCCTTCAATTTGTCAATCAGAGTATCAAACTTTTTTTGAAGAGACCTATCATAGGATCACACGATACGCGGGAAACTCAGGCGCTTCAGCGCTGAGAGGTAAGCGAACGAGGGAATTTATTCCCTTTAGTCTTTTTGATTGATTCATATAATTGTCGTTTTAGGACGGCTTTGTGTTAGGATGATAAGA
>JBBRMK010000121.1:0-11544 GCA_038230875.1 Pseudanabaenales cyanobacterium
AATTTTACTGTTAGAGATCACCTACAGCAGTTGTTGATCAAATCCACCACGACAAGGGTCGCAGGGCGAAGCCCCGCAAAGGGTTTTATATTATTGTTTGTAGTCGGTTTGAAAGCAAATTGCTGTAATGTCTCATCCTTATTCAACAGTGACAGATTTGGCGAGATTTCTAGGCTGATCGACATCTAAACCTCGATGGGCTGCCACATGATAAGCCAAAAGTTGCAGCGGAATCACCGTCAAAAGCGGAGAGAAAATCTCATCAACTATAGGAATTGGCAGAATATAATCAAAAACCTCATGAGCGGCAGGATCATCAAGAGGTGCAACACCAATCAATTTCGCATCTCTGGCTTTAGCTTCTTGAGAATTAGAGAGGACTTTTTCATAGACACTGCCAGGTGTAGCGATCGCCACTACAGGCACATCGTTATCCAGCAATGCGATTGGACCATGCTTCATTTCACCTGCTGGATAACCTTCAGCATGAATATAGCTGATTTCTTTAAGTTTGAGTGCACCTTCAAGAGCGATCGGGAAGTTTATCCCTCGACCAAGAAAAATAAAATCTTTAGTATGCGTAAATTGGCGTGAAAGGTCTTCAATATAACGCTCTTGGCTTTCGAGAATGCGTTCCATATAAGCAGGAAGTTGACGCAGCCCTTCAATTAATTCTTGAGTTCTCTGATCTGATAGCTTACCTTTAGCAATGCCAAACTCTAGAGCCAGTAAATAGAACATCAATAGTTGCGCGACAAAGGTTTTCGTCGCTGCAACGCCGATCTCTATCCCTGCTTGGGTATCAATCACCGCATCAGCAATCCGTGCGATTGAACTTTCTATACGGTTGGTAATTCCTAAACAGCGATCGCCTCTTGATTTTGCTAATTCCAAAGCAGCGAGAGTATCAGCAGTCTCGCCTGACTGCGTAACACCAATCACGAGGGTATTAGCTAGAGAAGGTGGCGGCGAATATCGATATTCAGAAGCGTATTGAACGCTAGTGGGCATACCTGCAATTTGTTCCAACAAATACTTTCCAATTAGTGCGGCGTGCCAACTGGTTCCACAAGCAATAATTTCGACACGTTCAATCTGCTCAATAAAACCTGTAGGAAGCCCCAACTGAATCTTATTTGATTCGCTAATGTAACTTGCCAACCCTGTACGAAATACCCCTGGCTGCTCATAAATTTCTTTGAGCATATAGTGTTTAAAGCCTTGCTTTTCCACCATAGTCGGGTTCCAGTTGAGGGTCTGAGGCGCACGGCGGAGGCGATCGCCACGCGAGTTATAGACTTGGACACTTTCCTTAGTAAGTCTGGCGATTTCTCCATTCTCTAAAGCAATCACAGTGCGCGTGTAGGCAACTAAGGCAGGAGTATCAGAAGCACAGAAGTTCTCATCTTTACCAATGCCGATCACTAGAGGTGCTTGTTGACGCACGACGATCAATTCATCAGGATAATCGGCATGAAGAACGGCGATCGCATAAGCACCTTGCAACTTCTCGACTGTCAACCGCACCGCCTCAAATAGAACTGAAGGTGACTTTTCAGGAATAATATTGCCTTGTTTTTCTAACTGAGTCAGAAATTCGGCAATCATGTGGGGAATTACTTCTGTATCCGTTTCACTGACAAAAATATGACCAAGTTGTTTTAACTCAGTACGGAGAAGGTGGTAATTCTCGACAATACCGTTCTGCACGACCGCTAGATTGCCAGTGGTGTCAGTATGCGGATGAGCATTATATTCTTCAGGCTTGCCATGTGTTGCCCAGCGCGTGTGACCAATACCAATCGGTGCTTCAGCAGCCGTATCCGCTTTTAACTTTTCTTCAAGTTGGATCAGCTTGCCTTTTGCCCTAACTCGATGCAAACTGCGATCGCCTAGCGGAATTGTCGCAACGCCTGCGGAGTCATAGCCGCGATATTCGAGCTTGCGTAACCCTGAAATTAAAACTTCATTTGCCGAACGATGTCCGATATAGCCAACAATTCCACACATAATGTCAAGTTGAAGTGAATACAATAATAAATGATGAGACCGATGAGTCCTGCGAACTCAAAATTTATTACTGTATTTAACCATGCGAAGTTACTGCCAAATCGAGTTTTTGAGCGAAATCTGTAATCCTTTGCGACGCATTTAGTACTTTTCTGAGCTTTTCTGAGCTTTTTAGTTGTTAAACTACCCAATAAAAAAGCACCCAACGGGTGCTTTTTTGTTTAGTATGCGTCTTGCAGCTCGTAAAAGTCAGGCGTGACATAATCCTTTCGCATCGGATAGCCGATCCAGTCTTCAGGCATGAGAATTCGCTTGAGATTAGGATGACCGTCATAGATGATGCCATACATATCAAAAGTTTCGCGCTCTTGCCAATCTGCGGTCTTCCAGATCCAGTAGACCGATGGGCAATGCGGATCGAGACGAGGTAAAAATACCTTGATTCTCACTTCCTCAAAGCGATCGCTTTTATTCAAACCATCATCGGTTAGCTTAGCAAGATGATAGACACTGACCAAATCATCACCAGCACCTGCATCATAACCACACTGATACATCATGTAGTTAAAGCCATAAGCATATAGCGCTGTCGAAAATGGAAGCAAAAACTGGCGATCAATCTTTAGGATGGGAACGCCTTGTTTATCTAATCCTAAGAACTCATGCTCAAAACCGTTAGTAGTTAGCCATTGCGAAATTTGAGCAGGTGCTTCAGTAGTCGCTAATGCAGCTTCTTGATTCTCTTCAGCCAACTGTCTCCACCTCCTTCTGAGTCATTTGCAAAGCAGGTAAGGGAAGCCCAGACTGAACTAATTCTAGAGGAGGAGTCATCCGACTAGGCATCTCCAGATATTGCCCCGTAAGGATTGGACTTACCACCTTCATCTCATGCTTAATGGCGTAATAGCGATGAGTGCGATCAAGCATAGCTCTTTCTTTAAAGCCCTCAGCACCAATCTTTTTCCGCAATTTAATAATTGCGTCCATAATCGATTCAGGGCGAGGAGGACATCCAGGCAGGTATACATCAACAGGGATCAACTTATCGACACCACGAACTGTGGTGTAAGACTCGGTGCTAAACATCCCACCTGTAATCGTACAAGCTCCCATAGCAATTACATATTTGGGTTCTTGCATTTGTTCGTAGAGACGGACAAGCGCGGGAGCCATTTTCATCGTGACTGTCCCTGCGGTGATAATCAGGTCAGCTTGTCGAGGGCTAGAACGGGGTAATAAGCCAAAGCGATCAAAGTCAAACCGCGAGCCAATCATTGCTGCAACTTCAATGAAACAGCAGCTTGTACCATATAACATCGGCCACAAGCTAGACATTCTTGACCAATTATACAGATCGTTTAAGGTCGTTAAAACGACATTATTTGATAAGTCTTGGGTGACCTCAGGCTTTGCCGCAGGGTTAATAAGACGTTGCGTTTGATCTTCAATATTGAAATCCAAAGCCATATTTTCAGCTTTCATGACCATTCCAAGGCTCCTTTTCTCCAAGCGTAGACTAAACCTAATATGAGAATGCTAATGAAGATAAGTGCTTCAACAAAAGCAAGCAATCCTAGTTTACTAAATGCGATCGCCCAAGGGTAAAGAAATACCGTTTCTACGTCAAAAATAACGAAGGCAAGCGCGAACATATAATAACGAATATTAAACTGTATCCAAGCTCCCCCAATCGGTTCGCAGCCAGATTCGTAGGTGGTACGACCTGCGGCTCCAGATGCTTTTGGGCTTAAAAGGGCAGATAGTCCTAGCCCTATTAGGGGAACAAGCGCACAAACGATGATGAATACTAATAAGTATTCGTATCCGCTTAAAACCAAGATTTATTACCTCTCCAAGCGAGCGTGACTAAAATCCAATTTGAGGTGGCAAATATTAGCCACTACTACAAATCAACAGATCCTGTTTACATTATATGGGAGCAACGGTAGATGAAAATTTGTTACAGACTAGAAATTTTTCTATGCGTTGGCTTATATACTTAAATCCTGCGTTAAATTCTATTCCTTTAGGGCTTTAGCAGCGATCGCATTTTAAAGATTAATCTGCAATCTTATTTGATTAATTTCATTTATTTATCCCAAATATATTCTTAAGAATCGCTTTTATTGCAATTTTATTATCTATTTAAAATGTGTGATGTGTAGTGCTTTGTGCCACACGTCGTACTCAGTAACATTTTTATTTAAAAAAGTTTAGGAGAACCCATGAGTCAAGGTTTGGCAACGCTATTGCGTGTAGGCACACAAAAATCTCACTCGGCGGCTGAGAGTACCGATTTTATTAAATGCTTTTTAAAAGGCGTGGTTGACAAGACTTCATATAGCAGACTCGTAGGCAACCTTTACTTTGTTTATAAGGCCCTCGAAGCTGAGTTTGAAGTTCATAAAAATGATCCAGTTCTAAGCAAGCTTTACTATCGTGAATTGTGGCGTGAAAAGAGTCTAGAACTCGATATGTTGTTTTACTTTGGTGCAAATTGGCGTGAAGAGTTTAAGCCTACCCCTGCCTGCGAAAAGTATCTTGCGCGTATACGTGAAATTTCGGCTAATGATCCTGTGTTACTAGTTGCTCATGCTTACACTCGTTACATGGGCGATCTGTCTGGTGGTCAAATCTTGAAAAAAATCGCTAAAGAGGCGATGGGTTTACAGGATGACAACGGTACTGCTTTTTATGAGTTTGATGATATTCGTAATCATGGCGAATTTAAAAAGCGTTATCGTGAAGCTCTTGACACTTTGCCTATAGATGCGACAACTGCTGAGCGGATTGTTGCTGAAGCGAATGACTCATTTCATATGAACATGGCTATGTTCCGTGAGCTAGAAGGAAACTGGTTTGTCGCTTTAACTAAGTTTGGCTGGAATTCTTTAATCACAAAGATCAAGGGTGAACCAAAAGAAAATGATTCTGTTCGCCGTGAATCAAAAGCTGTAACCTAACTTAGGTGATCTCTAACAATAAAAGTACCCGATTTATTAAAACCAAGATGTGGTTGTGCCGCGCTTCGCGTGGCACAACCACGGTAAAATCTTTCTAATAAATCTCCTTAATGCAGAAAAAAAGAGAGGATATGCTTTGCATATCCTCTCTTTTTTACTTTTTTTATTGTAAAAATTGTCCTCGTCCTAGCCATAGCTCTAGGAGCAGGATTAGGAAACCTAACATTGCCAAGCGACCATTCCAAACTTCGGCAGAAGGGGTCATCCCCCATTCCCAACGTTCTTGAGGATAGAGTTTGGTGTTTTTTTGAGGTTGAATAGTTTCCGTGAAGAGAATTGGGCGATCGCTTAAAGCTTTGACGACAATATCAGCTAACGCTTGAATAAAAGTTGGGTCGGTGTCAGGCGCAGGTACTCGCGCAAATGTCTCAATACCAGCGTGTTCGGCGATTTCTCGATATTCCATATCGATTTCTTCGAGAGTTTCGATATGTTCTGAGACAAAGCTAATTGGCACTACAACTAGTTCTTTTACGCCTTGTTCTGCAAGTTCTTTGATCGCTACATCTGTATAAGGTTGCAACCATTCGACGGGGCCAACTCGGCTTTGGTAAGCAAGTTTGTAAGGATTTGAGCGATTAAGCTTACCCATAATTAGCGCCGCGCAAGATTCTATTTCTTTTTGGTAAGGATCACCTGCTTCTTCGATATAGCTAACAGGTACACCATGGGCGCTAAAGAAGACATGGGCTTCGCTAGGATTTTTAACTTTTTCGAGTGTTTTCTCAATTAGGTTTGCCATTGATTGTAAATAGCCTGTGTTGTCATACCAAGAAGGCACAACAGTATATTTAATTTTTTGTAGTTCGGGATCGGCTTGCCAAATGCGATCCAGTAATCGAAAACTAGAACCTGTAGTACTAATTGAAAATTGTGGATATAAAGGCAAAACAACTAATTCTTCGATCTTGTCCTGTTTGATTTGGGCGATCGCTTCTTCGGTGAAGGGATTCCAATACCTCATTCCGATATAGACATTAACATCGTGTCCATTTTGCTGAAGCTGCGATCGCAAGGCAGCACCTTGAGCTTCAGTAATACGCCGTAGTGGGGAACCGCCACCGATTTTCTTGTAATTTTCTTGAGATTTCTTGGAGCGCAGGGTGGAAATTAGCCAAGCTAAAGGTGCTTGCAATAATGGAGAAGGTAGACGAATAATTTCTGGGTCAGAAAATAAGTTATACAAAAATGGGCGGACATCCTCTAAATTGTCTGGCCCACCAAGGTTCAGCAGTAAAACTCCTAATCGCCCCATATTAATTGCTACTTCCTTTCTCTAAAATTTTGTCAGAAATGCTGAGCATTATAGGGACTAGTAAAACTGAATATTTAAACAATACATTTATTTGGCAAACCGCTAACTAAAATTATTGCTATTTACTTTTATTATCTAAATCAGTCTACTTGGATAACGGCGCTAATCTTAATTTAGACTAGGGAGATCAGAAACTTTTTTAACACCCTAGTTGAATTTTTTGTGCAGGAGCAACAGAATAATGGATAGCGATCGCCAAGCCCAATTAGAGTTTTTATTCCATAGTAGTTCTGTTTTTGATCGCAAAACAGCCTTAGATGAGTTAGCGAAATGCCCGTCAGACATTGCCGTACCAATTTTGCAAAGCTTTGTTTCAAGCTCAGATTTTTTATGCCGTCGATTTGCTGTGATGGGTTTGGGCAATCATCGCACCGACGAGTCATTTCAAGTGTTAGCAAATCTATTAGAGCATGAGCATGATGACAATGTATTGGCAGAGCTTGCTGATACGCTTTTTGAGTTTGGCGATCGCGCTATACCATTACTGCAAAATTTATTTGAGCGTAATCACAATTGGCTTACCCGTCAAACGATCTTGTCAGTCTTGATGGAAAGCGATCGCCAAGATGTACTGCTCAATGTCATTCGTCAAGCCTTGCAAAATTCAAACCAGACTGTCAAAGAAACCGCGATTTTGGCATTACAGAGTTTACTTAAGGGTCAACATGAACAAGAAGCCTTAGATTTATTGACAGAGTTCACCGATGCTTAAGCACTTAATTTCTGCTTAGATAATAATTGCTTAGATAAGGTGATATCTAACAATAAAAGTACCCGATTTATTAAAACCAAAATGTGAGTGTGCCGCGCGAAGCGCGGCACACTCACGGTAAAATCTTTTCAAGAAATCGCCTAATTGTTATACCGCGTCTAAGATGAAGCCCATAGTTATTTTAGAGGGTCGCAGCGCGAAGCCCCGCTTTGGTTTTTTTTGCGTCCATGTTGAAAACTTCGGTTTTCAACATGAATGCGGTACATCTGGGACACATTTACGGAATACTTATATTAGTAGGACTTACGCAAATCAACCAAGAACTAAAGTTCTTGGCTCAAAGCTCAAGTCAGTTAAAACTGACTAAAAAAAGCCTCAAATCAACCTGTTTCAACAGGTTTAAGCTTTTAGCCCGCAATTTATTGCAGGGCAAGTGCGTAAGTCCTACATAATTACAAAAAATCTTTACAATTTTTAATGATTGTAGCGGTTTTTTACTATGTCTAGCAATGCTAATCTTTCGCTAGGAAGAAAGTAGCTGCATTTCTCAAAGTGTCTATGTAGTAGTATGTCTGTGTAGATTTGAGTATCGCCATAGCGATTAAACAGTAGAAGTGGTTCAGGTCGAACAGTCGATCATTAAGCAATTAGAAAATGTAGATTCTCTCAATGAGCGATCGCTAGATATTTTGGCTAGAGCGATCAATCTTTTTCAGGGACATTTTTCCCTGATTATTGTCAACTGCAATTATCACCGTCTCAGACAAAAAATATTGATTGCACTTGCCGCAAAAACTGGATTGCGCTGTCGTGAAATCTGGTGGCGCGAATCCGAGGAGACTCTGTATGGGAATTTGCAAAATTTCTGGCGAGACGAAGAAACTGAGCATATTCCAGCTTTGATGTGTTGGAAGTTAGAGCAAACTAGGACTGCAAATTTAGAAGGCTTAGACAATTTATTTTTAGATGTCAATCTATTTCGCGATCGCCTCAAGCATAAACTCAAGTGTCCACTGGTTTTATGGTTGACTGATTACGAACTTCAACAATTTTGGAAAACCGCTCCTGAGTTGGCAAATTTAGCGGCTCCACCGATCAAATTTGAGTTGTCAGCAGTTGAGCTAACTTACGAAGTTTATCAACAAATAGATCGATTGTTTGCGATCGCTAAAGATCCGCAGGTTCCCTTGTTTTGGCAAGACACTAAAATCGATGCTGATCGCGAATCATTCTCTTACAATGAATTAGAAACTGCCCGACGAGAACTCAGAGTTGCTCACTACAAAGATAATCATAATGATCATCAAAATATTTCCCCAGAGTTAGAAGCAAAATTAGACTTTGTGCTAGGACGTTTGATGTGGCGATCTTCTGATGCATCGGTTAGGGAAGTTTATGAAGAATCTCAAGGCGAAGTGCATAGCGTATCGCAAATATACTATCAGTGCAGTCTTGCTTACTGGCAAACGGCGAATTTGCAAATTGAAAGTGGCATCGTCTTATTCTATTTAGGAAATTTATGGTGGCATCATTCTTTTACGAATGGCAGGCAGGCGCGTGCTTCTTGGGTCAAAGCAAAAAAGTTTTTTATAGAAGCGACAGCTGCGTTTAAAAAAGCGGATCGAGATGATTTAATTGCTAAATACGGTCGCGCTTATAGCGGTGTTCTAGAGCAATTAGGGCAATGGCGAGAACTAAAAAAATGGATAGAATCGCTTTTGCCATTACATCAACAGATGCCTCTCGAACTTGCTCAAGACTATGGATATTTAGCCAAAATCGCTGTAGAAAGAAAAGAATGGCTTCAGGTCAGAGAGTACTCAGAATACGCGCTATCTATTTTAGAGCAAGTTCCAGTTTTTGATGATCCTAACCTTGCTCACAATTGGCAACGCTTGCATCAGATTCAATTAGGGCAATATCAATTATTACTAACTCAGAGCTATCTTCAGCTTGATGAACTAGAGTTAGCCTCAAACTTAGTAGAATCGACGATCGCTAATTTCAATCTTAGTTATGAACCTAAGCTGTATATTCGGTTACTCGATACTTTTCATGAAATTGCTTTTGCTCAAGGACGCTATATTGAAGCTTTTAAAACCCGAAAAAAACAGCGATCGCTAGAGCAGCAATACGGGTTAAGAGCGTTTATCGGCGCGGGGATTTTGAAGCCGAAACAGACTTCGCCGCATCCAAATATTGCCGAGCTAGATGTCAGTAAATTTAATATTAATACCAGCGAAATTGCTGCTTCGGGACGAGCTCAAGATGTAGAGCGCTTAGTGGAGCGGATTCTTTCGATAGATCATCACCTGACCGTAATTCATGGTGAGTCTGGCGTCGGTAAAAGTTCACTAGTAAATGCAGGACTTGTGCCGATGCTATTGCAGCGATCGCTGACAGGACAAAAATTACTGCCGATTAAGATTCGTGTTTATACAGATTGGAGCAATGCGATTCTGGATGCGCTGACTAAAAGTCAGGATTTAAATCATGATCGTTTAAATCCTGATCGTTTAAACCCTGATCGTTTAAACCCTGATCTAAGGGAGCAAGTTAAGCGCAGTAAAATATTTCCATCTCGTACAGGCGATCGCGATGCGTCAAACCTACTCCATAAATTTAAACAATTAGCGGCTCATGGCACGCAGATCATTCTTGTCTTCGATCAATTTGAAGAATTCTTTTTTACTTATCCACAACTACCAGAAAGGCAAGCTTTTATCGATTTTTGGCAAAATTGTTTAAAAATTCCTGCCCTGAAATTAGTGGTTTCAATCCGCGAAGACTATCTACATTTACTGTTAGCCCTAGAATCTGAGCGTGCTGATATCGATATTCTCAGCCGCAACTTTCGTTATGCTCTCGGCAATCTCTCTCCATCTGATGCCAAGTCCTTGATCGAAAATCTTACTGAACATGCTAACTTTCCCCTTCAGCCCGCTTTAATTGATGAGTTAGTCCGAGATTTAGCAAGCGATCGCGGCTCTGTGCGTCCTATCGAACTGCAATTAGTTGGCTCTCAGCTTCAAGACCGCAACATCACGAGCCTCGGAGCCTATCATGCGGCTGGAGGCAAACAACGACTTGTTGAACAATCGGTTGAAGAAGTAGTCAAAGCTTGTGGTCATGCGGCTTTTATCGCTCAACAAGTACTGATTTTGCTTACTGATGAGCAAGGCAAACGACCATTGCGTACTTACAATGATTTGCGGACAGGGCTCTTATCTTACTCCAGCAATACTGCTGATCTAGATTTGGTCTTAGAAGTTTTAATTGGATCGGGGTTAGTCTTCCAACTCCCAGAAGTTTCTAGCAATCGCTATCAACTTATCCATGATTACCTAGTTCCATTTATTCGGATTAACCAAGAAGAAGGCTTACGGGCTGAATTGCGAAAAGTTCAATCCTCAGCCCAACGTAGCCAAGCGAATCTCAATCGTCTCAATAAGTTCGCATTGATTGGTACAGTAGTAGGATTATTTGTAATGGCGGGGCTAGCTTTTCAAGCCAATCGTCAACGTAAACTCGCTGAATTGGGTGAAATTCAAGCATTAATTTCTTCGGCAAACTCTAGCTTTTTGCTCAATCGTCAGTTAGAAGCGCTGACTACAGTTGTTCAATCCGCGAAAAAGTTAGATTCTATCGATGCAGGAAAAGATAAAGATAAGATTACTAAATTAACTCTTGAAACTCTGCAAAAACTTGTCTACAATATTCGGGAACGTTATCGATTTAACCCGATCAAAATGGATTCTCCATTTTATGTGGCAAAATTTAGTCCTGATGGAAATATCATCGCTTCTGGCAGCTATGACGGTGGTGTGTATCTGTTTCAAAGTAATGGCAAGTTAATCTCGCGTTTAGTCGGGTTTCATGTTAAGTATGTCCGAGGCTTAAGTTTTAGCCCTGATGGTAAACGACTTGCATCGGTAGGTAAAGGCAAAAGTGTCCGAATTTGGGATATTCAAACTGGTAAATTGATTAGCAAGTTTTATGCTCATCAAGATGATGTCACTAGAGTCAGTTTTCATCCTAACGGCAAAATGTTGCTTACAGGTAGTAGCGATGGAACTGCAAAACTTTGGGATAGCGATCGCGGTATCGAACTTGTGACTTTTAGTCCAAATGGCAGCGAAAGCAGCCTAAAAAATAATAATAAAAATAATCAAGTTGAACCTATTCAAGATGTAAATTTTAGCCCAGATGGAAATTTGATTGTTACCGCTAAAAAGACAATGATTTCACTTTGGGATTTACAAGGTAAATTATTAGCAAATGCGATCGCTAATGACAATGCGGTTTATCGAGTTAGTTTTCATCCTGATGGCAAGCAACTGGCAACATCGGGAAGTGATCAAACTGTGAAGTTATGGCAAATTGCGGGGCAAATTGGGGGGCAAATTAGGGAATTAAATCGCGAAATTCAATTAGTACGATCTTTTAAAAGTAATTCAACTGATGTTTTGAGCTTAAATTTTAGT
>JBBRMK010000122.1:0-11101 GCA_038230875.1 Pseudanabaenales cyanobacterium
TCATAAAAATATTTTGGCGGCAAACTCTTAGGTGTTTTTATTAATCCTTGAATAACATCTTCACCATCTTTTTCAAAAGTTTGATTTATGGATGAATTGTGTTGACGAAGAATTTGTAGATGCTTGACTGTCATGATCAAATTTTCACTTATTTATTTGTATTACGATAAATTAAACTTTTTGGATGATTACTAAATTTCTGGTGGATTTAGCCTTGCCATTACCCATGTTACATATGTACCAATCGGACTCCATAGCAAATAGGGTAGTAATAACCATCCTGCTTGGTTAGAAATTTGCCAAACTTGAGTCGTTAAAATCACTCCTAATCCAAAGCCCACCGCTCCCGCAATCACACCTGCCCTAACATTTCGCAAGCGGGTCATGACGGGAGTGTATGACAAAATCGCAATTTCGACTATGCCATAACCTGCCATAAGCAACCACGTATTAGTTGTGGCGGGTTGGGCTATCCATAGGAATGCGGCGGATGTGATGCCACAAATAAAGATGAGTATCCAGATTGGAGGAATAGCTTTCTCAAAGGTCAACCAGCGAGGGCGGCGCAACTTCATAAACCATTTGTTATCAGTGGGGAACAGTATGTTTATAATCAAGCCCAGAGCAAATGCGATTACCGCGATCGCTAGCCAAGCATTTATCATCTTTATCTCCTAAGATGTCGTAACTATCGGCGTAACGACCTTGGTTATTATTCTGATTATTTTCGCCTTATCTTTGGTGTCGCTGAAGTTTTGTCACAATAATTTCAAGATTGTCACGACCAGTTAGTACAAAGTAAAGTCTACCTAAACTCCTTAAGATTGCTGGTTTTTTACAAAAGATGATTTTATAACGATCTTTTCAAAATCAAAGTTGCGATCGCGCTCTATTATCGGTAGCATAGGTAATAATAAAAAACGTAATAAAACTCAACAATTTGTTTTTTGTGCCTTGTTGCGACATGCAGGTTGTCATAAGCAATCTAGGTTTAGTTAAACAAGCGTATTGCATTATAAATAGAGATAAGAAACTGAGTAAGGAGTGACACAATGCAGCAGCAGGTCAAAGCCCCAACTGTTCCAATCAGTCTGATGGGTGCAGCGCAGGGATTTAATCCGACAATACTACTGCTACTGAGTTCGATAGTTTTAGCAACAGCCTCGACTACAGGTTATTGGGTATGGGGCTGGGCGGACTGGGTCGTATTTGTTTGTAATTTTTCATCGCTATATGTACTAGGAACAGTAATTCACGATGCTTGTCATGGTGTAGCTCACCCTAATCGGATTGTCAACGCGGCAATTGGACATATTGCGGCAATATTCCAAGGATTTGTATTCCCCGTATTCACACGCGTTCACATGCAGCACCATGCCCATGTAAATGATGAAGAGGATGATCCTGACCACTTTGTTTCGACAGGTGGCCCGTTGTGGTTAATTGCTGCCCGCTTTTTCTATCACGAAATTTTCTTTTTCCAGCGTCGCTTGTGGCGTAAGTATGAATTGCTAGAATGGGCGATCAGTCGAGCGCTGGTGATTGCGATGATTGTTGTCGGCTATTACTGGGGATTTCTTGGCTATATGCTGAACTTCTGGTTTGTTCCAGCCGCCGTAATGGGGTTGATGTTGGGATTGTTCTTTGACTATCTTCCGCATCGTCCGTTTGTAGAGCGATCGCGCTGGAAGAATGCCAGAGTTTATCCAAGTTGGCTGCTCAATATCCTGTTGCTAGGTCAAAATTATCACCTAGTTCATCATTTATGGCCAAATGTGCCTTGGTATTATTATGAGAAAGCTTATTATCAAATGAAGCCGCTTCTTGATGCTAATGGCTCACCGCAGACCTTAGGGATTTTTAAAATGCCCGATTTAGGTGGTTTTTTATATGATGTGTTTTTAGGTATTCGTTTTCATAGTCATGCTGAAAAAGGCAGAAGTTCTCGAAATCGAAAAGAAATGTAAAGTCTATTTCGATTATAGATTCATAAAAAAAAGGTTCGCGCTTGGCGCGAACCTTTTTTTAATTGTTGGCTAAGGAGTGGTCTAGCTGCATTCTGATTTCCATTTGGCGAATGAAGTAGCCTGTCATCATCGCTGAGCCGATCAAATTTGCTAAGTTCTCTCGATCAGTGGAGATGCTGACATTAAAATGTGGTGGTGGCAACATGCCAACCAAGTTTTGAATATTTTGGTTAACGATTTGCTGAACTTCAGGACTGACAGACTGCGCGACTGTCGCCAACGTTTCAGGTGATTGATTTTTTAGATAATCAAGTAAAAGGTTATTACTAGAGTTAAGTTCACCAAGGTTAAACATGTTTGCTTTCCTAATATCTATATTCGCTTGATATATTCTTACCGATGCGATCGCGAAGTTTTAAGTCGGAAAACCGTATTTAACCGAACTAAGAAAACTAAAAAGCCTTGCTTCGCAAGGCTTTTTGATTTAGAAATCGTCGTCGTAGCCGCTGCTACTGCCTGCCGTTTCATTGTCTTTCCGAGAGCCTAGTAATTCTAGTCGATCTACTCGAATTACTGGCTTTTGCCTTTCATCGCCTGTGGTTTTGTCATTCCAGCGATCAAATTTGAGCGATCCAGAGATACCGATTAAACTTCCTTTTTTGACGTAGTTTGCCGCAACTTCGGCGGTTTTGTCCCAAACTTCTAAATCAAACCAATCGGGAGGATCGTCACGGTTACTAGTATTGCGGTTAACTGCGATCGCAAAGTTACAGACCACTTTGCCAGACTCAAAGTATTTGACTTCAGGATCACGTCCTGCTCGTCCAACAAGGTGAACTTTGTTTAGTGTCATAAGACAAGTATCAAAAAAGTATAAGTAACTCTATTTTATCCGTTTTTTGGCTCCAAATCTTATTGAGCTTGCAATCTTGCATCGATTGCTTTGGCAACTCTATCGCTGGCTTCTTCAAGATGAGCCTTAGTATAAATATCCAGTTTGTCATTGCGATCGCGTAGGACATTAGCAAGGCGATCTCGTAGTTGTCGGAGTTGATACCATGCAAGGGTTCGGGCATCTTCAGGCGGATTTATGGTTTGCAAGCCGACGAGTAAATCGAGGAAGTTATCAATTTTTTCAGGAGAGAGGCGATTGCGTAAAGCCAAGTTGATTAATAAATTCATGTGCTGACGCTGAAGCGATCGGCGCAGACTAGATATTTGGATTAAACCATCAGTTGTTGGCAAGACTTCTGTCCAAATACTTTGCAGCAAATTATCAAACAATTCAGGCAGGGTTAAAGCTTCGCCCGTTGCAGTTTTGAGTTCAGTATCTCGCAGTCTTTGTAGTCGATCTGAAGAAAGTAAATCGCTCAAGACAAAAGTTTGTAATGATAAAATGTGATCGTGAATTGGATAGTCGAGAGAATAGAATTTAGGAGAAGTTCCCCAGTGATTCCACCGTGATGGGGCAAGTTTATTGAGCAGAGTTGGTGAAAAATTTAGAGCATCAGCAGCAAAGAGATTTTTTTGAATTGTGGCAAGGGCTTCACGTTGCTTGGTCACAGGCACTGGCTCAAAGGGCAGCCTACCGACGGCATCGCCAGAGCGATAACGGTTAAACGATTGACCGCCAACATAGGAAACTAATGAAAATAAGTTAGCAGCGTAATGGTTAAAAACTTGGTTAAAAGCAATGCTAGTGTCATTGAAACTTACCCCTTTGCCAGGGTAGCGCTTTTCGATGCGGTTCCACATGAGACGAGCATTGTCAAACTGCCACTGTGCATAGGTAACTAGATCGTTGCTCAAATCATGAGCTTGTATAAGTGGGTCGAGTCCAGCCGACTGATCCTCATCTGGTGCATATGCTAACTCTGGTTGGGGTGCAAGGCTGGCAATTTTTTCTAAATCTTTAAGTTCACCAGAGGGAACGATCGCATTCATTGGTGTATATCCATAGGCGATCGCCCAATTGTCATAAGCACCAACCTTGCTAGTAAAGAATTCGCCTTGCTTAGTTCCCTGTGGAGCAAGATTCACGCCATTGTAATCCATTACTGAAGCCACTAAACCACGTTCACGGGTAATTTCAGGATTGTTCAACTCGGCTGGAGAAAGCATCGAACTACCATGAAAGTTATGCCGCAAGCCCAAGGTATGTCCGACTTCATGAGCGGTGACTTCACGCACAAACTGATTTATATAGTCTTTCATGCGATCGCTACTCGGCAAAATATTCTCAAATAGAGAGAGAGACATCGCTCCTAATTTAAACTGTTCGACTGCTTCCATGCCATAACATAAATCATTAGCGCTTGACATGAATAAATTATGATTTGAATTAGTTGCCGTTGAGCTTGACTGATTGAGCGAACGATCAAGAGCTTGGTTTTTGAAAAGCGCGATCGCCTGTTGGTCATAGCGTAGACGACGGGAATCCATACTGTAGCTGCATCGATTCGGATTGCCAGTTAAGCGTGAGAGCAAAGGCAAATTTTGAAAACTATTTTGTTGAGCAGTACTTCCATAATCCTCTTTGATCGCCCGAATCAAATTACTATCAATAATAATATCGGCATCTAAAATCTGCCCTGTTAAAGGATTAGTGCGCGATGGTCCCATCGCGTAGAAAGCATCAATCGAGTTAAACCAACGAATCGTGTTATAGCGAATATCGGCGGGGTCCCAGTCCGCGCGATCAGGCATTTGTTTGATAACGATCGCATCTTTAAATCCAATCTTCTCAAAAGCGCTATTCCACATCAAAGCACCTTCTCGAACTGCCGTGCGATATTCTAAGGGAACAGTGTTCTCAATCCAAAAGGTGATTGGTTGTTTTGGTGAAGAGATTGGCTCATTGGGACTTTGCTTTTCTAAATGCCAACGATTGATATAGCGTACAAATGGAGTTTTGGCAGTATTTTTAGAAACATCTTGATAAGCCGTGACAAAATAGCCAACTCGTTCATCGGCAAGACGGGGACGATAGCCATTTTGAAATGGGATTTGTGAAAAGCTATAGCGGACTTTGAGGGTAAAAGCACTGCTGTCAGACAGAGTATCTAAGTCGGGAGCATTAAATCTTTCTTTTGGGAACGATCCACCCATAAAGCCAAATACAGATTCTAACTCAATGTTTTGGGGAAATGCCTGAGCTTTACTGAGATAGGATTTACTAGGATCTGGCATGAAGGGAGAACCAATCCGCCTACTCAGGGTTTTACTGAGATTGGATAGAACATCACTTACGATCAAAGGCTCTAAATCAATTAAAAAAGATTTATTTTTAGGATGAATACTGCGAATTGGAAGCGACACTAGAACTGAATCACTAAATGATTGATTAAGCGATCGCTCTTGTGGATCGCCTAGCTGAGCGCGAAAGTTTGTGTTAGGAACCACAAATTGCAAATTATTATTTAAACGCCGAAAGTTGAACATCAAATCGTTTAAGGGAATACCGCGATAGATGCCGCGCTCGCCTAACCCAGATTCGAGGGTCATCACTGCGAGAAAGTTGCGATCAAGTTGTTCGGAGCTGATTTCAGCAAATACTTTGCCAGTTTCTGGATGGCGATAGAGAGTAAATAGTCCCGTTAACTTTTCATAATCCTTGATTACTTCGTCAAAGGGTTGTAATTCGGAATTTAAGTTATTAACAGGTACAAAAAAGGGCGAAGGAGCAGTAATAACTTGCGCTGAAATGGGAGAAAATTTCTCGATAAAGGGATGAGAAATTAGAACAAGGAAAAAACTGAGACAAATGGCTACCCAAAATCGATTTCTCTTCATTAAAGCGCCTATGAAATGAGTTTAGTTAACTCAGACTACCCACATTAATGGCATTTAGCAACACTATGCTGATATTTTATGGAATATTGATATTGATTTAGATTTGTTCTCGAAAATTTAGTGAAAAACATTAGTGAAAAACAGCGATCGCCTATTAATTAAGATTTAATCAAAATCAATAGGCGATCGCGATTAATTAATTTAATTATTAATTTAGTTGAATCGAAGTAGCAATTACAAAACCGAGAACACCGATGAAAATGACAAGGGCGTAAAATTGCGCTTTACCATTTTCAAAGTATTTCAAGCCTTCGCCACTTACTACAGTTACAAAACCGGCCAAGTTAACCACACCATCAACGATTTTGGCATCGACTTCTAGCACTTGACGAGCTAGTCGGCGGGAGCCAATCACAAAAACAGCGTTGTAAATTTCGTCAATGTACCATTTGTTCTTCGAGAGCTTATAGATTGGTTCGATAGATTTGGCGATCGCACTGGGATCGATTTTCTTTTGCAAATACATTAAGATCGCGAGTGAAATCCCAATCAAACCAATACCGACAGAACTTCCAGCCATTAACAGAAACTCAGGTGTGAAGCCTTCAGCGGGAACTTCCATGATTTTCTCGGATGGAGCATGGATAAAGTACTCAAAGTAATTACCCAAAGGCGTACCAACTAAACCGATTAGCATTGAAGGAATCGCCAATGCCATCAGAGGAAAGGTCATCGTAATTGGCGATTCATGGGGCTTGCTGGCGTGATGATGACCATGAGAATCTTCAGCTTGAACTTCTTTCCCAACCGAGTTTTCGGCTTTGACCATTGCCAAGAGTTTCTTGTCAGTACCGCGAAAATCACCTTCAAAAGTGGTGAAGTACATACGGAACATATAGAAAGCGGTGAGTCCTGCGGTTAGAAATCCAATCGCCCAGAGAATAGGATTGGCTCTGAAAGTGGAAGCAAGAATTTCATCCTTTGACCAGAAACCAGCGAAGGGAGGAATACCGCTAATCGCTAATGTACCGATGAAGAAGGTAATCGCTGTAATCGGCATATATTTACGTAAACCACCCATCACGCGCATATCTTGAGCAACATCGGGATCATGTCCGACGACTTCTTCCATGCCATGAATGACGGAACCAGAACCGAGGAACATCATCGCTTTGAAATAAGCATGGGTCATCAGGTGGAATAAACCTGCTCCATATGCGCCTACACCCATGCCCATCACCATATATCCCAATTGGGAAACGGTGGAATAGGCTAAACCTTTTTTGATGTCATTTTGAGTAACGGCAATACTTGCGCCTAGAAATGCAGTGAATGCACCTGTCCAAGCGATCGTATTCATCACCGCAGGGATTTCCTCGAAAACAGGAAACATCCTCGCAATTAGGAATACACCAGCCGCGACCATTGTTGCCGCGTGGATTAATGCCGAAATAGGTGTGGGTCCTTCCATTGCATCGGGTAGCCATACATGGAGCGGGAATTGAGCAGATTTGGCGGCTGGTCCCATGAATACGAGAATCGCAAATAAGGTGGCGAGTCCAACGCTTAAGGAGCCAGACTCAACCAATTCAGTCAATTTTGCTCCCATTTCGGTGAATTCAAACGTACCTGTTGCCCAATACAAACCAAGCAAGCCAAGTAATAGCCCGAAGTCACCGACTCGGTTAGTAACGAAGGCTTTTTGGCAAGCATCGGCGGCTCCTTTGCGATCAAACCAAAAGCCAATCAGCAAGTAGGAACACATCCCCACTAGTTCCCAGAAAATGTAAATCTGGACTAAGTTGGGGCTGATTACTAAGCCCAACATTGAAGAAGTAAATAAACTTAGGTAAGCATAAAATCTGACATAGCTGGGATCGTGCGCCATGTAGCCATCGGTGTAGATTTGCACCAAAAAAGCGACAGTGGTGACGATAACCAGCATCATGGCGGTAAGGTGATCGATCACAAAACCCATGTTTAGATGAAAAGTACCTGCTTGCGCCCACTCAAATGTATACAGATAAGGATCGTGTCCTTGGATCTGACTCCAGAGTAAGTTAACAGCCATCACCATTGCGCCGCCTGTGGCAGATACGCTAAGGATTGACCAGAGCGATCGCAATTTATTAGTGGATTTGTTAAAGGTAATCAGCCCTGTGCCGATAATCACTGCTGCGGCAAGTGGCAGCAGGGGAATTAGCCATGCGTATTGATATGCAAAGTCCATAGGTCGCGGTTGAACGCAAAGTTTATTGTAGAGATCCTTTTAATAAGTCAGTTTACTACAGGTCGCTCAGACGAGATGTGTTAACGATGAGCATTATTACTCATTAAGCCAAATTTTAGAAAATTTTAATTCTTGGCTAACCATTGCGATCGCCTTTTATAAATTCTTGAGTATGCGATCGCTCAGAGGTTTAACCTGTCGCTGACTCTTTAATCTCATCAGGTAATAGAGAAATAACGAAATTAAAAAGCTCGTCTGCTTTGTTTAGTGCGTTTTCTAATTCTTCTGATGTTGGTTCCATTACATCACTAGGATAACGAAACTCTGTAGCATAGGGCGTTAATACTTCTGATGTTTCTTGATACGCCTCAAAGATAGGATTAATTTTGATCGCTAACTGTATGAGTAACCGAATATCGTGAGTTCTGGGAAAGATCTGATTGTGTAAAATCAAGAAGCCTTTGATTGCTTTTTCGGCTGATTGCTGGCAGTGATAGATGGCAATATCTCCGTAAATTTCTTGCTCACTACTCAACTTTTTGGCAGCTAGCAAATCATGCCTTGCCTTGATCAGCCAATTGCTTACCAGTTCCTCTTGACTATCCATAGATGCATTTTCCCTTAAATAAAATTTTATGTTCTAGAGACATAGGGACTTGTGCGAATTTGTCTATTTCTTGGCGTGTTCTTACGAGAATGTCTAAGGGATAGGGAATACTTCTTAGACATCGATAGGCTATTGAGGAACGCTTAGGTGGAGATAATTTACTATGGGAAACAATAACTAACAAGTCTAGATCACTGTCTTCGTTGGGAGTTCCCCAAACATGAGAACCAAATAAAAAGATCTTTTCTGGGGAGAATTCTTGTATTAATCGATCTGCGATCTCTGACAGTAATCGCTCTATTTGGGGATTTGCTGAGGTAGAAGCCTGATTTTTATCGAGATAATCGCCTAGTTCTGGTATTGACACTGCTTTGGATTGAGGCTGTGGAAATAACACTGCTTTAACCTCTCTTGGAGATTTTATGACTATAACTCATAGGCTGATGTTATAACAGGCTAGCGATCGCCTTTTATAAATTTAGGACTTACGTATTTTGACGAAACATCGTTGTTTCAGAGTTGAATTCTTAACGAAAAACCAAGGGTTTTCGCCTCAATTGCGTAAGTCCTAAAATTCTTGAGTATGCGATCGCTTGTCTCACAAATTTATAGATAGGCACAGATATTACAGTGTTTTGCGATGAAACCTGAATCAACTAAATACATTCTAAACTCGCAAACATTAAGCTGTATTTTCCTAGTCTATGCTATGGGTTCTGCGATTTAATAAAGAACCAGCTTTTTTATGGCGCGGCGAAGCGCGTCCTTAACCAGTAAATTCAGATGGAACAAGTATTATTTGAGTATGAGGTAAGTTCTGGCTTTAATTGGTCAGAACGAGAGCAATCTGCGATCACCAATTTAAAGAAAATAATTGGTGATTGTCCGTTGGAGACAGTTATCCATAATGGCAAGCGTGAAATCAAGTCAAAGCAGTATGTAGGCGTGTTTCGACTAGGCTATCGCACTGTAGAAGTTTTGCCAAAGATGTATCGGTCTGAGTCTCCTGAAAGTCGTAAGCATGAAGCAATTCGTAATTTGCTATATATGCTGGAGTACACAAATCAGCTACAGATCAAGCAATATGCGATCGCCTCTTTATCACAACAGGATCTTGATTGGTTTGAGATTTTGACGCGCTTGTTTGCCTCGAATCTTTTGGAAGAATGGCAAAGAGGGACTTTTCGTAATTACCAATCGGTGAGTGATACTTTGCCAGTCCTGAAAGGGAAATGGAACTTAACCGAACAGTTGCGCCGTCCTGAACGCAAGCATTTATTTACTGTTACCTATGATGAGTTTACTGCTGACAATCAACTGAATCGGGTATTGCGCTATGTGGTGGAGAGGCTCTATCAGTTAACGTGCAATTTCCATAATCGGCAGATGCTACATGAGTTACAGCAATGGATGGAAGAGGTGACTTTATTGCCTGCGCTTAATATAGCAGATCTATATCTAATATGCATTACAAGGCTAAATAAACGTTATGAACCACTTTTAAATTTGGCACGTTTATTCCTCGAAAATGAGAGCTTACAGTTATCCAGTGGAAATTTTCAAACGTTTGCCTTTGCACTGGATATGAACAAGCTCTTTGAAGAGTTTATAATCAGCTTTATTGATCGCCATCGCTTTGAAATATTGCCTCAGCATTTACAGGATTGCGAGTTGTTGCCTCAGTCAGCGGGTGCAGTGCGTTATCTGGCAAGAAATAGCGATAATCATCAAGTCTTTCAACTAAAGCCTGATTTGGTAATTCGTCAAAATGGAAGTTTTCCTTTGCTTGTGGATACGAAGTATAAGCGACTAAAGGAAGGCGATCGCAAGTTGGGAATTTCGCAGTCTGATTTTTATCAAATGTATGCCTATGCTCAATGCTATAAATGTCCTCATGTGTTGATGATTTATCCGCAAATTGCGGACATGCCTGAGATTAAACCCGCTACTTTTAAAATCGAAGGCGGCACAGTTACGGCGGCAACGATTGATCTCTGTGGTGATTTAAGTAAGCAGGATGAACATGTTAAGCTTGTGAAGCGTTTGGCTTACCTTTTTCATAGTTTACCGAACTCATAGGAGTAAGTGATGCTCGAAACAGAATTTGAAATAGACATCAATCAATCAGATCGAAATTTCGATCTGTCTAACTTGTATGAGGTAGATTTTTATGCTTGGACAGAGCAGCAATCTGAATTATTAGTTTTGGGGAAATGGGAAAATTTAGATATTAAAAATCTGGTGGAGGAGATTGAATCTTTGGGTAAGCAGCAAAAACAAGAGTTACGCAATCGATTGGGGGTATTGATCGGACATATTTTAAAATGGGAATATCAGCCAAGTTTTTGGAGTAAGAGTTGGAAGGGGGAGCATCTCAGTTATGCACTGAGTATAAATACTCAGAATGATTAAGTAAGCCATTGAGATAGGCACAGCGGTGTTTCAAAACTTGAGGGACATTTACTCTGTTCCATTGAGCGCCCGAAATCTTAATGCGACGACCAA
>JBBRMK010000123.1:0-11053 GCA_038230875.1 Pseudanabaenales cyanobacterium
AGATGGGGTTGAAATGGTATGGATGCCTGAGATTGATTTGGGTATTGGCTGTACACGCACTGATCGTGGTGATTGGGAAAGAGATTGGCTCTATTGGTTTGATCGCTCTGGTAAGAGGTATCCCACTGCTCGTGAACGGGCGGCTAAGGCTGAGGCGGTCGCTAACCAAGAACGTTTAATCGCAATTCAAGAACGTCAGCAAAAAGAGAAATTAGCAGCATATTTAAGATCGTTGGGCATAAACCCTGATGAGATTTGATGACCGCGATCGCAATCTCATCCTAAAAACAAGCGATCGCCGCATAACTCATCAAGAAGGTTTCACTGGGCAGAACCTTCTTCAGCAAGCGATTCATTGCATTGTATTCGTAGGTAATCACCTCACCATTTGCCTTGGTCGAACTAACCATATTGCCCACCGCGTCGTATGTCATCCTAAAATGTTAATATTACTACTTTCAAGGATGGACTTGTGCCAAAATTGCGCCTAGGCGATCGTAATCATCTTTTAATAACAGACTGAGCTTGCGACCTGCTTGGACTAGCCAATTGCGATCGCACTTGCGGACTTGATAGACATTGCGTAACACCGCTGCAATCAACTCATCAACTGGCGCATTAGTCATTTGGACTAAAGTTCTTAAAAAATTTAACTCATCCGTAAAGTTCTCAATCTCTTCTTGTTCACAAGCATAAACTGCTTGATGGATTTGCGGCGGTTGGGCAGGTAAATGTTGATAGATATTTCCAACTGAACCAAAACCGACCAGTACAACTTTAATTTCGGAACGAAGCATCGCAAAAATCTGAGGTTGTTGTTCGCGCAACTCTTTGAGGCTCAATCCTAAAGCCACAGCGCGATGAACTGAATCAATTGGTGCAGTAGTTGCATGATAAACCACGCCATAGGCGATGATGTCGCTATTCTCATCTTGTTGCGACTTCACCCAACTACCAAAAGCTGGCATCAATGGAAAATCTAAATTCTCAGGTTCAAGACACTGAGCGAGAAACTCAGTTGTTGAAGTTGCCACAACTTCAGCAAGATGTTGTGGATGGCGATCGCGTTTAAATTGTGATAACTGTAAAAACATTACTCAAAACGTTATTTTAAATTATTAATTTAATCATCAAACAAACCGTCCCCTGCTCGTTTCCCACCCCAACGCTGAACTATTAAATCATCATAGCGATCAGCACTTTCTAAAACTTCGGTCAAGGCAAGTTGAAACTCATTACTTTGACAAGAAGCACTGAGTAAAGTTACATGAAATTTTATATCTCCGTCCTCTGCCATACTAAAGCCACCGAAGCGGAAAACATTATTTTGTTTGAGCAGGAACAACAATAGTTCATCACTTATTTTTACTTCAGTTGCAACATATGCCCAAATATAAATAATCGATTCTATTTGCCGAAAGGGACGTATTTCAACAAGAACAGTTGCCGAACCAAACTGCAAGCTAAAGATAGGATTATTAGCAAAAGGGGTAGATATGCGATCGCAAATCTCGGGTAGCCAATCAGCTACTTTTTGATAACAGTCTTGTTGGGTTTCTGTTTGAAAATTCACGACTGCAACTTACCGTATATTAAAGCCTTTAAAAGTTTACAGCAATCGCTCACAAACTAGAAGAGGGCAATTTGTTACTCTTTCTCTAAAGACTTCGATCTAAGGCTCTTTCACCACCCCAAGCTTCGACGATCGCATCGTCATATTTATCAGCAGTTTGGAGTACAGAAGATACTGAAGTTTGCAATTCGTCGCGATCGCAAGTTGAGCCAACTAAGGTTGCATGAAAGCGAATATCGCCATCATCGTCAATGCTAAAAACCCCAAATTGAAGTTCAGAATTTTTTTGAAGTAAAAATTTCATTAGATCTTGAGTAATTTCTACTCCTGTAACCACATAAGACCAAGTAGAGATTATTGCTTCTGTATTTCCCCAAGGTAAAACCTCAACTGTCGCTGTCGCTGAGCCTAGAGGTAAAACAAATACAGGCATATCATAGGGAGGAGAATATACGTGTTCATATAACTCGTTCAACCAAGGTTGAATTTTTTCGTAACAAGCTTGTTGAATGGGCGTCTCGAATTTCATCTCGTTACCTAAAAATGGGTTTCAAATGAGTAATGCATCAATATTTTTTTTAATATTTTTAAAATTTCTTTTAAAATTTCTTGATGCTATTTGAAGTTAAGGCTTATTGCGTTTTTATAGATAATTTGGGATCTTATCTAACAATTGTGTTATCAAATAATAATTTTTTCAGTGTTCTGCGCTACGCGATCGCCTAGTATCAGCTCACTTATCTCAGTTTTAAAAGATATTTTTCAGGACTATTAGGATCGAAGGCGGAACCGTCAAAAAAAGTTTCTATCCCGCGTGAAGTGGAAATTGGGATATTCGTGTCTGGAATACCGATCGCTTTAGCAGCATTTTTCCATAAATCTTCGCGATTCACGGCGTCAATTGTTTCTTTAGTTGTAAAAGAAGCAGGTAATAGCCCCCATCTCTGATACTCCGTCAAAAACCAGAGGTCATGACTTTTATATGGATAAGAGACAGATATGCCATCATTTGACCAGTATTTAATAGCGGAACTAATCGAAGAATTAATAGAATTATTAGGTGAAGGTATTCCAGCTTTCTGTTTCGGACTATTTTTGAAAACCTGAGAAAACATCTTCACAGGTTGATCGAAAAGATTATTACTATCGCTGAAACTAAATGCTAGAAGATTATTTAATTCTCTAGCATTTGCAGGATTGTCACACCATATTTGAGCTTCCATAACACCTTGGATTAAAGCTTGAGTCGCTATAGGATATTTGTCCACCCAATCTGCACGCATAGCCATGATTTCGCCTGGATAGTTACGCCATATCTCGCGCGTAGCGATCGCAGCATCTGCCAAATCAGCTTCTATTAATTGAAGCGTCTGCCAACTGTCTAAACATAGTAAGTCAGCTTTGTTCTGTTTAACTTGAGTAATAATTTCATCTAATGGAATTGTGAGAACATCTATATTTTGTTTAGGAATAATATCAATTGATGCTAGCCAATAACGTAGCCATAGATCGTAATTACTACCTGTTTCTGTAATCGCACCATTCATTGAGTTGCCAAATAGCTTGACAATATCTTGAAAAGGAAAGAACGGAGCGCTTTGAAGTTTAACTCCAAATGGCTTTAGTCTTTTAGAAACAACAATATAGCCGCCATGAGTATGTAATCGCATCAGCACATACATTGCTGTTTTACCTGTATATCGGTTCAGCATTCCCTCGTTGAGCAGTTCAGGCAAAGGACTATAGAAATGTCCTCCATCAAGCCCATCATTGCTTGTGCCTAACTGAGTACCTAACTTAGTGCGATCGCAGATTTCTTGCCATGATTTGAAAGGAACTAGTTCAACATCAGTCATGCCATATTTAGTAAATAGTTTCTTGCTTTTCGCCACTAATAGAGGGGCAACTTCGAGCGATGGAATAATCCCTAGACGTACAGATTGAATTTCAGGAATATCAGAAACCGATGTGCGAGTAATAAGCGGAAATGGATCATTGGATAAAGATGTGGATGTACAGTTGTTGAGCAATACTGTGCTTGCTGCCACACCAAAAGTTGAAAGGAATTTTCTTCTAGAAAGTTGATTCATGATCTAGTGTTCTGCTCTCTAATTAAATCCAAATAGTTTTTACAGCAGATTGAGAACAAACCAAACCCAGATTTTTTGTAAAAGCTTTGTTTAGCAATGCTTTAAAAATAAATCTTACTTTATTGGCACTTTTATTAATCAGCTAAAAATGAATAAACTATATCTAAGATTCGCTGACTAGATTGACCATCGCCAAATGGATTAGCGACGTTAGCCATTTGATCATAAGCTGTGCGATCGCTTAATAAAAGCGAAGCAGCCGCCACAATATTATCAGTTTCAGTGCCGACAAGTTTGCTTGTACCTGCAGCGATCGCCTCTGGACGTTCAGTAGTGGAACGTAATACCAAAACAGGTTTACCGAGACTAGGTGCTTCTTCTTGCAATCCACCTGAGTCGCTCATGATCAGGTAGCATCTCTGCATTGCACCGACTAGCTGCTCATAATCCAGCGGCTCAACCAAGAAAATACGCGGATGATTGCCAAGCTTTGCTATTAAAGGTTCTCGCACTACTGGATTAAGATGCAGAGGTAGCACTAAGGCTACATCAGGAAAATCCGCTAATAATTGCAACCATGCTTGAATAATTTGCTCTAAAGGTTGTCCCCAATTTTCACGGCGATGCACTGTTGCTAGGATGACGCGATGGGCTGCCCAGTCTAGCTTTGGGATCTCACACTTAGGCGATCGCCCAGAAATATATAACAGCGCATCAATGACCGTATTGCCCGTATGGTGGATTCCTGTTTTCACTCCAGAACCTTGGAGATTGTCAACTGAAGCAAGAGTGGGCGCAAAATGAATCTGTGCAATTTGTGAGACCAGACGGCGATTTGCTTCTTCAGGAAATGGATTAAATAGATTGTCGGTGCGAAGCCCGGCCTCTACATGACCGATTGGAATTTGTTGATAAAAAGCTGCTAGAGCCGCCGCAAAAGCTGTTGTCGTATCTCCTTGAACTAAAACAATATTTGGTTTTAGTTCTTTGTATAACTTCTCTAAGCCGATCAAGCTGTTGCAGGTAATCTGGGTCAGCGTCTGCTTGGGTTGCATAATCCCTAAGTCATAATCTGCTTTTAGATCAAATAATTGCATTACCTGAGCAACCATTTCGCGATGTTGTCCAGTCAACACAACTGAAGTTAGGAACTTAGGATGATTTCTAAATAAATGGATTACAGGTGCAAGTTTAATTGCTTCTGGACGAGTACCTAATGTGACACAGACATGCAACGGATTTGGCAAAATAACCTCTCTAAACAATCTTTCCCATCATAATTGACAGCGCGCGGCGCGATAATTAGCTCAGAATAGTTTGAGGAGCTAGAGTTGCCGCTTTTGGAGCTTTGCTGTTGCCAAGAGCAGCATGGAGACCCCGCACTGTAAGAATAATAATCGCGCAAACAACACAATATTGCAGGAATTGAATCGCAAAACTGGGGGTTTTAACTAAAGTTTGCCAAGCAGGACGGCTAGGTGAAGATGTTAGCTCAGATTGTGGCTCAGATTGTGGCTCAGCTTGAAAATTGCTGATCTGTTCTTGGGGTTCTGGAGTTGGAGGCACATCTGCAAAAAAAAGCAGCTCTTCGTCTTGAAAGGATTTAGGGTTTTCTAAATCAGAACTTAGCGTTAAACCTGAAATGTTAGTTGGTAAAGATCTAGATGAATTTATTTTTCCAAACATTTCATCCAAGTCAGGAGAGGGTGTGACTGGATTACTCTTGCTAACGGAGCGATCGCTAGATAGATTACTCTCATGCATAGATTGTGAGGGGAATACAGGTAGAGGTTGTATTCTAGGTCGTTTTTGTGGCTCAGTTATTCCGCCATTTTGACTAATATCTTGATTAATATCTTGATTAATATTTTGATTGGCAGGCTCGACTAAAAAGATTTCCTCTGTCCATGCAGGTTGATCGGCGCCTGTTTGCTGCCAAGAAATTTTGATGCTAGAAACAGTTTGAACTTCAAGGGTAACAAACCATTTTTTGAGCATTCCTACTAATATTTGTCGCTTCGGAATTCGTACTTCGTCGTTCAGCGATCGCAAATCAGACTCGATTAAAATTTCTAAGCAATCACCTTCACGCTCGACATTTGCTAACATTCCTTGTGACTTTAGCAACCGATTCATCAGCGAAGCGATCGCATTAATATTGCCTTGCTTGGCTTGTTCGACTAGCGGATTTTGTGCCATAGTAGCAATCTCAGATCCTGAACCCAGAGTACTTTTTAATCTCAGCCAAATGTAACAGATTTCTGCAACTTTACGACAACAAATAAAATGCTTTACACAGCATTACAAAATCACTTCATTAAGGCGATTTCTTGAAAAGATTTTACCGTGGGTGTGCCGCGCGAAGCGCGGCACACCCACATTTTGGTTTTAATAAATCGGGTACTTTTATTGTTAGATATCACCTAAGTAGAAGTGATGCTTCTATTTGATCTTATCTCTTGCTTTTTTGCGCCAATTTTTAATTGCCAGCCCAGTTCCTATAGCCAGCAAACCATAAGTCGGTGAGAACTCAAACGGTATTGGTGTGGTATCTAGATTCACAGAGCCAAGTGTAAAACTTCCTGACGCTTTCCCAGTGTCATCACCAAAAAACAGAAAACTACTTGTTGTATAAGGATTGAACGTAAGAGGAGGGCTACTTAATGCGGGATTAAAAACGTAGTTTTGCAAACCACCATTAATAATTGGCATTCCACTACTGGATAGTGAATAGGTGTCATTAAAGACTGTAAGTGTATAATCTCTGGCAATGTTCGTGTCAATTGCTGATGATGTCTGTGCCTCAATCCCAAAACTAGCTGACTGAGAAAAAATTGCCATAGGTCTAAATCCAATCTCGATTCCCTTCTTATCACTACTTACAGCAATTACGCTAAAAGCAGCTCTTGGGGCAGCAGCTGTGGAGGTATCAACTACAGTGGAAGAGTCAAGTCTTACAGTAAAAGTGATTGTGTAACCAGTAGTTTGATTTAGTGTACTGGATTGAAAAATTGCAGGATTAAAATAACTAGCAGGAGTCATAGCTATAGGATTAGCAGGTTGATAATTGCTATATCCAGCGTATTCCGCCGAGTTGGCTGCTGTATTTAAGGTTACTCCTCCCCCTGCGACCTGTGATTCACTTGGTAAGGTTGGGAAGCCAGTACTTGTAAGTGCGCCAGGTGCGAGTGAACCTTGCGAGCTTGGATTAGTGCCATTAGCATTATATAAAGTAAAAACCGCCGCATCTACGCTAGCCACACTATATATAAAAGTAGTACTAGCGATCGCTGATATCCATAAAATCTTCATATATGCTGACACCAATTACATGCGTCTACAGTAGCTTAAAAAAATCAAAAAAACAAAGGCGGCGCTTAGCGCCGCCTTTGTTTGCTATACAAGTCGGACTAATTTGGCGCTTAAGTCCCACATACGGGCGGCTCTTGCATCATCACGAGCCTGAGGCGAGACAGACTGGACAAAAGACTTCCCATCTTTTTTCTGGCGATTGCCCCAACTCCAATAAGCTCCTGATTGCTTGTACTCAGGATCAGCAATTACAGAAGCGACTCTTTGACCAGATAGTTCTTGAGTTACATATCCCTTAGTGATGTTCTTTTGGAATAAGGGAAATAGCTTTTGGAAGAGAGGATAGTGATTGCGGAAGAGAGGAGTATCGGCAACACAACCAGGATAGAGAGAAGTAAAAGTGATCCCAGTCGAGTCATGATAACGGCGATGCAGTTCTTTCATGGTCAAGATATTGCAAACTTTGCTCTCTTTATAGGCGCGAACAGGTTCAAATTTTTTGCCATTTGCCATCGAGATCGGTGCTTTAAATCCTTTCTCAAATCCTTCGAGATTACCAAGATCAGGCTGCGGTGGAATCTTGCCGCCGAGTTCATCAGGGTTGTGGGTAACAGTTCCCAAAATCACCATGCGCCGATCGCTATAAGTTGATTTTTTCATGTCATCTAACAACAGATTGCAGAGCAGAAAATGACCGAGGTGATTAGTGGTCATGGTTAGCTCAAATCCTTCAGGCGATCGCAAAGGTTCTTTGATCAAAGGCAAATAGATCGCGGCATTGCATAGTAATGCATCAAGATTTCTACCTGTAGCACGGAAACTTGCTACAAATTCGCGAACGCTAACCAGAGAGCCAAGATCAATTTTAATAATCGAATAGCTGTCTTTAGGAATACCGACCGATTTAGCTGCTTCTTCAGTTTTAGGAATATTGCGACATGCCATGACAATATGCCAACCTTTGTCTGCCATTGCTTTGGCTGACCATAGCCCCACGCCTGAAGATGTGCCTGTGATGATGACTGTAGGTTTTTGATGCTGTTGCATTTTAAGAATAGTTTTATTAACTTTGCTTAAAATTTTACAGCGATTCGGGTTTGTCAAAAAGGACGTTTCAGGCTCTCTTTAAATTTTTTAAACTGATCGCGTCATTTGCACACGATAACGCTCTTTTTTGGTGATCATAATTTCGCCAACGGTAACTCGTCCTTTGCCACGAATTGCGATCAGATCGCCCGCTTTGAGTTGATAATTTGGCTGTGAGACGGTCTTCCAGTTAACACGTACATCGTCCGCGTTAATCAGATCGACCATTTTGCTGCGCGACATCCCAAAACCGAAAGAGGCGATCGCATCGAGTCGCAGTGAGGCTTCGGTCGAAGTGAGTTCTTTAGTTTGAGGGATGCGAATTTTTAATTCTTCAATAGCGATCGTACTGACCTTAACGGGAACTGTCCGCACTTGATTGAAATGGATTTGCAAGTATTCCATTAGCTCAGGGACAATAATCGCTTGGGCCCCCTTTTCGCCTAATACATTGACATCACCAACTTTTTGGCGCTCAATACCACATCCGAGGATTGCTCCAAGAAAATCGCGATGGGTGGCAGTGTCAAACAGGAAATTTCCTGCGATTGAGATTGGTGTGAGACTGACCATTGACTGATCGAGGGGTAACTCGCTGCGGGCGATCGCCATGCGTTGTCGTTCGGCTTGCTCATAACCACCCCAAGCTATGCATTGAATTTCCGTCATTTTGCCAAATACACGCAGCGCCTCGGCAATTTCGGGCGGTGATAAAAAATCACTGCACACCACTTCCCATGTTTGGATTGCGCGATCGCCTAAGTCCAGTAATCGGCTAAGGGTTTCTCTATTTTCAACGTAGTTAAGTAAGTCACGGGGTAACATTAGATCTCGTCAAATTCTTCTTCAGGAATGCGTTGTTTGGATTTATCAGGAATCTTGGTTTCACCCCAAGCGTCCCGAATTTGTTGTTGAGTTTCGTTGCGAAAATTAGGCTTGTTTGACTCTAAATAATCATCCTCAAAGTCATCATATTCGTCGTCGTAGTCATCAGTGGGCGAAGGCTTGGGCACAATCGGTCGAGAAGATGGCTCAGGACGCGCTTCAGCTCTAGCTTGACGACGTTGAGGTGGATTGGCAGGTACACGCTGCTCTTCCGCCCAATTATCGCCATCATCCCATGATTGCTCTTGACGATAGACAGGACGTTGTTGCTGCGGTGGTGGTGAATATGTGCTTCTGGTGCCTGACGACAAAGCATTATCGCGAATTGTCGTGGATGGTGGCATATAGTCATCATCGAAGTCGTCTTCCCAAGGAGCTTTGCCTAGTCCTAGACGCTCTAATAGCCCTTTACTAAGCTGGGTCATCCGATCTTCCATTCCTTCAGTGACGATGATGCGATCGCGTCCTACCGCAATAATCTCATTCACATCAAGTTCATAAGTGCTAATTAAAGTAGCAGGAATAATCGGATTGCCGATCGAAGCGACAATCAAAAACAGCAATTCACCCGTCTCAGGATCAAATTTAAAATCTCGCACCTTGCCAAGTGGCTCACCTGACTCAGTGACCACTTCATTGTTAATCAGCGTAGTGTAGCGCTCGGTAATCAAGATATCTTCGAGTACTGACTCGTCATCAACCAAAATTGCGTCTGGCCCTAACAAATCAATATTGTCGAGGGACATAAAAAATGTGTCACCAAGCCCAATCGGTGTCCCTGGTATAAATCGCTCGGCTACGGTCACACCCATGACGCGCCTCTGATCGACATCTAACCAGAGCTGGGTGACGATGCCTAGCCGAGTAGCTGATCGCTTGCTCAAAATCTGCAAACCCAAAACGGCGGCACGTTGACGAAGATTTTCCGATTGCATCATGGCGGTGACTGTGGCTCTAAATGATTCCTTACAAGTGGGATTGGCTCCCAACAAGTGGGGCATGAACTAAACAGGGTGGTAAATACCTAGCCCTGATTCTAGCAGACTAGATCCCCGTCGGTATCTTAAAGGTTTGTTATAGTTAACCGCCCTGCTATATCTAATAGATGAGGCGAAAAGTTGTCTCTTAATATCTCATTAGAGATCGCTACATCAGGATGTTTTTAAGTTCGGCGTATCTAAAGAATAAGCTATCGATGCTGGCAAGTTTTGCACCATATTCTAGGGTGGTGGCGATAATTAGGCGATCAAATGGATCTTTATGAATCGGTGATAGGTTAATGGCTCTGACTGTGATTTCTGGTGTCAGTGGCAATAACTGGATTCCTGCGGGTGCTAGAGAATCAATGAGCCATTCCTGAACAGAAATATCTATTTCCAATCGACCTTTATCGTAGGCTAAAGCAATCTCGTAGCAAGATATCGCTGACACTGCCACAATATCTGCTTGACGAATTTGCTCTGTCCAAGGTACAGGAAATCGATCAAAACTTCCATTGATGTACCAAAACCAAATATGGGTATCAAGAATTATCATTTTAGATATTCCCAATCCTGTTCATCGACAATTGGACTGACAAGATCGCCTAATGTTTTGCCCTTACCAATTAGATGCGCGGGTGTAGTCCTTTTGTGAGTTTTAGTATTAGTAGATGTTGTTTCTTCTAAAACAGTGATGATGATGCGTGCGGTGCTAATTTGTGGCTTCTCGTCTAGCCACTTTATTTGACCATTGTCATAGGTTGCCTCATAACTTTTTAACATGACTTTTTCTCTGATTTTTATTTAATTAGGTAGCTTTTATAGCGATCGCACTGGAACTCATAAACATTAGCAATAAGTTTTTTGATTTTAATCAGTTATTATAAAGCCAATATTTCGCCGCGATCGCCTACTTTAACTCCTAGAGTGTGTGCTGAGAATGGCACAAACATTTTTAAAAAGTCTGGTAATTAAAATCTTATTTATTATCGTTCCTCATCAGTCAGTCTGGATTGGGAACTATAGCTGTCATCAGCCATGTTAGGACAAAATTAAAACCCAAAAGAGAGTTGGGGGGGGGGGGGGGGCCACGCCAGGGTGGTTGTGTGTTTGTTGTGTAATATTTG
>JBBRMK010000124.1:0-10853 GCA_038230875.1 Pseudanabaenales cyanobacterium
GGTGTCGCGTAGCAAAAGTTTGAGAAAGAAAAAAATATTTCCCATAACCAAGCTATGGTTTAGCGTTCCACCAGTCATCGTGACAATTTCTCCATCATGGTATTCACATTTCTGTTCAGAGGTTTCGGCGATCGCACGATACTCATCAAGGCTGTAGCAACGCTTAGCGGTAGCAATCATAGGGTTGTACTCTAATTTTCAAAAGACAACAGCTATATCTTACTGCGTGGATAAGCAAGGGGCTTAAGCCCCTTGTCCTATAAACCTTGCAAAACATACTGGCATAGAGTTTAATTTATAGAAGATAGCTTAATCATTAGATCCGTAAATGAAAATTTTTGTTTATCACACCCCTGAGTTAGTACCAGCTGAAGGGACTCCAGACTGCGCGATCGCTGTTGATATTTTGCGAGCCACGACCACGATCGCCACTGCACTGGCGGCGGGAGCTGAAGGAGTGCAAGTGTTTTCTGATCTCGATGAGTTAATGCGTGTTAGTGAAGCGCATTCGTCAGAATTACGGATTCGGGTCGGGGAACGTGGTGGCAAAACTGTAGAGGGTTGTGATTTAGGAAATTCGCCCTTTGACTTTACGCCTGATGTAGTGAAGGGAAAGCGGATTTTTATGAGTACCACCAATGGCACGCGATCGCTCCAAAAAATTCAAAATGCGAAGAGTGTTATCGCGGCGGCGATGATTAATCTCGGCTCAGTGTTGAGATATTTGCGCGAAACTAAGCCTGAAACGGTTTGGATTGTTGGCTCTGGCTGGGAAGGTAGCTACTCGCTGGAAGACACAACCTGTGCAGGGGCGATCGCCTTCAATCTCGAAGATGAAGCTGACTTTGGTAACGATGAAGCGATCGCGGCGGCGGCTTTGTACAAGACTTGGCAAGGTCAGGTTGAGGAGTTATTTTATCAAGCTAGCCATGGTAAACGTTTGCTAAACCTCAATGGTGCTGAAGACATTGCTTACTGTGCCAAAATTGATCTTGTTGATGTATTACCTAAGCAATCTAAAGTAGGCTTGCTAGTTGCTGCCTAATTTAAGTAATTAACTTACTTGATGATTACCAAGGTAACTCTTCTTGTAAGGGTTGGGTAATACTCATTATCCAGTCTATCCAAGCGATTACTGTTCCTGCACGGCGCGGTATGGTTTCCGAATCATCTTTGCCAAGTTTAATACCTGACACTTCCATTATTTTGACAACCTGTTCTGTGCTTGGTCTTGCATATTGTTGAAGATAAAGTTGTAAAGATTGATTGAAAACCCTTTTCTCAAGAATGTACTCAACAAGAGCTAAATTTCTTCCTTTAGCAGTCTTTTGCATAATGTTAGAACCTCGCTCTGTTACAACAAATGTTACACCTTGTTCTTTAGAATATTTTCGTTCTATAAAACCGAGATACATTGCTGCCCTAGTGTAATAGCCAGATTGTCGAATATTAAACGCATAGTTGGTTGTTATATCTTCTTGGGACAATAAATCGTTAGAGTAGATTTGTATAACTAAGTCTATGACTCTGGCAAAAACATTTGCTTGAGGAAATGGAACGCCTAATGGTTCGGCAGTAATTTTGACTCGCGCAAGTATATCTATAACATCTTGTAATTTGATGTCATTCGAGCCTATCTGATATCTTTTTTGTTCTAATAGTTCAATCGAATTGTAATCATTTTCATCTTTAAATTCATAAACATAAAAAGAGAAAATATTATTTGAATAAGAAAGAAAGACTGGAATAACTTTTTTTTTCGTTTTACTAGTCCAAAGGCGATAGGGATAATAAAGTTGACGAATCAAGAAATCATCTACGTCTTGGTTTTTCGCTTCAAGAACCGCAAAAATATCATCGCCTTCAAAACCTGCATCAATCTCACATTGCGAATTATCTACATTGATCTCGCAATGTGTATTTTGTTGAGAATTATTTATAAAATAGCTGAACTTGCCTGTAGACATTCTTCCTGAAACAGTAAACGAAACTTCCTGCCCAAGAAGGTCACTTATCATTCCACTATTGTATGCACAAAGAATAGAAGCAGCTTCTGAATATATATTTGTTGGATTAAGAGTTTCAATATGTTCAGGGAAAGAAAATTCTTGAATATTTATAGATGCGTTATTGGAAATGTTTTTATAACTTTGAAATTGTCCAATAACATAAGTTCCTCGTGAATCAGGTTGAATAGTCAGATGATTTTTTTTAAAAATACTGGGGAGTTGGATATGATAATCAAACTTAGTCATCAATCGTGCTTCACGTTCTACATTAATTAACTTTGCAGAAATCTTATATATGCCCTTTGTATTAATTTCATCTAGGATATTATGCGTCTCAAAAAGACTTTCCCAAGCAATATCATTTTTGGATTTTTCTGATTTACTTGACATCATATTTACTGAAAATCAGTACCTCATTAATTTTCCCCCGTGATGTACCCACAGAATTAATATTTCGAGTTGCCTCCACTTCAACCCAAGAATAGTATTTTTCGTTACTGTAAAGTTGTTTAATGAAATCTGTTGCAGAGTTACTAAGTAAAACTTTACAACCTTTATCAATTAGATTATCACTAACTTTCTTGAGCTGTTGCTGCTCCTCTTTCCCAAATCCACTTAAGTCATAACCAGTAAATGACGAAGAGTTAGATATAGGGTCATAGGGGGGATCGAAATATATAAAGTCTCCTTTTCTTGCTTTAGAAACTGATTTCTCAAAATCTTGATTGGTGATTTCAATTTTATTTTCATTTAAATACTTACTTATTGCCCTAATGACAACTTCATCAGCAACTATTGGATTTTTGTGATCACCATAGGGAACATTAAATTGACCTTGACTATTCACGCGAAATAGTCCATTAAAGCAGGTCTTATTTAGGTAAATTATTCTTGCTGCTCTTTGTACATTAGAAAGTTCGTCAAACCCTGCCTTACGATCTAATTCACGTAATTCATAATAAAGTTTTCTTGAAATATTCTTCTGATACTCTTTAGTAAGTTCTAGCAGTCCATCTGGATTATCTTTGATTGTTTGATAGCAATTGATTAGTTCTTTATTAGCGTCATTAATAACTGCTTTTTTAGGTTGTAAGTCAAATAAGAATGCACCAGCCCCTACAAATGGTTCAAAATAGGTGCTGGAAAAATTTTTAGGAATATATTTTCTTAAAACTGGCAATAGCTGCCTTTTTCCACCTGCCCACTTTAGAAATGGACGCAAAATAAGATTATTGGTTCTTCGCCGAGATGCTATTTTTTCGGGAGACCACATTTTAGTCATCACTGTTTTTGATGTATTCACAAAAAACTTTACACATTTTCAAAAGCAAAGACTAACTAGCCTATAACAAAACTGACATCTATTTATGAATATTGTACATTTTTATGACTACTTTAAAGTACAATAAAGTCGCTTACATCCATTTAAGAATTTTTCTTATAGAGAATCATTATGTCATCTAAAGTAGTATTTGTTCTGCATGATAGTTCTAGCACTTCAACAATATGTGGCGTATTTTCGTCGCTTGAATTAGCTAAAAAAGCTATGAATGAGATAGTAGTTGAAATTGAGGATACAGATGAATTGTACTTGCATATTTTTGAAGTTCCTCTCGATTCATTTGAACGTATTGAAACGGGATGGAATGAAGTTGCAGGATTTTCATCAGATAATATCAGTTGATATTCGTTTAGAGTTTTCTATACACTCAAAATTCTAAACAAAGCAATTTTATCATAGCTTCGATGGATCAAAATCCAAATTATCAAAAAGCTTATCTTAGTTCTCGGTGGCGAAGGTTGGACTTTGCGTGATTTTTATATCTCAGGCGATTTACAGCAATATATTCCCTACGGCGATCGCGTAGATATTATTACCCTCGAAAAATTTATTATGAAAGCAAATACGGGTAAGCTCTGATGTTTAAAACATCTCGTGCCATACAAAAGTCACATCAGGAAAAGCAAGCATAGAAAACTCATCATTTTGTTCATAACGCTGCATTTGCTTATAGCCTAGTGCCGATGGTTGCGAATATCTCTCAATCGCTTTTCTATTGAGATCAAACAACCACATTTCAGGAATCCCCGCCACTGCATAAAGTGGCATTTTGACTTCGCGATCATAAGCGATCGTGCTGTCCGCGACTTCGATAATCAACAAAATATCTGAAGGTGTTGGTAAGTTATCTTCATAAAAATCATTACGCGGTTTGAGAATTGCGAGGTCAGGCTGCGGTTCTGAATTGTCAGCTAAACGGATCGGATTTTGTACGGAAACTATAATGCGATCGCCTAATTTTTTTGTGGATAGTGTAACCAGACGATTTACACAAGCAGCGTGTTTTCTGCCAATAGGGGACATTTCTGTAATTTCTCCATTAATTAACTCGAAGCGATCGCCCTCTTGGAAAACGCCAGCTTCGTGCATCAGATGATATTGTTCGGCTGTAAATTTGTGGGTGAGGAGTTGAACTGTCATAAAGATTGATGTCCTTAATTATTAAGTACATTTTTGATAACGATTTGATAATGATAAGGTCGTGCAAAGATTGGTAATATTATCTGCTGATTTTTAGATTATCATAGCGAAACTCTAGCCCGATACAACAATTTTTCGCCTTGCATATAACCAACATAACGCACGATCGCTAGATCCCCATTTTCTATATCGTTACTTCCTTCCATTAACTGATGCTTTTGCGGATCGTAAGAAACTTCTGCTCCAACAGAACCGATCGCACTAATTCCCCATTTTTGTAATAGTGCATCGATAGGACGCAACAGAGGCAAAATATTCTTTGCTGGCATATTGGGATTGTTTTGAGCGGCATGGGCAGCCGATGGTAATTGCAAAAGTAGAGATTCTAATTGCTGAATAGTTTCTCGTTCAAACTGCGATCGCAACTCTTGTTTTTGGTTCTCTAATTTCTGCTGTAGACGTTTATATTCTTCACGCAAATCAGCGATCATGGAACTCTCGGCGTCTGCAATAAATTTGGGGATAAACTCATTTAATTCAGTCTGTAACGCTTCAGATAGCTTGGCTAAATCGGCATATCTCAAAGTCGCCGCATTACCTTTGCGAAGTGTATCGATTGCTCGACGCGATACAGCAGTGCGATCGCTAAGTGCTTGAAAGCTAGATATATCAACTAACTTCATCAATTGACGTAATATTTCAGTGCGATCAGCCATAGTTTTAGTTATTAAGTTCTTATTATTAAACCGCAAAAAAGGAGCGCTGCCTCCAGTTGAGGACAGCGCTCCTTTTTTACAGCATTTAGAATCTAGGGCTGAGTACTAAATCAGAATTTAAAGTCACGGCTAGATCAGTATTTGGATTAACAGAAGCAAGAGTTACGCTTTCACGTCCTAAGAATAGACCAAGCAACGTACCAATACCTGCTCCACCAAGGATTTCCTCAGTAGCGAGAGCGCGATCGCCTGTTACAGCCGCGATCGCCGCAGCCGCAGCAGCACCAAGGGCAGCATTTTGGACAATTTTGCCGACACTCATACCTTTTTCAACTCTCTCAGTTGTAGTCACAACTTTAGAAGTAGCATTAATGGAAGTCTTTTGACCATTAGCGAACACGAGTTCGTTTGCAAAGAACTGAGCGCCGCCTGATACAGTTCTCAATTCACCGATCACTTGAGTTCCAGTAGGAATCACAATTGCACCTTGGGAAGTAGCAATATTTTGCGATACTAGCAAAGTCAAAGGAACTTTTTCATCAGGTCCAAGTAAAATCTTATCTTTGGAATACTGAACCGCGATCGTATTGCCAGCAGGGATTCTGACTTGATTTGAAACTGGTGGATTAGTTGGATTACCAGAGTTCTGTCCCACAATATAAGGGGAGGAAATCGCATTTGCCTGACCTGATCGCACTAGAGATTGATAGATAAATGCAGCAACTTCGGCTCTAGTTGCACTTTGATTAGGATTTAAGAACTGAGCATTAGGATAGTTTACAACCAGACGATTCTCAGTCGCTGCAGCAACACTACTCCGTGCATAGTTTGGAATCCCAGAAGCATCAGAATAAGCCTGTAAAATTGTTTCAGGTGCTTGGCTAGGTGAATAATTTAGACCATTAGCAAGCGAAACTAAAATCTGTACGCGAGGAATGTTTTGGGCAGGTTCAAAAATATTGCCTGGGTAACCAGACATAAAGCCTGTTGTATATGATTTTTGAATTGCATTGGCAGCCCAATAATTAGAGGAAACATCCACAAAGGTGACGCCGCCACGAGTTGGGGCTTTGTTGACAGCTTTGCTGAGCATGGCAGCAAATTGCGCTCTAGTTACTAAATCATTTGGACGGAATCCCCCATCAGGAAAACCTTTGATAATGTCTCTTGTCGCTAATTCTTGGATAAAAGTTTGCGCCCAATAATCTGTAGGTACATCATTAAAAGTGGTCTGAGCAAGGGCAGGAGCTAGGCTGATGAAGGGAAGTGCAGAGCTACCGATAAAGCTGACAGCCACAATTAATGCAGTGCGAGAACGTTTAGTTTGATTTGTCATGGTCAGTTTTTCCTTATATACATTTCGTGTGTACTTCACAAATTGACTGAGTGTCTAAATTAATTGTTCCGACAAAATGTCTTAGACACATTGCTTTGCGGTATGTTAAGCCTAAAGAAGTAGAGAAGAACCTCTCTACTTTCTTTTGCTATATGATTAAGGTAAATAAGCTTGAATCTTTCGCAGTAAGCCTTGACAAAGTTTCAATTTGATTCTATTCCCGATGCCCTCAACGACCTCAAATCTGGTCGTCTCATTGTCGTTGTCGATGATGAAAACCGTGAAAATGAAGGTGATCTAATTGGTGCAGCCCAATTCGCTACACCTGAAATGGTCAACTTTATGGCAGTCAAAGCGCGCGGGTTGATCTGTTTAGCCATAACAGGCGATCGCCTAGATAGCTTGGATTTGCCACTGATGGTTGATCGCAATACTGATAGTCACCAAACTGCCTTCACCGTTAGCATTGATGCAGTTGAAGGTACATCAACAGGCATTTCCGCAGAGGATCGATCGCGCACAATTCAGGCTGCGATTAACCCGAATACTCGCCCAAACGATCTTCGTCGTCCTGGTCATATTTTTCCACTTAGGGCAAAGGCAGGCGGCGTACTCAAACGAGCGGGACATACTGAAGCGGCGGTTGACTTGGCGCAAATGTCGGGACTATATCCTGCAGGTGTGATTTGCGAAATCCAAAATGATAATGGCTCGATGGCTCGTCTGCCTGAACTTATCGAATATGCCAAGCTACATAATCTCAAGTTAATTAGTATTGCTGATCTGATTAGCTATCGTCTTGCTCACGATCGATTTGTGCAACGTGAAGCGATCGCGCTTTTGCCATCGTTATTTGGTGATTTTAAGGTTTATGCCTATCGCAATACGCTTGATAATACTGAGCATTTAGCTATCGTCAAAGGTGACCTCCAAGAATTTTCCGACAATGAAGTTTTAGTGCGAGTGCATTCAGAATGTCTCACAGGCGATGCCCTCGGCTCCCTACGTTGTGATTGCCGTGGACAATTGCAAAGCGCTTTAAAAATGATCGAGTTTACTAATTGGGGCGTGGTGATCTATTTACGCCAAGAAGGGCGAGGCATTGGTTTGATTAATAAAATTAAAGCTTATTCCCTCCAAGATGGCGGCTTAGATACGGTTGAAGCCAATGAGAAATTGGGATTTGGAGCTGATCAGCGTACTTACGGAGTCGGAGCGCAAATTTTGCATGATCTGGGCATTAAAAAGATGCGTTTGATTACCAATAATCCCCGTAAACTGGCAGGGCTAAAAGGTTTTGGGATTGAAATAGTTGGTCGCTTGCCTTTACTAATCGAAACTAATGAATACAATCGGCGCTATCTTGAAACCAAAGCAGAAAAACTAGGACATCTGCTTTTGCAAACTAAGTTAGTGACGCTTGGTATTCGCTGGACAGATCATAAATCTTCTGAATGGCTTGCTCAATTGCGAGAGTTTGCCTCAATAAATGATCTGCTATTACAAGAAGAGACATCCACAGAATTTGCTAGCTTGTTTGCTGGTACTGATACTCAAAACCCTGATCTAGATGCTTCGACTAATTTCTCGATTGTCCATTTAGGGTTTGATCGCTCTAATGAAACTTCTGATGATTGGTATAAACAGCCAAATCATCCTTACCGTCAAGCGATCGTGCTGGTACTCAAACATCTCAAGCAATGGCAACAGATTACGACCTTCAAATTTTGTGTCGCAATTAACGGTGCAGACTTGCCTGAAACTTTTGTAGAAACAATCAACCTCGGTCTCGCGTGGCATACACCTTGGCTGACTGATTGCATGTACGAATGGTTTAACTTTTTCCACGGCGACGACGATCTTGCCATTCTAGATAAGTAAGGTAGCCAATGCCACTAGTAGCGATCGCTAGCAACACTGCGGCAGCCCAGAAAAAAGTATTGAAAAGAATAACCTCTGACATAAAAACAATTGATTTTTGCTAATCGATAGTAATTTATCAAGTGTATCGCGATCGCTGTAAAGCTTCAAAGCATAGATTTAGAGACTTTTGCTCAAAAGGAACAGATTTCGATAGATGGCTTAGTAGCGATCGCATTGTCGTCTCAGCTTTCGGCTTGGTCAACTAAAGAATATATTGAAGAAAAAGCTAAGCGTGGTAATTGGGATGCTTTTGAGAAGGTTTTGGCAAAAGTGCCTGATGTGGAACCAGAGGAACGCGATCGCTTGTAATGTTGCTACTCAGTTGCAAATGGATAAGAGGGTTAAGCGTTTGCGAAGTTATATTTCTGTGATGAGTTTAGGCATGGTGGCGCAAATGTTTAACCCCTACGATGATTATTTGTGATGGAAATTGCATATGGTCGGTGGGGGCGATATATATGTAAAGCAACTATGTAAAGCAACGTGGGACTCTAATTTATTTGTGGTGATATGATATTTTTACAAAGTCAACTCAGGAAAATAAAATGGTGGTTTTACAACTTAATGATGAGCAGGTAATGGAACTCATACACCAACTTTCTGATGAGAAACAAATGCATTTGTTTCAGTTGTTACTGCAACAACGCCGAGGTCGTTGGATGGAGTTATCTCATATTGGGCAGATAGGTGTAAGACAGGCGGCTAGAGAGCATAATTTAGACTGGGATGCGATGTCTGAGGATGAGCGCGAAGATTTTATTGATCGTGTAGTTCATGAGGATAGGGTGTGCGCTTAGTCGTGGTGTTTGATACAAATATCTTCATTTCTGCACTTCTTTCTGTTGGGAGTAAACCAGATTTGTGTATCAATCTTGCTAGAGAGAGCAAGGTTGAGTCCGTGACTTGTTTGGAGATTCTCAACGAATTTCCGCAAAAGCTGGTTCAGAAGTTTCACTATCCTGCGCTGGATGCTCAAAAAGTTATTGACGAGATAGTTAGCTTTTCTCGCGTAGTTGTCATCCCGAATACGTTACAAGTTGTTGAAGCTGATCCAAAAGATAACATGATTGTTGAATGTGGAGTTATTGGCAATGCGACGCATATTGTCACGGGTGATAAGCGTCATCTGCTTCCGATTAAGCGATATCAAAATATTGATATTGTCAGTGCAGCAGATTTTTTGACTATTTTTGCAGGCAACCTATAGGGCATAGCATTCTCACAGAAATCTATCAAATTTGAAACCATCTCGATCGCGTTCATCTGCTATTTCTTTTTTAACTTCTTGTAATAGTTCAATAATTTTTTCTTTAGAGTCATAGCCTGATTCTGTTAATGAGTTTTGGACTGATTGGCGTAAATCTTCTAAAGGAACGAGTGGTATGTTTACTGCAAAGCGTGAGGGTTTTAAAATTGCGGATTTGAGTATGTATTTTAGTTCAGCTTGGAGCGATCGCCCTTGGCGTGATGCTTGCTCTTGTAGCTTTACGATCGCAATAGGATCTTCTTTAATGATTACTCTGGTCATGGCTAGTCATAGTTTGAAGATTGACTGTGATTTGAGTATAGCATCCGTTATTTTTGCAAGGCATAGCGCTCGGAGATCGCACAATACACAAAAGCGATCGCTTGTAAGTTAGCTATCCTTGTAGAGGTTCTGCATTTACGCCACAATTTCTAAACTCCTCACCAAAACTCGATCTGCAAATGCAAAAGCCCTGCAATAAATTGCGGGCTAAAAGCTTAAACCTGTTGAAACAGGTTGATTTGAGACTTTCTTTAGTCAGTTTTAACTGACTTTAGCTTTGAGCCAAGAACTTTAGTTCTTGGTTGATTTGCGTAAGTCCTAATGCTAAAAAACTTATTGTATTTTTGGGGTGAAAACTGCATATGGTCTGATGGCTGAAACCTATGTAAAATCGTAACCACGCAAACCTCATGATATTGCCATGAAATTATCTCCTCGCTACAAGCAGTCACTGTTGGCTATTTCTTTGGTGGCTTTGCCTTGGTTGGTGGCTGTTGTGCCGTCACAGGCTCAGGAGTTAGGCGCACAGAATCAGGTTGTGGCACAGGCAGATCGCAAAGCAGAGGCAGATCGGCTATTGCAGCAAGGGATTCAACAAAATGAAACTAGTCAATTTGAATCAGCATTACAATCATTGGAACAAGCATTAGCGATTTATCGAGCCATCAAAGCTCAACTGGGTGAGGGACGGTCGCTCGCAAATTTGGGAAATGCTTACCGAAATCTTGACCAATATGACAAGGCGATTGAGTTTCAGTTGCAAGCATTAGCGATCGCAAGGGAAATCAAAGATCGCCTTGGTGAGGGACGGTCGCTCGGAGGTCTGGGAAATGCTTACAATGCTCTCGGCAAATATGAC
>JBBRMK010000125.1:0-10170 GCA_038230875.1 Pseudanabaenales cyanobacterium
GCCCTAATTGCCGAAATCAAAAAAGCATCCCCTAGCAAAGGCGTATTTCGTGAAGATTTCGATCCTGTAGCGATCGCCCAAGCATATGAACAAGGGGGTGCAAGCTGTCTCTCAGTATTAACTGACGTAAAGTTCTTTCAAGGTAGCTTTGTTAATCTGCAATTAGTACGTCAAGCAGTTGAACTACCGCTTTTATGCAAAGAATTTATTATTGATCCTTATCAAATATATTGGGGGCGATCGCATGGTGCGGACGCAGTTTTGTTAATCGCTGCAATTCTAACTAATGTCGAGTTAGCAGAGTTACAAGCATTAATTCATCAATTAGGAATGACAGCATTAGTAGAAGTACATACTCAATCAGAACTAGATCGTGTTTTAGAAATTCCTGATGTAAATCTTATTGGTATCAATAATCGAGATTTAGAGACCTTTGTGGTTGAGCTTGAGCAGACTAAAATTCTGATGAATAAATTAGATTTGGCAACCAGAGCGAAATATTTGTGGGTGAGTGAATCTGGTATTTTTACCCAACAAGATTTAGACTTTGTGCAAGGCTGTGGCGTAAGTGCAGTTTTAGTTGGTGAATCATTAATCAAGCAGCAAAATATTAAAGAAGCCGTCAAAAACTTGCTAGGGAATTAAATATAATAATTTCTAGAAATACACTTTCTGTCTATTAGAATAAGCAACTTAAGCACCTAACTTATTGGTTCTTAGAATTAGGAACTAATGTGAATGTAATGCTAACACTACGATCAATATTTCAAAAGTTTTTACTGCCTCTTCTTCGCATTATTGCTTTTGCTTATATTGGTCTGGCAATTGTGTTGTATATTGGGCAGTCAAACCTAGTTTTTATGCCTAGTATAGACATATTAGAAACTCCTGAAACGATTGGTTTAAACTTTGAAGATATTCAGCTTACAACTAAAGATAATGTCAATTTAGCAGCTTGGTTTGTCCCAGCTAAAAATCAAGGTCTCATTGGTAAAGGTGTGATTTTGTTCTGTCATGGTAATGGCGGCAATATTGGCAGTCGCGTTAGTTATTTACCGATTTTTAGAGAGCTAGGACTTGCCACCTTCCTGTTTGACTATCGTGGCTATGGCAAGAGCGAAGGAAAACCTAGCGAGGAAGGAACCTACGCGGATGTTGAAGCTGCATGGCAATATCTCACCCAAGAACGAAAAATCCCATCAAAAAAAATTATTATCTACGGTGAATCGCTAGGGGGAGCGATCGCCTCATACATCGCTCAGAAAAATGAACAGCGAGAGATTAAAAGTACGGCAGCAGGTGGTCTAATTCTTGCCTCAACATTTACCTCAATTAGCGATCGCGCATCTGAGCTTTATCCATTTTTGCCCATTCGTTTGATTTCACGTTTTTCTTTTAACTCGATTGATCGCTTACCCACTATCAAAATTCCTGTCTTGATCATTCACAGCACCGATGATCAGATCATTCCGTTTAGTCATGGCGATCGCAACTTTCAGGTAGCCAATGAGCCTAAAAAACTAATTAAACTCAGCGGCGATCATAACAATGGCTTTTTAGACTCTCTCGAAATCTATCGCACAGGGCTTAACGAGTTTATTCAAAGGTTATAGTGTAAATAACGCAAGAAGAGCTTGATTCTTTGTGTAGCCCAGCCCTACGCTAAGTAGCCAACTAATTAACTATTACTAATCATCAAAAACATCTGTGCTACTAGGTTTTGATCCAGGAAAACAAAAATGTGGTGTCGCTGTCATGGGCTTAGATCGCAAGCTACATTTTCAGGCAGTCATTCCTAGTCAAGACGCGATCGCTAAAGTTGGTAATTTGCTAACTAGCTATCCCATTTCGCTGATGGTGATGGGTGATCAGACTGCATCTAGACAATGGAAAGCTGATCTACAATCCACATTCCCTGATTTGCGGATCATTACTGTAGACGAGCGCTTTAGTAGTGAAGAGGCTCGTCAAAGATTTAAGCAACTTTATCCTGCTAAAGGTTTAATGAAATTAGTACCCATGGGAATGCGATCGCCTGATCGCCCAATTGATGACATCGTTGCCGTAATACTTATCGAACGATATCTCAGCCGCCTTATTAGCTCATAAAACAAAAAAACATTTCGCTTTACGTGATTTTTCTCTAAAAGTTTTGTCAAGCTTCGTGAAGTAACGTTAAGTAAGCTTGAAGCAGGGGTGGGTAGAAATGATATCTTTGCACTTGATATCAAAAGCGTATACGCAATTTGGGAGAACATCTCAATGTCTGAAGAACAAGCACATGAAGCGCCAGTAGAGAAAGTAGCAGCAACATTTACTGCTCCTAAGCCCACTGGCAAAACCCCAATTTGGGGCGGAAGCACTGGTGGTTTGCTCAACTCTGCCTTCACTGAAGAAAAGTACCTGATCTCTTGGAATAGCCCCAAAGAGCAAGTATTTGAAATGCCAACAGGCGGTGCTGCAACTATGGTCAGCGGCGACAACTTGCTTTACTTAGCTAAGAAAGAGCAAGCTCTGGCTTTGGGCACACAGTTGCGTAAATTTAAGATCACCAATTATAAGATTTGGCGCGAATTTCCTAATGGCGACCAAATTTATCTCCATCCTCTAGATGGTGTATTCCCTGAGAAGGTGAATGCTGGTCGTGTTGCCGTTAGCAGCATCAGCCGTAAAATTGGTGACAATCCAGAGCCTATAAGCGTTAAGTTTACTGGTAAGAATACCTTCGATGTTTAATTAATAGCTTTTGCTATTAATATCGCTCTCATTTATTTTTCATTATTACAAAGGCTACTGCGATCGCAAGATTTCGGTAGCCTTTATTTTTAGCAAGTGCATTCAAAGCAAAAAGTGGAACGACAAACACCTATCTCTCTTTTAGTTTTTATATCCTTAGCGAAGATACAGCCTATTGAGGGTTTAAGTGATACAGATAATTTTTTGAAAGTGCCGCGAAGCGGCACTTTCAAAAAATTATCTGGGTTTTATAGCAGTGCAAGGCGCTGTAGCGATCGCCATCTTTTTGAGTTTTATCAAATCTATCCTTAGTGGTATAGCTTATTAAGAAATATAAACTATTATTAAGAGAAGCAAAGACTCTTAGTTTTTAAGAGCTTTCAAAATACCAAGGAGATTATTGCAATGTCAGACACAACAACAACAATTACAGAGCCTAAATTTGGTTTTAATAACTTCGCTGAAACTTGGAACGGTCGTCTGGCAATGCTTGGCTTCGTTATCGGTTTAGCGACTGAGTTCCTCACTGGTCAAGGTATTCTTTCTCAAATCGGCTTGCAATAGGTTGCAGTTGATTTAATCAATTAATTGAAATTAAAAGTCTGTGTTCTTACATTATGAGAATGCAGACTTTTAGTTTTTATTGTTTCTGTTTTTGGGGATATAGCGACTTCTGTATATGTTTACTCCCTTCCCAGTGTAAAAATAGATATTACTCCCTTCCTAGTAGAAAAATAGACATTAAAAACCAAGAATTATCAGTGAGGCGCGGCGCGCCGCACTGTCTAATTTTTCACTGGGAAGGGAGTAAGACCAAGAACTAGCGTTGCGGCGCTCCGCGCCGCAACGCTAATCTTTCGCTGGGAAAGGAGTAAGATTTTAGAGCTTAAGATTTTAGATATTCTAAAATCTTCTCAAACAAATTAATTACTGCATCCTTTCCATTATCTCGGATAAAGATATCAAAATTTGGATGGGAATTCGCTTCAATCAGCCAGTAATTTTGATGATCGTCTAACGCAATATCTAAGCCAACATAAGCAATCGGCATCTTCTGGAAAATTGGTTTAATAAATTCATTGATCGCCACAATAGTCTCGCGATCATTTACTTGTTTAGCGATCGCACCTTGCCAATGTAAAGGACTAAGATTTCCTGTAAATTCTGCTTTTGAAAAATCTTTGTCATACAAAATCACTGGCTCGTGATTCACGCACACGCAGCGATATTCTTTAACAATATTGATCGACTCTTGAGCAAGAGCAATGTAGTCATAACTTTTAGAATTAATATTAAATACTTGCTCCAAGGAAGTTCGGATTTGCTCAGGATTGCAGCATTTGAATACATTGTTACCGCCCGATCCGCGATTCCTTTTGATAATAATTGGCAAATCAAAGTTCTTCTCAACTTCTGCCATAATTTCATTGATAGAAGGAAATTCTAAATACTCTAAATATTTCTCGTTACAATCAGGAGAAATAAAAGAAAGAGTTAACGGCATTTTAACTACATCTTGAAAGAGTTGATAAAAATATTGCTTATCTTTAAAAATCTCGGCAACAGATTGCAATATTAGAGGCGTTGAATAATTTGTAAAATAATAGTCGCGATCGCTTATCTTCACTTTAACTAAATTTCGATTAGGATGTAAAATTTCATAATCAATAGATAATTTTTTACACGCCTCCAATAACATTTTTATATTTGTTAACATAGTTGTTTAATTCTATTTGTTAATTTAAACTTATTGCTAAGTAAGCATAATAAAAACCAGAACCCCAAAAGCTGTGGCGCACGCTGCGCGTGCACCGCAGCTTTTGGGTTTTAAGGTTTCTTTTGCTTAGCTATTTATCACATTTTATTAGGGGTCAAATTTCAGATCCAATTCAAATTCAATAGAAAAAAAGAGAAAAACTTTTGGTGTGAAGTTTTCTTCATTAGAATACGGTTTATCAAGGCTTACAGTAACATATTGTAATATAACCAGATGATATGGATTTAGTTTGTTTATCCATATTTCAATTTATTAGTACAATTTAAGTGCTTCGATTGTCTACAAATTTTTACTATCTATTGACTATTAAAAAATAAAGTATTAAGGGGCTATATGATATGTCTATGAAGTTTTTGGAGTTGTTAGAAACTAACGGTTTCATTCCGCATGGACATTGTTATCTTTGGCAAACTAATTTAGTAGCTTTGCATGTTTTAGGTGATGGATTGATTGCCTTAGCATACTTTTCTATTCCGATTATGTTGTTGTACTTTGTCCGCAAGCGCCAAGATACAGAAGTATTTAGAAAAGTATTATTACTATTTGGAGCCTTTATCGTCGCTTGTGGCATAACCCACAGCATGGAGATTTTGACTCTTTGGTATCCAGTTTATTGGCTATCGGGATTACTTAAAGCGATTACAGCGATTATATCTTTGTATACTGCGTTTGAGATGGTTTCTCTAATTCCAAAAGCATTAGCAATGCCAAGCGCTGAACAGCTTATGCAGGTAAATCAAGCTTTGGAGAAGGAAATTAAAGAGCGGAGCATTATAGAAATCGCTTTGAGAGAGAGTGAAGGACGCTATCAAAGTCTTGTTTTAGAGCTAGAAGAAAGAGTGAAAGTTAGAACATCAGAACTAGCAATTCAAAATGTTGCTTTAGAAACTGCGAGACGTGAATCTGAATTAGCAAATCAAGCAAAAAGTAACTTTTTAGCAATGATGAGTCATGAGATTCGTACACCGATGAATGGAATCATTGGAATGACAAATCTGATGCTAGACACTCAGCTTACAGACCACCAGCGAAATCTTGCAGAAATTGCTAGTACTAGTGGAGAGGGGCTTTTAAGGATTATTAATGACATTTTAGATTTTTCTAAAATTGAGTCAGGGAAATTAGATTTAGAGCGGAATCCATTTAATTTATTGATATGTATCAAAGAAGTATTAGCTTTGTTCCATATTAAAGCAGAAGCGAAAAAAGTTGAACTGAGTTTCAATATTGCCCCCATCGTACCAACTATAATCATCGGCGATGTAACTCGAATTCGCCAAATTTTAGTTAATTTAATTGGTAATGCTATTAAATTTGCTACTAATGGAAAAGTTCATCTAGATGTAAATGCTTCTACTGTATCTAATGAATTATCGGACACAAGTTCTCAGAATTTAAATGAAGATCAAAAGTATGAACTTTTATTCTCTATTAGTGATTCAGGTATTGGTATTCCTAAAGATCGTATAAAGCAATTATTTCAGGCTTTTACTCAAGTTGAACTTTCGACAAGTCGTACTTATGGAGGTACGGGGCTAGGATTAGCGATCTGCAAGAAAATATCAAATATTATGAGTGGGACTGTTTGGGTAGAGAGTTTTGGTGCTTTAGGCGGCATTCCTCAGGCTAAATGGTTAAAGCAGTATCAAGCAGAAGCCATAGAAAGTACATTAGGTTCGACCTTCTATTTCACGATAATTGTGCCATCAGCAACTCTAGAATCTTTTCAGGAATCGCAAAAATCCGTTACTAATTCTAATAATTTAGCTCGTGATCTAGAACTGCTTTCCTCCAATCTAGCTCAGCGTTTTCCTCTAAATATTTTGGTTGCTGAAGATAATCCTGTTAATCAGCAATTGTTGAAGTTGATACTAGATAAATTTGGTTATGGTTGTGATGTTGTTAATAATGGAGTTGAAGTGATTGAGGCAATTAGTCGCTGTCATTATGATCTAATCTTGATGGATATTCAAATGCCTGAAATGGGAGGGATCGAAGCGACAAAAATGATTCGTAATTTAGAGAAAAATTCTTCTCGACATATCAGAATTATTGCAGTTACAGCAGGTGCGATGCAAGGCGATCGCCAAAATTTTCTTGAAGCTGGTATGGATGACTATATTTCCAAACCAGTTCGGATTAACGAGTTGGTTCAGGCTTTGTTAAACGATCAATCTATAGATTATGGACAAAATAATCAGTCTGATAGCGTAATGGAAGTTGAATCAGATGCAATTGATATGCAAGTTTTTCGTGATTTAGAAAAGATGAGCAGAGCACACAAAAACCCATCTATGATTGTGCGTTTAATTAATAATTATGTAAAAAGCTTGTCAGAGTTTCAATCAATGATAACTAATGGAATTAAAAATCAAGATGCTTATGCGCTGAAGATGGCAAGTCATTCGCTCCAGTCTTCGAGCGGTTCTCTAGGCGCGCTCAATCTAGCCAACATTTGTAAGGATATTGAAAAGAAAATTGTTGATGGTAAGATCGCTTGTGATCTTAAGGATTTGTTGTTATTAGAAAGTCAGTTTATTCACGAGTGCGATCGCGTTAAGTTAGCCTTAGAAAAAAAGAAGCAAGCGACTTTACCTAATTAGAAGAGCCGCTTTGCTGATTTCAACTTGTCTTAAAAAATTAAAAATTGCTATGTTTAAATAAGTGCTGCCTTTAACTGAGATTTAGCAGTTTCTAACGCTTCAGGTAATTTACTTGGATCTTTGCCACCTGCTTGAGCAAGGTTAGGACGACCCCCACCACCGCCACCGCAGATTTTGGCGATCGCTCCGATAAATTTGCCTGCTTGCAAACCTTTAGCATTTACTTCTTTACTAAATGCGGCTACGAGAGTAACTTTGCCATCATCGCTAAAAGAACCAAGCACAACTGCACTTTTTCCTAATTTTGCAGATAGCTTTTCGGCAGCAGCTTTGAGAGCTTCCGCTTCAATATCGGCAAGTTGGGCAACGAGAATCTGGAACTCGCCAGCAGGTTCGGCTTCAACAAGAAGACTATCCGCTTTGACTAGAGCTAGTTGTTGCTTTAAGATTTCAACTTCTTTTTGCGAGTTTTTTAACTCGTTTTGCAAACCTGTAATCCGATCGCTAATTTCTTCAGGCTTGATTTTAAAGCGATCGCTTAAATCTTTGGTGATATTGTCACGCACCGTTAAATATTCCAATACCGCCTGTCCTGCGATCGCTTCGATGCGACGTACACCTGAGGCAACACCAGCTTCGGAAATGATTTTAAACAAGCCGATTTCGCTAGTGTTCTTTACGTGTGTACCGCCGCATAATTCCATCGATACATTAGGAATATCGATTACTCGCACTTCTGCGCCATATTTTTCACCAAACATCGCGATCGCACCTTTCGCTTTTGCTTCCGCGATTGGTACTACTTCAATCACAGAGTCGTGAGCTTCGGCAATCCAGTTATTGATTTGCAGTTCGATTTGTTGGATCTCTTCAGCCGTAACGCTGCGATTGAGATTGAAATCAAAACGGAGGCGATCACTATCAACTAATGAACCTGCTTGCGAAATATTAGGATCAACAATTTTCTTGAGGGCGGCTTGGAGTAGATGAGTTGCCGTGTGATGTGCTTGACTACGACGACGCTCTGACACAGAGATTTGAGCATTAACCGTATCCATGACTGCAATTTCGCCGCGTTCTACTTGTCCGATATGGATAAACAAATCAGACTGTTTTTGCACATCGCTAATCTTGGCGATCGCTTCGCCAATTGCCAGATAGCCTGTATCGCCGACTTGACCACCTGATTCAGCATAGAATGGCGTGCGATCTAATACTATTTGAATTTTGTTGCCAGCGATCGCAGTTTTTACAAGCGCTCCATTTACCAAAATTGCTTTTATGGTTGCGTTGCTATTGAGTTCTATATAGCCCAAAAATTCAGTTTTGCTAATTTCCTTAGCAATATTTGCCCAGTTATCTTTTGCCATCAGATCAATATCTTCGTGAGCCGCTTGCGATCGCTCTTGTTGCTTTTTCATCTCTGCTTCAAAGCCTTTTGCATCCACCGTAAAGCCTTGCTCTTCCGCAATCTCTTGAGTTAGCTCTAGAGGAAACCCATAAGTATCATAGAGATTAAAGGCATCTACACCTGAAATCGTTTTGCTAGCTACCACGTTAGATTTGGTAAGAATTTCTTCTAGCAATTTCTCGCCGCGTTCCAATGTTTGTAAGAAACGAACTTCTTCAAGTTGAATTTCCTCTTTAATTACTTGCGCTCTTTCACGGGTATTAGGATAAACCGATTCCGAAAGAGCGATCGCTACTTCGGCAACTTCTGAGGCAAATGTACCTGAGATGCCAATTAATCGCCCATGACGTACTACTCTACGCAAGAGACGACGCATTATATAGCCACGTCCAACATTAGATGCATTAATACCATCGGCAATCATATGCACGACTGAACGGACATGATCGCCAATTACTTTGAGCGAAGTTTTCACCTTCTCATCGCTCTGGTGATAATCAATCCCTGCAATATCAGCAGCTTTTTTGATGATTGGGAAAATCAAATCTGTCTCATAGTTATTAGGAACGCCCTGTAAGACTTGCGCCATCCGCTCCAATCCTAAGCCCGTATCAATATTTTGCTTCTTTAGAGGCGTGAGATTGCCATCGGCATCACGATTTAGTTCCATGAAAACAAGGTTGTAAATCTCTAGGAACCGCGAATCATCTTCTAAATCAATCGCATCGTCGCCCAATTCAGGATGAAAATCATAATAGATTTCCGAGCAAGGTCCACATGGTCCCGTCGCACCTGATGCCCAAAAATTATCATCGCCCATCCGCTGAATCCGATGTGCAGGAATACCGATCGCATCACGCCAAATCGTAAAAGCATCTTCATCGGTGTAATACACACTTACAAATAAGTGATCAGGCGACAATTGAAAAACTTTGGTGACAAGTTCCCATCCCCAAGCGATCGCTTCTTTTTTAAAATAATCACCAAAGCTGAAATTCCCTAACATTTCAAAAAATGTATGGTGACGCGCAGTTCTACCAACATTCTCGATATCATTGGTGCGGATACATTTTTGCGAAGTTGTAGCGCGTGGCACTTCAGGCTCTTGCTGTCCTAAAAAAATCGGTTTAAATGGTAGCATTCCCGCGATCGTAAGCAATACAGTCGGATCGGCAGGTACTAATGAGGCACTAGGCATTACCTTATGACCGCGCTCCTCAAAAAAATTGAGAAATTTCGCACGAATTTTAGCACCAGTAAGAGAAGGAAGGCTAGCCATGAACTTATGATTTAGGGTTTGATTTGAAGATTTATGAGGTAAGCGATCGCTCGCTAAAATTCCGTAAGACAATATTACATTACGCAAATATTACGAATCTAAAAAATTGTCCATCTATTATTATGACTATTATGACATTTATCTAAGTATAGGACAAAAAACTTGAAATACTTTCCTAATAACGCCTCAATTAAAATACCTGTAATCTATACTGGATAAAAACTTTAGACGGTTTTACCAAATCTGATAACAATCCTAAGTAATTGCTTACATTCAAAATAACAAAGTGCTTTCCATTTCATTAATGAACCCTACAAGATCGGCGCTCGCACTTTCTTGACTACGCAATGAGTCTAACGGCTGA
>JBBRMK010000126.1:0-10072 GCA_038230875.1 Pseudanabaenales cyanobacterium
ATCGCTTTCTAAAACAGGGCTAACTATCGAAGTTTGCGGACTAACAAAATCAGACTTACTTTGAACTTTTGGAGTGCGATCGCTTTCTACAACAGAATTATCTACTAAAGTTTCAGGACTAACTAAATCAGAAGTTCTTTGAACTTGTGAAATTTGATTGCTTTCTAAGAAAAGACTATCTCCCAAAGTTTGAGGACTAAACAAATCAGAAACTCTTTGAACTTCTGGGATAAGATCGCCTTGTAAAACAACACTATCTCCAGAAGACAATTCAGACTTTCTTTGGGCTTCTGAAGTCTGCTCACTTTCTAAAGTAGGGCTATTTATCAAAGTTTGACGACTAACTAAATCAGAAGCTCTTTGGACTTCTGAAATGCTGTTAATATCAACCTGTGACACATCAGCAGATACAGGAGATAAATCAGACTTTCTTTGGACTTCTGCTGTGCGATCGGCTTGTGCAACGACATTATCTACAGAAGGTAACTCAGGCTTTCTTTGGACTTCTAAAGTGCGATCGCTTTCTAAAACAGAATTATCTAGCGAAGTTTGAGGATTAATTAAATCAGACCTTCTTTGGATTTCTGGTATGCGATCGCCCTCTAAGATTTCAGCGGATACAGGAGACACAGCAGCAGTTCTTTGGATTTCTGCCATGCGCTCGGCTTGTGCAACATTATCTACAGAAGTTAACTCAGGCTTTCTTTGGACTTGTGAAGTACGCTCACTTTCTAAAACAGGACTATCTATCAAAGTCTCAGGACTAAACAAGTCAGACTTTGCTTGGATTTCTGGAATGTAATCGGCTTCCGAAATAGAAGGCTGCGTTGAAGGAGAATTAGTTATTTGCTGAATGGGTTGAATAGTCTCACTACTGGAAACAAAACTATTTTCAGAAATTTCAGCGTTAGTAAAATCGGAGGATCTTTGAATTTGTTGGTTAGGACTTACTTCTAAGCCACCATTATCTCCAATTGGGAAATCATCAACTCTCTGAACGGGTATATTTTCTGATGCATTGGTTGATAAATTTGATTGAGAATCAATATCTAATGAAGTGCTTGTGCTGAATTCTTGACTTGATGGTAGAGAAGAGTTACTGAGGCGATTTTGTTGAGGATTTACTAGGGACTTTCTTTGGATTGGTGTAGTTTTGGTGAAATTATTTGGCGATCGCTGTGACTGAGAATTGCTCTGAGAATTCCCCTGAGAATTGCCCTGAGAAGAGAGAGATTTAGCTTGAACATTGGGTTGATTTATTGATGGCGAAGAAATCTCAGGTTGCGAAGATGATTGTAGGGGATGATCAAAAAAAGGAGAATCTTCAAAAGAATTATTAAGAGGTTCAAACTGATTATCAAAACCGACATTATCGGGACTTAATAACGAGATAGCTCCTAATGGATAGATAAATTTTGGTTGTAAAAATGACTGCCCAATCACAGATGGCACAAGCAGCGGAGAATAATTGCCTAAGGGAATACCATCAGGCAGATTACTAGCATCAAAAGGAATCGCTATATTTTTAGGCACGGCTTAAGAACTAGGGAAAGAACCATTTGTTGAATCTCTGGAGACAACAGTCGCCGATCCGCTACCTGTTGTTGCGACTGTTAATCCTTCGATCGCTAATGTTAACTCCTCAATCGCGACAGAATTCCCATCAGCTTGGAGTGATGGCGCTTGCCAACTTACTGGGATTGCCCCAATCAAAGTCCAGCATTGCCTCGTTTCACCAGCTTGATTAAATAGCAAAATGCGAATATTGCGTCGTCGCGATGTTGTCGCCGTAAACCAAGTCCAGAAGCTAATATCATTGGTTACACCATGCTTGAACGTTACTTCAGAAAACGAAGCATGACCTAATAAAATCTTTTGCTGAGTGTTATTACCACCCTCAAAATAGGTCTCGTAATTTACTTTGGCACTCAGCCCAGTACATTCTGTAAAACATGCCACAATTGTTGAATCAGTTGACAGTTCTACATAGAAATGATTGGTAGTAACATATGACTCTGCCCTTGTAAATCCGCTACTGGTCATAATCTCCCCTCATAATTTCTGCCAACACGTTCTTTTTGTTGACGAAACTCATCTTTGAGTAAGCCATAAACTTGATCGCTCAATAATCGTAGTTGTGAAGGTTCATGTAAGATTTTGGCGGCAAATTTAGCAATTTCTGCCCGTTCCTTTGATTCGTCAAAGTGCTCTGCCATGAATATCTCTAAGCTAAATGCTAACTATATAGAAACTTACTTTATATTATAGCTATATCGAAAGCCACAAAACCTATAAGTAACAGAGTTGGGTACGAAGCTAAATACTTCAATTATTTAATCGGAAATTTTAAAGGAATTAGCCCAGTTTGTTTAAGTAAGTTTTGAGACTCTTCGGTTCTCATGATCGCCACAAAACGTTCAGCAACCGGTACTCGGCGATTGTCACGGGTATAGACAACCGAAATCGGGTAGGCGAGTGGATAGGTTTGATTGATAAAAGCGGTGTAATTTTGGATATAGCTGCCTTTTTCATTGCAGAGATCGATATCAGGAGCGATCGCGTTTCCTGTTTTCATGACTAGCGGCGCAACAAAAGATCTGTAGTCGTCAGCTAACGTTAATGGATAGACCGAACATTGACCAAAAACTTGACTGATTGAGCCAAAGGAAATGCTACCAATACTGCGATCCTCAAAATCTTGGATCACTTGCCGCAAAGAATCAAAAATAGAGAGAGCCGTAACTGTGCCCCTACCATCTTGGGCAAGTTGCCGAAAAGCAGCGATCGCCGTTTCATCTTTAAGAACTCGGTTTTCAAAAATCCTCACTGACTCACTATCTAAAGGTATATAGAGCTTGACAGGTAAATTCGGTCCCCCTAACTGTCGCCAATTGATGATTTCGCCTGTGTAAAGTTGTCGCAATTGCTGAAAAGTAATTTTACCTTGCAGCGCTGTTGGCAAGCTATTGTTGCGCTGTGCGTAGCTAAAAGCCACAAAAACAGTTAAGCCATCGTAGGCAATGTTTTGGGTTATGAAATCACCACCGAGATTGTCGATTGCGCTCGAAATTGCAAAATCTGCTTGATTAGATTTCAACTTGCCAATCAGCGACTGATCGAAGGGCTGATCACCACTTTGATCGACATTTAAAGGTTGATAACTGAGCTTGAGCTTCGGTTGACGTTTCTGCAATTCGTCTTCGAGAGTTGCACCTTTAGCAATTAAATTATTTTGTAAAAGTGAGTAATTCCAAGTGCCATTTTTGTCCGCTGTATAAGTAAACTTACCTTCAGGAATATCTGATATTTGGCTAATACAACATGGCAAGGAAATTTTGGCTAATTTTGGTGGTTGAGTTAACCAAAAATACAATGAAAAAAGCAGTAAGGCTAGAAGAAACACACTAAGCGCGATCGCGATTCTCTTTTTAGTTAGCCAACTCCACCAACTTTTTTTCTTTATTTCAACTTCCTCTTGCTCTACAAATTCAATTACCACTTCGCGATCAATCGGCAAACGGAGTAAAGCTCGTCGTGCCGCTTCGGCACTGCCATAACTTGACTCACCGAAGCCGATTAAATTTTGGATAAACTTTTGAAGCCCGACGTTAATTGCTTTACGGCTCCAGTGGTTCATGTCATGAGGATTGAGACAAAAACGATTTTCTAAATCAATGACGCCACCTTGTAATAGATAGAACGCAATATAGCCTAAATCTTCAAGATCGCGGCTGATGGAATAAGTCGGGGTTGGGGTATCGGTTGGATAAAAACGATCTTCCCAAAGAGCCATATCACTCAAATAGACCGTAAACCCCTGAAAATTTGATCGGATACCAATGCTATAAAAAGTTAAATTACCGTGTGGTAAACCTGATGTCACTACCCCAGAGCGCAATCTATACTTTTGTGAATGCAAAGATTCCAGAGTCTGCAAAGCTTGATTGAGAAATGATTTCACCTGCCAGCTATTCATTGCTCCATTCATCGATAAATATTTGGCTAAAGCGATCGCCTCCTCAGTTTTCGGTAGGACAACATAACAGCGTTCTTCTCGACTATCAACGATCGCCTCTACTGGTGTAATTAACCGCGCATCTTGCGACCGACCATCGGAAAGTTTTAGTTCGGCTGAAGCTTCAAAATTACGTTTACACTCTCTAATTTCTTGATCGTTAAAATATTTTTTGGGAATTACATATTCTTTAAATAAAAATGTTTCCCCGTCAGATAAGTTGGTAGCGTTATACAGCCGACCAGTGCCACGAATGCCGATATAATTATCTATTTGATAGATTCCTTTTATACCGCGCAGCTTCACTTCAGGTGGTAAAACTGCAGGGAACTGACATTTTTTACAATATTTATTATTTGAATCTTCTGAAACCGTTTCGCGAGGAAGTTCGCATCGAAAAGGATTAGATTCTTGACATTTATAGCGTAGAAATTGAGGCTTAATTTGCCAAATAGTCCCCACTCTTGACTCAATCGCAATTTCTTTTAAGACCTCTTTCGTTTCGCTCTTTTCGGGTACACCAATACCTCTAAAAGATGAGATTGATGGCGGTGCAATCCCTAAATCATCTTTAAGAAAAGGCAGCAGAAATCTGAGAGGAACAGGAACTGTTTTGTTTAAAAATTCAACAAAACGATTGCCAACAAGCGAGTCAATGCTGCCGAGAAACTGACCCCACACACTAGTAATTCGATTCCACAGTTTTTGCCAAACATTCGGAGCCTTATTCGCCATAAACAGCTTGCCTTATTCTGTAAAACTCACGATAGACTATTATCGATTAAAGATGTGCAGTTTGTAGCAGGGTTTATCTACTTTAAACCTGATTGTCTTGATCGCATTTACAGTAAATTGCGAACAAACTAACCACAATATTTTTGTAAAAGCCCCGCGAAGCGGGGCTTTTACAAAAATCTGGGTTTGGTTTCATCGCAAAGTGCTGTAGATCACATTTAGATCACATTTCACCACTTTACTCCCAATCAATATTATGGCAAGAGAGCAAGTGGCTCGCCTTTATCGGGCAGCCCAAACCGATTCCCTCCTTAAAGCTAAATTAAATCAAGCGCCTGATCTTGAAAGTTTTGTCCAACTTGCCCAAACTGAGGGTTATGACTTCACAATCGAAGAGTGGAATCAAATGACCAATTTTGAGGTCGAAGAACTAAAGTGCCATCTTTCAGAAATTCCTGGTATTTAAAATCCGCCGATGGTTTTATAGCTTTGCTGGTTTAGGTTTTAAGCGCTCGATCGCGATCGCTTTACTGATAGTTGCTTGAGTTTGACTTGGATTCAACTTTAGAGCTTGCTCAAACGCAACCAGTGCATCAGGATTACTATTTAGCGCCAGTAATGCCAAACCTCGCCCCGTCCAGTAATCAGCATTTTTAAGATCGATAGCGATCGCGCGGGTATAAGCAACCGCAGCTTCAGCGTAGCGATCAATCGACATTAGCGCCAAACCGAGATTGAACCAAGCAGTGTCTGATTTAGGATTAATCCCGATCGCTTGTTGACTGGCTGTAATTGATTCTCGAAACCGATTTAGTCGCCACAACAAAGCTGCCTTATTTGTCCAAATATCTGCTAAAGAGAGTTGATTGCCAATATTAGCGTCGCCTTGAATTGCTTTGTCATAGGCGATTAAAGCCTCTTCTGTACGTCCTAGCGAGGCAAGGATGTGTCCGTGATTAAACCATGCACTAGATGAGTTTTGATTGAGGGCGATCGCTTGATTAGTTGATGAAAGGGCTAAATCAAAACGTCCCAACGCCCAAAGGGTAGCTGCCCGATTCCCCCAAAAACTAGCTTGACTGGGCTGGAGGGAGATCGCACGATTGGCGGATGCTAGAGCTTCTTCGTACTTACCTAAACCATTTAGGGCATTAGCACGTTGATCCCATGCCCAAGCTGGCCCCAGATAATCCCACTGTTGATCGCCTTCTTGGATCGCAGAGTTACAAGCGGCTAAAGCCTCTTTATACTGGCGCAGTTGATTGAGTGCAGCACACGAGTTAGCCAGCGCAAGCGAATATTTCTCCTTAGCTTTGAGCGCCCATTCTTGCGACGCTAAAGCTTCGGCATAGCGCCCCAATCGCCATAAAATCATCCCCTGTTCTGTCCAAGCCTGTGCATTGGTCGGCTCGATCGCTACAGCTTTGTCATAAGAAAATAAAGCATCATCAAAGCGTTGTAATTGATTTTGGACTTTACCTTTAGTCTTCCAAGCGATCGCAGGCGTCGATCTGCCCCAGTTGGCATTAACTTTAATAGCGCGATCGCAATCCTTAATTGCATCGGCGGCTCGATCAAGGGAACTAAAAATATCACAACGTTCAGTCAGAGCAAGCGAATAGTTAGGGTTTGACCGAATCGCTAAACCTAGAGATTCTAAAGCCTCCGCCATTTTGCCAGCCCGTTTTAGCAACGCCCCTTGGATATACCACACCATTGCAGGCGATGCGTCATCCCAGTTTTTGTCAAGTCGTAAAGCAAGTTCACAAGAGGCGATCGCATCCTCATAACGTTCTAATTCATTCAGCGCCCCACAGCGTTTGGCTAAAGCGCCCGCGTTATCTGGTTTTAATTTGATAAATCGATCATAAGAAACCACCGCTTCGATATACATCGCTAAACCAACCATCGCATCGCCACGTTCTAGCCAAGCGATCGGCTCATTTGTATTGATCGTAATTGCTTGATTGCAAGCCTCAACTGCCTCTTTATATTTGCGAGATTTGACCAATGAACTACATAGCGACGCCCAATAGTCAAAGTCTTGCAGTTTTTCCTGCGCGATCGCTACAGGTGCGATCGGTAAATTTAGCAGTACCGTCATTAGTAACAACCCAAATCGATTGCCGCCTTTGAATGACCGTAGAAATGACTGTAAAAAAGAACGTAAAATCACTACTACCCCTAATTTTTTAACCGACGTTTAAAGTGCTAATCATGCTAACCACGTCCAGATTGCTTTTCGTTGTAATTGCGACGGCGATTGCAGCGGCGATTGCCATACCATCTTTTGCATTTGCTGATCCTATCAGCGATCGCCTCCAAGCTGCGAATCGTCAACGCCTGATCGAAACCAATCGTTGTCAGGGCTGTAATTTACAAAATACAGACTTGAATGGGCTGAAACTGATTGGGGCAGATTTAAATAAAGCGAATCTCCAAGGGGCCAACCTGCGTAGTATCGATCTTAGGGGCGCAAATTTGCAAGGAACAAATCTTAGCTATGTCGATCTTAGTTATGCCGATTTGCGGCTTGCTAATTTTGGTCAAGCCAATTTGACAGGGGCAAATCTGAGCAATGCCTATTTACTTGAGGCTTCTTTTCGCCAGAGCAATCTCCAAGAGGCTAACCTGACAGACAGTTATGCGGATGGCAATGTTGATGTGTTTACATCTGTACGCCAATTTGTCGATCTTGAAGGGGCAAATTTACTTAGAGCCAATCTAACTAATGCCAAGCTAGGTTTTGCCAATCTTGAGAAAGCTAATCTCAGTGAAGCAAATTTAGTTGATGCAGATCTGGAAAATGCATCATTAATCAATACAAATTTAACAAAAGCGAAGTTATGTAACACGACTCTGCAAGATGGAGCAGTAAATAATCAAAATTGCCGTTAAAACTTTTTGATTGTGCGAGAATATGCAGTATCGAGTACACGCTGTGTCTCAGTAAGTAAATTTAGGGGTTAGTGACATGTCGCGTACTTACAGTAACGAAAAAAATTCTTCCCAATCTACGACTTCAGTCCAACCCATAGCCTCATTTTTACAAACTAGAGACTTCGCGCCACTTCAGACTGATTTGGATGAAGAAGCTACCTTTCGACCATCGGGCTACACTGAAAATTTTCTAGAAAAAATAATTAATCAGCGCAGCAATGAATCATCTGATACGCCAGTCCAAGCAAAACCAATCAACCGCTTGAAGATGTTTCAAGCTAAACCTATGGCGATCCAAGCCAAGCTGAATATTGGCGAGCCAAATGACAAGTACGAGAAGGAAGCAGATAACACTGCGGCTAAAGTCGTTCAACAAATCAACTCGCCAGTACAGGAGCAACCTGTCCAACGGCAAGAGTCGATGGAACAAGAGATAGAAGAAGAAGAACTACAAATGAAACCTGAAATCTCTACTCTCCAACGGCAAGAGTCAATGGAAGAAGAGGATGAAGAACTGCAAATGAAGTCTCTAGTTCAGAGGAGTGAAAATGTTGGTGGGGGAGAAGCGTCAACCGATCTAGAGTCATCAATTCAAAGTGCGCGAGGTAATGGTCAATCTCTAGATTCTAATCTGCAAGCGAAGATGGGACAAGCGATGGGAGCAGACTTTAGTGGGGTAAAGGTACATACAGATTCTCAGTCTGACCAGTTAAATAAATCAATTCAGGCGAAGGCTTTTACGACGGGTCAAGATGTATTCTTTCGACAGGGGGCATATGAGCCGAGTAGTCGAGGTGGACAGGAGTTGATTGCCCATGAGTTAACCCATGTCGTTCAGCAGAATGGTAATGCAGTGCAGCGATCGCCAGAAAGTGTGATTCAAAGAGCTTGGGATTCTGTCGCTTATAAGACCCAAGATCCAAGTCAGTACGCCGTGCTACTTGGAAAGATGGATGGGCTGACTCCTTCGATGGGAGAAAGCCGTTTGAGCAAGCTAGCAGCCCTGACTGATAGTCCTGAGCAGTTGAAAACCCTACTGCAAATGGGCACATCAAACCTCCAGATTTATCTGAATTCTTTGGATGCTTCCACATTAATGAAGTTGATGAATATGAGTAGTGGACTAGAGCCGTTCATCAAATTAGTGAACGATCTCATTAAGTTCAAAGTACCGATAAAGACTTACTTAGACGCAAATCCTGCCGCAACATTGTTGAACGTCAAGGCGCAAATTGCTAGTGCCAAGAGCGTAGCTGGCTTGATCTCAGCCAATGGCAATGAAATCGTATTAACCTCAGTCGCTGCTGTTGTGGGAGACGGAAAGAAGGACGAAAAAACTGCGGTGGCAGCAGCAGTTGCAGCACTGGACGGAGGCACATTGGCAGGATCTTCACATGGCAATGGTGAAGGCAATTTACCTGGCGTTCGAGGCGCTGGGGGCTACACTGAGTACGATGTGACGCCCCCAACAGGAACCTCTGGGCGAGGAGAACGGAGGTTGGTAGTGCATAACGCCAAAAAATTCATATACTACACTTGGAATCATTATGGCAAGGACGGTACCGTTTTGCCTGCGTTTAAACGTATCAGGTAAGTTGGGATAAATTACTCCAATCAAATCCTCATCCAAAAGGGAAAATCGATTCAAATGAAAATCTCCGATCTCGAGCTAATCAACTGCGTTAACCAATCTACTCTTGAAGCATTAAGTGAAACTTTGTTTGAATGGGACTTTCGAGCTTTCTACTTACATGGGGAAAGTATCACCAACAAAAAGACCTTGCTTGATAAAGTTGAAAAAGACTTACCGATGCCTGTTGGATTGCGACCTCATAACTGGGATGCGTTTGTAGATTGTTTGCGCGGAGGTTTGAGTAGCCTTGCAGAGGAACGTGTCGCTATCATATGGATAGATGCTCATGTAATGCTTGGCAGTGATTTGCAAGACTTTTTGATCGCTATAAGAAGTTTGACTGATGTAGCTCGCTACGTTAATACAGGCGAAGCTGATGTGTCTCACGAAATGCAGGTGCACATTTTTTTAGTAGGGAATAGCTCAAGCTTTCGACCTTTCCTAACTGAAACTACGGTGGCTAAGGAATGAGAAACAAATAACTTATACACGCAAAAACTTAGAGGCGCCATCGCTAAGGAACCTACAGCTTAATAAAGTACCAATTAGCTGAGGTTAAACGGATGTGCTCCCGTCAAGCAATTAGTACTTTATTTTCATGATCGTCCCTAATTTCGTAAGTCGCTTTGTCATAAAACTTGTGACCGCAAATAAAAATTAACTATGCGAAAATATTAGCTAAGCATTAAAGTACAATTTTATAGCAAAGAACTTTAGAGGTTAATGACATGAAGCGTACTTATGAAAAA
>JBBRMK010000127.1:0-9948 GCA_038230875.1 Pseudanabaenales cyanobacterium
ACTCTACAGGTACTTGGAAAGATGAGCTAATCAGACAGGCGCTTTTAGCAGTCAAAAATATGTCAGATTATGGAGATCAAGCATCTTTAGTAATTGTCAATCGAAATGCATTACTCCGCAAAAATAAGTCTAGAGACTTTAAAGGTATTGGTTCGGTTCTTCCAAGTAAAATTGGTAATCCACCATTTGGAGTTCCAACTAGTTGTCCTGCATTATTTATGACTAAAGTCGATGGTAGAAGAGAATTTACTCCATCAGGAGTAAATAAAGGATGGCATGATTATCCATTTTGGATTCCAGTTGTTCGTTTTCCTGATGGGAATTATGCTTTTTCTGTTAACCATAGCTAATTTTAGAGAAAGGATTTATTTTTTGATACTTGGTATCCATTGATCAAGGAGAAAACCAATCATGCTCAAAAGTTGTGAAGTTGCCATTGAAGGCAATCGCCTTTAAACCAAATGTTAAATGTTCGATAAGCGTAATTGTATAATTAACTTAAGTGATACTAAGAGCCAGCAATGTCAACAATTAACGAACAATACATTGTTGATTCTCAAGGTCAACGCTTGAGTATAGTTTTAGAATTTGATTACTATCAAAAACTGCTTGCACGTCTAGAAGAACTAGAAGAAATTTATGCCTTTGACCTAGCCGAAGAATCTCGAGATGAAGCTGTTCCATTTGCACAGGCGATTGCCAAGATTAATCAATCACGAGCATGAGCTACAACGTAGAAATATTAAGACGCGCCCAAAAAGAACTAGCCGATCTTCCTAAAGAAATCTATCCAAAAATATGTGACGCGGTTTAAGATTTGGCTATAGATCGTAGACTATCAGGCTGTCTAAAGCTCAAAGGCAGAGAAGGTTGGCAGATGGAAATTAGCGGGTGCTTTTCAAGATTGACGATCAACAGCAAATAATCACAATTGTTCACATAGGTCATCGGCGCGATGTATATGATAAATAACTATATTTTACAAATTGGTTAGAACTTGAGGAAAGGAAGCAATTGGAAAATTGCGATCGCCTACTTTCTTTAATCTCTAGCAAAACACAAAACACCGAATCTCAATCTTTAAATCCATCCATTAATCATTGCTAAATGTAGGGCTTGAAAACGAGTTCTTGCCTTGAGCTTAGTCAAAATATTATTGATGTGGAACTTGACGGTACTTTCACTAATAATCAACTGCTTAGCAATATCCCGATCGCGTAATCCTAAAGTTAGCAACACCATCATTTCTAACTCACGCTCAGATAGAGGATTTGTCGCTTTCACAAAGGGAATCTTGATTGCTATTTGTAACTCCGTTGGATGAATGTCAATCTCTCCACTTAAGCTAAAAACTATCAAAAATAACTCCCTAAATAGCGATCGCATCCAGTTTTGAGGATCGGCGATTTGGGTAGTAGTTTTCGCCACGATTGCTTCTAAAGAAATCGATAGATCAGAATAAACTAATCGACAATAAGTACCACCAATTTTGTTAAGGATTTCGGCAGCTTTCAAAAACACATACTCAATAGTCAAATTAAGCGCTCTCTCAGTACCAACGAGAGTCAAATGATTGGAATTTAAAATATGCGCTAAGCGATCAGATAAAGAAACTGGCTCAGCTGTTTGATTGTGACGTAAGTTTTGCCAAACTTGCTTTTCTTGTTGATGTTTGAAGGCGCTGTCAATGGCGATCGCCGCGACCGTGCAGAGCATCCGCAAAAACTCTAAAAACTCTGGTGGCATTTCACGATGGCTAAATGCTGCTAAAACCCCCACAACTCTGCCTTTGATTTCGAGTGGATAGCCTGCAAATCCACGAATATTATTTGCAATTGCCCAAGCGCGATCGCCAACCCAAGACTCATCGGCAAGGTTATTACTTAAAAACGAAACTCGATTTTGGGCAATCTTCCCAACCTTGTAAGCGCCCATTGGCACTTTGGCAAATCTACCATCAAGGCGCGTATACATTCCCGACGAGGCAACTAGCTTTAGATAAGTACGTTCTGGTTCTAGCAACCATACCCGCGCAAAAGCACAATCAAACCGTTCAACAATCCCCTCGGTGACACGATACGCGATCGCTTCAGGATCTAAGCATCCAGAAAACGTTTCGGCAATTTCTGTTCCCCGATGTATATCGAATAAAAGCTTGGTCGGATCGAGTACCTCAGTCATCAAACCTAACGCTTATATACAAAAAGAACATATAGAGTTTTATGTCTCTTTGAGCAAATAAAACTTTATATATCAATTGACCCGTAGATTGCTAGTCGTCTATGTATCTGAAACTACGAAACCTCCAAAAACATTAAAGAGCCTCGCAATGCAAAACTCTTTGATGTTTTTAATGCTTTTAGTTTTGACTAGAGTTAGGTGTGGGAGGACTTTCAGGATTAGCGGGACTAGGGGAATTAGCTCTGGGAGGAGTTGAATCCTTCGGCAAGGGTTTAGTTTGAGTGGGAACTGTTTGGGAGGGCTTGGGTTGAGGTTTGGGTATGGGAATAAAATACAAAACCGTAGCCGCGATCGCTAAACTCACAACTCCAGCGATCGCTGGTAGGGCCTGACTATTTAACTGAGATTGCGATCGATAGTCCGATATCTCTGTTACTAACTTCACATCGGGCAAAGTCATCGGATCGCAACATAGACGATCTAAACTCTCCATCAGATCAAAAAGCTGGATCGTATTAAGTTTGATTTGGAGCTGTTTGGGATTATTGGCATCTGCTTCATTGAGCAATACCGAAAGCAAATGTAGCTGGCTTCCTGCTGGCTCCAGACGTACTTGCTGGTCAGGAATCATTGTCAAAGCGGTATTACTTTTCAACGCTTGAGCGTAAGCACCGACAACTTTGACCAAAGCATTTAGAAGATCAAGTCCACCAATAATCGGTTCAGATTGATGGTTAAAGCGACAGGCAAAACTTGTCAAGATCGACATCACATCGCTACCCGTGCTAATGCCCTCGATCAATACAGTACAACTCGGCAAACTATAGCTACGCTGAATCATTAGGCGGTCGCTCCATCAAACAAACTATTCCAAAGTCGAAATTCACCTGCAATACCACTACATAGTAATAACCGCGTCAATAGTTGTAACGCCAACTCACTTATTTCTTGTTTGTTTAAAGGCGCAGGCGATCGCATTCTACCTATATATAACGACGTAAAACGCTCAATATAATTTTCTAAAAAAGCTTGATTTTGTTGTAAGCCCAAAGCCTCGATCTTGCCCTCAGTCATTTGTTGATCAGTACTAATCAGCAAGCGTAAACCTGTATCTAGCTGACTTGACAAATTGCAAACAATTTTCACTAAAGCCTTTAGCTCGTCCCAGCTTAGACTCGCACGCTGATAGTTGCGTCGGAGCGGATTGGTATTACGCAATCGCCAAAAAGCCACACGACTGGGAATCGTCTTTCCTAAATTTAACTGCTCGATCAAGACTAGCATTACCTCAACTGCTTCTAAATCCAGCGCCTCGATCGCTAGAAGCAGATGATCAATATCCATTCTGACACTGCGGGGACAACCCCTAACAAAGTCTTTAGGAACGTGTAAATCGAGGCTTGCAGGAGGAGAAATATTTAACTGCATAATTCGCAGTGAGGTTGAACCTAATAGAGTTTACCCGATTGGCAGCTTACCCAGTTAGAAGGCTTTCAGCTACAAGCGATTTTAGATCAACAAAGCCCGTAGCCGATCGCTTCAACCTTAAGCTTGGCGTGAGTAGTACTCAATAACCAGCAGTTCATTTACTTGCAAAGCCACCCATTCGCGTTCGACAACGCCATTGACCTTGCCAGTCATCTTCGCTTTATCAAATTCCAAATGGCTAGGAACGTTTGACAAGCCAGGAAATTCGAGATTACGTTCAACGATTTTCTTGGATTTTTCGGTATCTTTAACACTAATTACTTCACCAGGACGGCAACCATAACTAGGAATAGTTACGCTTTTACCATTAATGGTGATATGTCCATGATTGACTAATTGACGTGCAGCAGGAATCGTGGGTGCAAATCCCATCCGAAAAACTGTATTGTCTAGACGCATTTCTAGCAATTGTAGTAATACAAGTCCTGTAGAACCTTTAACCCGTCTGGCTCGACGCACATAGCGTAGCATTTGAGTCTCAGTTAGACCGTAGTTAAAGCGTAATTTTTGCTTTTCCTCAAGACGCACAGCATATTCAGAACGCTTTTTGCGATCTTGACCATGTTGTCCAGGTGGATAAGCGTGCTTAGGTTGTTTGCGACTTAGACCGGGAAGCTCTCCGAGTCTTCTGACGATTCTGAGGCGCGGACCTCTATAACGGGACATAACTCCTTCCTTGTTACTGTTGAAAACTTGACAGCCTATCTAGTATATGACAACTTTGCTAAAAGTCTTTACAATATTATAAATTTAAGTGATCGCTCTCAAATTTGATATGTTGAACCCGATTTCCTACTCCATTCCCAGTGAAAGATTAGACATTAAAACCAAATAATTAGCGTTGCGGCGCTTGGCGCCGCAACGCTAATTATTTGGTGGGAAGGAAGTATCAAGCCCTAACCAAATAATTTCCGTATATCGCCATTTACAGCCTAAGTCTCAAAATCTATAAACCAATAAATATAAACTAATGAAATATATGGGTGACCTGGGATTTGAACCCAGGACCAGCGGATTAAGAGTCCGATGCGCTACCACTGCGCCAGTCACCCGCAAGTTGCTTTTTTATCAAAGAGCGACATATATAGTAGCAAATGTTTGCATACATTTATTAAGAATATAGAACAAAATTTTGCGATCGCCAAAACTAAAAGGTTGAGGGTGTAAGCGCTCTTTCTACTTTTGTGAAGCAATGATATGCCACGTCTAGGATGAAACCAATAGTTATTTTAGAGAGTTATTTTAGAGGGTTATTTTAAAGAGTTGCAGGGCGAAGCCCCGCTTCGGTTTCTTTCTGCGTCCATGTTGAAAACCGAAGTTCTCAACATGGACGCGGTATATCAACGCAAAAGTAAAGAAATTTGGCGATAGTTGCTAAAACTAAATATAAGTTGTTATTATTCTTAACATAAATAAATCTTTTCTTTTTTGAATTTAATAATGCAAGTAACCAACTCTGAATGGACAGCTATAGAAGAAAACACAGCTAGAAAAGCTTTTGATACTGCTTATAAGCGAGAAATCAGCGCCCTGATCGACTCAGTGCGTTGTAGAGCAACTTCTTTATCTGAAATTGATGATATGTGGAGTTTGCATGACTTTTTAAGTGTCAAGCGTCATGAAGTTGATGGTCGATATGACTATCGGCTACCCATGCTAGTTTTTGTGTTTGCTGGATTAGTTAAAGACGGGTGGTTGAGCCTTGATGAGTTAGAAGGATTAAATTCCAATAAGATTGCCAAGATTGCAGCGCTTGCCTGTATGTAAAAAGAAAATGTCGCTTTGCGACATTTTCTTTTTTTTGCCTTAATGGTGATTAATCAGGTAGAGATACATTGCTTACAGCAGTTGTTGATCAAATCCACCATGATAAGGGTTGCAGGGCGAAGCCCCGCAAAGGGTTTTATATTATTGTTTGTGGTAGGTTTGCAAGCAAATTGCTGTAAAACTTTTAGTCATGAAAATGGGGTGATCGCGGCAATTGTCAATCAAGATGATTGGATAGAACTTACAAAGAGTAATTATGAGCAACTTGTCTATTTCACAACGTGCTGATGGCAGAACGTGGAATCAACTTCGCCCTGTTGACTTACAGCAGCCATTTATTAAAGCACCTGCTGGCTCAGTGTTGGCAAAATTTGGTGATACTCAATTGATTTGCACCGTATCCATTGAAGAGGGTGTACCGAAGTTTCTAATGGGTAGTAATCAAGGTTGGCTGACTGCGGAATATCGAATGCTTCCTGCAGCAACAATTCCACGTAATCAGCGCGAATTTATGAAACTGTCGGGACGTACTCAAGAGATTCAGAGATTGATTGGTCGAAGTTTACGAGCCGCACTAGATATGACCGCGATCGCTAATTACACATTTACTGTTGACATAGATGTGCTGCAAGCTGATGGCGGGACGCGCACTGGCGGAATCACGGGTGGATTTGTAGCTTTGCAAGCTGCTTGCGATCGCTTAATTGCTGAAGGTAAAATCACGCGATCGCCAATTCGTAATGCTGTCGCCGCGGTTTCCGTGGGTTTACTAGATGGTGAACCAATTTTGGACTTAAATTATCAAGAAGACGTGGCGGTAAGTGTAGATCTCAATGTGGTGATGGACAGCACTGGCAAGTTAATCGAGGTGCAAGGCACTGGCGAATCTAATACATTTACGCGATCACAACTTAATCAAATGCTAGATGTTGCCGAAAAGGGAATCACAGAGCTATTAGAGATCCAAAAATAGTGTCGCTAAACATCCCTGTTTTTTATAACTGCTTTAAGTAAATCAACAAATCAGCCATATCGTGTGGACTAGGCTGAAACTGTGGCATAGGAGGTGTATCGCCACTTACAACTTGATGTATTAGTTGAGTATCGGATTTGCGATCAGACACACCATGCAAATTCGGTCCCACTTTCCCATTTGCCCACTGCCCATGACAAGCAACACAATTCATTACAAATATAGAACGACCTTGAACAGGATCTCCAGATAGATTTAAAACCGACTGCATATATGGATCGAGTGGTGGACGCAATATCCCTATAGCTATGACGCTCGCGATTACCACGAAAGTTACTGCGATCGCGATCATCATTTGCAAAGGCGATTTTGCCTTAGTGGATAGCAATGCGGTATCTGAGGTAATGCCTCCTCCCACATCAGCACTCTTTGACAAATTTGCCCCTTCATTAATCACAGTTTTTAAACCTAGCCATTGGTAGACATTATCAATAGCTTTGTAAAGTTAAGAAGTGATAACTAGTCAACTCTGAAAATTTACTAACTTAAATATTAATAACATATCTTAAAGAAACTATAAGGAATCTCAACGCATTTAAAAAATAAATGAAAATAAATGAAAACAAATAAAGGATAAGTTTGGACATAAACCAATCTCCCTATCTAGGATTTGACGTTATAATAGCTAACTGACAAAGTAAGTGGAAACAGAAAACGCCTCTTTCTACTTTATTAATGCTGTGTACTTGACGCTCTATAATTCAAAAGCACAATAATAAAAAAGTTTAAAAACACAGGAAAGAGTTGATTATGGGAGGAAATGATCGCTTGCTAAGGGCAGCAAGAGGCGAAGTATTAGACCGTCCACCAGTATGGATGATGCGCCAAGCAGGGCGGTATATGAAGGTATATCGTGATTTGCGCGACAAATATCCCACTTTTAGAGAGCGATCAGAAATTGCCGAACTCGCTGCCGAGATTTCTTTGCAACCATTTCGCGCTTTCAAGCCCGATGGCGTAATCATGTTTTCCGATATCCTTACCCCCCTCACAGGTATCGGCATTAACTTTGACATCATCGAAAGCAAAGGACCAATTATCGAGTCCCCCATCCGTACTCAAGCTCAAGTTGATGCACTCACCGAGTTTGATCCTGATACGGCGGTTCCCTTTATCCGCAAGATTTTAAGCGCGATCAAAGAAGAAGTTAAAGATCAAGCGACAATTCTTGGTTTTGTAGGCGCGCCTTGGACATTAGCGGCATATTCCGTTGAAGGCAAAGGTTCTAAGGATTATTCTGTGATCAAAGCTATGGCATATAAAGAGCCAAAGATCATTCATAGCTTTTTGACCAAAATCGCTGAAATGGTCGGTACTTACGTAATTCATCAAATTGAGTGCGGTACTCAAGTTGTCCAGATGTTTGACTCTTGGGCGGGACATCTCTGTCCAACTGATTATGAAACTTTTGCGCTGCCCTATCAAAAGATGGTTGTCGATAAAGTCAAGGCAAAATATCCTGATACACCGATGATTCTCTACATTAGCGGTAGTGCTGGTGTGCTAGATCGGATGCCAAAGTGTGGTGTGGATATTGTCAGTATTGACTGGACAGTAGATATGGCAGAAGCCCGCGATCGCCTTGGTCGTCATATTCCTGTGCAAGGCAATCTCGATCCTTGCGTTCTCTTTGCCGAGCAAAGTTACATTCGTGAACGGATTTTGGAAGTTATTGCTAAGGCTGGCAACAAGGGTCACATCATGAATCTCGGACATGGCATTTTGCCCACCACGCCCGAAGATAATGCTCGGTTCTTCTTCGATACTGTCAAAGGGCTAGGCTCGTAAGCGCTTCTCTTTTCTTACAGCAGTTATCAATCAAATCCACAACAACAAGGGTCGCAGTGCGAAGCCCCGCAACGGGTTTTATATTACAGCGCCTTGCGCTGCCATAAAACCCAGATAATTTTTTGAAAGTGCCGCTTCGCGGCACTTTCAAAAAATTATCTGTATCACTCAAACCCTCAATAGGCTGTATTATTTGTGGTAGGTTTGAAAGCAAGTTGTTGTAATAAAAAAGGTAGTGCTTAGCGCTACCTTTTTTATGGCATTACCACGGCTCGCGCCCTACCTTGAGATTTTGCTTTATATAAAGCTAGATCAGCGCTCTGAATTAATTCTTTAGTAGTTGTGTCTAGTTGAGGAATACAAATACTGATGCCAGCACTGATCGTGACAAAGGAACTAACTTTTGAGGCTTCATGAGGAATTTTTAAATCAGCGATCGCTTGTATGATCATTTCAACAATTTTTTTAGCAGAAATAAGCGTAGTATCAGGTAGCAATAAAGCAAATTCTTCACCTCCATAACGAGCCCCTATATCAGCTTTACGCCGCGCCATATCATTGATCGTAAAAGCGATTTTTTGAAGACAAAGATCTCCCATTTGATGACCGTAATAATCGTTATAAGCTTTGAAGTAATCAATATCGAACAGAACTAGAGAAATGGGCTGTTGATCTCGATAGGCTCGGCATAATTCTTTTTCGATAGTGAGATCAAATAACCGACGATTAGGAATTTCGGTTAATCCATCAACATAAGACATCTTTTCTAATTGTTTATTGAGAATCAAGATTTCTGATTGGGCTAATCTTAGATCCTTTAATTGAGCGTGAGATCTGATCGCAAACCCCGTAGCGATCGCGGCAATAGTTGAAAATAATCCCCCAAAAATTAAAATTCCTTGTGCTACAAAATTTGTTGATTTAATACCGTATTGATTAGTGATATAAAGTTCAGAAAAATAAAGCGCTTGCCAAAGGCAAATAGTAATCGTAAAACCGACAACACTTAAGGTAAGAGGTATCCATAAACGAGGCATTTTTTGCTTTGCGCGCATACTCAAATGCTTCGTTTCTAAAATTAGCGCTGCACCGACAATGATAAAACCAATCGAAGTATGGATCGCCATCTGGGTTAGTTTCCCCCAACCATAAGCTGTTTCCACATGGGACAAATATCCTAAAAAAGCCACACTTCCTAGCCCCATGATTAAAGCACCTAACAAACTACTAAATAGAAGCTGATTTAACCCGATTTTTTTCTTGGTTAGTGTCAAGATTGCGATACCACTTAATAGAAAGTTTAAAGCGGTATTGGGAGCCATACGACCTGGTTGAGAGGTAGCGATCGTAATGTAATGTTTCATAAATAGCTCGTCAATGAAAAAATTAACTCCAAATATGTGTTGGACTAGAGTTAATCCTCCCCATAAAATCAATGCAATTCCTAAGTATTTAACAAATTTTTTGCGATTATTGGTTAAGCCCATGAGCGCTAAGCTGATCAGGACAAATCCCAAGGCTGTATTAAACTGCATCGGCACAAATTTGGAATTGATCTGAATCAAACTTTCGGAGCCAGTAAACCAGCCAAATATCACCACCAAACCTAGTACTAGCAGTAAAGATGCACCGATATTAATGCCCAATTGTAAAAACGAATACCTACGCATCTTTATAGTAAAACTTTATAA
>JBBRMK010000128.1:0-9737 GCA_038230875.1 Pseudanabaenales cyanobacterium
AGCGCGGATAGTCGTAAAACAGAGCATCATCAGCGTTATCCAGCTTTGTCCGTTGTTCAGAAGCAAGTTGCATATTTTTTAAGTTAAAGATATCTCTCATTTTAATGATAGCTACTCGATAACCTGAGCAGTTGTTTATTAAACCCATCAAGACAAGGGTCGCAGGGCAAAGCCCCGCAAAGGGTTTTATATTATTGTTTGTGGTAGGTTTGAAAGCAAATTGCTGTAATTTAGGTTTGTTATAATAGTCATTGCTTGTTTTTACCACCACTTTCTAAACTCATGGCTCTGTTCGATATTCAAACCCCTTGGCAGCCTACCGCCGATCAACCGAAAGCGATCGCCAAACTATTTGACGGATTGCAGAAAGGAATGCATTATCAGACACTTTTGGGCGCGACAGGGACAGGCAAAACCATGACCGTGGCAAACGCGATCGCTCAATATCAAAAGCCAACTTTGGTACTTGCTCATAACAAGACCTTGGCAGCACAGCTTTGCAATGAGTTACGTGAATTTTTTCCGAACAATGCTGTCGAATATTTCATTAGTTATTACGATTATTATCAGCCTGAAGCCTATATTCCAGTCACCGATACTTATATCGAGAAGACCGCTTCAATTAATGATGAAATCGATATGCTGCGTCACTCGGCAACCCGATCGCTATTTGAGCGCAAAGATGTAATTGTGGTCGCATCAATAAGCTGTATCTATGGTTTGGGTATTCCTGAACAATATCTTAAGGCTTCAATTCGCTTAGGCGTAGGCGTAGAATATGACCAAAGAGAACTATTGCGATCGCTAACTAATGTGCAGTATGAGCGCAATGATATTGAGATGGGTCGTGGTAAATTTCGAGTTAAGGGCGATATTTTAGAAATTGGTCCTGCTTACGAAGATCGCACGATTCGGGTGGAATTTTTTGGCGATCAAATCGAAGCGATTCGCTACGTTGATCCAGTTACTGGCGAAATTTTACAAAGTTTAGAAGCTATAAATATTTATCCTGCAAGACATTTTGTGACACCAGAAGATCGGCTGGAAATTGCTTGTGCAGATATTAAAAAAGAGATGGAAGAGCGCCTCGAAGAGCTTACTAATGCAGGTAAGTTGTTAGAGGCACAGCGTCTTGAACAGCGTACTCGCTATGATTTGGAGCTATTGGGTGAAGTTGGTTTTTGTAATGGCGTAGAGAACTATTCTCGGCATTTGGCAGGACGAGAGGCTGGGGAATCTCCTGCATGTCTAGTGGACTATTTTCCTAAAGATGATTGGTTGCTGGTTGTCGATGAGTCACACGTTTCTATTCCGCAAATTCGAGGTATGTATAATGGCGATCGCGCTCGCAAAATGACTCTAATCGATCATGGTTTTCGGTTGCCTAGTGCCGCTGATAATCGTCCTCTCAAGGCGGAGGAGTTTTGGGGAATGGTCAAGCAGTGCATTTTTGTATCGGCAACACCTGGAGATTGGGAAATGGAAGTCTCAGAACAAGTTGTCGAACAGATCATTAGACCAACAGGCGTAATCGATCCTGAAATATTTGTACGTCCCACAGAAGGACAAGTTGATGATCTTTATCATGAAATTCAAGAACGGATTAAGCGTAAAGAACGGGTACTGATCACAACTCTCACAAAGCGGATGGCGGAGGATTTGACAACTTATTTTCAAGAGCGAAATCTGGCGGTGCGCTATCTGCATTCAGACATCAAATCGATTGAGCGGATTGAAATTCTTCAAGATTTGCGAAGAGGAGTATTTGATGTATTGATCGGCGTGAACCTTTTGCGCGAAGGTTTAGATTTACCTGAAGTCTCGCTAGTGGCGATCCTTGATGCAGATAAAGAAGGATTTTTGCGGGCTGAGCGATCGCTAATCCAAACAATCGGTAGAGCGGCGCGAAATATCGCGGGACAGGTAATTATGTATGCCGATCGCATGACTAAGAGTATGGAAAAAGCGATCTCAGAAACAGACCGCCGTCGTACTATTCAAACTAAATACAATGAGGACAATGCGATCACGCCGCGCTCAATAGTGAAATCAATTGAAGGCAATTCGATTTTGGACTTCTTAACAATATCGCGCCGATTAAATGAACGTCAGCTTGAATATGCTGTTGATCATGCTAAAGAAATCTCTTTAGATGATATTCCTACCTTAATTGGGCAATTGGAAGCTCAAATGAAAGATGCGGCTAAAAAGCAGGAGTTTGAGCAAGCCGCCTCATATCGCGACAAGATTAAATCTTTACGCGATCGCTTGTTAGGTAAGGCGTAAACCTAGAAAATTAAGATAATATTTCAGAGAAAGTGAATTTAATAAAACTTAGGAAGACGTATGGTTACACTTGCAGCAGCAATTGAGGTTGTTGAACAGTTATCAACAGAACAACAAGATATGTTGGTTCAAATTATTCGTAATCGTCAGATTGAGCGACGGCGTGAGGAGATAGCTCAAAATGGACGTGAGGCAATGGCTGCATATCAAGCAGGAGAATTAAAGTCTTACACCGCAGAAGAGGCGATCGCTGAATTACGCAATATGTTTGATTCACCAGAATAATCTATGAACCAGTCATCGCTAGCCGCGATTCTAAAGACGATAAATTGCTAGAATTAGCCGTAGATGGCAAAACAGATTACTTGATCACAAGCGATCGCGATTTATTAGTTTTAGATCCCTTTAGAGATATCCCAAGCATCACACCAGCCGCTTTTCTTGAACTTTAATAAAAAACAATCAAAATGCACATTCAACAAGTTCAGATTAAAAACTTTCGCTGTTTCGAAGATCTAACGGTCAACTTAAATTCAGATGTCAATATATTTGTTGGTAATAATGGCTCTGGTAAAAGTGCAGTATTAGATGCGATCGCTGCTGCAATGTATCCTTATGTATCAAGATTTCAAGAAGTTGTAGGTAAAAGTATTACGGATAGAGATAAATCATCTATTTCTCAAAGAGATTTACCAGTAAAAATAATCGAAAATGATAATAGTACACTTAAGGATAAAATAAAATTTACTGTTTCAGCTACCAATTTTCCAAAATGGGAAGTGACATATACAAAAACACCTATTGATGATGAAAATAAATCTCTAAACCTAGACTATTCAGAAGATTGGTATAAATCAATCTATAATAAAATTATCGATTATTTGAATAGATTAAACAATAAATCGCAACCTGAATTATTTACTATAGCCTACTATAAAGGCAATAGGAATTTAACAAATATTACGGACATCAAAAATCTGTCCAATCAATTTTCTGATAGATTTGATGCTTTAAAAAATGCTTTTGATGCCATAGCAGATTTTTCGGATCTGGCTAATTGGTTTTTTGCACGAGAACTACAAGAGCTGAGAGAAGGTAAGAAAAGAGGAGATATTAATTTTGAACTTTCTGATTTAAGACAGGTACGCAAAGCAATTTCAACTATAATTGCACCTAATGCGCGTGTATATTTTTCTCAGACAACTTCAGCAAAGTTAATGGTTGAATGGGAAACTGAAATAGGTCAAAAAATTGAATTATCACTTAATCAATTAAGCTCAGGCAATCGAAATATGTTAGCTCTTGTGATGGACTTTGCAAGACGATTAGCACAGGCAAATCCACAGATGGAAAACCCATTGGAAGCCGAAGCAGTATTAATGATTGATGAACTAGATTTACACCTACATCCAACTTGGCAACAAAAAATTATTCCCGACCTCCGCAAAGTATTTCCTAATACTCAAATCATCGCTACAACTCATAGCCCCGAAATTGTAACTACTGTAGAACGTCATCAGGTCAAAATTTTAGAAGATTATCAAATCAAAGAATGTCCTACACCAACCAGAGGTAGATCGAGTTCAGATATAGTTCGTGATGTTTTAGGGTTAGAAAAGTTACGCCCAGACACTGAAGAATCGAGGACATTGACGGCGCTTTTTGAGGCGATCGATAATGGTAATTTAGAAGAAGCAAAACAGCTTCGTGACAAATTACAGGATTGGGAACATTTTGATCCCGATCTGATTAGAGCAGATATGCAAATCCATCGGTTACAGCGAAAAGTTAATGCATGAAAAAAGTCCTCAAATCTCTAGAGCCAGATGAGCTTAAAAAATATAAACAACGATATACTAGTCAACTTAGAAAGTGGGGCAAACATGCAAGTAAAAAATCCAATCTGAAGTCAGCACTTCAAACCACCTTAGTCTCAGATCAAAAGGGTATTTGCGCTTATTGTGAAACTCGGATTCGAGAAAATTTTTGTTCAGTTGAGCATTTTATTCCCTGTGAACAATCAACCCGTGAGCAAAATTATGATCTTGATTGGCAAAATATGTTAGCCGTATGTAAGCTGCCAGGAGCTATTGAGGATGAAAATGTTGATAATTCGCAATTACCTCACAAATATCCCTGTTGCGGTAAAGCTAAAGCTAATTTTGTTCCTGATGGGCGTTTATTAAATCCCCTACAGCTAACCGCTTCAAGATTATTTCGCTTTAAGAGAGAAGACGGAGAAATTTTACCTGATGAGGCTAATTGTGAGAAAGAGGGCATTCCAATTGCATCTGCTCAATTCACCATTCAAATATTAGGGTTGAATGTTGAGCGATTGAAAAGACTGAGATTGGCGGTAATTAAGGAAATAGAAGAAGAACTTTACTTTTATGATGACGAGATAATTGATCCGACTGTAATCGAGAATCAAGTTGCTTCAGAATATTTTGATAATGGAAGAGAGAATTATCCAAAGTTTTTTACTACAATCCGTTGGGCGTTAAGTAAAGGAGCAGAAGATTATCTAGTTGATATTTCCTACTTAGGCTAGATGCAGCCTTATCAATACAAGATTAATTTTTTACGCGATCGCTTACTTGGGAAACATTAAAAGGCAATAGAGGTAATTTATGAATTGCCTCTATTGCTTACCCTTGCCTACACATCAAGTTCTTTACTCAAATGCAATAGATTTTTTGGGCGATAATTAGGATCGTGCTTCCATCGTTGTTTTACGGTGTCATCTAGGGCTAAAACACCACCTTCCACAGTTCGCCAAACCTTTTCAGATAATTTGAATATCCCAGTCGGTTGATTGTTAAAAGGAGTGTTAAAGCGAGGATTGAGTTTATATTCAAGGTAGTCGCGATTGAGCGCTAGTCCAAGTTCTTCAACTTTTTTCATTATCCAATTTAAGGCAATATCCGATAAGCCATAAGTAGCTTCAGTACCGCCGCCAATGCAACCGTGTTCGCCAATAAACCATAACTGCTCGATTTTTTGTCCAGAGCCAGCCGTGTAATTCATGGGAGTCACCTGAAATGACTTACGGATTTCATCGATCGCGATCGCATGAAAAGCATTTTCGATATAGCGATTGAGTTTCGTGTCAAAAAATTCATATTTCTTGTTTGCCCAGTTATCTAGAGGAAGGTAGGGGATTAGATCGGGAATACCCAAAGCACCTACAGTGTCCCAGCAACACAAAGCCCGAATATGTACCCGATCGCCATAATCTTGCCGAAATTGAATGGCGCGATCGCTACTAGGACTAGTAGAAGGATCGCGATCGCGATAAAAATTATAAGCAGCAGGAGTTTTACGAATATGCTGCCGCTTTACTAATCCAGAGCAGTAAATAAATCCCGCTAGACAGCGAACTGTATACGCGCCACGACTAAATCCAAATAGATAGATTTCATCGCCTTCTTCGTAGTTCAAGCTCAAAAAGCGATAAGCGGCTTTGATCTTTTGATCAATCCCCCATCCAAAAGCACCACCACCAATGTCATAAACCCAATCGCCATCAGTGCCAATGCCTTCGTCATAAAAGATAATTTGTTTTATCTCGCTATCATCACCAGATCGAATTGCTTGAGCGATCTTTACGACATTGCTAGCACCATTGTTGTCTAGCTTTTGCCAAGTTCCATCACAACATACAACGAGTCTTTTCATAGGGATTGCTCTTGTAGGATAGTCTATTATAGTGATCTCTCTATAGCTTTATAATGCTTAAACCTTGTCAAAACTCAATAAGTTTAAGGCGGCGCTATATCTTAGATTATCCTTAAAAATATACCAAAACAACTCATGGCGATCGCATTTAGTAAATATCATGGCTTAGGTAACGATTTTATATTGATTGACAACCGACACAGCGCCGAACCAGTCCTCACTTCTGAGCAAGCTGTGAAATGGTGCGATCGCCACTTTGGAATTGGCGCTGATGGAGTTATTTTTTTGTTGGCTGCGGACAATGACGAACATCGGATGCGAATTTATAACTCCGATGGCTCTGAGCCAGAGATGTGCGGCAATGGAATCCGTTGCTTAGCCAAATTTATGCAGGATTTAAAAATCGCTACTATCAAAGGTAAGTATCCAATTCAAACTGGTGCAGGGCTGATCGTGCCGCAAATGGATGTAGATGGACTGGTAACTGTGGATATGGGAAAACCATTTTTGACGGCGGCTGAGATTCCTACAACTTTAGGTGAAAGCGAGCACAAGGTAGTCAATCACCCATTTGAAGTCGATGGTAAAACTTGGCACGTGACGATGGTAAGTATGGGCAACCCTCATTGTATGACTTTTGTAGAAGATGTGGATAGTATTCCGCTTGCGGAAACTGGAGTTCTATTTGAGCATCATCCCGCTTTTCCAAAGCGAACAAATACGGAATTTATAGAAGTCGTTAATCGCGGTTATGTAAAAATGCGTGTATGGGAACGTGGAGCTGGAGCAACTTTGGCTTGTGGAACAGGTGCTTGTGCAACTGTGGTAGCTGGAGTCTTGAATGATCTCTGCGATCGCATTTGTACAGTAAGTCTGCCTGGTGGCGATCTGAAAATCAATTGGTTAACCGAAAACGATCATATTTTAATGACTGGCTCGGCAACTCTGGTATTTGAAGGTGTATTTGCGGGCTCAGTTCAAGATACAGCCTGTTGAGGCTTTGAGTAATCCAGAAATTTTTTTGAAAGTGGCGCAAAGCGCCACTTTCAAAAAAATTTCTGGGTTTTATAACAGCGCAAAGCGCTGTATCTAAATCATTACATCCAAATTAATAGAGGTTTAAAATGAGCGAAACTATTTTTAGCAAAATCATTAAGCGCGAAATTCCTGCCGATATCATTTATGAGGACGATTTAGCGATCGCTTTTCGTGATGTTAATCCCCAAGCACCCGTGCATTTTCTAGTCATTCCCAAAAAGCCAATTGTCAAGCTTTCAGATGCAACTATTGAAGATCAAGCTCTGCTTGGACATTTGCTACTTACAGCTAGTAAAGTTGCTGCCCAAGAGGGATTAACCAGCTTCCGTTTGGTTACTAATAATGGAGAATCCGCAGGGCAAAGTGTTTTTCATCTGCATATTCATGTATTGGGCGATCGCTCATTTAACTGGCCGCCAGGATAATAGATTAAATGACTGTCGTTGCGATTGATTTTGGAACAAGTAATACAGCGATCGCTATTCTCGATCCTGATCGTAATCTAGCAGCACCAAAAACTTTGCGCTTTGGTGATATTTCACATGGCTTTGAAACTGTGGGAGGTAAGGCTTGGCTCGTGCCAAGTTTAGTTTATGTGAGTGGTAAACATGAATTTCTCTTTGGTGAACAAGCGCGATCACAAAATCAATCAAAGCGACTATTTCAGGGGTTTAAGCGCGATATTGTCGCTAGTTTCCGATCGCCAGCGCGTGAAATTGATGGCGATCATTATGATGCCGAAGCGATCGCCGAATTTTTTTTAACAGAACTGTGGCAGCGCTTAGTTTTACAGGGCATTCAACCGACCCAATTAATTTTTACTGTTCCTGTTGGCGCATTTGAGGCATATCTCCACTGGTTCCGTAACTTTGCGGAAAGGCTAAAATTCACCAACTTTCAGATTGTGGACGAGTCCACTGCCGCTGCACTTGGCTATGCAATTACCAGACCAAATGCACTGGTATTAGTGATTGATTTTGGCGGTGGAACTTTGGATCTAAGTCTAGTTCGCACTGCACCGATCGCTGATAATGTTCAAGTTTTCAAAGCTGAAGCGATCGCCAAATCTGATGCTTACATCGGCGGGATCGACATTGATCGTTGGATTGCCGAAAATTTTTTGCGCCAGATCGGCGTAACGCGATCGCAAATTGGCGAAATCGGATGGCTATCGATCTTAGAACTTGCTGAACAGATCAAGATTAAGTTGTCGCTAGTTCAGGAAGTATGCGAAAGCTGGTTTGACGATCAGAATAAGATTGCTTATGAATTTAAGTTCAATCAAATTGAACTAGCCGAGATCCTTGAGCAAAATCAATTACTCGAACAATTGCGAGAAGCTATTGATGAAGTCTTGGTAACAGCTTTAAATAAAGGAACTAGCAAAGCGGCGATCGAGCAAGTTCTCTTAGTCGGTGGCAGTTGTCAAATTGTGGCGATTCAACAATTGATTATTTCCTATTTCGGTAAATCCAAAGTTAAGCTTGGTAAACCCTTTGAGGCAGTTGCTCACGGTGCGTTAGTTCTAGGACAAGCAATCGCGATCGCCGACTATTTGCGACATAGCTATGCGATTCGGCTTTGGGAACCTTATCTTAATCAGTATTCTTTCTATACATTATTTGAGAAAGGAACCAAGTATCCTTGTCAAAGTCCTGAGCCGATCATCTTGCAAGCCGCGATCGCTGCCCAATCAGAAATCTGGCTTGACATTGGTGAAGTTGCCGATATTTCACAAGCTGAAGTTACCTATGATCATTCTGGAAGGATGACTAGCAGTCAATTGCTAAAACAATCTGACTTTCGCCCTCTCAATCACAATACCAATCACGATACCAATCCTGATACTAATCAAGTTTGCATCGTTCAACTTGAGCCTTTAGGACAAATCGGGATTGATCGCATTACTGTTACCTTTGAAATCGACGATCGCCGCGTTTTGCTTGCTACAGTTAGGGACTTACGCACTGAAACAGTATTGATAATGAGACAAGCGATCGGCACTTTAGAATAATCTAATTAATACTACGCAAAGCGAAGATCTGCCCTCATCCTCTTCTCCTGTGGGAGAAGGGGAGTAAAACCAATTATTTTCTTGTTCCCCTCTACTGCGGGAGAGGGGCTAGGGGTGAGGGCTTTAGAAAACTTCTACGTAACATCAGTTAGCTTACAAATTAGATTTTTAGAAATTTGTGTTTAATTTAAGCTCATCAACAGATTTAAGCGCCTGAAATTTTGTAGAATCTAAAGAGGAATATCCTAATATCCTGATCCAAACTTTCAGTCGATAACAGGTTTCACTTGTGACATACACACGATCTAAACATTCTCGACTGATGATTGCGGTCTTGCCTGACGAATCCTCAGCGTTTGAAGCATATCGGCTACTTCAATGTCATGGTATTTCTCCCGAACATCTGGCGCTAGTTGGCAAAGGCTATAGCAGCCCTGATAGTGTTGGTTTATTTAATCCCACTCGCATGACATGGCGCTATGCCAAACGAGGAATGTTTTGGTTAGGAGTGATCGCCGCGATGATGGGGATTATCTTGCCTTTGATATTTAGATTGCAATTGCCCAATCTGAATTGGTATCAAACCTTACTTACGATCGCGGCAACTTCAGGACTTATTGGCATTGTAACGGGAGCCGCGATCGGTACTTTGTATGGGTGGTTTTTTAAAAGTAGCCTTTCGATTTCTTGTCGGAGCTGTCTAGACCGCGGACAGTATCTG
>JBBRMK010000129.1:0-9525 GCA_038230875.1 Pseudanabaenales cyanobacterium
CGCGCCGCAACTCTCTTTTGGGTTTTGATTTTGTCCTAACATGGCTGACGACAGCTATACATATCCTTTAGGTGTAAATGATTGCATAAGAACAAATCAAAACCGCAACAAAAAAGACGGAGCAAAGCGCCGCCTTTTCTCTTAGAGTTCTCATCTAAGAATCCCAGTAGTAAGCACATAAATATTCAGTCAGAGTTACCACTGGAAATCCAACCCTCTGTGCTTCTGTACTAGAAATTTGAGGTTGTAAAATAGTTTTACATTGAGGTAAAAATTGCTGCTTTTCTGGAGCTTTAACCTTTAATTGTTTAAGCTGATTTGTAATACTAGGATTTATATTACCTACCGAAGACTCGGCTCTTTGTTGAATCTCTACCCTTTTAGTGATTTGGACTAACTCAGTTTGATAAACTTTAAGATACTTTTGAGCCTCGGTATATTGCAAAGATTCAGTGGGAATTTCTTCTAATAGCTTTACAGCTTGTTGACGCTGTTCTTGAGCAGATTTCCAGACAGTTGACTTGTAAGGTGGATTTTGAACTAATTTAGCTGCATCAAGTGTGCCATTCTTAGCAGACTCTAGCTTCTTATTAGCCACTTGTTCAGTGTTTATTTTGCGATCAAATTCTGCTAGTTTTGGACGTAAAATAATTAGCTCAGTCTGAGCATCCGCATAAAGCGAAGCAGGGCGATCAGGAATTTCTTCCAATTCTGAAATTGCAGTTTGTAATTGATTTCGCGTCTCAGTCAGTGATTCTAGTTTGGTAATTGTCTTAGGATTAAGGTTTTGATTGTCAAAACTACGTGCATTTGCCAAATATTTTTGCTGAACAGAACGATCCCAAACTAACCACCCACAAAGCCCCAGCACCGCGATCGCTATTACGATAAAAGCACTGGATAAAAGTATTGATTTCTGATTAAAATAAGTTGTTTTCTTAGGAGGAGCATTGGTTTCGATATCAGCAACAACTTTACTGAGAGATCGCTTGGCTGGGGGGAGAGGTGGCGGTGGCGGTAATGGCATAGGCATAGCCACCATAGTCTCATCTGAACTGAGGTCTTCATCTAGCAATGAATTCTTGTCTACAGGCGATCGATGAATTGGATCATGATTATCTAATTCAAAAGTATCTAACTCAAGGCTATCTTGCTCAAAATCATTTTGTTCAAGACTATCTAGTTTAAATTTATCTAAATCCAGATCTCCCAAATCAAAGTCTTCATTACTAGTTTCAAGAGAGGAGGGGGTAAGCTCATTTTCTATACTATTTTCAAAACTATTTTCAAAGCTGTTAGATGGCTTAGTAACAATTGGCTCAAGATTGCCAACCTGAATAAAAGTTTCCTCACTATCAGGAGGAAAGGCAAGATTTCCTAGTTCTCCGATATCGCCAAATTCTTCTAGCTCGTCTAGATCAAGTTCGATTAATGGCAAAGGCGGTCTAATATCTGCTTTTTTTTGCCATTCAGGATGCTTTGCACCCGCCAATCTGCCATAGACGACTAAACTATCAGCTCCCTCAATCGGTAGCTTATCAATACAGCGCTTTACAATATCATAGAGAGAGGCATAGTCAACATCATCCCCCTCTGCCCTACTGATCAGAACGTGCAACTGAGATTCCTTGCGGCGGATTTGGGTTTTTACCTTATAGTTTTGAAGGTCTTCCTGTAGCGCATTGACAATGCTTGCCTCATTCATCTTGAGATCCTCACCTTTGCGTTTCGATCGCACATATTAAACGAAAAGTCCTACAAATGCCTACAAAAAGATGAACTTTTTGCCTCAAATTTATAATACATCGCGACATTGGTGGACAGAGTTTTCATTGCAAACGAAGCTAATGGCTCTGATTACGCTATTAGTCTCTTTGCTAATGAGTGCTGTTACCTTTTGGGCGGTCAATGATATTCAGACCGATGCCCGCCTTAATGATACGCGTTTTGGCAAAGATTTAGGATTGTTACTTGCTGCTAACGTTGCCCCTCTAGTTGCAAAAAATGATTTGCAAGAAGTAACTCGCCTATCTAAAGAATTTTACGCCAGTAGTTCTAGCATTCGCTATATTCTCTACGCTGATCCTGATGGAGAAATTTTTTATGGGATTCCTTTTAACTCTAATGAAGTCCAAAATTCTTTAAGTATTAGGCGGCGAATTCAGTTACCTGAAAATACAATGATGCGTCCTGATCGCCCTTTAGTTCGCCAACACATCACACCGCAGGGTGAAGTTACTGATATATTTGTGAATTTGCAGCATGATGGTAAGTCTTTAGGACTGATCGCGATCGGAATCAATCCCAATCCGACAGCGGTTGCTTCATCAAGCCTAACCTTGGATGTGACGACCGCAGTATTTGTCTCAATTTGGGCGATGGTAATTTTGGGGGCTGCCTCAAATGCAGTGACAATTACGAGACCACTCAGGGAATTGGTGGCGGGGGTGCAAAATATCGCCAGTGGCAATTTTAAGCAACGCATCGATCTCCCTTTTGGCGGCGAATTGGGGGAGTTAATTAGAAGTTTTAACGAGATGGCACAACGCCTAAAAAAATATCAAGAGCAGAACATTGAGGAGTTGACAGCCGAAAAATCAAAGCTGGAAACGCTGGTGTCTACGATTGCTGATGGAGCATTGTTACTAGACTCAGATATGCGGATTGTGCTTGCCAATCCAGCGGCGATCAAAATTATGGGTTGGGATCAGGATGGAGAAAAGAGTAGTTGGCAAGGCAACAGTATTCTGAATATTTTACCTGAACGTCTTAGCGCCGATTTAGGGCGATCGCTGATGCAAATTACTACAGGCGATCGTGAGGGCGGCGAATTTCGGATCATGGCCTCAGGCGACAAGGGCGACTCAGTACTTGCCCATGCGTTTAGAATCTGGATTACCAGCGTATTGAGTTCCAGTAATGCGATTAAGGGGATTGCGATCACGATTCAAGACATCACTCGTGAGGTGGAGCTAAATGCGGCGCAGAGCCGATTTATTAGCAATGTCAGCCATGAATTACGTACTCCTTTGTTTAATATCAAGTCTTTTATTGAGACTTTGCATGAATATGGCGACGAGTTAAGTGAAGATCAGAAAAAAGAATTTCTAGATACTGCTAATAAAGAAACTGATCGCCTGACTCGGCTTGTTAATGATGTGCTCGATTTATCTCGTTTAGAGTCTGGTAAGCAATATCATTTTTCCGCGATCGAGTTGTCGGAAACAGTGGAACAAACGGTGCGGACATACAAGCTCAATGCTTCTTCTAAGGGTGTTGAACTAATCCATGAAATTACGCCAAACCTAGAAAGAATTTGGGGTAATTACGATTTGATTTTGCAAGTTTTATTTAATTTAGTTGGCAATGCTTTGAAGTTTACTGAGACTGGCGGCAAAGTCACGATTCGCATCTATCCTTGGCAAGACCAAACTACTACTTACCCAATTCGCACAGTTCAATATGTGCGAGTCGAGGTTGAAGACACTGGTTATGGCATTCCTGCTGAAGATTGCGATCATGTGTTTGATCGTTTTTTCCGTGTCGAGGATAAAGTTCACACCCTTGAAGGCACAGGCTTAGGTTTATCGATTGTCCGCAATATTGTTGAAAAGCATCACAGTAAAATTCATATCAAGAGTGAAGTTGGCATCGGCACTACATTCTGGTTCGATCTGAGTGTGTACCAAGATCGCTGTGATTTACCAATGATTGCAACGGCGATCGTTGATCCTGTGCAAGTAATGACGGTTTAAAGAAGCTATAATTCAAGCGCCACTTGCGTTATAGCTTCTTGAGTTTTATCGGAGATCAAGTCTATGATTGCCCAAATAAAAAGCGACCAATTACCTATGTCGCCAGAAGAATATCTAGCTTGGGAAGCCGAGCAAGATAGCAAATATGAATATGAAAATGGTGAAATCATTGCGATGACAGGCGGTACAATCCCTCATAGCCAGATTCCTGCCAATTTAGCAGCGTTGCTGATACCTCATCTGCGTGGGAAAGGATGCAAAGTGTCTATCAGTGATGCCAAAGTCTTGACCAGATCTGGAAAATATTATTATCCTGATGTTGTAGTTTCCTGTGACAATCGCGATCGCTTTGCTCGTGATTTTTTGCAATATCCTGTTCTCATTGCTGAAGTTTTATCACCCACTACCGAAGCACGCGATCGCGGTATTAAGCAGCAAACCTATATGCTGCTTGACACTTTGCAAACCTATATCCTGATCGCGCCAGACCGCCCCAGAATCGAAATTTATCAAAGACGTGATGATCGCGCTTGGGAATATCAGTCCATTGCGATCGAGCAGACAACTTTTACCGAAGACGATCCGCTCGTTCATATAACCAGCATCGATCTCAAGTTTGCTCTATCATCCCTTTACGAAAATATTGACTTTTTAGATAACGAGCAACTGTAGAACATCAGGCAATTAGAAGAGAATCGTAAATCCTTCTTGTTGAAAGTGGCGATCGCCTGTTAATACTTCAGTGATATTCATCTGGCGCATAACTGACATCGAAATACAATCGGTAAAGCTGTAACCCTTGTCGGGTCGCTGTCCGTAAAGTTTAAACCCTAATTTTCGTAATTCGGGAGTATACGGAATAATATTAAGATTGCGATCTCGTTTCATGCTGACACAGAGGTTGAGAGCATTAGTTCGCAGAAAAGCGCCTTCTTCAGCAAAATAGTTCAAAACTTCATCAATAATGCCATCGGTAACAACTAGGCGAATATTTGGTTGCTCTCTGCTATAATTTAACGCTATTTGATGCCATTGATCTCTAGGATGCAGTAAGGCAATCCAATAAAAAGTATCAGCGAGTATAATTCTCATGACTCTTTTTTTGGTGCGCCATAAAGATAATGATCGTGATTTTCTGCACCATCAGTAGGCATATTATCTAGAATATCTTGAGGAATATCACGCACTAAATCGGCAGCAATTTCCCAGATTGGTCTGTATTCTTCGTTAATTTGATTATTTGATTCGCTTTGACGACGAGTTTTCGCAAATAAAATAAAATCCAAAAATTCTTCTAAAAGTAGATCTGGCGATCGCTCGATTTCTTGGAGCAGCTTCTCTTTTGTAGTCATAGTGGCTAATCTTTATAAATTAAAGCTTTGAATGATCGCTATTTTGGCATATTTGACATAATTTTATGGTTGTTGTGAGTAAGGAGATTGATGCTCCTGTGCAAGCAAAGATAGTTTCGGTGATTGGTAATTGGTGATTGACTTGGTTGGACTGATAAAATAATTACCGAAAACTGATTATCTATTTGCAATCCCCTATATACCTATTTCCAATGACCAACCTCCAAGTTCCTATTTTAAAGGCCGAAAATATATCAAAATCATTTGGGGGCATTCATGCTGTTAGTGACGCTCAGATTGAAGTACCTGCGGGAAGTATTACTGGGTTAATTGGGCCAAATGGAGCGGGGAAAACCACATTTTTTGGATTGCTCTCCAATTTCCTCAAACCCGATCGCGGTACCGTGCAGTTTAATGGAATGCCGATTCAAGGTAAGCCGCCTCATGCGATCGCTAAACTTGGCATGATCCGCACCTTTCAAGTTCCTCGCGTTTTATCTCGCTTGTCTGTACTAGAAAATATGCTGCTAGCCGCACAGGGACAAGTCGGTGAAAAATTTTGGAATACTTGGTTCCAAGGTCAAAAAATTGCTGTTCAAGAACGTGAAAACCGCGAAAAGGCACGACATATTCTTGATTCGGTGGGCTTATATAGGATGGCGGATGACTATGCGGGCTGTCTATCGGGTGGACAGCGCAAATTATTAGAAATTGCTCGCGCCTTGATGACCGATCCCAAATTGATTTTGCTCGATGAACCTGCGGCGGGTGTAAATCCTGCCTTGATTGAAGAAATTTGTAGTTACATTCAAAAATGGAATCAAGAAGGCATGAGCTTTCTGATTATCGAACACAATATGGATGTGATTATGTCGTTGTGCGATCGCGTCTGGGTCTTAGCCGAAGGTCACAATCTCGCCGATGGTTCACCCGCTGAAGTTCAAACTGATCCTAAAGTTTTAGAAGCTTATTTAGGTTCATAAAATCAAAGTTATAATTAGCTAGATTTGGATTGCGAGGTAATTCTATGAGTCAGCAACTAATATTAGAAATAAATGATGATATTTATCTAAAATTACAACGTCAAGCAAGCGCAGTTAGTCTCTCAGTCTCAGCATTGATCACCACTCAGATCAATAGACAATATGGGATTTTAAGTGCTGCTAATTTAAGCAATGAAGTTGAACAAGAAGCCCGTCAACGATTGCTAGGTTATGCGGGTAGTATCAATTTAGGCTATCCAACAGGTATAGATAATGAAAGTATTGATGCTGATTTAGCAAAAGCTTATGCTAATGAGTTTTAAAAACGGAAGTTGTCTAAATTAAGCTTCTAGTGTCAATAAACGAATAAACCCTTCTTGCTCAAAATGTTTGTCTGTAGTTAAAGCATTAATTACTCCGCGCTTACGCATTATCACAAAACTGACTGCATCGCATAAAGAGTATGTTTTGTCTTGCCTCGTTAGTAATAGTGCCATTGCTTCTTGATGTAGATCTTCCTCAACCCAAACAATTTCTACTTTAGGATTATTGAGCAGTTCTAACATGTAAGACAAAACGTTAGTTTGTGGGAATCCACGCACTAGAGACAAGGCTACTAATTCAGCAAGAATATAGTTATGAGTTAGAAAAATCCCAGTTGTTTCAGTAATAAACCTAACGGCTGTTGTGTGTTTGGACTCATTTTTATGCAAAAAGCAAAGCAATCCTGATGTATCCAGCAACATAAATTTATGTAGGTATGGGTAGTAATAAAAGACTCAGAAAAAGACCTTAGCGGTGCAGAAAAGTCTGAAAACTCGCATTATATTGTAGTCTTAACCCAAGACATATTTTAGTAACCTTTATTCAAAGCCTTATAAATACGCTGTTTCAATATATTAATCCACCGAAATGAAGTCTCAAGTAAGACCTCAAAAAGTTTTCTGCACCACTAAGCACGCGGGTATGAATGTTCGGTTTGAAGTGCATATGAAAACGGCTTGATAGCGGGCTACCTATCGACTCATTTTTTATTGGTAAGTCATTTAGAATTGTTACTCCATGAGTCTTTCTTGATGCCAACCTTTTAAAAACAGTCTTCCTCAAAGTCGGCTTCCTCAAAGTCGGCTTCCTTTTTATTACGTCGATGTTTTGTTAATGCAAGATCATTATTCAGTTCATAGATGAGATGTTCTAGTAAATCAATGCCTGCATTTAAATCAATACGTGCATTTAAATCTCTAATAGCTTGCAAGAGAAATTGCATGAGCTCAATATTCATTTTAACCACTTTTTTGAAGGATTTCTGAGCTATGGTAAATATAGCAGGTTTTCCCAATTACCGTAACCCTATAATTAAAAAAGCTTGACAATATCAGTAAGCGGGTTAAAATTAGTAGAAAATTCAAAAAAAAGACAATGGGAACAATAGTTAGGAAAATTGATAAACGTTCAGATGATGGAGATAATATCCCCGTCAGACCTGTTGCTCGAATCCGTGTTGAACTTGGCGAGTATCTTCGCAATGAACGGATCAAGATCGGGCTAACCTCAGCAGAAGCTTTTGTGGACTATCTCGAAGAGGTTACGGGGCTACCTAGTGGCACTGTTACTCCTAGAATGTTTTACAATTTAGAGGCAGCTAAGAACACTAGTAAGGTTGAGGCGATGCCTTTTTTTGCGCTCAAGAAATTTGCTGAGAACTTATTCAAAAATCAACCTAATACGCAATACCTAATTAATCCGAGAACAGCTAAGCCATTTAGCGCGGATGATCTGCTTTGTATCTCGTATGGGTGGATCGATCTTCATACTGGTGAAGAGGTCGTTAAACTTATTTCAAAAGAGTAAGGCTTAGCACTGGTCAGCTAATTCGTGATAAAACTACAAACTTTTGATTTGTATGACTTTGAAGATAAATCGCTATAACTGGCTAAAAACTTGATTGAGTCTGGTTTATAGCTTTATATCCCGAATTACCTGACCACTGCCCTCTACATTACAAAATTTCTCTATCTTACAATTCTCAAGCACCAGATGCAGCCGAATTCAAAATTCTTGTCTCAATCTTTTAATGTTTTGCTGCTTATCCCCACAGGAATTAATGCTGCCATTGGTGGCTACGCGGGAGATGCTTTACCAGTCGCAAGGGCGATCGCAGCAGTTGCCGATAATGTAATTACGCATCCTAATGTCTTAAACGGAGCGAGTTTATATTGGTCGATGCCGAATGTTTTGTATGTAGAAGGCTACGCGATTGATCGAATGGCAAAGGGAGATTGGGGATTGCGTCCTGTCAGAGCAAATCGGATTGGCGTAATTCTTGATCGCGGCATGGAGCCAGATTTAGAACTTCGTCATCGTCAAGCGATCGCTGCTGCACAGGCGACATTAGGTTTGAATATTACAGATATATTAGTCACTGATCAGCCTCTCGGTGTGGAATTGCGATCAGGAGACTCTAGTGCGACATGGGGAACGATCGCTAATCTCGATAGTTTGCTGAGAGCGGCGGAGAAATTAATTAAAGTTTCCCAAGTTCAGGCGATCGCGGTTGTGGCAAGATTTCCTGACGATCTTGATAGCGAAGCGCTGCAAAACTATCGCCAAGGCAAAGGAGTCGATGCGCTCGCAGGAGCAGAAGCTGTAATTAGTCATGCGATCGTGCGCGAATTTGCGATTCCTTGCGCTCATGCACCTGCTCTGCAACCATTGCCATTAGATCCAACCGTTTCGCCTCGTGCGGCGGCTGAGGAGTTAGGTTATACATTTTTGCCTTGTGTTTTAGTGGGTCTAAGTCGCGCTCCAAAGATCATTACAGCGTCAAAATTATTCCAAGCTGATGATTTTACGTCTGATAAAATTGATGCGATCGTTACGCCTTATAGCGCTTGTGGTGGTGCTGGATTGCTTGCCCTTAACCCTTTGTCTCATATCCAAACTATTTTTGTCAAAGAAAATCAAACGGCTCTTAATGTGACACCTGATATGCTTGATTTAAAAGGTATTCAAGTTGAAAACTATTGGGAAGCGATCGGGGTACTTACAGCGATGAAGGCGGGAATTAATCCTCAAAGTTTAAGAAGTGAGCTTGATTTTTTGGTGCAATTGACTAAACCATCGAATTTTTTGTAAATAGCTCTTATCAGTCTGATCGGAGTAGTGTTTGACGAGAATTGCATCACGATCGCGATTAAACAATTTTCTCGGCGGCGGCTGAACCTCGGTCGCAGGAGGAGTAGGTATTCCTACTTTCTCTTTAAGAATTAGTTTTGTAATAACACCCTGAAAGTTTCTGAATAATACGCTTTTAGAGGATGTTATCCAGAAAGTTTCTAGATAATACGACCAATTTGGTACATTATCTAGAAACTTTCTATATAATCACCTTGTATTGGGCAGTTATACAGAAATTTTCCGTATAATACATAGTTA
>JBBRMK010000130.1:0-9489 GCA_038230875.1 Pseudanabaenales cyanobacterium
CATTCTTTTTCAGTCCATCCATTTCGATTGCTTGTATTACCTTTTGACGCAAATCGTAACTATATGGTTTTGGCATTGTTATTCCTCAGTCAACTCGTTTGCTTTATATCTTATGTCCTAACTTAGCTGGCTATAGCTATATGTCTCCCTCTTGCTCCATAATTGTCCATACAAATCAACCCTGTTCTTCTTTCATTTAGTCCTAAATTTACACTTGTCCGTTTCCATCCCATCACTGTTTCAGCTTTCCTCGCTGAGCCTTTAAAGTAATCTTCGGCTACTTTTGCCATAAAGTCTCTTTTTCGATATCCAGTTAGTTTTCTTGCTGCGGTTTTGAATGTTGCTTTTACTTCTTCGCCTAGCATTTCATCGCCTCTTTCACTTCTTTAATATATGGCACTCTATTTCCCCGCCCCTTCCTTACATAGTTTAATAGGATGAAATTCAACTTCATGACCAAAGCTGTTTTTATCTTCATAGAGGCAAAATTCTCTTTGAAAAAACAGGCTAGAAGACTCTAGCTCTTCTTTTTGTTTATTGGTTCTGACTACAGCTATAAAGGCTCCGTCCCATTTAATATCACTCCTTAAAATGTGTATAAGTCGAGTAATATTAGATGTATTAGTATCAGCTAACAGAATTGCCCGACTTGTCTTTTTGATTGTATTTTGAAAACTTAATTTAGCCTTTTGGCTTTGCAGAATATCTAATGGATATGTATAGATTTCTTTTGCTAAATTTAGTTTCTCTAATTTCAAAACCTGAGCTAAAGCCTTCGATTCTGTATGATTACCAATACATAGTTATGTTAAATCTAAACTTTATTTGGCTCATTGGCAACAACAACCTAAATATTTCTCATTTTCGAGGGATTGGGGTAACGCGGTTCTTTACTATAGCAATCCTAAATGAGTCGTGGAAATATAAGGCGTATAACAAGGGGCTTAAGCCCCTTGTTTGTCCACAAATGATTTAGGATTGCTATAGATATCACAGTTATTACGAATTACTATTTCATATAAAAACTGAATCAATATCAATTGCTCTAAGAATCCAAAATCGTAAGCATAAAAATATAAGAATTGCTTATCAAGAAGTCCCAAAAAGTAGAAAATGCGATCGCAACACACATAAGCAAAACTTAATTCGTAATCTCATTCTCAATAGCCTAGATTTTCCGCAACAATTTAAATCTGAAAGCATTAGTATTCAAGAATTTAAGCTCCAAGCTAACGATAAAAAAGACCTTTCCGTAATCTTATCTTTCTAATGGGAGTAACTTAAAAAATTAGATAGGGTAACAACTTAGATTAACGTGAATTCGGGATAAGAAGTTCTCGGAAGTATTGATTTTTCGTTGTTATGCTTTACTTGGCTTCAATAACTATTGTCAACAACGTAAGGATATTGACAATAGGAGGCTTGTTGACATAATTCTCATTAATAAGCTTTATTGAAGCGACAAATACGCTTAGCTAAAACAGTCTGTACTGTATTTTGTCTGGCTTACAGCTATTTCCTTAACCCGAACTCACGTTACTTACTGGATTTTTTACTTACTGGATTACTGTCATCGCAAAAAAAAATTCTGTGAGATATGATCACCTAAATAAACCTTTTTGTAATGACACTATTCAATACATTCATGAATATCTATCGTCTACCCGTTTTAAATGACAATTACATTTTTGTCCTCTATGATTCTCAAAAAAATATCGCTGCAGTCGTCGATCCTGCGATCGCTGAGCCAGTTTTAAAAAAATTAGAAGAACTGGGCGCACCCTTAGTAGCTATTTTTAACACCCATCATCATAGTGATCATATTGGTGGTAACTCTTTACTAATCAAAAAATTTCCTAACGCAATCGTCTATGGCGGCGAAAAAGATCGCGATCGCATTCCCGATCAGCAAGTTTTTTTACAAGCAGGCGATCACGTTTACTTTGGCGATCGCGAAGCTAAAATATTTTTTGTGCCTGGTCATACTTATGCTCACATTGCCTATTATTTTGAGCCAATTAGTGATGAAGGCGGAGAATTATTTTGTGGTGACACTTTATTTGCAGGTGGCTGTGGAAGATTGTTTGAAGGTACTCCTGCGCAAATGCTTGACTCCCTTAACCAATTGCGTCAACTGCCTGATAATACCCGCGTGTGGTGCGCCCATGAGTATACCCTTAGCAACCTCAAATTTGCTCTGACTGTTGATAGCGATAATCAAGATTTGCAAGAGCGGATGGTGACCACACAAGCAATGCGTCAAAGAGACGAAGCAACTGTACCAACTACAATTGGACTCGAAAAGCGCACTAATCCATTTCTTAGATGGGATGTGCCAGCAATTCAGCGATCGGCTGGAATTGAGATTCCTGAGCGCGTATTTGCTAACATTCGTGGAAAAAAAGATAATTTCTCAGGCTAAATTAACGTGAGTCTGGGATAAGGTTTTGCCCTAAAAGCTTGGCTAACCAAGAACTAAAGTTCTTGGCTCAAAGCTTAAGTCGGTTTTAACCGACTGACAAATTCCTGTAAATCATCTTTAACCCGTTTCAACGGGTTTTAGCTTTGAGCCAAGAACTTTAGTTCTTGGATGGTTACGCTTTTATAGCTGTCGCCAAGTGTATCAGGACATAAAACCCAAAAGAGAGTTGCGGCGCGCCGCGCCGCCACTCTCGTTTGGGGTTTGTTTTTGTCTTAATATGGCTGACGACTGCTATAGAAGAAGGCTTAACCCGAACGTTAAATTAGAAGCGACGCTTCCCAAGTAATAAAAAAGCTCCCCGTTGAGGAGCTTTTTTATTAAGAACTGGGGTGCAAGGATTCGAACCTCGGAATGTCTGGACCAAAACCAGATGCCTTACCACTTGGCGACACCCCAATGCAGTTAACAAACTTCTTTGTTTGCGCGGTAATTACTATAGCAAATATATATAGGGTTTTGTCAACCCATTTAGAAAAAATCTGTATATATCCGTAGCTACTCCCTTCCCAGTAGAAAAATAAACATTAAAACCTGAGAATTATCAGTGCGGCGTTCCGCGCCTCACCGTCTAATCTTTCACTGGGAAGAGAGTAAGTGCATTGATACTAATTAAAACCCAAAAAGCTCAGGACCCTGATTTTGGCTTTAACTATCTAGCAATAGAGAATCTTTGGATAAAGCAATTTGTAGCTTACAGAATCCATCAATGTGACTGCACACCTCTTGCAGATGATGCTCAGCCCACGCTTGCCCATCACTTAATACGGTGTCACAACCATTTGCATAAACATGCACAAGCGGATCGCCCGCATCAGGTAATATTAAAATCCAATCGCGATCGCTATAAAAAACTTTTACTCCATCAATTAGTTCAATCTTTTCGGCTCCGTAAGATTCGACTAAATGGCGCATAAGTGTACCTTTAACACTCCAAGGACAGCGCAAAGTCTGTTTAAAGAAATGACAATGGGGTAAATGTGCACGAACTTGCGATAGCGATCGCTTTTGAAGTGTAATCCATTCCATAATCTTAGCAATGCCAAACATCGCATCAAACCCAGGGTGAAGCTGTGGAAAAATAAAGCCCATTTCTGCACATCCCCCAATCACCACACCTTTAGTACTATGGCAAGTCGCCATCAAAGCTGTAGGATTGGCGCGAGTACGAATTACCTTTCCCCCATGCTTTTCGGCAATAAGCTCCACTATTCCCGAAGTCGAAACTGGCACTACTACCGTACCTCCACCTTGTGATATCAGAGCCATTTCCACCATTAATCCAGTCAATATTTCATCGCGGATCGACTTTCCTGATTCATCGATCAAGATACATTTTTCGCCATTTGCAAAAACCTGCACCCCGAAGTTAGCTTTTACAGCTTTAACGACATCAGTTAGCTGTGCCAACATTTTTTCGCGATCGGCAGGATCTGGTGCTATCTCATTGAGACTGGCATTTAAAACCACAACATCAGTGCTAAATTTGCCTAATATTCTCGGCAAAACTGCGCCTGAGACAGCATAAACATAGTCAATTACAATTTTTTTACAATCGCTGAACCGAATTGCTTCAACGTCAATATTTTTGGCAAAGCCACTATTGTAATAATCCAAGACACGGGTTGGGTAGCTGATTTCGCCTATTTCTTCAATTCTAGCGCGGCGAAAATCTTCTTTAAAAAATGTTCCTTCAATCTTTTTTTCGGTCGCTTTATTGATATTGATTCCATCAGCATCAACAAACTCGATCATTACGCAGTCATTGCGGTCAGGATGAATCCGTACATGGATACCGCCAACAATTGTGAGACTCGGTGCGATAAAACGGGCGATCGGGATCGCTGTGGCTTCTAGGTTCTCGACATTAATCCCGACCGACATTAATCCTGAAATCAGCGATCGCGTCAGCATACGGCAAATTGTGCGCTGATCTCGTGACACCATCACATGAGAATTTGGGCGCAAGGTTGCACCATAAGCAGCACCTAGCTTAACGGCAAATTCGGGCGTGATATCGATATTAGCTAAGCCCGATACACTATTTTGACCAAACAAATTGCGCGAAGCCATCGCTCCCCAGATTAAGTTAGTCGTCAAAGTAGCGCCAGCCTCAACATGCTTGCTTGGCCAAATTCGCACATTTGGGAAAACTCTCGCTTCTTCACCAATGACTGAATTTGAGCCGACTACTGAACCTTCCATTACATGTGCGCGCCGATTAATGCGAACATTGCGGGCAATTGTGCAAGCCCAAAGATGACATTCTTCGCCAACCATGGCGCTATTGCCAATAATTGGGCGCTGAAGATCGCAATCAGCCCCAATAGTGACCCGATCGCCAATTACAGTACCTGCGGAAATTTTGGTACGATCGCCAATTGAGCAGTTACTACCAATTAATACGGGTGACTCAATTTGCACGGTTGGCGAAATAACCGTATGCTTGCCAATCCATAAGCCTGTTCGCAATTGCACATAGTCTAAATCTAGATGCACCCGCCCTCTGATCGCATCATATTGAGCCTGCCGATATGCCTCCAAAGAACCAATATCACACCAATATCCAGTCGCTATATAGCCATACATTGGCACAGATTTGTCTAATAAGATTGGGAAAAGATCGTTAGAAAAGTCACTTAGCTCATTAGCTGGCAGAAAGTTTAGAACTTCAGGTTCAAGAATGTAAATACCCGTATTCACCGTGTCCGAAAAAACTTCGCTCGTCGATGGTTTTTCTAAAAATCTTTGGATGCGATCTTGCTCATCAGTAATCACCACCCCAAAAGCCATTGGATCACTAACACGTCGCAAAATTAGAGTCGCTTGCGATTTTTTAGCACGATGAAATTTTATGGCAGCCGTAAGGTCAAAGTCGGTAATACAATCACCACTCATCACCACAAAAGTACTGTCTAAAAGATTTTCCACATTTTTGACGCAGCCTGATGTCCCTAATGGTTTATCTTCCTCAACCACATACATCATATTCATGCCAAAATCTGAGCCATCGCCAAAATGTTCGCGAATCACGTCAGGCAAATAGTGCAGTGTGGCAATTACTTCTCGAATACCATGACGCTTAAGTAAATTGAGCGTATGCTCGGTGATAGGGCGATTTAGCACCGATATCATCGGTTTTGGCAAATCACAAGTAAGTGGACGTAATCTTGTTCCCGATCCGCCTGCCATCAATACTGCTCGCATAGATCCTCCGAACGGCAATACGTAATAGGATTAGGCTCTAGTATCGTTTAAATTTGCGATAAATAAATGAAAATAAATCCTAAGACTGAACCATTTTCTAAAGCAAACATTATTGTGGCGTTGGATGTACCTTCGGCGATCGCGGCTATAGATTTATGCGATCGCTTACCTCAAGTAAGTTTCTGGAAAGTTGGCTTAGAGCTATTTATTGCGGATGGCAATACGATTTTACGAGAACTTAAGGATCGTAACAAAAGAATTTTTTTGGATTTAAAGCTTCATGATATTCCCAACACAGTTGCTTCAGCCTGTCGAATCGCGACTAAATATGGTGCAGATTTCCTAACAATTCATGCGTCTGGTGGTAAAGCAATGATGCAAGCAGCCCAAGCCGAAGTTCAGGGTTCAGAAACGCAACTTTTGGCTGTCTCTCTGTTAACGAGCATTTCTGCTTCTGAGTTATTATCCGATCTCAAAGTCTCGCTTGCAGTACCTGAATATGTCTCCCAAATGGTGCTGCTGGTAAAAGAAAGCGGGCTTACGGGCGCAGTCTGTTCGCCGCATGAAGTCGCCAATTTGCGATCGCTAGTTGGTGATGATTTTTGTTTTGTTACCCCTGGAGTCCGCCCTGAAGGTGCCGCAGTTGGCGATCAAAGTCGGGTTATGACTCCAAAGCAAGCGATCGCGGCAGGTGCAAACTATTTGGTAATTGGCAGACCAATCACTGCGGCTCTCGATCCTGTAGTCGCATGGGAACAACTCTGTAAAGATTTTTGATCAGTGAATGCTGCTCACATCAACTTTTAAATTGCGTATTGTTTTAATTCTTCTAAAGACACAATTTTTAAAGCAGCTTCATGAGTAGCGGCTAGATCGACTGGTGGAGCCACACCTGCATTTAGGGCTTCTTTCCAACGTGAGGCACATAAACACCAGCGATCGCCTGCTTTTAGACCAGCAAAATTAAACATTGGTGCAGGCGTACCTAAATCATTGCCTTGCGCTTTAGTGAAAGCAAGAAACTCCTCAGTGACTTCCGCGCAAACAACATGCACACCAATATCGCGATCGCCAGTTTGACAAAAGCCATCACGATAAAATCCTGTTACTGGCGATGAACAACATAGAGTAAGTTTTCCGCCTAAAACATTTTTTGTCTCTGTCATAATTTCTCTGTCATAATTTTTGATATTCCAGTTCAGTTACTAAATCAAGTGAAGTCTCTACGCGATCTAAAAAGACTTTGCCTTCTAAATGATCATATTCATGTTGAAATATTCGGGCAACAAAATCTGTAAGTTTGGTGCTTTGCTGATCGCCTTTGCGATCGCTATATTCAATTTCAATTTCGCAATAACGTGGTACAAGTCCTCGTATCATCGGTACTGAGAGACAACCTTCCCATCCTTTTTCAGTCTCAACTGAATGCGAAATGATTTTAGGATTGATCATGGCAATTGGTTCCATTTGGGGGGCGTGGGGATATCGCTCATTGGGATGCGAAGCAATGATCACAAGCTGAAGCGATCGCCCAGTTTGAGGAGCTGCTAAACCCACGCCTTTGCTATTTTTGAGAGTAATTAACATCTCATCAATTAAGCCCTGAATTTCGCGATCGCGCACATCAGCGATCGGTTTGGCAATCTCTCGTAAAACGGGATTACCAAGCTGATAAACAGGTAATTTTTTAGATGATTTTTTAGCTTTTGGATAAAGTATTTGGGTAAATATTTTATTTAGCGATCGGAGGAGCATAGTTTAAAGATAACCAAAATTAGAGGAGGATAGTAACTAAGCTTTAGGATTAGCTTCGTAGGCAAGAATATCGATCAGTGCATCGGCTTCACTAACAGCTAAACGAGCTTTTTGATACTCGTCTTCAAACTTAGTATTTGCTGTCGTGTATCCTTGCATTATCATAATCGCAAAATACTCACGTTTGGTCATTCCTTCGATCAGGTTCTCCGTATCACGGTTATGACTCACGGGAAATGCGCTATCACTGCGTCTAGTTGCCATATATTGCTCTCTTAACAAAATATCAAGGCATATCTTAGCATCAACAATCTCAGGATTGACTATCTATCCCTATATAGCAAATTTTGTAAAATTAGTTAAGTTCACAGATTAGTTCTATAACCGACGGACAGATTTGCTTGACGCATTCTCTAAAAGCAAAGCTAAGTACAAAAAAATCTATACTGTAGATCCAAGTAGTTACAAATCACAAAAGTCATGACTACCAAAGAGATATTACTGCAAGAAATCGACCAGAGTCCAGAAGCCTTACTGCAAGAAGTGCTGAGCTTTTTAGTATTTACCAGAAATGCCCGTTATGTTCAGCCGCAAAAACCAATCTGGCAAGTAGCTCAAGAAATCATGGAAGATGTTCCTGATGAAATACTCAACCAACTTCCCACAGATGGCTCATCACAACACGATCATTATATCTACGGCACACCTAAACGTTAAATCATGAAAGCAATCTTTGCCGATACTTTCTACTGGGTTGCCTTGCTTAATGTCAAAGATACTTGGCACTCACAAGTCATTGAAGCAAGCCAAGGAATCGACAATTCACAATTGGTTATTACCGATGACATAGTTGATGAAATATTTGCCTATTATTCTAAAAGAGGCGATCTGCTGCGCCTTAAAGTTTCTGAACTCTATCAAAGCCTCCTCACAGATTCAAATATTCAAATTATTGGCTATACGCCAGAACTGAGACAAAAAGGAATAGAACTTTACGAGCAGCGACTTGATAAAGGATATAGCCTTGTCGATAGCATCTCAATGATCGTCATGAAAGAAATGAAGATATCTGAAGTCCTAACAAACGACAAGCACTTTGCTCAAGAAGGTTTTAATATCCAATTTTCAGAACTTTAAAAACTTTTTAACACCTACAGAATCATGAAACGAATTCAGGGAATTTCTTGACTAGTTCTATAATGGCAGGGCAAATCGCCGCATTTTCGGTGCGATTTTCTAAGGTATTCCAACCAAATGGAGCCGATTGGGCAGCCGATAGCCATAATAGTTTTTTGGCACGGGTCATGCCGACATAAAGTAAGCGAAACTCTTCCGATTGCTTAAGATAGTTGTATTGTGTCCATGCATCATCAGCAGTAGGAATGCGATCGCCATGCACGATCGCACTAATTTGTGCTCTGGTAACTTCAGGCAACCCAAAATCCCCTAAAAATTTTACAGCTTCGGGAATGTAAGCTTCTCCTGGACAAATGCGTTTATGCAAAAAGGGCATAAATACAACATCCCAATCTAGTCCTTTAGCTTTATGGAGACTGATAATTGTCAGTTGACCGCCTGTCATATAGCGCCCTTCGAGATTTTCATCTTCGACTGCTTCAAAATTTTCAGATTCAACGATTTCTTTAAGTGATTCAATCACAGATTGCATCGAATAATTGCCGATAAGTTGCTGATTAAGGCGATCGCATAATTTATCGGCGGTTGCGAGTAATCCAGCTTCTTCGTCATAGAGAGCAAACGCAATAAATGGAATTAGATTATATAAAGGAAGCTCGATCTTAGCGCGCAATAATCCTATACATTTTGCTTGAGTTTCTAGAGATATTTGCGATAAATGAGCATCTAAGGGAGTTGGATAGAGAAACTTTTCAGGATTGCTCGCCAGAGCATTAAGGTCTTGCTGCGATGAAATTTTTTGGCGATCTTTGAGAACTTCGAGTGCTGATTTGAGATTGTCGGGCGAGTGAGGACGTTCCATAAATTGCAAAATTGCTAACATATCCATCGGCACTCGTGATCGGCGATCG
>JBBRMK010000131.1:0-9274 GCA_038230875.1 Pseudanabaenales cyanobacterium
AACCACAAGTTAATTGTATTTCGACTAATACCGAACAATTGACTAACTTCATTCTTTTTCAGTCCATCCATTTCGATTGCTTGTATTACCTTTTGACGCAAATCGTAACTATATGGTTTTGGCATTGTTATTCCTCAGTCAGCTCGTTTGCTTTATATCTTATGTCCTAACTTAGCTGGCTATAGCTATAGATGGTTTTTAGGAATGTCTAAACCTGCTTCGGTTAAGCGCGTTGCTGCGATCGCCCTATAATCACCTCAAAAAAGCGATCTCCTCCACTGGCATCTTCCAAAATTAGGAAGTTTGACCTTGACATGAAGTAGGTCATCTTTTGCGAATGTATAAATCTTTAGCAGCAGAGTTAGGAATACTCCTTTCCTCTACTTGAAAAATCTCAGTATGCTTTCTAACCATGTCACACCCCTTTCGTTTGCCGACTCGTGCCGATAGACCCACAATAAGACTTATGGCTGGAGCCGCGTGATTGGTTATTGAAAGGCGATCGCAATTTTGTTGATGTGAAGTGCGATCGGACTGTGGATGCGGGGAAATGCGATCGCTATTCCACTCAACCACAAATATTCTCAAATGATTTGACGTGTTTTAAGGGGCGATTGCCAACAGTTATCTTCTCAAGTTTGTGGTTAGGCGATAGTCTCTAACTAAACGTTACTTATCTGTCTAAACCAATTAAGGTGAAGACTTGCTTTGATTCGGGCGTGACTGATTTCTCTATTGAAATTTAGCTGTATACTATTAAGGTCGAGCATATTAACGAACTACCTTTAGTAAGTTTGACTCAATGATTGGGTTCTACTTATTATTGCCATAAGTTATTACCATCAACGGTGCGTTACGCCAATACCCTTAGCGTTATAGACTATTTAGGCTGTAATTAAAATTACCATAATGTTAGATGTAATAGAAAAAGACGTGGAGCAGCTTAGAGAGGAAATGACGCAAAAATTACCTCTAATTCTGGCTGATTTCAAAAAGGTACTCGAAAATCATGGATTTGCAGGTACTCGGGTTATGAAGTTTATTCTTATACCAGATACAGAAACCGAAGAGGCATTATCAGAACCTCCATCTAATGTAGAATGTAATGAGGATGTCTGCGTAGTTGTAAATCAAGATTTCTAGAATTATTTTGTAGATACTTATAGCAGATTGAGAACAAACCCACCACTAGATTTTTTGTAAAAGCCACGCGAAGCGTGGCTTTTACAAAAAATCTGGGTTTGGTTTGGTCGGAATTTGCTGTAAGCTATTTTTTGAGAATAGATTATGTTTTCTTTGGCTCCTTCCATATTTCCCAAACTAATTGTCTCGTGCGATTGTACGAACCAATCAGTTTGGGGCGACTTTGGGCGCTAGATTGATTACTTAGGTGTAATCTTCAATTTTCCTTTGATAATCTTTTAAATTGTAGCGATTATAGATCACCGATAAATTGCTTTGTCGATCGTGCCGTGAAAGAATTCACCCTCGGACTCAAATCGTTCACTGCCGAAGAACCACCCTCCCCGAACTTGCGTCGGGATTGTGTAGCCATCAAAGGTGCCGCTATCCTCTACGATTCCACCAAAATCGGCATAGTGAAACGCTTCCCCTTTTAGGCTGCCCCAGCGATCAACTTTGATCTGCTCCAAGACTCCCTGATTGGAAACCGTTAGACTAAGTTTGGCTGGCTCTCCTAGGGCTGTGAAGTCTGCCTGAACTTGGGAAGCGCTTAACTCTGTCCAGATGATGTCGGGACGACAGAGAACAGATGGCAACCACATGGACTCTGAGTGAACTCGTCCTACACACGATCGCGTGATATCCTCTCCGCTCCTCTGGATGGTATTCCAGCAAGCATTACCAACGCCATCTACAACGCGATCGTCTCCCAAAATCGGCTTGTTATTCATCAAAGTAGTTGCCTGCCAAATCATGCCTCGCTCCCAGCAAATCACTTCTTCTGCTTTAAATGAATGCCAATCTTTTCCAAATTTCATTTCTCCATGCATCCATAATCGGACAGCGGATGCGAGGGGTGTGCCAGGGGCGATCGCTTGTTCTAAATAGCGCCGAGCAAGATGAGGAAGATTGCCTAATAATGCTGGATCGAAGAGGCAATTACTTGTTGGTGTCGATTCCCACAAGTCTTCAATTGAGATGGGTTTAGCGTTAATCATGGTGTCCTCAGGTTTAAATTATTGATCGGGCAGTTCAAGTTGTTTGATAGTTTGTCCAAACTCATTACGTGTCATTTATCTCTGGTTTATTTTCCCGATTCCTTCAGCCTGCTTGTTGACGATTTTCGGGTTTCCATAGTAGTTAATTTCGCCAATACCAGATGACTTTATATCCAGTTGCCCCGTCACATAGAGGTCAACACTACCGACTGCATTTGAATTGACCTTGGCATTGACAGCACGCAAATTCTTTGCATCTACACTGCCAACACCAGATAAAGTAATATCTACTTCCTTTGTTTCACCAGATGCGCTAAAACTTCCAACTCCAGTCACCACTATCTCCAAGCGATCGTTCTTAATGTTGGATAGATTCGCTTTACTGACTCCATCAAAGACGAACCGCTTCACATCAGGAGTGGATATGGTGATCTGTAATTTTTGCTGAGGACTGTATCCTTTAGTGCCTCGAATGTACAAAGTGCCGTTTTTAACTTCAGTAGTAATAGATTGGATGATGTTATCGTCCCCACTGATTGTGAAGCTCTCCTGTCCTTGCGATCGCACTTCGATCACACCGACATACTCCACATCTAGAGCATTGAAGGAGGCAAGAGATCTAGTTTCCGTTTTAGTAATACCACTTCCTTTAATATTTGAGGGGCTGCCAATAACAATGCATCCAGCTAATGCGATCGCAAAGCCGATACTGAGCAGTGTCAATCTCTTCATAGGGTCTTTCACTCTGTTAATAATCTATCTTCTGATAGTTAAGTCAGGTCTTCAGATAGGCTGCCCTATTCTGAGCGACTAACAGGTGAGTTAATGTCTGAATTGATTGATTACGATATAAATTGTCATAGGGAAACTTCTAGCCTTTCTAGATCGCAATCATTACTTCATCCTGTAAATGAATCATCTGCTGCGTTTTGATCGATATTTAGCTATCCACGCATGGTTATTCCACACAAATTCTTGGTCGGTGAGAGAGATTCACACTTCCAAATACTGCTATCAGTGCGATCGCTACAACACAGTTCACGAGAGCGTATACAACAGGAGATACTCCAGTTATAAACCCTGCAAATATGTTGCCCGAAACATGAAAAAGCGCTACTATCAAGATGCTGCCTTTGGTACTGTTGTAAAGCCAAGTATAAACAAAAGCATCTGCAAAGATGCTGACGAACCAGAAGAAAGGATATTCTGACATCGGGTTGCCTACCATAAAGAGAAGTGGTAAATGCCACAAGCCCCACAGTACGCCTACAATCAGGGTCGCAAGCAGGGCGCTATATTGTTTCTGCAAACGTGGTAATGCAAAACCGCGCCAGCCAATTTCTTCACAGGTATTGGCAAGGAAGCTGATCGCGTAGGAGAAAATGACATAGAAAGATAGCTCCCTCTGTGGCATTGCGATTGTTACGGTCAAGCCGAGTAATTTTGTGATGACTTGCGCCACAATGAGAAGAGCGCCAGAACCAAGTATCGCTAAAATGTACCAAACAAGACTAACCCGCCATTGGATCAGTCCCTTGTCCAAATCCCGAACTCCTGCCTTGCCTCGCGTCACCCGTAACACAATTACAGCCGCAAGCGCGGGACCAATGGCATAAAAGATGGAAAGAATTAGGAAGTAGGGACTGTCAAATGGGGCAATACCATAGGAGCCTAGAGCTGCTGAACCCATACCAAGCCATGAAATGCTAAAAGCTAAGATGTAGAACCAAACAACGGGATGTTTTTTCATTTTTTTATTCTTATGTCATTAGATATTTGAGAGCGACTGAAAACTATGCCCAACAGTAGAAACACAATTGGAGATAGTCCTGCATAGCCAAGGACTCCAATCATGCGAACCTGCATATTCGCAAGCGGCACACCGATCAAACCGACGAGACTCAGAATGCCCGTGCAAATCATAAGAATCTTTACTGAAGTCTCCAGCCTTCCTCCCTTAAAAATGGGTGCAGCAAAAAGCATAGAGAGGGCAAAGAACCAGTCCCATGCAAGTATGTCTAATGCATATGCAACGGATGGCCATTTAAAAGAAAGGAGCAGGGAAACGCCTGTCAATTCGGTCACTTCAATCTGATGGCTTACAGTCAAGATAACGAAGTGAACGCAAGACGTAATACCCGCAAGGAGAGTCATAAATACGAGGGCAGTTAAGCTGTAGACCTTGACATCGGGAGAAGCATAAGCGTGAACTGCTACCATGCTAATGACTAATAATGGAGCCATGAGGAGGATGATTAGTTCTAAAATCGTGAAAAATGGATCGTCAATTGGGTCTTGAGATGACTTAAGGGAGAGAAGTCCAAGAACTAAGGCGATCGCATACACTACTCCCAAGAAGCATACAGCCCATGCTGCGAATCTTCCGATTATTCGATGCTGACTCATGATTTTTTTGTGAAGCATTATTCTATCTCTGATTTTAAAAAATATTTTATACTCGCAACACCGAACATAGGAAAAGTAACTATCCATAGTGCTCCAATATATTTTAGGGGTTCCCATATAACTGCTCCACAAACAAATGGAGCGATTAATCCATGGGCAATCATTGAATATTTTACAAAAGCTTGATTTTTTATAAATCTAAATAAAAGAGATGAAATTAATACAGACAGACTCATTAAGGTATAGGCAAGTCCATTAATCGCAAATAGGAATTTTCTAGGTTCAAAGAGCAATAAATCCAAATTTGATTGCGTTCCAGCCAATATTGCAGGTATAACAACCGTTAATTCTGTAAAATACACAATGCTATTGATGGTCGCGTAAATCAATGCAAAACCGAAGCCAATTAGAAGATAAATATTGTTCTCATTTGGTATGCTTTTGTAATAACAAGCCATAAGGGTCATGAAAGACCAAGCCAGAAAAATTGAAGGAAGTAATTGCCAAGATGAGGCCTGTCAGGATCGACAGCAGGGCATTCTCTCGTCAAATCAGGCAAGATCGAAATGAGTCGATCTTCGATTCTAAATTTCCAACATTGCGTATTATGGCTCGAAGCTGCGAGTGTGGCATAGCGAACTAGTTCGCTATTGATTGCAAATATCTCGACAGGCGGATTATTAGTGGTATGTCGCCATGTGTTTCGCACTGCCTCCGTATATCGATTAGCAGCATTTTGATAAGCTCCCACTGCATACGTTACCGTTCCACCTGCTAGTGCGGTAAGAGCAAAAATAGTTTGTCGTCGGGTTAGCATGTCTAATTTCTCCATAATGGTAAGAAGATTTCTAGCAAAGAATTTACCCCACCCTAACCCTCCCCTTGCAAAAGGGAGGGAACAAGATTTCTGGTCTTCCCCCTTTCCAAGGGGGAATTAAAGGGGGTAAGTCCGACATGCGCGTTTTACAGGGTATTTTCTTTCTTGGAAATGTCCTAACTAAACCCAAATCAAGCCTGAATCAGTTTTATGAGCAGCAAAAATATCCATTTTTGGTTCAGATATTCCACCACTACTGGCTTTCAAACCGCGAATTTCTAACTAAATACTGATTAGAAAAAATGATTGGTAGAGGAGCGCCATCTAACGCAGCCGTAGTGGTGCCAAGTCTCTGGGCATGGATGTGTAAATATTGACAGCCACAAACCTGCTTGAGCGATTATGAATAAATAACCCAAGACTAAATGTGTTTTAAGTATCCAGCCAATTTGACTTTTAGCAGGGGATATTCCCTGCCAAAACAGCAAACCGAAGGGAAGCAAAACTTGAGCAATGGCAATTGTCATATCCATAGATTCGACGATCCTTAAAGTAGGTTGATTGAGATCGATTAAGTTGGCTTTTCTAAATGTCGGGACATTTTCATTAGGTAAAATAGGGTAATTATCGCCAGCAATGCAGGAGCAGCCAGCCATATCCAAAATCCAACCAACAGCTTATCCAGTGCCAATGTAGAGTCAGGATTACTACCATTAGGCAACTTAAACCAAAATGCGGAGAGAGTTCCTCCATATCCCAATGCGATCGCAGTTAGAGATGTAATTGCTGAGAACTTATATTTCTGTCGGGTAAAAAGGATACAAGATAACCAATAAGCAGGATTAGCTAGCCAACCTATGGCTGGAATTTGCAGAAACAGCAATCCCAATATTCCCCAAGCTGTAACCTCAATCCCCTTCATTTCATAAATCCCATAATCTTTTAGATGATTTATTACTAATGGATCTCTAGGAACTATGTTAAAAAGTAGACAAGGCAAACTAAGGGCTATTCCATATAACAAAAGTGAGAATCCCAAAAACATAATTCTGTATTTCACGATCTGCAATTACCTCCAGTATATTTTTTAATGCTTTGGAATCAATTCTTGGCACTGGTCAGCGAAATCATGATCGACGTATTTGCGTCTTTTTTATCGGCATGAAATGGACATTTCATAACCCATCCCACGTTAGCTGACCAGTGCCGTGTCGGGTGCTGGGGCTTGACTGCGAAATCCATCAAAATCATTAGGTTGGTGATCGGAGGTGCGGTGATACGTTCTTCCTGCTTTGGTTCTGTTGCCGCTTAGAAGATCGTTAATGAAATCATCAAAGCCCCTATAGTGTTCAAATCCTGAGGCATTCGCATTTGTTTCTCTTGAAGGAACATCACTTGCTGTTCCTTGCTTCCAATGCTGTCCAAATTAGCCGTACTTTTGGCGCGTTTCAGGATTTGCTAAGATTTCGTTAGCTTCATTATCACTATGTGCGATCGCTGTTTGATTTGATGCATGAGTCGATTGATTACGATATAAATCGTTATCAAATTGAAGGCTTGTTACTCAAGGTAAGCTGAGATTAGGATGGAAAAAGCGAAGCTTTCTATCAATTAGTCATTGATTAATCAATCTGTTTTAAGCCACAATTCACGATAATCATGAATGTAGTTGTACAGCGTAGAAGGTGGGTGCCCAAGCAGTTTTGCCAGAGTGTCATCTATAGTCTCAGCCTGTCCAAATCGCAGTCCAATATGTAGGATAGTTTGAACAAGAATCTGTTCCATCGGCATTTTGAGGCGAAGCAAGTGGGAAAAGTAGCCCAAAATACTAGCTGGCTGATAGACGATCATTCGACCCATCTCCTTAGACAAAATGCTTGCCACATTGGTAAAAGACAGAGACTCAGATCCCGACAATGTATAGGTTTTTTCCTGATGAGGAATCGGATCAATCAGGATGTTAACTGCGACCTTGGCAATGTCTCGAACATCAATGAACGCAACCCGACCAGCACCCGCAGGCACAAAAATCCGATCATCCTTTACGATGTCATCTCGGTAAGCGTCTCCTAGATTCTGAGCGAAGAAGTTCGGTCTAAGAATAGTCCATCCTTTGCTGCCCTGACGGAGGTGTTGTTCTACTGCGTGGTGAGGGACGATCGGATTGTTTGCCGCACCCGCAACCGAAACAAAGACAACATGCTGTATGCCTTGCGATCGCGAAACATCTAGAAACAAGTTGAGTGTTTCATGCATATTGGAAATAGCTGGGGGACGAAGCAGAAAAACAGCATTGCATCCATGAACCGCAGATTGGAAGGTGTTCTCCTGAAGGAAATCAAATGGAACAATCTCAATGCCATCTTGATAAATAACGGAGTTCGCCGTTCGTGAGCCGATGCGAAATGGCACCTTGCAGGTGCGGAGGCAATCGATAACTGCCCTTCCAACATTTCCAGAAGCTCCTGTCACAAATATCATGATGTTCTCAATAAGTGATTGACATAAACGATCAGGGATAGTCTATGTCAATTCCCGCCCCTACATCCCTACTTTGTGCGATCGCTGTTTCACTTACTGCATGAATCGATTGATTACGATACAAATTGAATCATTGCTATGCTACCAAAGGTTCTGGCCGTCGATAATCACGACAGGCGCTGCCGCCGCATCGAAATCGTCGATCAGACGCGCATTGACTCCGATGCGACGCGTTATCTTGTCCAGTTTCCATCAGGCTCGAAAGCTGGAGAGTAGGAGTGCCATTTATTACACTCCTATCATCGAATAATTATGTGGCTTGTCCACAGTTAATCATCCACGGAGTGCCAAATTTATCGACCAGCATTCCCCAGCGTTCTGTCCAGAAAGTCTTCTGTAATGGCATTTTGACCGTGCCGTTTTCTGCCAATGCGTTGAACACGCGCTCTCCTTCTGCTACATTGTCAAATTCGAGATTCACATCGAAACCTTGTGGTTTATCAAAGTTCTCTGGCGGAGCGTCAGAACCCATTAATACAACGTCGCCCACAGTCAAGGTGACATTCATGATTTGATCGCGTGACTCAGAGGACGCTTGCTCTGCCATTGGCGAATCTCCATAGGTCATCATCGAGATGATTTTGCCACCTAAACACTGCTCGTAAAACTTAAATGCTGCTGCACATTGACCGTTGAAAAAGAGATAGGTATTAGATTTCATAAGTATGCTCCTTTGTTTGATTCTCTGAATTTTGCCGAACGCTGACAAGACTAGTAGGCTTGAAACAGATCGAACAGCCACACAGCATGTTCGGGACTAGCTTCTGTAAAGTTTTAAATCTCTGTCGGCGAATTGAGTAAACAATTACGCGCACTTCCCAATTTGACCGATCAATGTTTGATTTACTATGTGAATTGGTTGATTTCGATATAAATCTTAATTAGAAATCATCAAAAGTCTGAAGATGTAAAGCGATTATCTATCTTCTTTTATTACGACCTGATAATTACTGCTTTATTACTCCTAATCAGAATAGGTCACACTCTTTTTAGGCGTTTCAACAAGCACAGAAATCGTAAGCAAACCAAGCCCAATAATTTTAACAACTGCGTTTACTGCATGTGCATACTCCCATTGGTCACGATACCGCGTCCAATCCGATGGAACAGGATTGGTCAACCATCTAGCAAATTCAGCATTCATGGGTGCGACAAACACGATCCAACTCACAAACGCCAGTATCAAGAAAATGGCTCCGCCCAACGTCCAGTAAAAAGTTAAGCCGCGTTTGCGAACGAGAAATACCAGCACAATTGCCGTCAGAATCGCCGTAATTTCAAAAACTGCGCCGACTGAACCAAACAACCGATAAACATTTTCAAAAACCGT
>JBBRMK010000132.1:0-9228 GCA_038230875.1 Pseudanabaenales cyanobacterium
CGATAGTCAGAGCGTTAAGACAGCAGAAAGCGCGGGTAGTCGAGGTATCGATGGCGGGAAGAAAATAAATGGCAGTAAACGCTTCATCATGGCTGATACCTTAGGATTGCTGGTCGGAGTTGTCGTATGTGCGGCGAACATTGGCGAGAGAGCAGGAGCAAAACTTCTACTCGAAAGCCTGAAGTATCCGCTCGAAAGATTGGCGAATATATTAGTTGATGCAGGATTTTCTGGGGTAGACATGACTCAATGGGTCAAAGATAACTTTGGTTGGACTTGGGAAGTAAGTAAACGGACTGAGGAGCAGAAAGGTTTTGTTGTTGAATCAAAGCGTTGGTTTGTGGAGAGAACTTTCGCTTGGTTAGGCAAATATCGACGACTTTCTAAGGACTATGAATTTTATGAGCAAACCTCAGAATCGTTTATTTACTTGGCTTTAATCCGCAAAATGCTTAGAAATCTTACTGCTGTAAATTCTTAAATGCTTTCTTATCTTCTGGAAAGAAAGTAGGAAGTCCAAAAATTACTTCTGATTCAATCTGTTCATATTTAGGTGGTCGTAAAGTATGGAATTGAACTATTTCACCGCTTTGTTCTAAAGAATCTTCGGAATACAAAACATATTGCCAAATAAAGTTGTAACCTCCACCTAAGCACAACATTTCAACTAGATATTTTTCCGAATCTATTTTATAAGCAGATACACCTTTAGGTGGTAGACTTTTTGCCCCAAAATGGCAAGTGTCATGCTGTTCGCGAAAAGCTGGGAGAAATTTTAAAAAGCGTTCTTCTGCTTGTTTGTCTCTTGAGGTAAAAGATTTCTGATAATTAGGGTTGATCTGTTTGTTGAAAAGATATTTCGTCACATGTTGGCTAACTATGGTTTTATTTAGTGAAAGATCGTCAATACTAAAATCCGCATTTCTAGATATCGGGGATGGGCGGCGAAGTGTGTATCGAATCTCTCCTTGTTTAAAACGATAAGAATAACCTATTTTTAACAATAGTTCGGACATTTTAGGCAGAGATAACTCCATAAGAACAAAGCTTATAGAAGTTGGGATGAGATTTAATGAGAGTAGGCTCCAAGTCTAACAGAGAAATAAAACGTTCCAGCAAATGGCGATTGAGAGCAAGCCTTTTGTAAGAAGCCATTGAGAAAACAAAGGGGCTTTCAGGATGAGAGGATTGATGAGATTGCCAAGCCTGAAACTTAGCAAGATTAAGAGCAAGCAAACAAGCATTGAAATGAAAATCAAGTTTGGTCAGATCACGGGCTTGACAATCGGCTAACCCCGTAAACTGCTTCGCATCACGAAAGATGAATTCAATCTGAAATCTGGATTTGTAGAAAGACAGAATATCCTTTGCGTCAATGTTGATATCGGTGGAGAACAAAAGTATTCGACCAGTCCGATTAGGTTTACGGGTGTCAATGAGATAAGCGAGACGAACTTTTCGTTTCAAGCTCAATGACCAGACGATAACAGTGTAGAGATATAGTTTTGGCACGATTTCACCCACCGAGGTCATGCGTGAAACATCGGTCAAATCCACCTTGCCATCGTACTTACGTTTTCTGCCACGAGGTTTTTGCTCACCTGTATAGACATAACGTAAATCGGCATCACAGCGTAATTTACCAATCACATCCAAGTTCAAAGCCATCACCCCATCTACCCATTTGATTTTGCTGTAAAAGCCATCATTAACAACGTAATGTGCAGATTTTGGCAAGTAAGGATATGTGGCTTGCAAATGCTCTAAATATCTGTCAATCCTTGTCGTTTCCGATTCTGGTCTTGCTGGTGGAGTTTGTTGTACCGATAAGGTATATCCTTGCTTCGCATCCACATCTACTATCGACACAACCGATATCTCTAAGCCTTTTTCCGCGCTTCCCGCACTCCCATTCCAGAAATACTCGATCCCATAGGTTGCTTTTCCACTTTTCCGCACAAATGAGCAGTCTATGGCGATCATCTGCCGTGCAGTTGCCGAGATAGCTTGCTCGATAACTTGCGCGTTACTTTGGATGAAGTTGTATGACCGCAAGTACTGTCTTCGATACGTGCGTTCGTCGATTTCGCTATACCGACTTAGGTTTGTAAAGTTTACCTTCCCGCATAACACCATAATTGTCGATATCAGTATTATCAGAAATTTCTCTTGGGCTTTGCTCTGTACTTTAGGTAAGATGTCTCTAATGCTATTCATTTGGTGTTTTGATTCATTACTTGCACCTTATCCGATGAATAGCTTTTTTTCTTCCGATGAATAGCTTTTTTTCTCTTTTTCTAAAACTGTCCGAACTATTGTTTAATGGAGTTTCGTTTATTATGATTTTATGCGAGTTTTGATCTGTTGGAATAATTATAAGAGATGCAGGAATACTATCATTTCCACAAAGATAGATGCGAAATTTTTCTGTTTCCGCGTATGCTAAAACAAGTTCTTTCTCACAGTTATTATCCTTTCCTAGCTGATCAGTAGTACCAATCACAGGCATTGGAGAATACAAAAGATTTATCAATTCTTTGCTTTTATTTGTCTTCATTGAGGTAGTCAGTATTTCTTGGTTCGCATATTTATTGCTTTCACCAATACAAGACGGTAGCAAATTGCAGCAAATCAACAACAGAAATGCGGTTAATATTTTATTTCTCATAAATTTAATATTAATTATTGAGGGCAGGTCTGATTTTACTGAAAATTTCTTTCCGCAAATCTAATTTGTCATAACTAGGGTTTACAATGCGGGTAATACGTTTGATTCGGTCAGTTTTAACTAAGGATAAATTTTAGGAAACTCTTCAGGACTTTTGAATGGTTGACTAGCACCAGAACTATAGCAATCATATTTTCTAAATTCTTGAAGCTCAAATTTCTCATCAATAAGCTTATACTCAGAAGCATATCCGCAACCACCAGCACCTATTCCTTTATGAAACACTCTAAGAGTATCGTCTTGTGGAAAGAATTCAACTATACCAGAAATTGTTAATAATTCAGTTTTTTTGATTTGCCCAGATTCAAGAAGCGATGGATCTAATGTGTTAAAAGGGATTGTTTTTGTCTGCTGTTGTGAAAAATTTTCAGTGTATAAAATAAATTGATATAGTCCATTATATTGAGGTGGAAAACAGGTAGCTTTAACCAGAAAACGGTTGGGATAAAGTTCGTATGCTACTAATCGCTTTGGGATAAATGAAACTCCTGAATCTGCCAGACAATGAAAATTAGATGAATACCTAAGAAATCGTTCTATAGCTTTTTTATCAGATTTGAGATCAGTAGTGCCACTAATAGTTATGTGCGATGCTCGGAACTGAAATACTGGAACAGCAGATATATTACTAATCGCCGTCTCTAATAAATTTGGGTGTGAAAGTAATTGATTAGCAAAAAATACCAAAGCCGATCTGATAAATACACTTATCATTATTTTTCACTCTAACCCACTGATGCAGGTCTAATCTTACTAAAAATCAACTTTCGATCTCCCAAACCATTGTAGCCACCATTTAGGGAAAGCGTTATAATTTCAACCCGATCACTCTGATTTCCACTAGAATCAAGTGGATCGCTATTAAGAATGTTGTTAGCCTCGGAAATCTCTCTAAATGAAGAAAATTGATTATTAGTATTAATCTTGATAACCCCGCTTTTGTAATCTGATGTCCAAAACCAAATGGAAGAAAGAACTGCCAATATAGGGTTACTTGAGACCGATTTAGGATCATTGAGAAACGAATCCCTAAGCCCAAAATATTCGCCAAATTGTTTGTAGGCATCTCTACCAGTAATCTGAATTAGACCTCTACCTCTAAAATTTGAACCATCACCTAGTTTGGTATTTCCTAAATCCATGCCAGCTTCCGTCTGATATCCATATTTATTCTCAAAGTATATATAATCATTTCCGTCATATTTTTCGGAGCTAGACTTAAATCTGTCAGATTCATGAATAAGTTGAGTCACAAAGTGAGCTTGATTGTCAACGCTATTAATTCCAGAAATTGCCATAGCGGTAATCAAATAAGAGTAATACTTATCTAAATCAGCTTTCTGAATACCAAGCCCAAGATTCACTAATTCTTGTTTGGAGATTCGAGATAACAATGACACTACAGAGTTAGAGATGCTTTGAATGTCCAAGTTTGGTATGTATGGCGAAAATTTCAGTATGTTATTAATAATATCGGATTCCTTCTTCAAAATTGGAACACCAGGGATACCCAAAATATTGGAAATGTCAGCGAGTAAGGCAAATGGTCTCTTAATATAAATGTCATTGAATTTGAAATCAAAATCATAGACCTCACGGGCATTTCCAGAACTCACCAAAAAATCTACAATCCCATCTGAAATTGATGTAGCAGTTCCATTCTTAGAAGAGTCTCCAATAATAAAAGGTATCAGACTTTCATCTCTAACTTTTTGACTATGACGAATCAATATAGGAGCGCTTCTAGCACCAGTGTCATTAGGCGATGGATCGACATCTTTAGAATCGGTGAAAATACTATAGTCTTTGCCATTGACTGAAGTTGAGCCTGTAACCCGAATAAATTTGTCAGCAGTCAATCTAATTTGTCCACCACCTGCACCCACACTATCAGCACGCAAAGACTCAGCAGTTATATTTTTACCATCAAGGGTAATGTTTCCACCCTTACCAGAGCCATCGAAGGTATTAGAAGCGATCGCCCCCGTCAAAATATTACCACCAGCTTCAATCTTAACATTTCCAGCATTCCCAGCATTAGACGAAGTAAAGATACTAGTTGCTTCAATATTACCAAAAGCATTGAGAGTAACAGAACCTGCATTACCTAAATTCGCACCAGCAAATAATAGCCTTGCGGTTGTATCGGCAGATTCATTAGTAGTCTTAATATTGCCATTAGAGCTAACCAATGAGATATTGCCACTTTTACCACTGCCATTAGAATTAGTAACAATAGTTGAAGTTAAGATATCGCCAAATGCAGACAACTTAATATTCCCCCCATTGCCATTGCCATCAGCACCAGAGTCAATTAACCCTGTAGTAATTAATTGATTAGCAGTAAGATCAATATTTGCGCCATTACCCTGCTTAGAATTGGCAGATAATCCTTGCCCAGAGATACTTCCACTAGCACTAACTATCCAAATAGCTCCTGCATTTCCCCTCACAGAACTAGATGAAACATATGACCCCAGAATAATGTCTTGATTTGACTTGAGAGTCACTTTGCCGCCAAGACCACCATTAGAAGAAGAGGCTATACCATTCATGAAGATATACTCTGAATTTATGGTTACATTACCTCCCTTGCCGATATCTCCATTGGAGTATGTGATAATAGAGCCAAGTTTAGCCCCAATACTAGTCATAATATTTACATTGCCACTGTCACCATTAGTAGAGTAGGTAACGATATCTGAAGTAGTAATATCCTGATTTGCTGATAAGCGCACGTTCCCACCACTGTAACCACCGCTAGTATTAATCTGTCCAACAACGATAGATCCACGCTCAGAAGAATCGCTATCACGCAGAATATTTACACTTCCACCGCTCCCACCATCACGAGAATGAGTCAGAATGTCTGATATAAAAATATCCTTATTTGCTGACAAGCGTATATCCCCACCAGAACCACCACCCACAACGGAAGCATCTAATACGTCTGATTTAATGAATGTACTTGCCTTAAGGGTAATATTCCCAGCGTTATTACTGCCGTAAGCAGAGACTTGTTTGAGATCGATTCCACCTCGACTAACTAGTTGGATGTTGCCAGATTTTCCTAAAGATGAATCATTTGAACTAATGTGACGCATTGCCTTGATGAATGAGGCAGAAATATTTAGATTGCGCCCAACCGTGTCAAAATCTTCTATGAAAACAACTGAATTCCCAGCTTTTAGAGTAATTGTTGCTTCATAAACATCTTCAGGAATAGAAGAAAAGTTTGTTTCTGTATTGAATACGATGTTATTAGTAGCTGAAAGTATCACATTTCCCTGAATTTTCTGGAGATCCGAAACGTCAAAAGTTGATGCGTTACCGTCATCAGCGTTAATGATAATGTCAGCAGGATCGAGCAGAACGTTACCTTGCTTGCCATTGGTAGCATCCACATTGACTTTACCAACAAAGTTTAAAGTCTGTTTTCCCGAAACCTCGACAAAGCCACCATCACCAACTTTTGTCCCACCTCTTGCATTAATATTGCCGCGAAAGTCAGTATTCTCGTCTGACCAAATGATAACTTTGCCACCATTGCCTTGAGTCAAAGCATTAGCCTTAATACTGGAATATTGATCTACAAAAACCGATCGCGCATTTGTCAAAGTATTTAATCCTGTCGGATCGATACCTTGATAGTCTCCCCCAATTAGAATAGTACCGCCGCCATTCTCTCCAGAAGCATCAAGTTTTGCACCACTCAAACTTAGAGTTTTTCCTCTAAAGTCAATCTTCCCTCCCGTAAGCCCTGTTGCAGTAAACTGTCCATTGGCGTTGAGGTTTCCATCTTTACCGCCATTTAATAAAATATGCCCACCATCGATCGCCACAATCTTTGCGTCAGTCACATCGGTGTAGCTATTGCTAAACTCTGCTGTCACATCACCCGCAATAATCTCGCCTTGATTGAGTATATCTTCAGCTTTTAAGAAGATTGAATTAGCCCAAATCTGTCCTGCTATGTTGATCGCATCATCAGCTATAACATCAAATTTGTGATTGTACTCTTGGCTACCGACGATCAGTGTGTCATAGCCCAGCCCCCCATTAAAGTTAATCCCAAACACACTATCTTTGCTTGCGCCTGCTAGTCCTGCGGCATAATATGCGGAAGTGCGATCGCTAGAGAATATTGAACCATCAATATCGAATTGGTAATCACCATTGTCGGTAATCGTTTGCTTGACGACGTTGTTGCCAGCATCGCCTGCGATCGTTAACCAACCACTATTCGCATCAAATTTAAATTCAGGGCACAAACTATTAGAAGTCGGTTGGACTGATAATCCATAGGCATCTGGCACAAAAAGGCTATTTTGAAAAGATATAGCTGACAAAGTCTGTGGCTGTATCAAATTACCCGATAGATCGCCATTCAGCCCCGATAATTGCATATTTTTATTAGCTTACGTTCATTTTTATAACCAGAACTTTAGAAGATGCTAATGATTTTTGTCAAGGCAAATGTTATACATAGCTGGTAAATGTTGCCATTTGTTGAGACATGCTTTCTTCTAACCACTGGGTAAAATTTTCTTCAATTAGACGTTGTTGCATTTCTTCATCCAGACTTACTGGCAATAACTTTTCCAATCGAATCAATACAATCCAATCACCAACCACCATTGGCGACTGGACTTGTCCAACATCGCTGACTACTAAAATCTTTGCCAAGCTAGGATGAATCGAGCCAATTTCTATCGGTCCAATTAGACCACCTGTTTGCGCCTCTGCTCCCAATGAATACTCTCGGGCAAGTTCATCAAAAGACTGTTCTCCTTCTTTAATCCGAAAGTATAACTCTTGAGCCACACCAAAATCTTTTGTGCAAATCAGCGAATAAATCACCCGATCTAATTTCTGTTTGCGCTCTAAAAAAGTCGCATTAACTTTCGTCCCCCATGTCGCCTGCTTATATTTGACAAGCTTAAGCGATCGCTCTGACTTCGCCTGTAATTGAGGAGCAGTCATTCCTTGCTGTTTCAGCCAAGTCGCTAACTTCACATCGCTATCAATACCTAATTGCTGACAAATTTGTTGAGAAGCAAACTCTTGTTCTTCAGGAGTCAGAACAATATCATTCGTAACCCGATCTAGAGTCATCTCCCTGACTAATTGAGGGAACATACCATAGGCAACTACTTTTTCAATCAATGTATCCGCTCGGAATTTGCCACCATTAATTTCTACGATCTGCATATTCAAATTTTGATATTTTTGTCCCCAACCATAATATTAGGAAATATATAAGAGTTGGCAAAATTTTGCTCATTTCGCCATTTTGTCTAACTTTTTAGCGATAAATTTATATCTTTATTATAAGTTTAGGAATTAGACAAACGCCACATCAAAAACTGAAAGCAAGGAAACTGTTTCTTTTAAATGAGTATCAACGCTTGTAGATAACAATCTTATTTTAAATAAGTACGCATTCTTGGCGTTAATTCTAACTTGTCACAGAAATATCTTAGAGCAGATAATTGTCTCTTATCTGCCATAGAATTTATATGGATAAATATTTATACTCATTTACTCCAACGGGATTACAAGCTTTTAAGCAGTTTGCTCGTCTGGCTGCTATATATTGGACATGGATAACATCTAACGTTGCCGATTATGAAGAAATGGTTTAATACTGCTGGTCCTTGCAAAGCTGACATACATTACATGTTGCCTGCGGGCGATCGCTTGCCTGAGCTAGAAAGGTTAATTGCTCAGGAAAATTACTTCGTAATCCATGCACCGCGTCAGGTGGGTAAAACGACGGCAATGCTCACCCTTGCTCAAGAGCTAACGGCAAGTGGTCAATATACGGCAGTAATGCTGTCTCTAGAGGTGGGGGCGGTGTTTTCGCACGATCCTGATTTGGCAGAAAAAGCAATTTTAGATGAGTGGAAAGACTCTGCGCGATTTCGTTTGCCTCCTGAGTTACTGCCGCCAGCTTGGACTGTGGGAGAATCTGGTCGTCAGATTGGTTCGTTTTTAAGTACATGGGCGCAAGAATCGTCACGCCCATTGGTGGTGTTTTTAGATGAGATTGATGCGCTTAGTGATGAGACTTTGATTTCCGTATTACGACAAATTAGATCTGGGTTTCCCAATCGTCCGATAGGATTTCCGCAATCGGTGGGCTTAATTGGGATGAGAGATGTTAGGGATTATAAAGTGGCTTCTGGTGGGAGCGTAGGCGCTTCGCCTGCCGTAGGCACTCGCCTGAATACGTCGAGTCCTTTTAATATCAAAGTACGTTCCTTTACGCTGAGTAACTTCACGCTTGAAAATGTGAGAAGTCTCTATCAGCAACATACAGAGGCAACGGGACAAATATTTACTGATGAAGCGATCGCTTTAGCTTTTCATTTAACGCAAGGACAGCCTTGGTTGGTCAATGCGATCGCTAAGGAAATTACAGAATATATCGCTGAAGATCCCGCGATTCCCATTACACCAAATTTAGTCAATCAAGCGAAAGAAATCCTGATTAAGAG
>JBBRMK010000133.1:0-9088 GCA_038230875.1 Pseudanabaenales cyanobacterium
CCGTGGATGCATTGCCATTTGTGACTTATCTGTTTTGCAAATCTTGGGGTTGAGGTCAGGATTATCCTTGCATCTACTTCCAACGGGCAGTACGTTAGTCCCCCCTATGCTTGTTTGATAGACATGCCGATTGACGGCGATTCTGCTATAGGGTGTTCGATTTGTTAATCTTTCTTTTTGCCTCCAACTATACTAATTAAGCTTACCAGCTTTTATCCATTACATCAAATTTTGGTCACACCCCTTGCGACTGACTTTAGCTTTTAGCCAAGAACTTTAGTTCTTGGTGACTTGTGTGTACACCTTAGCCTTCTCCTGAAGGAGAAGGGGCTGGGGGATGCGGTCAGGTTCTACGTAACATCACTATTTGTTTAAACAGATTTTCTAAATAGTTCAATTAAGGGTTTAGTTAACCAGTAAGTGCCAATCTTCCATTGATGTTGAGAGGTTGGCATTCTTAGTAAATAAGCGAATTTTCTCATCCAATGAGCAGGTAATCCATCAATGCTAAATTTACCAAAAATCGATGCAGTTGCGCCATCAATGCCTAAACTGATAAATTCGCCGAGGGGGATATAACTAAATGTTACCAGTGGTTTTTGATTGAGGCTTGCCCAGACATTCCAAGCACAATATTGAGATTGCTGAAAGGCAACCTGTGCAGTAGCAGGTAAAAGATATCCATTAGCATCAAGACAACTTGCTAAATCACCGATCGCAAAAACGTTTGCATATCCTTTAACTTGCAAAGTTGACTCCGTGGCGATCGCCCCTTGATGATTGTGCTTAACTGGCAGATTTTGAAGCATCTTGGTGAAGGTACTGCCAACTGTCCACACGATGATATCAACGGGCAGAGTATCACTGCCATCAGCATAATCTAGAGTAACTTCGTGATCAGTTACTTGAGAAACCTTGGTATTAAGATCCGTCCATACACCGCGTTGTGAAAGTGCTAATTCAGCAATTTTTCTATTTGCGTCTGTAGAGTTCGCTAAAATTTTGTGATTGCGATCAACAAGGCGAACTCGACCGCGAGCTTTAAGGCGATCAGCGATTTTGCAAGCAAGTTCCACGCCACTGCTGCCGCCACCTGCGATACATACGCGAATTTTGTCACGATTTGAAGCTTCTAATAATTTGAGCTTACTGTTGAGTCGATAGAAGTCATTGAGATTACGAAATGGAATCGCGTATTCAGAAGCGCCATTGACAAGGTTCATCGGCGTTTCTGCACCGATTGCCAAAACAAGGCGATCATATTTTAAAACATCGCGCTGACCGATATTGACTTCTACTTGCTTAGCCTCAAAATCAATATTGGTGACTAATCCTTGGACAAATTGAATACCAGTACCTGCAAGTAATTCTGCAAATGTTGGCGCAATTTCCCATTCCTGCATTTCTGATGTTACTAACTCATAGAGAAATGGGGTAAATAAAAAGCGATCGCTTTTATCAATCAGGATAATTTCAGGCATGACCGCCCAAGGCAGACGTGAGAGATTAAGTGCAGTATACAAACCGCCAAAACCGCCACCAAGAATACAAATTCGTGTCATGAAAAAATCCAATTTATTTTTTCTATACTATCTCAATTAAAGTTTAGAGCACATGCTTTGCCTCCTTTCTACTGTCAGGGGGTTAATTTGTCATATACCGACTCTAAAATGAAACCCGTATTTCTTATGGAGGGTCGCAGGGCAAAGCCCCGCTTTGGTTTTTTCTTTTTTGTTCATGTCAAAAACTTCGGTTTTCAATATGGACAAGGTATATAACCAAAAATTAACTTTTGGTTAACTTTTGATTATCTATTTTCTCTTGTGTTCATGTCTTGTGATCCGATAATGTGATTATTATTACTATTTAGGGTTTGGGGGTTGTGTGGTTAAAGCCGTTTTGCTAGCTCAGCTATCAGAAGAGCAGTCCTTAATGTGGCACAATGCATTGTCATCACATCGTCTTGAGGTATGGGCGGCACCTGAAACTGAAGATTTACTTAAGCTGCTAGAGCAAAAGCGTGAATCCAAGCAACCTTTACCAGAACTTATTATCTCTGACATTGGCATTAGATATGGGGGCGGTACATCGTTATTAGCAACTGAACTCTGTAAATGGTGTGCCGATTATGCACCTGAGTTAAAAGTTTTGCTCGTAAACCCTCGTCAAGTGCAAATCAAAGAAGTTGAAAAACGTTGGGCAATTCGCCGTGGGGCTATAGATTTACTACCGAAGATTTCTATCGATAATTTAAGCTCTGCATTTATAGTAGCGGCTAAAGCATTAGAAATAGAAGTTCAGCCAGTAGCTTTGACAACTGTTATTGATAACCTGAAGCGTCAACAAGCTCAATCAGATAGAGGCTCGGTGAAGGGCAAGAACATAAGGCAGGCTGCAACCCAAGATTTAGCCCGCAAAATGGCAATGATTCCTTTGATGGTAATGGCAAGTGAGCCTCAAATGGAGTCGAATAGTGGTGAATCATCTCATAGTCCAAAGCTTCAATTAGCCCTAGACGCTAATATTTCTGAATTACATTTGTATGATGCCAAAGTTGATTTGGAGCAGACAGGTGCGATCGCGCGTCAACTTTTTAAAGAAAATCCGCTCTTGCCCGCCTTAATACTTTACGATCAAGATATTTATGTGGGAATGTTATCTCGGCGTAGGTTTTTAGAATGCCTGAGTCGCCCCTATGCTCTTGAGTTGTTTACAAAAAGACCGTTGAGGGTTCTGTATGAACAAGCTCAATCGGAAATACTTAAGTTACATGGGAATATGCCGATTGTGATGGCATCTCAGTTAGCTCTGGGTCGTGCCAATGATGACATTTATGAGCCTGTGATCGTTCATCTAGAAGACAATGTTTATTCAGTATTGGATATTCATGATCTATTGCAGGCTCAGTCTCATATTCATGAACTAGCTACAAAGCTGTTGCGTGAGCAAACACAAACAACCATGTTTCAAACTGAAAAAATGGCGAGTTTGGGACAAATTGTGGCTGAAGTATCTCATGACATTCGTAATCCTGTATCAGCAATTTATGGTAATACCGAGTGCCTCTTAACTTATATCGAAGGGGTGATGAAGATTTTGAGAGCCTACGAAAAGGAATATGGAACTTCTGCGCCAACTATTAGCGAAACCCTTGAGGAAATTGACTGGGATTTTGTGCGTTCGGATCTACCGCAGGTCGTTCGGAGTATTCAATCGGGAGCGCGATATTTGCGCCGCTTGGTTGATACATTACAAAGCTTATCGCATATGGAAGATCAGGCTACACCAGAATCTATCGATTTGATTGAATGTGTAGAAAGTTGCTTAACAATTCTCAGTGGCAGAATTAGAAATGTCCAGATCGTGAAAAACTATATCGATCTACCCAAAACTAATGGATATAGCGATCGCGTAATTCAGGTGTTTATGAACTTAATCAGTAATGCCCTTGATGCTCTGGTAGATTTGCGTTCTCATCCTGAGTTGCTGCGACAACGCGATCAGTTTTTACTTAAAGATGAAATAGGTTCAAGCCAAGGTAATGTGCAGACAAAATCTGAAATCACATGGCAACCTCAGATCATGATTTCATCAGCGATCGTGGAAATCGATAATCGCAACTGGCTATCGATTAAGGTTGCGGACAATGGCTTAGGTATTCCTAAAGAAATTCAAAGTCGCATTTTTGATAATTTCTTTACCACTAAAGGTCAAGGCAAGGGCACTGGTTTAGGATTAGCCATTTGTCATCAAATTGTTACGCAGCAGCATCATGGCAAAATTGTATTGCGATCGCCTTATCTTAATAACAAGGGTGACGTGACAGTTGGGACTGAGTTTGAAGTTCTATTACCCATTAGCTAGGATAAGCAACTCTTCGCAATATTTTGACTAAAAAAAGGAGGATGTGCTTAGCGCATCCTCCTTTTTTTAATAATTAAGTAGCTAGACATAATTAAAATCCAGATTAAAAAGCTGTGGCGCACGCGCAGCGTGCGCCACAGCTTTTTGGGTTTTATATTTAATTGCGCCTAGCTACTTAATAATTATTAGTAATTACTAGCCGTCTTGCGATGATGAATTGCGGTTAAACCGTTGGCTTGCAATAGTTTGCCATTCTCCACGATCGCATAGATTAACCAGTGATCTCCACATTCCATTCGTTGGGCAACTCGACATTCTAAATAAGCTAAACCATCTGTTAATACTAGCAACCCTCCTTCTGTCTGTTCTACTTGCACGTCTGTAAAGCGATCTTCTCCAGGGGCGTATTTTTTCATAAAGTGCTTTCGGAGTTGCTTACCTTGTTCGAGTATATTCAAGACAAAGCGATCGCCTTCGTACAAATAAGATTCGATCGCCCGATCCTTGCCAACAGCGATCGATAATCCTGGTGGATTAAAAGTTGCTTGCGATACCCAAGAAGCAAGCAGAGCTGTTGACACTTCGTCACGCTGAACTGTTAAAACACATAGAGAACCAACAATGCGCCCTACAGCTTGCTCAACGGTGCTGCCAGGGTTAAGTGTAGTGCGAACTTTTTTGGCAACTTTAAGCGTTTGGGCAAAATCCGTTCCCGTTTCTTCACAAAATTGTAATGTCGCTTCGGTAGGTGTAAATTTGATTCGAATTGATTCAAAAGCAAGTGTATACCCTGCATCTTTAAGCTTTCCTTCTATGATATCCACGGCTTCGCCACTCCAGCCATAAGAGCCAAATACACCTGCTTGATAACTTTTGGTTGCCGTAGACAAAATAATCCCTAGAGCAGTCTGAACTTGTGTCGGTAAATGTCCAGCTAGAGTTGGCGAACCAATCAAGAAGCCCGATGATTTTTCGATCGCGGCTTTAATTTCTTCAGGTTCGGCACTTTCGCAATTTATTAACTCAACGGCCACGCCTGCTTTAATAATTCCCCTTGCTAAAGCATTGGCGATCGTAGTGGTATTACCATATGCCGAAGCAAAAATCATTGCGACAGAAATGTTTTGCTGCTTTTGGGTTTGGCTCCATTGACGATAAAGATTTACCAGTTCATGCAAGCCGTAACGTAACATCGGCCCATGTCCAGGGGCATAAAAAATTGCAGGAATGTCAATCAGCTTATCGAGAGCTGCCTCAACTTGGCGAACTTGATTTGCCATCGTGCTATCAAAGTAATAACGGCGATCGCTTAGCAGATGGCTCCAGCCTTCATCAAACACTTGATCGCCACAAATATGCGCTCCAAAGAATTTATCAGTATATAAAATCTGAGTTTTAGAATCGTATGTGCAAAGCTCGTCAGGATAGCGCGGCGTAGAAGTAGGAATAAATTTGAGAATGTGCCCTTTGCCAAGATCAAGGGTTTCTTCACCACGCACAACTTGAATTTTGAGGTTTTTACCAAATGTCTCTTCTAGACTTTTGCGTAAGGCGATCGCGCCTGGATTAGTACAAACGAAAGTGATGCGATTATTTATTGCTAATAAAGCCTTCAGTGTCTCAATACGGTTTGGATTGACATGACCAAGGATCACATAACCGACATCAAGAATATTTATACGTTTTCGCAGTTCGTCTAGATAAATCTCTGTAAATGTCTCTCCAGGTGGATCGATGAGGGCTGGCAAATTCCCTTGAATTAAGAAAGAGTTAGCCGTCGTCCCTTTTTCGAGCGCAAATTCAACTTCAAAACGCAAGCGATTCCAACTGCGCGATCGCAAAGCAAAGGTTTCTGCGGCAATATATATCGCTTGTACATCGCGGGGCTTAGTGTTAGTCACGATCGCTATCTCCAAACTGTTACAAAAGTCCTTGCTTCAATCATAGCGATCAAGCGCTCAATTATAAACCCAGAAAGTAATCAGAAAGTAAAAAGAACGTGAGGCATTCTTTTTTATAAGATTTAATGTCAATCTTTGCGAAGCTTAGTGAATAAATGTGATCTCCAGCAATCTTGGTGCTTTCACAATAGATATAATTAAGACATACCAAACTTTTCAAGTTATTTATCAAGTTATTTATACAAATGTGAAAATCTGTATATTAGAACTTACTGATTAATCAATCATTTTGATCAATCAGCGAAAAATTTTTCAATCAGGCTTACAGCAATTTGCTTTCAAACCTACCACAAACAATAATATAAAACCCTTTGCGGGGCTTCGCCCTGCGACCATTATCGTAGTGGATTTGATCGACAACTGCTGTAAGGCTTCAATCACAGTCCATGCATTGATCTAATCATTAATTTGGTTAGGGAGTTAAAGCATTATGACCAGTTCAATTTTCGCCTCAGAATTATCTAGAAATATTTCAAAAGAGCAAGCATTAATACTTTGGTTTGAAGAAGTAGGAATCGGCGATATTCCGCTTGTGGGTGGTAAAAATGCTTCTTTAGGAGAAATGATCCTTAAGCTTAAACCCAAAGGAGTGAATGTTCCGAATGGATTTGCTACTACTGCTCACGCTTTCCGTCACTTTATTGAGAAAGCTGGCTTAGAAGTGAAATTGCGCAAACTATTCGCCGATCTTGATGTTGAGGATATGCATAATTTGCGCGATCGCGGTCGTCAGGCCCGCGCCATGGTTCTCAATACGCCATTTCCTAACGATTTACATTTAGCGATCGCTATGTCCTATCAGAAGCTCTGCGACTGTGACAAATGTGGCAAAGACTCTGATGTAGCTGTGCGTTCTAGCGCTACTGCCGAAGACTTACCTGATGCGAGTTTTGCAGGGCAGCAAGAGACCTATCTCAACGTCTATGGTGCTAATGAAGTTGTCGAAGCTTGCCATCGCTGTTTTGCTTCGCTATTTACTGATCGCGCGATCTCTTATCGCACGCTCAACGGCTTCGATCACTTTGATGTGGCGCTCTCTGTGGGTGTACAGAAAATGGTGCGTTCCGATCTTGCCTCCTCTGGCGTGATGTTCTCTATTGATACAGAAACAGGCTTTAAAAATGCAGCGCTAATTACGTCCGCTTATGGATTAGGGGAAAATGTGGTACAGGGTGCTGTCAATCCTGATGAATATTTTGTGTTCAAACCAACTCTCAAACAAGGCTTCCGTCCGATTCTCGAAAAACGACTCGGCACAAAAGAAATCAAGATGGTTTATGACCTTGGCGGCGGTAAGCTGACTAAAAATATTCCCGTCTCCGCTTCGGAACGAGCTAAGTTCGCGATTACCGATGATGAAATTCTCAAACTTGCAGAATGGGCTTGCATCATCGAAGATCACTATTCTGAAGTGCGTGGCAAGCTCTCACCAATGGATATTGAATGGGCGAAAGATGGCAAAACGGGAGAGTTATTCATTGTCCAAGCTCGTCCTGAAACTGTCCAATCGCAAAAGTCTGGCAACATTCTTAAAAATTACAAGCTGCATGGCAGTAGTGATGTGTTGATTACAGGTCGCGCGGTCGGTGAGATGATCGGTCAAGGCAAGGCGAATGTAATTTTAGAAGCTCATCACATCGAAGATTTTCAAGCAGGTGAAGTACTAGTCACTAATAAGACTGACCCTGATTGGGAACCAATCATGAAAAAGGCAAGTGCGATCGTTACCAATCAAGGCGGGCGTACTTGTCACGCCGCGATTATTGCGAGAGAAATGGGGATTCCTGCGATCGTTGGTTGCGGTGATGCCACCAGTATGATCAAGACAGGGCAAGAGGTAACGATTTGCTGTGCAGAAGGCGAACAAGGCAAGGTATATCAAGGACTTGTTCCTTTTGAAATTGTCGAAACTTCTTTAGATAACTTACCTAAACTCTCCACTAAGATCTTGATGAATGTCGGTAACCCTGAAGAAGCCTTCGGATTGTCTTCTATTCCTTGCGATGGTGTCGGTTTGGCACGTATGGAATTTATTATTGCTAACCATATCAAAGCGCATCCATTAGCCTTAATTCATTTTGATACCCTCGAAGATAAGGCTGCTAAATGGGAAATTTCCCAACTGACGGCAAGGTATGAAAACAAAACTGATTTCTTTGTAGACAAGCTAGCGCATGGTATCGGCATGATCGCTGCGGCTTTTTATCTAAAACCAGTAATCGTGCGCATGTCTGACTTCAAAACCAACGAATACGCCAATCTGCTAGGTGGTAGTGCCTTTGAACCTAATGAAGAAAATCCGATGCTCGGTTGGCGTGGTGCTTCTCGCTACTACGACCCTAAATATCGCGCCGCCTATGGTTTGGAATGCCAAGCCCTAAAGCGTGTCCGTGATGATATGGGATTAACTAATGTGATTCCGATGATTCCCTTCTGTCGCACTCCCGATGAAGGTCGAAAAGTACTTGCCGAAATGGAAAAACACGGCTTGAAACGTGGCAAAAATGGTTTAGAAGTCTATGTGATGTGCGAAATTCCCAGCAATGTGATTTTGGCAGATGAGTTCTCTAAAGTATTCGATGGCTTCTCGATTGGCTCCAATGACCTCACTCAGTTAACTCTAGGCTTAGATCGTGATTCTTCTTTAGTTGCTCACATCTTCGATGAACGTAGCGAAGCGGTGAAATCGATGATTCGCACAATGATTCAACGCGCAAAAGCTAACAATCGCAAGATCGGTATCTGCGGTCAAGCACCAAGCGATTATCCTGAATTCGCGAAGTTCTTAGTAGAAGCAGGCATTGACTCGATCAGTCTCAATCCTGATTCTGTACTAAAAACTATGCTGGAATTGACAAATGTTGAAAATGTTGGTTAATCGTTAAATACATTTCCAAAGCTTTAAAGGGAATAATTCTTAAGAGTTTTGGAAAGTTTAAGAGTACAACTAGGTAGGGCGGAAGGGATAGTAAGTTTATATAGCAAAGCTTACTATATCCCTTACCCTCATATTGAGATGAATGGTGTTATTTCTTTTTCATTAATACTATTTTAAATACCAATTATAGAGACTTGATATCAATTCCCTAGAGTTGGCAAAAGACTTACATATCTGAGGTTACGTGGAAGTTTCTAAAGCCCTCACCCCTAGCCCCTCTCCCGCAGGAGAGGGGAACAAGAAAATAATTTGAGTTTTGCTCCCCTTCTCCTGCGGGAGAAGGGGTTGGGGGATGAGGGTTAGTTTTCGCTCCACGTAACATCAA
>JBBRMK010000134.1:0-9065 GCA_038230875.1 Pseudanabaenales cyanobacterium
ACTAGGCGATCGCTATCAGGTTCTGTAGTTGGTCTACCAAGTAATGAGCGTACACCTGCTGCATGTCGAGCTTCTACAGAGACAATTGAACCAGCTGCAAGCAGATATGTAGGATTAGTCAAGCTTGGACCCGCGCCATTGTAAGCATGGACACCGACATCCTCTAAGGCAACCGCAGTATTCAAAATACTAGCGCGGCTAGATAGAAGGTTATTTAGGCTAGATGGATTAAAACTTAAATCTTGAGTAGCAAATAAAACTTGATTAGCTAAAACTGTGCGTAAGAAAGTTACATGAGCCGCTTCTTGGGAACCCAAAAACTGCATGTATTCTAATTCTTGGCTATTAGTGATTTTGCCAGAACTGATAACTGCTGCATAAAAAGCAGCTTCTAGTTCTTCTAGTAATAAAGCAAAGTTAAGAATACCAACATCATCTGCATTAAATGTAAGAGTCTTGCCACGGTTCATTGGCTGAGCGTTAAGCACTCCAGGTACAGATGCGAGTGCAATACCACCTAGTCCAAAAATTCCCCATTTGATTAAGGAACGTCGTGAAGATTTCTTTCTACTCTTCATAATCAATATCTCCTAAATAGTGGTGAGTACAGTTTATGTAATCAATTTTTAATCAAAACCTAAAACATCTATTAAAGGTAATAATAAAAACTTTTAATAAAAATTTTAAGTTTATCGACTAATAATTAAGCTTTAGATAACAGAAACCAGAATGTTAAAATAATTTAGGTTTAACCATAGTTTTTATAATGATTAGCCATTTATTTCACTCAAGATTTATATAATCTGCTTAACAATACGCAGTATCACATTTTTATGTTTGAGATCATGTTTGAGACATGTATAAATTGAATACGTTGTACTGAAACAATTCAAATCTTTACAATACAAATTCTCTTTGGAGACCTCTTTACATAAGATTCAATGATATTATTTGAATTATTATTTTGATAAAGTTAATGATGTTTAAATACAACTATCATTAGATAGAAGATAGTAGTATCTTTAGATAGAACTATCTTGCTTAGTAAGTATCGTAAACATAGCTTGCTGCCCTAAATAAAGCAAATGTAAATCGGCTAACAGTTTTTTGGCATTATCTATATCTAGGCTTTGCAACTGCTGGCAAAACATGGCATGAGTAAATTGCTTTTCAAAAGGTAATTCATTCATTAATTTAATCCTGTTTGTATTTATCCTGTTTGTATCTCAAAGATTCAGGTTTATGAGCTGCTTCTTTACCCGTTTTATTACTTTTTACCAAATATTCGGGGTTTTCTTTTGAGGCGGCAACGTGATGCCCCTTGATCTCAATCGGATGAGTCAATTTTTCCTCTACAGTACCTTCAATAGAGCCTTAAGAACTTTCCCATTCCACTTTGTCGCCTTTCTTAAACTCATCTGACATGATTCGTTTTACCTTTATACCGAGTCTAAGATGAAACCCATAGTTATTTTAGAATGTTGCAGGGCAAAGCCCCGCTTCGGTTTTTTTGTGAGTCCATGTTGAAAACCAAAGTTTTCAACATGGACAAGGTATAGTTCTGATTTAGGGGGGCATCTAGACTTATTTGGAGTCAAGTGATTTACCCAATTTTGTGAGTGCTTTACCCAGATTTTGAATTGCTCCCTTAAAACCTCTAGCAGCAAGAGAAGAAGCTTTCGTTGTTTGCTCACCCATCTGGATCAACTTCTCACTGAGATCACTAACCTTCGTCTTCTTCCCTTTAAGAAGCTGTTTTAGCTCTTTGATTTCAGTAGCGATCGCCTTAAGACTGTCATCTTCAGATTTATGCAATAAATCATACCAGTGATCGATTCCATCAGCTGCAGATTTAGAATCAATCTCTTTAGCATCTTGATCGAGAACTTCTACAAGTGAGTCTAAGGCTACTAGATGTTGTTGATCTTCTTCTTTAGCTAGAGACCGACCAACCTTCGCCAGCTGCTTGCCTAAATTTTGCAAAGGGAGTTTGATTTCCTTGTCAGCTTCAGTGGCAATATTACTGGTTTGCTCGCCCAGATGACTTAACAGTTCACCAAGAGCGTGTCCTGCGTCTTTACTCTTGAGGAGCTTCTGCAAGTCTTTAAGCCCAGTAGCAATTTCTTTGAATTCTGGCTCTTTGGACTGTTGAACTAGGCTATGCCACTCATCGATCATTTTAACCGAATCATCAGTCTTGAGAGAACTCAAATCACCTTTTAGCGCTTCTAAAAGTGAGTCTAACTTCTTTAAAGTTTGAGATGTATCTTTTTCTGTGCTTTTGGTAGCAGTCATTTATTTGTGCCTGTTTTTTACAGTTCTCTTTCAACACTTAGATTTACATTGGTATGTTTGAAATCATGTTTAGACAATGTATAACTTGAGTAAATTGTCTTAAAAAGTTTTAAATCTTTACAATCTGCTATTTAGTTAGCTTGCATAATGGATTTGTTTGAATTTATAGCGATCGCCACGTATGTCCTACTCCCTTCCCATTGAAAGATTAGGCGTTGCGGCGCGCCGCGCCGCCTCTACTTCTTGGGTTTTGGGTTGTCTTAATAAAAGTGGCGATCGCTATAGATAGAAATTTTATAGTTTAATGATTGAGAAATGAAAGAATTCGATTACTCACTCGATTTTAAAACAATCGATTTTAGAGAGCATCCCGAACTTTATCGTATCGGTCGCGGTGAGCAAGGCGTATTACTAGTGCAACCTTACAAAAATGAAATCTTACCTCATTGGAAGTTTAAAACTCCAGAGATTGCTCGCCACTCTGCTACAAAGATTTATTCTCTATTTGTGAATTACAAGTTAGAAAAAGATTTTGTGGGGATGGATATGGCTCGAAAGTTTTTGCAAATGGGTTATACGCGCTCACGTCGTTATGCAAATCACAAATCTGGTCGTAAGTATTCTAAAGATAGTCCTAAAGATTCCAAAATCATTTTGCCCCGCGAAGAAGATCTAGTCAAAGCTGAATCAGCTAAGATTTTCTATGAAGTTTGGCAATTAGCTAAGTTCGATCCAGAGTATTTGAGATTGGCAGATTGTCATCGAAAACAATATGGTGTGTGACTATAGCGATCGCTGAGTATGTTAGGACACAAAACCCAAAAAATGGAAGGCGGCGCTCCGCGCCGCCTTCCATTTTTTAGGTTTTAATACAGGTAGCTATCAGACTTTAGATTGTTGAGATTTACCTGCATCTTGTAGTTCTTGTTCAGTCTTGAGACGAGAAACTACATTAAATTCGCTTGGCTTTAGATGCCCTGTTTCCTTTACTCCTTCAGTTGGTCCTGCCACTTCACACCAAGCTGGTAGTCCTCCCATAATTTGAGCTACACTTGAAAAACCAGCACCGCGCAGAAGCTGAGCAGCTTGTAATGATTGCTCATCTGATTCACCATAGATATAAATATCTCGCGCAGGTTCAAAGTTTGCCTGAGCAAGTTCCATAAATTGCTCCATTGGCATAGAAATAGCACCTGTGATCCTGCCCTGATTAAAGGCGTCCCGATCGCGAATATCTACAATGGTCAGCGCTGGTTCGCCCCACTCTAAACGCGCCTTTAAGTCATATGCTGGGGATTCAGGTTTGAGACTAGGTGGATTGGGCGTAATGTTAGGTAAAGCTTGCTTTACGTTTTTAATAATTTCTTGGATATCTGCCATGATGTTTTTACCTATGAAATCAAAAATCGCATGAATACTCAGAATTACATCCTTCTGCTTGAAATCATGTTTAAGCAATGTATAAATTGGGTGGATTGTCCTAAAATATTTCAAATCTTTACAGTAAATACTCCCTTCCCAGTATAAAAATAGACATTAAAAACCAAGAATTAGCGTTGCGGCGCGGAGCGCCGCAACGTCTAATCTTTCGCTGGAAAGGGAGTTAAGAGATAGGGGAAAACGAAATGCTTCGAGATTACTCAATTAAGCCAGCAATGATGTTGATAGTCATCGCTACGATCGCAGTATTGTAAAAGAATGAGAGGATGCTATGCATTAAAGCTAAGCGCCTTAGCGATCGCGAAGTAATCGGTACATCAGAAACTTGACTAGTCATTCCAATTACAAAAGAGAAATATAAAAAATCCCAATAGTCTGGTTCAATATCATCAGGAAAATCTAGTCCTCCCGCTTTAAGGTGACTCTGAGTTGGATTATTCTGATAATATTCGTGGGCATAATGCATCGCAAAAATAGTATGAACGAGCAACCATGACCCAATAATTGTTACTACAGCAAGAATCACATGAGGAATTACAATATTTATTTCTTTCCCTTTTGCTTCTCTCAAAATAAATGTGATCGCCAATAAGCTAGCACTAGCAGCAGCAGTAATTAATCCCAAAATGGCGGCTCGTCCCTCATCTTGACTTTGAGCATTTTGACGCATAGTTTTGGTTTTTGCATGCATCATTAGCATCCATGATGCGGCTAAAAAGCTGATCATCCCAGCATTCCATATACAAAGGATTCGAGTGGATAAACTAAATCCTGAGGGAAGTATAAACGATACTATTAAAGCAAATATTATCGATAAAATTAATCGTGATCTTACTCTCCATCGATGAGAAAGTTTATCTTTGATTAAAGTATGTGTAGTTTTTTGCGGTAAGTTCATGAGGGATACTGTCCAAGGCGTTAGGATAAAAGAGTGATCATAGTTTACAAAAGAACCTCACCACTTATTTTACTCCCTTCCCACCATAGAAATAGACATCAAAACCCAGAAGTAGCGTTGCGGCGCATAGCGCCGCAACGTCTAATCTTTCACTGGGAAGGGAGTATTACAGCAGAGTTTGTCTTTATATATCTCTTTTACATCATTGTAGGTTTGTTTTGATAATCGAAACTTTTACTAAAGAAGCAAACCAAGAAATTAAATTATCCGTTCGCACGAGCTTGAGAGCCTCGACTATCGACGGTGGTTTGTCAACAGTTTTTAGTAATGTTACGGGGGGGGTTCTACTTAGTAGCTTTTTACTGGATTTAGGAGCGAGTCCTTTTGAAATTGGCATGTTAGCTTCGTTGCCAATGGTGGCAAATCTCTTACAGCCTTTTGGAGCATTATTGTCTAACCGTACTACTAGTCGTCATGATTACGGAATCTGGACATTTTTGCCAGCTCGATTGCTTTGGCTAGTTCTCCTGATTGGGATTATTTTTAGAGATGTAATTCAAGATTTCTCCGCCCAATTGGTGTATTTGACATTAATTTTAGTTGTGGTTTCCAATATATTAGCGGCGCTAGGTAGTGCTTCTTGGATGAGTTGGCTAGCAGCTTTAGTGCCGCCACAACTGAGGGGGCGATACTATAGTGTTCGTAATATTGTTAGCAATGTCGCAAGTTTAATCAGTTTACCGATCGCTAGTTTTGTGATTTCTAATTGGCATGGTGGCACAATCGCAGGTTACGGAATCGTCTTGAGCGTGAGTATTTTAGCGGGGTTAGTTAGTTTGACTTGTCAGCATTTTATGATTGATATTAATCCTCAAAAATATCAAAACGAAATTTGGCAAGAAGAGTATCAAAAAAATCCGTTTAGTAATTTAATCGCTCCTTTTAAAGATCGCAACCTTGTCATTTTTCTAATCTATTTTGCAATCTGGGGATTTGCGGTCAATCTCAGCACTCCCTTTTTTAATCTCTATATGTTAGAAAATCTTGGTGTTGATATCACTTGGGTAACGCTTTTTAATAGTCTGTCCAACGGTGCAAATATGTTGATGTTATTAGTATGGGGAAGATTAAGCGATCGCGTTGGCAACCGACCTTTATTAATATTTGCAGGGCTAGCGATCGCAATTACGCCGCTATTCTGGCTGTTAACTAGCCTTGATCAGATCCAAGCCCAATTATGGATATATTTATTGATATTTCATCTTTTTTTAGGTGGCACTTGGGCGGCGATCGATTTAGGCACTAACAATATCCAGATTGGAATTGCACCGATCCGACATCATGCAACTTTTTTTGCGATCGCTTCCGCAGTAGCAGGTGTTGGCAGCGCATTAGGCACAACAGTAGGTGGGACATTAGCGCAGTACGCGCATTATGAAGGGATCTTTGGTATATTCTTTCTGTCTGCAATTCTACGTTTAGGTGCGCTTATCCCTTTACTATTTGTTCATGAAAATTACAGCAAATCCCGAACAAACCCACCACTAGATTTTTTATAAAAGTCCCGCGAAGCAGGGCTTTTATAAAAAAATCTGGGTTTGGTTTGTTCGGGATTTACTGTAATGAAAATCAAATGGATTTGTTAAATAGGTTAACTCTCTGGTCTGTTCCTTTTGATTTATACATGGCTTTATCAACATTTTTTAAAAGGATATCAGCCGTTTCTCCATCTTGAGGATATATAGCAATACCAATACTGGCACTAATAGAAAGAAAAATTCCATCAAATTCACATTCTTCGGCAATATGATCAATTATCTTTTCGGCAAGACTAATCACATCAGCTTCTAGGTTAACATTCATCAAAAGGCATACAAATTCATCTCCTCCCCATCGACTGACCGTATCTTCGCCACGAACAAAAACTTTTAAACGGTCTGCCGCCATCATCAGTACCTTGTCTCCAATCTGATGACCATAAGTGTCATTAACGTCCTTAAATTTGTCTAGATCAATAAATAAGATAGCAAACTTCCAGCCATAGCGTTTTGCTTGGATTAATCCATAGTCCAAACGCTGCTCAAATAACAAACGGTTTGGAAGTTTTGTCAGTGCGTCATGAAGTCCAATAAGAATTGCATCTTCCTCTTGAGATTGGGCTTTTGACAAAGCAGCATGCACTTCAGAAAGGTCATTTCTTTTATCTGCGAGTTCAGATTCAATTTCGATTCTTTCAGCTACCGCTTTGGCAAGTTCATCATTTACCTCATGTAAATCGTCCGCAGCTTTCACTAGCTTTTGCTCGATCTCTTCGTTTTGAGTAACGACTTCTTGAATAGACTGAACTGGAAAATGATCTTTATGCTTTAGAACTAAATTTACGGAACTAAGTCGATCGGCAGCATCTTTAACACTTTCTTGAATTTCCTCACTTTGATCAAGTACACGTTTAAGAGGAAGGTGGTTATCTGGGATTGGTTTATCCAAATTATCTAAATCTAATATAATTTTTCTGTCCATATGGTTTTCTTCGCTTTATAAAATCGCGTGAAATGTCTGAGATTTTAGCTATATGATTATTCTCCACCTAACAGTATGACACTAGGCTGATTGAGATTATGTTTGAGCAATTTAAAGGTTGCTTATAAGTTACTTCGATGGCAGGAAACCACAATAAATCTTTACACTAAAACTCAAGAGTTGAACATTAGTACTTGGTACTTCTGTTTAACTCCTGAGTTGTAAATCGTCAATAAATATAGTTTTAGCGATCGCTAGAAAATACTACTGAATTTTTGACACTATCACACCAATAAGTACAATAAATCCTAATGCTCTTCGAAAATAATTAACGCCTTGGAACAATTCTTCCCATGCCCAAGTAAACAAGGCTCCAAAAGCGATTAATTCTAAGCCAGTATTAACTTGACCTGTTGCGAAAATCATTTTTAATAGCGTAGCTACAACCCAAACAATGATCGGTAGATTTGGGGGTTGAGCTAAAACAATTTTGCCTTCATCATCACGAAACACTTGATTAAAGAATGTGTTTTCCATTAAATTTTCCATTGGTTTAATAATGGGAGAGTTTGATAAGAACATTTTCGAGCAAAACTTGTAACTACCTCAACAAAACGAGGGTGTTGTTCCATCATAGTAATATGTCCAGAAGGAGCAAGGACAACTAATTCAGAACCTTCTATCTGATCTTGCATATTACGACTAGCTTCGACAACTGTTGCACGGTCTTTATTAGCTGAAATAATCAAAGTTGGTATATGAATTGTCTGTAGCACTTGTGCCGCATCATAATGCATCATTCCCAACATTTGTCGTCCTAAAACGCTAGGAGATACACGTGCAGAATAATTAACAACATAATCTAGCTGTCCTCTAGTTTGCTGACCTGCAAAAGAAGAAAATCTTGCCGAAATATAGGAACTTCCATTGAAATAACTTAACCAAGTTTGCAACCAAATAATTGGTGATAAGCCAATCATTAAATAAAGTAATGGCTCTAGTAGAGGTTTTTGCAGAGCTAGCAAGATATCTTTGCCAGGTGCGGTTTTCACTGGATTAACAGGAGTAGTGTTGACTAAACCAATACCAGCTACACGCGTTCCTAAGTGTTGAGGGAAAAGACCGCAAAATGTTAATAAGATCATTCCGCCCATGCTATGTCCAAAGATAACTGCTGGCTTATCGCCTGCTAAACCTAAAACAGCTTCAAGGTCTGTTGCTAACCTTTTCATACTGTAGTCACCATTAGGGACATTTCCAGATTTTCCTGTCCCCGGAACATCCCATAAAATCAATCGAAATTCGTTTCCTAAAGCTTTTTTAACATAATACCAATGGGTGCTATTACAACTCCATCCATGAGTAAAAATTAGAGGCGTTCCATCTTTAGGACCAAAGAACTCAACATGAATCTTTGTCCCATCAGGGCGCTGAATTTCGCTGACCTCTGCGGAACGTGAAGCACTTGGTTCATCATTCCCAGCCCGAGCTAATAAAAATAGAATTATATATCGTCCTAACAGGGTATAAGCTAGCATTGCTATACCTGCAATTAACAAATATAAAACGGTAATCGTTCCTTGGAACCAACCGATTACATAATAAGCTCCGAAACCCAAGATTACTGTAGATAGTATTCCTGTTAAAATCATGATTAGCGGATTTAGAGGAAAGATAGACATATATTTAATTACTCAACTAAAAGATTTTCTGCGCGTTCTTTGAAGTGATTGGCTCAAGACTTTGCCAAGAAATAAATTTACTAGTTCAAAGCAATCACTTTTAATAACTGATTACTTTGAATTAATACTTCCAACAGATTTAAGCCTTTAGTATAAACAGAGTATTTAAAGAAAGTATAAATCCCTTAAATACGCTATAGCAGTTTTCAAATGAGCCTAGGCTCATTTGA
>JBBRMK010000135.1:0-8950 GCA_038230875.1 Pseudanabaenales cyanobacterium
TCTGTACCGATACACCTCTCTTTAATTCTCTTGCATCCCGATTTGTCTCGATAAATTCTTGCAGTTCTTTTGTCATTTTTATGCCCTCTAAAAATATATTTCTTATTTCTACTTTCTCACAAATCATTTAGGATTGCTATAGTTACTTTATTATCAGGTCTTAGTTTCCCATAGTGTAATCTTCCTACAGTGAGACACAAAGTTTTTATATGAATCTTTTCTGGATTCTCTGATAGTACTTCCAATACAAGATTGTACATATTTCCATAGTTATAGGAATGATATTTACTCCCTTTTTCTAGTAAAGATGGAATACTGTTTGCATAAGAGATATCATCAGGATCGTCTCTGAGTGGTTTTACTATATTTTCAATAGTATAAGGTTCCGCTTCCTTATCCCTTTCAGCAGCATACGCTTGACATGCTGGTGTATTAGGCCAAAACACCCCATAGTAGATGCAGAACAATATAAAGAGAATAAATAGTATTGAAAAAATGTCCATTGCAACCTCTTTTTAGTTATTACATTGAGTCGCTCGATTATGCTACGATCAAGCCCGAAACCTTTATATCATAAGTCTAAGGATTTGCAAAAAAACAGTGGTAGAGACCAGCAATTCTCATTATGGAAATTTTGACTTGATTTGTCTTCAGTTATTGAGAATAGTATCAATAGCTAGGCTTAAAAAGCCTAATCTTTCGTCCAGAATTTCAAAGCTCAGGGAGGCAAAAAGTCATAATGAGAATTGCTGGGTAGAGACTAGATTTTTACATTCATGATTGCTTTTAGAATCTAGTAGGTTTGTAAAAACTTAGCGATCGCCTATACTTTTAGACAAAAATATGAGTTAGCATAATACACATAGCCAATGTGTACCAATATATGTATCAACGCATTAACATTACATTACCCAACGAAACACTCCAGTTACTCGATCGCATAGCACCCAAAGGCGATCCATTGTTGAGATTCTCTCTAAACGCTTAAACATGAGATAACAAGGCGATCGTCTTTAACAAACTTGCTACAATAATCGATTTAACTTAGCTGTTTGACTAATTCATCAGTCGACATAATCAGAATTGGAGAACCGACAAAACCCGCAACATCACGAGTAACGATCGCATCTAAACTTGTTCTCATTGCCGCCGCAACCTGCACAGCATCCTCAAAATCAGACAATCCCAAATCCACCGCTTGTTGGATTACCCCACGATCCACCGCACAAACTTCCATTAAAATCAATAACTTCGATATCGTAGCGATCGCTATTTCTGTGCTTTTAGTATGACGCTTTACCAGATAGTGAATATCTGTAACAGTCGTAGCCGATGTAAACCCTTGAATCCTGCCAAGCTCCACTGCCTCCAAAAGATACGCAGCATTTTCGACAAAGGGAACACGCGCCAACACCGCATCTAGTATAACATTTGTATCAAACAAGACCTTCATTACTTTTGCAAGAGCCTTGTTTCTAAAATAGATTTAACATCTTCATCCGTAGGTGCAGGCGCATTAGTCTTCGCAATACCTACTAAACTTGATGCAATACCCTTATATTTGAAAGTCGCTACAGGTTTTGACCGCAGCGATTTCATTAAGATATTGATTAATTCCCAACGATCATCTTCGGGAAGCGTTAATACTTGTTCATGAAGTTTCTGAAGAGTCATACCCGTGTAAGCCATAGAATAAGCTTGAAGGATTGTACCAAATTATCTCATATTACTACATAAAACAATTATACTAGGGGCGATCGCCTATGCGCTTAACCATGACATAACAAGGCGATCCAACTTAAAATATCGAGCAGTTTTTCATATCTAGCTTGCTTCTAACAATAAAGCCCGATATCCCGCTTGCACAAAATGAAAATCAGCCGTTGCCGCCTCAACCAGATCATTTTCTGACATCACAATAAACGAAATACAGTCAGTCAATCCCCAATCCTTATCTGGTCTAGCTCCATAAAGTTGCAAAGCACGACCCAAAAGCGCAGTATCGACAGTAACCACCGTAATATTTGGAGTTCGATAACACTGTTGAATAAATTGAGAAGCAGCATTACGATTCATCGCGCTAAAAGCATTTCCCACCTCAACCAGTACAGCTTCCGTTACCCACACTTCCCTTGCATTATAAACTCTTGGCAATAGAACCCTTGCCTGTTGATGATGCCGATCTTTAGAATTAAGCAAAGCCTGAATAAACGATGTATCCAAATAATAAGCGATCGCTCATAACTCACTCTTAGATTCACCCTTAGATTGACGTTTAGTAGTGCCATACAAATAATGGTCATGCTCAGCCGACCAATCTTCAGGAGCCTCAACAGTTCCCGTCAAATTCTCTAATAAATTCCAAGCATTAGCAACAGTTCGCACTTCTTCAGGAACAATCGTGATGAGATAACGCTTATGTGGCAAAAGCTTGAGAGGTTGATCTGGAGTCAACACCGCGCCATCAAAAGTAACCGATAACAATTCATTCATATCACGTCTACTCAAGCTACCTTTACAATTTCATATTTTATCAAAAAAATCGGTAAATGTATTGACTTGTTGAAAGGGCGATACGGGTTCTTAGTTTGGCGATCGTTCTCACTTTGAAGTGGTTGATAGTTCTGACAGTAACGTTATTCCCAGATCTGTCTTCAAGCATAAAGTAATGCCCGTAGTGTGAGTGTTAAACACTAGAAATTAGGGATTCAATTTGCTGCATCAACTTTTCTAGACGTTTTTGTTTTTTAGGATCTTTCCAAATACTAGATTTCTTTAGCGAACGAAATGTTGTATCAACTTGAGATTTAAGAGAGTTTTCAGATTGTTTAGGTGATTGTGGTAATGCAGCAATGCGATCGCGAATTTGCACTAAGGATAATCCATGTTCGATTGACTCAGACAATAATTCCTGACGAGCGATCTGGTCTTTTACTTTAGCGATCGCCTGTGCCTTGGTATATTCAATTCGTCCTTGGCGGAGAGCCTCTAAAACATCTGAAGGCAATTTTAACAATGGCAAACGAGATGTAATAAATGACTCCAACTTAAACCCTAGTGAGCCAAACACAGAGACAATTGCAGACTCATACTCAGAACTGGTCAAAACGTTTTGACCAACTTCTCCTCTAGCAATTTGACCAGATGGAAAAACGTTACTCCATTGGAACAAAAACATAGATAATCGCATAGCTCAATGTTAAAATCGGGACAATGCTGAGAGATGATTAAGGTATGTCAGTACTAAAGATAGATGAAGCGTTAATTCGTGAAAATGCAACCGCTAAATCCTTTGAACGCGGTCAGCAGTATGCCCGATCGCAAGCTGTAGACGATTTAATTTGGCGCGATCCATTTTTGCAAGCATCGGTAGCAGGAAATGATTACTATCGGGTCACAATTGGATTTAAAAATCAAAAAGTAGATTCAGCTATTTGTTCTTGCCCTTACAATTTTGAGGGCTGGTGTAAGCATATCGTGGCGGTACTGTTGCAGGCAAAACAAACCAAAGATATAGAAGAGCGTCCTAGTCTCAATCAAATGCTGGAGCAACTCGATCTAGAGAAAACAAGAAAGCTAGTACATTCACTTGTTTCTGAATTTCCAGATATCATTGATGCAATTGACGTACAAGTTGGGATTTTAACTACGCCTAAGTCAACTAGATCCAAATCATCATCCAAATCTGACATGTCAAAAGCTGCTCAAACAAAAGCAGAACATCCAGAAATCGACCGTTCGCCTTTTCGCCAGCAAATTCGTTATGTATTACGCAAAGAACTACATGCTAATAGTTACGAATATTACGAAGAAGATCCTTTTAGCGACATGATCAGTGTAGAAATCGAAAAAGCCAAAAAGTTTATCGAAGCAGGTGATAGTTTTCGCGCCTTTGTGATGCTTTATGCAGTTGCTGAAGAATTGTGCGACTACACAGAAGAAATAGAAAATTATTGTGGTGATGTATCTGATTTAGTTTATGGACTTGATGAGGCGATCGCCGAGACAAGTCTCGCGACGGATTTCACCATTGAAGAGCGTCAAAAATGGATTGCAGAAATTGAAGGGACTCAAGATGTACTGGGTGCAGACTTTGATATCAGCTTAGCGGCGATCGCACAGGGATGGGATGCGCCCCATGTGCAAGCATCTTTGCGAGGTGAATATAATGACCATCTCACAGAAGATCAAATCGAAATCCTCAGTAGTGATCCCGATGACTTAGGTTATTTGCGACTAAGAATTCTGGCAGCCCAAGAACGATTTGATGAATATCTCAATTTCGCCAAAGCCTATAATTTTCCAACGCTGTATACAAGGATGCTGATCCAACTGGGTCGTCTTGATGAGGCGATCGCGGCGGCTCAGGATGTACATAGCGAGAGCGATGCTTTAGAGATCGCTAATCAGTTAATAGCGCAGGGAGCAGAAAAGGAAGCTCTTAATATTGCCTACAAAGGATTGCAATTACATAAAGAGGAAAACAAGCACTATAGTTCATTGGAGTTGGCAGTTTTGACAGCAACATTAGCTGAACGGTTTGGAGAGAATGAAATCTTGTTAAAAGCGAAACTGATTAGCTTTAAAATGCGACCATCTCTTACTGATTACCATAAAATTCGCGATCTGACCAAAACTCAGTGGTCATCAATCAAACCAGATTTAATCAAACATCTATCAACCACATCATCTGATGAGGCAAAAGTGGATATTTTTTTGGAAGAAGAAATGTATGATGAAGCGATCGCGATCGCAAATGCTCATTATTGTTCGATTGGAATTCGATTGCGCGTAATGAAGGCGGTAGTTAAGATCAACCCTAAATGGGTAGTTGCCAAATCACAGGTTCTTGCCGAAGAGATCATTAATAGCGGAAATTCTAAGGCTTATGAAAATGCGATCGCATGGTTAGAACAGATGCGAAAGGGTTATCTTGCCATGAAGAAGGAAAAGGATTGGTTAAGTTATCGCAGTCAACTTGTAACTACGCATGGGAAAAAGCGGAAGTTAATGGAGTTATTAAATCGTAAGGGGCTTTGACTTGATATTAAACCTAAAAAGCTGTAGCACACGCGCAGCGTGTGCTACAGCTTTTTGGGTTTTAAGATTTAACACTTAAAATATACCCCTTAAAAAGGATAGAATTGCTTTTATAGCCTTTAAGGGATAAACTTATATTTATCCGCTAAACACTATAAAAGTATTGTTTTATGATCGTCCACTCTCCCAAAGAACTGGCTGAATTTATTCGCGATCGCCGTAAAAGAAAAAAGATTAGTCAGGCGGAAGTGGGCGATCGCGTTGGCATCAAACAAGCCACTATTTCTAGTTTTGAGAACAATCCTGAAGGTACTAAGTTAGAAACTCTTTTTAAATTATTCTCCGTCTTAGATCTAGAAATCCAGATTATTCCCAAAGAGGAATCTCATAAATCTGGACAAGGATGGCAAGAAGAATGGTAAGACCAAGACGAACTAATGGTCTCAGTATTTTGATGAACGGTTATCAGGTTGGGACTTGGAATAACTCACAAAATGGGGCGACAACTTTTCAATACTCAGAAGACTGGCTGAATACTGATGGAGCGCGTCCAATTTCATTGTCAATGCCTCTACGACAACAGGCGTATGAAGGTTCGATTGTCTATAATTTTTTCGACAATCTGCTGCCAGACAGCAAAGAAATTCGGGCGAGAATCCAACAGAGATTTCGGGTTTCTACATCGCAGCCCTTTGATTTATTAGCAGCGATCGGATCTGACTGTGTGGGAGCGATTCAAATTTGTCATGGAGATATTCCTCAAAATGTAGAGATAACTCAAGCAGTGCCAATGTCAGTTGAAGAAGTTGCTAAATATTTAAAGGAATATAAAACACCTACACTGGGCATAAATACCAATCAAGACTTTCGGATCTCGATCGCGGGTGCTCAAGAGAAAACGGCTTTGCTTTGGCATCAAGAAAAATGGTGTCGTCCCATTGGTACTACACCGACCAGTCACATTTTTAAATTTCCCATTGGTTTAATCTCTAATGAAAACTTAGATATGAGCGATAGCTGTGAGAATGAATGGCTATGCTTGCAAATCGCTCAAGCTTTTGGATTACCTACTGCAAACGCTGAGATTCAACATTTCAATGATGTCAAAGTATTGGTTGTGGAGAGATTCGATCGCCGATGGTCGCAGGATCGTCGATGGTTAATTAGACTTCCTCAAGAGGATATGTGTCAGGTATTGGGAATATCACCAAACTTAAAATATCAAAATCAGGGAGGGGCAGGAATTAGCGACATCATGAAGATATTGCTTGGTTCCGAAGATGCGAATGGAGATAGAGAGAAGTTTTTTCGCTGCCAAGTATTATTTTGGTTATTAGCTGCCACCGATGGGCATGGTAAGAACTTCAGTATTTATATAAATCAAGGAGGGAGGTATAGATTAACGCCTTTATACGATGTGATTTCTGTACATGCATTGATAAAAAATAAGTCACTATCCAAGCGCAATGCCAAGATGTCTATGTCTCTGAGAGGTGAAAAGGACAATTATTATAACTGGGACTCAATTCAACCAAGGCATTTTATTTCTACTGCTAAAACAGTTAATTTTTCGGAAGCAAAGGCTAGCGAAATTTTGGAAGAAATGTTGGGGAAAGTCGATCGCATAGTGACTCAAGTTACGGCTTTATTACCACAAACATTTCCTGTTCGGGTCAGTCAGCCCATTTTTGACGGGATGATATCTTTAGCTAAGCGATCGCTAGATAATTACTCACAATGGGTTTACAAACCTTAGCCTCTATGAGCCTATTCGAGAAATCATCTACACCAAGTCAACGCTGCCGAAGCTATCCAAATTGGAGAATTAGCGATCGCTCAGAAACTACTCACTGATAAACTACTCAATAAAACTGTGAGTTAACAAAGTACTGCCGCAATTATTTATAGCCAAAATTGCCGATCTCCTTCTAAAACACTCGGATAGATACCATTTAACTTCAAATAAGCCATCCGATCTGCTCCATAAATAGGCATAGGTACACGAGGAGGTTTCAATGCTCCATGATGTAAAAGAGTCAGCTTCAAGGTGGTGTCAACTACACTTTCAATCGATGCAGGAAATCCTTCTTTACGAACTGTTAAACGAAGAGGACGCGGTACACCAATGCTAGGAGGTACTTTTGTCGTGACTAAAATTGCATCATGAGAAGACAATTTCAAAGCTAAACCAACTTCTGTCCGAAGTCTGCGATTATGTTGTACCTGATGAATGCGATCGCGAACTGTCGCACTATTGGTGGTGCTTGTCCTGTAATTAGAAAAGTGAAATATTTTACTTTCCAGACTCTCAACCAGAATTAGGCTCATGGGAGCGAACCGAAACACCCATAGAAATGAGCCAACAGACTTACAGGGAATTGCTTGATTTACTGCATGGGTTAGCTGCCGATCTGCCCTATAACCAACTTGTAAAGGCGGCATTGCAACGGCTTGAGGCGGCTAAGATTATTGAGTAACAAACAAGTGACAATGATCACAGTTCGCCGCTACCCATGTCACCTCATCAACATTGAAAAAATTTGATACTAATTACATTAGGTAAAAAGAAAGGATCAAACAAATGAAAAGGCGCGAATCTGAGCTTAAAAAATGTTTAAACGCACAATTCATTGGAATTTGTAGTTTCTCAAATGGGCGTTTATTTTTTAAATGGTTACACCACAGCACTAACCATCCTGTCGCCGCTACAGTGAATTAACAAACAAAAAGCATCCTAAATGGCTAGGGTGCTTTTTATGTGATGTGAGAATGCTTAACCCTAAGCTCCAATGCAAAATTTGCTAGACGATTGGGCTAGAAGTATCAATCGTTAATTTTGAGGCGATCATATATTGCAAAAAATGTAATGAGATTTTAGCGCCACGATTCTACAAATCACTCTATCGGGAAAAGCCAATAAAGCACTGTTTATAGAAAACGCATCGCATTAGATATTCTGCTTTTCCTCCCTGTGGAAATGCTCTATTTTTACAAAAAGTCTTTGTGGTAAGGCGTTGTGTAAAAATAACTTAATTCTATTTTGTCGAAAAACTGGCTCAAGGCAGTCTTAATCCTGCAAATTCTGCTTAAGTTATTTTTACACGCTTCCTTAGTCCCAATCAGGCAAATCGAGATTATCGCTACAAGCGCACCGAATATGCAGCGCGGGGCATTGCTGAATATTGGATTGTTGATGCGATCACCCAAAAGGTGACGGTGTTGGAATGGGTAGAGGGTTTTTATGAAGAGCAGGTTTACGAGAACGATCAAGCGATCGTTTCCGTAGTATTTCCCTATATTCAGTTAACGGCTGCTCAAGTTTTACAAAGAGCTTAAATAAGCCAAAAACGAGCAAAGCCCGTTTTTGAGGTTTATTCAGCTTCGAGAGGAGCCATCGTCAACCCTGCACTTTTAAGTTGATCGTGATAAAGCTCAGCTTGCTCTAAGGGACCAACCCATGCGATCGCCAAGCCATTATGATGCACTTGATTAGTTAATTCCCAAGCTAGCTCTTCGGTCATCTGGGGAATGTATTTCATCAAACATTGTGAGACATGCTCAAAAGTGTTGAAATCATCGTTTAGCACGATCACCTTATACTTCGGATAAGTCTTGTGTACTACTTCCCTGACAACGTCTTTAACTTTTTCGGGAGTTTGAACAGCAGCAAAAATAGCCATAATTACAATAAACATTTTACTTTTTAATTATCTCAAAAAAATTCTGAATTAAGTCAAAGGTTAATGAATTGTAGAGATATAGGACTTATGCAAATCAACCAAGAACTTTAGTTCTTGGCTCAAAGCTCAAGTCAGTTAAAACTGACTAAAAAAAGCCTCAAATCAACCTGTTTCAACAGGTTTAAGCTTTTAGCCCGCAATTTATTGCAGGGCAAGTGCGTAAGTCCTAA
>JBBRMK010000136.1:0-8866 GCA_038230875.1 Pseudanabaenales cyanobacterium
CTGTCTTAGATTTTCTGACCCAATCTTGTCTCGCGGCTCGACTGGGGACTCAGCATCCTTCTCTAATTCCTACTGTTCAGCAGGCTCCTGTACATAATCCTAGACCCTTGATTTTTCTGTAGGCTATTGGACGGTTACTTAAATTGAGTACATAACCAAAGGAGAATAATTATTTTATGATTGGACTTTTGCAGCGATCGCCTTAGCAATATCTCGTAGTGCTTGTGCTGATACAGAGTACTAAAACAATTAGAACATCACGAGCTTTTCACCAAACAGCGATCGCGTTAACATATGAATGATAGAAAATTGCGTTAATCATTGGCGACACATAGATGAAAAGCCACATTAAACTTCAACAAAATATCAAGTCATTTATTCGGTCAAATCTAGAAGGCGGCTATGTTGCGGAATGCTTGGAAATATCAGTAGTCACACAGGGAAACACCCTAGATGAAGTTGTCGAAAATCTTATCGAAGCCGTTGGCTTGCATCTAGAAGACGAAAATCCTGAAGACTTCGGCTTAGTTGCCAACCCATCAATTTTTGTCACCTTTGAGCTACAACCCGAATATGCCAAAGCTTAAACGCCTCTCTGGTGCAGATGCGATCGCCATTTTCAAAAAATTTGGTTTTGACGTTCATAGTCAGAAAGGTAGTCACATTAAATTGCGCCGCATCAGTCCACTTGGCAAAGAAACCCTAACTATTCCTAACCACCGCGAATTAGCTACAGGAACTTGTCAATCCATCTTTCGACAAGCTACCCGCTATATTCTCGAATCAGAGCTATTTCCTTACTTTTACGAGTAAATTAATGTGAGTTCGGGATAAGCTCAAAAAATTTAAAATCTCATCTAAATTATCCCAAACTAAATTTTAGTTATCATGTTCTTGAACTTTGGCTGCGATCGCCTTCGCAATCTCCTTTAATGCTTTAGCAGATGCAGATTCTGGATGACCTAAGACAATTGGGACACCGCGATCGCCACCTTCACGCAGACTGATTTCTAGAGGCACACAGCCGAGGAGATCGATACCAAGCTCATCAGAAGTTTTCTTACCACCGCCTGAGCCAAAAATGTCGTATTGCTTATCGGGCATATCTGGTGGAATGAAATAACTCATATTTTCGACAATGCCCAAAACTGGAATCCCCATATTTTGAAACATCTTTAAACCTTTACGCGAATCTAGCAGTGAAACAGTTTGCGGAGTGGTCACGATTACGGCACCTGCCAGTGGTACAGACTGAGTAAGGGTTAATTGTGCATCACCAGTTCCAGGCGGCATATCGACTATTAAATAATCAAGTTCGCCCCAATTTGCTTGATACAGAAACTGCCGAATTACGCCATTTAGCATCGGGCCACGCCAAACTACAGGTTGATCTTTGTCAATCAGAAATGCCATTGAGATCATTTTTACGCCATAGTTAAAGGCTGGCTCAACTACATCTGTGCCATTTTCAGCCTTGACCACCTTTACCTGTGCTGATTCCATACCAAGCATCACAGGCACATTTGGTCCATAAATATCGGCATCGAGAATGCCAACTTTTTCACCCATATCCGCAAGGGCTACGGCAACATTAACGGCGACTGAAGTTTTGCCAACTCCCCCTTTGCCACTAGAAATAGCGAGCACATATTTAACACCTTCGATGCCTTTCAATGCATTTGTGGGGGCGGCCGGTGTTGCGATCGCAGGACTATTAGCAATTACTTTGACCCAGACATCAGTGACTGTAGCGATCGCCTTAATGGCATCTTTACATTCTTGAATTAAAGCATCGCGCTTAGGACTATTCGGATCGCTTAGTAGCAAAGTAAAACTGACAACCCCATTAGACTTGATGGCGATATCACGCACCATATCTAACTCGATAATACTTTTTTGGCGATCAGGATCGATAATTGGCTTCAATACATCCTGTATTGCTTGTAAATCATGTAAATCAGCCATAGATTTAAAAATTCTAAAATTGCTCAATATTGCCAATGTTTCATTAAAGCTCAAATTAACAGCCAAAGTTATTAATTTGTCCTGATATTGAACAATTGACAAGTGCATTAGGATATAAAGTCCAAAAGATAGTGAGGACTTTATGTCCTAACAAAGATTGTGATTACTATAATCAAGTTTAGCCACAAGGATTTATGCTTATGGTGAAGCATAAATCCTTGCAACATTGATAAATACTGCGTTCCCTGTCAATTATTAGAATAAGTAGCTATTTTAAGTTAGGAGATAAATCTATGAGTAATGATGTAAAAGTTATTCAGCCTTCAGGAAGACTTGATGTGACAAATGCGGCAGATTTTCGCCGACAAGTTAACGATATTGCTGAAGCAGCAAATTCTCCCAAGTATTTATTAGTCGATCTCCAAGCAATCACTTTTATGGATAGTTCTGGATTAGGAGCGCTTGTCTCTGCTTTAAAATCGATTCGTAACAATAAAGGAGAAATGGTAATTGCTGGTGCTAACGATCAAGTTCAAATGCTATTTGAACTTACAAGCATGACCAAAATCTTTAAAATTTATCCAACAATTGACGAGTTTAACGCAACTTTAAGTTAGTCATATGTAAAGGAGAGATACTTTGTCCTCATCTCCTTTACATGTGAAATTTATATGTGAAACTCAACTTCTAATAACGATAAATCATCTTCAAAAGGTTGATTATTAGCAGCATCTTTGACACAAGCTAATATATGTTCAATTCGGGATAAGCGATCGCTTGGAGTTCGAATAAACGTATCAATCAGAGCATTGAATCCCCAGATACTACCGTCATCTTGGGAAATCTCATAGACGCCATCACTAAATAAATACAATCTGCTATCAGTATCAATTTCACAAACTTGTTCTTGATAAGTTACATCAGATATCATTCCGATTGGTAAACCAGCTGTTTTAAGCAGCTTAATTTTAGGCATTTCTTGATTAGAAATTAGTACAGCTGGAGGATGTCCTCCGCTTGAGTAAACAAGTTGATGAGTTCGTTGGTCATATACGCCATACCAAATCGTAAAATACATCTCATTATGAACTGACATTTGAAAAGTATTATTGAGGTCACGTAATACCTCACTAGGGCTATAAAAGTTTGTAGTGTATTGAGATGTTCTGCTCTGTCTTAAACTGCGTGTACGCATTAGATTTAAGACAGAAACGGATAGTAGGGCTGAGCCAATCCCATGTCCTGATACATCTAGTAAATAAAATGCTAAGTGATCTTGATCTAACCAAAAATAGTCAAAACTATCTCCGCCAAGCTGGGTGGATGGCAAAAAACTAGACTGAATTGAAACATTGCCTTTGATCGGTTCAGGTAAAAGCGATCGCACATATTGAGAAGCTTGGAACAGTTCTTGTTCGATTAATTGTTTTTGCCTTTGCAGTTCTTGAGTTACTTGATAAAGTCGCAGCCCTGCTCTGACCCTTGCACGTAACTCATTAATACGTGGAGGTTTACCTAAAAAGTCATCCGCCCCCATTTCTAGTCCTTTAACCAAGTCCCCTTCTTGATCACGTGCGGTCAATAAAATAATATAAGTATTAGCTAGTTCAATGCTGCTCTTAATGCGACGACATACCTCTAAACCATCAATAATTGGCATTACCCAGTCACAAATGATTAAGGATGGGAGCAGTTCTTTAGCTTTATCTAATCCTTCTTGACCATCCTTTGCCAAAACGACATCATACCCCTCACTCCTAAGAAATTTCTGAAGAGTTAGTCTGATAGTAGGATCGTCATCAATGATCAGAATTCGGAACATATTGATATATTTAGGTTGCAAAGCACTAGAAACACTGGGATTACCAAATACGTTAAATCCATAAAACTAAAAGTCCATAAAACTAAAAGTCCATAAAACTAGCTAGTGTCTGCCACGCTATTTATTGCTATTCGTCAATCGTGAAAGACTTCGCAACTTTAGCAAACAAATCTTTGACCTTGTACCAACGTTTTTCAGAGCTAGAAATGCTTAAGGTGTAGAGATTACCACGATTAGTCGATACAGTCACTAGGTCATGGCGCGGTTCGCCTTTTAGACGCTGAACTGCATATTCAAAAATGTAATAACTGCGATCGCCTGATTCTTGCTTTTGAGAAACTCTCTGAGTAGCATTAAGCAATTTTGCTTGACGACCAGAGCCTTCTGGAGCGACTACCCGCTGTTGAACTCGTAAGCCAATTGCTTCAGGATCACCAATTTCTTCGAGTGTCTTAACCGTTTCTAGTTTGCTAATTGCAACAAACACGTTTTCAGATGGCTCAATGATGTCATGGAACAAAATATCAATCGCTGGGTTGCTTTTAGTCTCTGTCCAACCATTTGGATATAAAAATCGATAGCCATCCTTACCATCTGTAAATGGCACTAAGCCACTCGTGGGAGTATTCGCACAACTGGTAAGAAATAAGGCGAATACCACAAGTAAGGTAGAGACAGCACGTTTGAACATAAATTAAAAGAATTAAATTAAAAGAATTAAATTAAGTAGATAGCTAAAATATTAAATAATCTTAATCAAAAAGTTGGCAAATTAATCTAAATTAGCAACTACTTTGGATGGCTTATATAAGTACTAGAATACAGCACTACAGTAATGTCTGCTAGGTTAAACTCTACTAAAGACTAAAGACGGATTTCAGGATTGTAAAGTATTACATCAAAAGATTACGCTTCGTATCCAACCACATTTGTCGGTAACCGTTGTGTGATAATTTCTATATCGGAAGTCGTAGACAAGACTTATCTAACTTATCTAAGTTTTAGGTAAAGCTAAGATATTAGATTAAAAAATATTTAGTTTATGTTCATATACTTATCAGAGGTAACGTGGTGACTAGCAGTAAATTTGCAACACTTCAAGAAAGTTATTCGCAAGGCGATCTGAGTGAATATGTGACCCACTTACAGTTACATATGGCATTACAAGCTCGTAACCTTGTCCCAAATTTGAGTTGCGATCGCACTCCAGATAGCCGTAGCAGAATGCTATCTAGTACCCAAGCTGATTTTGAGAGATTAGCTTCTCGCTTATAAAGTCAACTAATTAAATTTCACTAGTAAATTTAAGAATTAGAAATTTAAGAAGAAGGGACGCATTGCGCCCCTTTTTTTGATCTTCTTTTCTTGACATCGGCAAGATCTTAAATACCTTATTTATAAATTTTTGGCACAATAGAAAAAGTGGTATCACTTGAAAAAGCAATGCTTAGTTCAAGTGGCAAATAAAAAGCTATTTTGAGGTGTCATGCAGGCTGAGACGTTAGAGCTGTTGGAGTGGAATCGGTTATGTCAGCATTTATCAACATTTACAACAACTAAGCTAGGAGCGATCGCAGCCTCGCATTTGCCGATCCCTGATTGCTATGCAGATACATTAGTCTTGCTGACTCAAACTAAAGAAGCGTATGCACTTGAGGAAAGAAATGCAGGCGTATCTCTTGATGGGATTCAAAACATTACAGAAGCGGTATTTCGGGCAGAAAAGCAGGGGATTTTGTCGGCTAATGAGCTATGGGCGATCGCGACAACTTTGGCAGGAGCGCGAAACCTGCGCCGTCAGCTAGATAATGCTGATAATTGTCCAAATTTACAGATATTAGCTAGCGAGTTACGAACTTATCCTGATGTCGAACAGGAGATATATCGTTGTATCGATGAAGGCGGAAATGTCCTTGATCGTGCTTCTGTACGCTTAGGCGAGATTCGACATGAGTTGACCTCAGTACGCGATCAAATTCTGACAAAACTGCAAAATATCATGCAGCGCAATGCTAGCTCAATACAGGAACAGATTATTACTCAACGTAGCGATCGCTATGTCCTAGCAGTTAAGTCGCCACAGCGCGATCGGGTACCTGGAGTGATTCACGATACATCGAGTACAGGGATGACGGTATTTGTCGAGCCAAACTCGATCGTGCAGTCTAATAACCGTCTGCGACAACTGCTCAAACTGGAGCAAGTCCAAATCGAGATTATTCTGGCAGCGCTAAGTGCCAAAATTACCGCGATTGCCGAAGATTTACAAAGATTATTGATCATTGTTACCAAAATCGATTTAGCGGTTGCCCGTGCGCGCTATGCCTATTGGCTGCGGGCAAATCCACCATACTTTGTTGAAAATGAAGCAATAAATTTACGCCAATTGCGTCACCCTTTGCTGGTATGGCAGCAGCAAAACGAAGAAGGTCGCGAAGTTATACCTGTTGATGTCTTAATATCACCGCAGATTTCAGTGGTTGTAATTACAGGGCCGAATACGGGCGGTAAAACTGCTACCTTAAAAACTTTTGGACTAGTAGCGCTGATGGCAAAGACTGGAATGTATATTCCCGCAAGAGAGCCTGTAGAATTACCTTGGTTTGATTTAGTTCTTGCCGATATCGGTGATGAGCAGTCATTGCAACAAAACCTATCCACTTTCTCTGGACATATTCGTCGGATTGGACGCATTCTTGAGGCGATTTCTCCGCAGTCTTTAGTTCTTTTAGATGAAGTGGGTGCTGGAACCGACCCATCCGAAGGCAGCGCGATCGCCACCGCTTTATTAGAACATCTAGGCGATCGCACCAGTCTTACGATCGCCACCACTCACTTTGGTGAACTGAAAGCATTGAAATATCAAAATCCTAAGTTTGAGAATGCCTCGGTAGAGTTTGATGAGGCCTCTCTCGCGCCAACCTATCGACTATTGTGGGGGATTCCAGGGCGTTCCAATGCGCTAGTGATCGCAGGTCGTTTAGGTTTACCACAAGACATTATCGAAGCAGCCCAAGTACGTGTAGGCGTCGGCTCTGTGGAAATGAATGAAGTAATTGCTGAACTTGAAGCTCAACGCCGCGAACAGACTCAAAAAGCGGAAGCCGCCGCCCAACTCTTAGCAGAAACAGAAAGACTGCATAAAGAGATTTTAGAACGTGCCGAAAAGATGCGATCGCAAGCTAAAGAACTACGCGAACATCAAGAAAAAGAGGTTAATGCCGCGATCGCTCAAGCCCAAAAAGAAGTTGGCAGAGTAATCCGTAAATTGCAAAAAGGTGAACAAACAGGTGAACAAGTAGCGGCGGATGTCCAACGCACCGAACAGAGAATTGAAGAACTAACTAAGCGCCATTTGCCTGTTGTTCCTGAAGAAAAAATAGAAGTGCAGTTTAAAATAGGCGATCGTGTTCGCATTCCCAAATTCGGTAAAATTGCTCAGGTTATGACTGTGCCGAATAGTTCTGGCGAATTTTCAGTACGTCTTGGACATATGAAATTAACCGTCAATATTACGGATACTGAAAAGGTTTAAAGCCAACCAAGAACTCAAGTTCTTGGCTCAAAGCTAAAGTCAGTTAGAACTAATTACCAAAATCGGATATCTATCGATTTCACAAGTTCTACTTGTAGTCGCCGAAATACTGTCATATTTTCGTCGTAGTAAATCGTGGCAGATCCAGTGGAGTTGGGTGCAAGCTTTTGACGATCTGGAAGATTGTTATCAATCTGAATTAGCAACTCCGAAAAACGTGGTTGAGTAGGATCGTCTGTCTTAATGATATTTATTCTGTCATTATAGGGCATCTCTAAAAATCAAAAAAGACGAAAGACAAGTGACTAAAGAGCGATAATAGTATAAACAACATTGAAGCAACTAAAAACCGTCCCCTCCAATCCTCAATCTTGTGCCTATTATCCTCGATTTTCTCTGGTCTTAGGCTAGAGAGACACAAGAATCCCTTGTGCATTTGCCAAATTTGACTTCTGTCCATTCAAAAACACATACCGATTCATGTTGTAAACTAGATTGCGTAATCGTTAGTGTCATTAATTTTTCTCCACTTGTACTTGTAAAGGGGAAAAAATTAGACAAAAGTAGAGAGAACAAAGTTATGAAAACAGTCTCCCATGAATATTGTCGAACGAGAACAACAAATACTTCGTGTCAAAGCCGCCAGTTTTCAGCCCGAACTAGATGAAGCTTTAGAACAAGCGCTACGAACAGCGGTACTTGAGGCAATCAAAACAACTCTAGAAGCGGCGCTTGAAGAAGAAGTCAAAGCGGAACTGTCAAAGTTGTCAGAGGACAGACCGCGTCGTTCGGGATATTTTAAACGGGGACTTGATACACAGTATGGGCATCTAAAGGATCTGCGAGTTCCTAAGCTACGGCGACGGAATGGAGAGCGAGAATGGCAAATCTTGCAGCGCTACCAACGCGAATTGGGCAGCCTATTAAATTGGTTATGTTGTGTATTATGTGATGGGGCTATCACTGCGGGATCTCCAAGAAGCGTTATATTTTTTCATAGGACATGTACTCTCTCGTACTGCGGTGAATAAAGTCACGATTGCGCTCCAAAAACAGATAGACACCCGACGCTTATCGACGATTGGCAAAACGCCTAAGGTTATAATCGTAGATGGGGTATGGGTGGATATACACGTGGGATGAATTTAAGGAAGACCGCGCTGGACACTTGCGCCAGTGTCGTAAAGCCGAAGAACGGGTAGTGCTGGTCGCGATGGCTGTGTGGGAAGATGGCTCCTATGAAATCCTACACTACGAAATTGCTACTGGGGAAGGGGAAGCCGAGTGGAGTCAGTTCTTTGAACATCTAATCGCGCGAGGATTGCATCCAACAACAGTCGAATTGGTTGTCAGTGATGGCACATTAGGATTGCCCAAAGCCATGCAAAAGAATTTGCCTAACGCGCAACAACAACGGGAGCATCTCAGTTACGCACTAAGTATAAATGCTTAGGATATAAGTATGAGATAATAGAAAAAACGTAACTGGGACAAGAAAATGACACCAGAAGACAAGAAAAGAATTGAAGAATACACGGCAGAGA
>JBBRMK010000137.1:0-8634 GCA_038230875.1 Pseudanabaenales cyanobacterium
CTTGCCCTGCAATAAATTGCGGGCTAAAAGCTTAAACCTGTTGAAACAGGTTGATTTGAGGCTTTTTTTAGTCAGTTTTAACTGACTTGAGCTTTGAGCCAAGAACTTTAGTTCTTGGTTGATTTGCGTAAGTCCTAATTATGTTTTTGTAATTGTTTCCTGCACTTTCTAATTCAAGCTTTTCTAACCCTATGACTGAATTCGCGACAAAACTTGCTGAATCACTCCAGCCAATTTCTGCTCAATTTAAATCTCTCAATATTCCTGAACCAGTCACCCACTGGGGACATCCATTTTTTATGGCGATCGTCATTTTTGCAATGGGATCATTTGTCGCAATTTCAGGATGGCGCGGTCGTACAGCCACGGATACTGAAGTTGCAGTCAAGAACAAAGCTGATCATCGCAAAGTCGCACCTTTAATGACTACGTTCTTAGCGATCGGTTACACAGGTGGGCTGCTATCTCTAGTCATGCAAGGCGAACCATTGCTTGAGAGTCCTCATTTCATCACAGGTTCAGTTGTACTGACCCTGCTTGCGATCAACGGCACGATCTCGCTGACTGGCTTTGGTGGAAATCAGCCTTTTCTGCGTAACGCCCATGCTTATTTGGGTAGTGCGATTGTCATTCTTTTGGTCGCTCATGTAGCGCTAGGGCTTAAGCTTGGGCTCTCCATTTAGACTAATAGGGAGGAGGGTACAAAGCGTCCTTCTCCTTATTGCTATACAAGGCTATATGGGTTAGTATTTGCGGTAACTAAGCACACTTAACACGCGATCGCAGAATATGGAAAACTGGGAATTTTTGTTACAACGCAAAGGTGACAAGTCCTGGTTGCCCTTAGAATCTCCAACTGTTGAGATCTTGGAGGGGCAGTACAGACTCGCAGCCCGCTCTGATTTAGCAAATGTGCCAGCTGCGATTGCGATCGCCTATCGTCCCATTGCCGATGTGCGGCATCAACCTTTTCAACAAAAAATTGTCAAACGGATCAGTCATGATGGTTTGCTGATCGTAATGCCCTACACGAACTTTGTGCCAGGGCTATGGCAAATTGACTGTTGTGCGACTAGCAATGCCGAGAATGATGCGATCGCGGCTCCTGCATGGAAAAAAACAGTCAAGTTTGATGTCATTCAAATCTCTTCAGACGCTAGTTTTGAGTGGCAATATAGCGATCCTGATGAAGATTTAGAAACTTCTATACAAATGCCTAGCGATTTTCATACTAATGCGCTCGGTATAGCCCAGATTGAGCCAGCTCCACTTAGTTATAATTCGCCAATCCTAGAAATTGCTCAACAGAGATCAACAGAACTCGTACAGTCGATGTTTGATGAGTTTGCGCTCTTTAATGATGATGAAATTAATGAAGATGAGATTAATGATGATGAAATTAATGATGAGGATGAAGAGTCTGAACAAGTAATAGGAAGAGAAGTTTCAAGCGATCGCCCTAATTTATTAGCGCAGGTAAATCCCGATATCGCAAAAAATGACTCAGAGATTGACTTAGAGGTTGGTACGCCACTACCAAGTATATTATTGCGCTTAAAACAGCCACAATATATTGTCAATGAAGATAATAGCTTTACCCTTACAGGTGATGCTTATACCAATGGCGAAATCGAAGTTATTCTCAAAGATCCACAAACCCTTGATGTCATCGTAAATAAGCGCTTCACAATCACTAATTTAAGCGATCGCATAGCTACGACTAGAGCCATTCCATTTACTTATCAAGTGATCGTGCCGCCGCCATCAGAAATTCAAGTTTTGATTGGCGAAGTGCAAATCCATCCCCAGCATGACTCTCAGCAGGACAGTGATTTATTTGTTAGGCAACAAGCGATCGCGGTTTCCTATCCTGCATCACGCGTTTTGCCTGAGATGATTAAAGAAGCTCAGAAGCATAGTTCTCCAGATAATTCTCAAACTATTGAAGAATCAATTAATTCTTCTAGTTTTCCACAGCCTTCCCAAAGTTTTCCACAGGGCTCAAGACAAACTGAAAATCTTTCTGAAAATCCATCGCCAAAATTAAAGCCAGTCAATTCGCTTAGTCTACCGCCTTTGCCTTTTAATAAGCCCAAAGCATCGCAGGGACAGTCAGAAGAGAGCCAACGCCCTCCTAGTTCTTTATCATTACCACCTTTGCGATCGCTACAAAATAAGGCTCCTCACAATACTTTAAATCCTCCAAATTCGGAAACATCAGCGGATGATGTTCAGAGTTTTCCACAGGTAGAGGCTAATGAACTTGAGAATAATGAACTTGAGAATAGTGAACTTGAGAATATAGAGTTAGAATTTGCGATTACAGATTTTTCTGGTCAGGATGATGATCCGAATTTATCAACTTACGAAGGAGAAGAGCCAGAGTTACTTTACAGTTTTGAAGAAGAACTTCCTCAAAATTATGAAGAGATACTAGATCTGCCCCGACTTGAAGCTCGGATTGGTTCTGGCAATCGTAGTAATCGTTTTCTCAATAAACTACAAACTTTATCAGCCGATGCGATCGCCGCTCAAAAAGCTAACCAGCGTAACGAAGAGCTTTTACTTGATACATTGCCCTCTAATGACTCATTAAGTGACGCATTAAGCACCCCTGAATCCTTATCAGGTGCGGTAGTTGATCTAGATAACCCATCACAGCCACCGCGCACGCTCGCCGAAGCAAATAGCCTCGCTGAACTTGATCTCGATCTTGATGTCGAACTTGATCGCTTACTGGCTCCTGAACCCGATCTGATTTTGAATGAATATGTTTGGGAAGAAACCGTCGATCCTAATACTTTTCCTATTTCCACCGTAAATAACAATTCGTCAGCTTCGGCACTTTCTGAGACAGCCCAAACTATTCGGAATATTCAAGAATCTTCACCTCAATCTCTATCTGAGCAAGAGCCAGTTCCTATCCCTGAGATCATTATTCCTGCAGGTGAGTTGATCTCAGGCACACCGATGATGGTGACAGTGCGCTTACCTGCGATCGCACCCAAATTTTTTGTAAAATTTTGGATTAAGGATTTACAAACTCGGATGATTGTCGATGGTCCGCGCTGGTTGCTAGACTTTAGCGTAGTTCCTAATACTAAATTTATCGAAACTCATACAAATATTTCGATTCCGCTTAGCAGCATTGATGTTGCCTTTGAAGCGATCGCGATCGAAGCGCAAACTCAACGCGAAAGCCACAAAGTTAGAGTCACTCGCGCTGTCATCCCGCCAAACTTAGCGCAGGATCTCAACTTTGATCAATAACTGGTGTTACGTGGAATCTGCCCTCATCCCCCAGCCCCTTCTCCCGCAGGAGAAGGGGAGAAAGAGTTGTTTCTTATTCCTCTCTCCTGCGGGAGCTACCGTGTACACACAACTAAAATGATTTCAGAAATCATATCAATAACCCCTCCCTAGCCCTCCCCTTGCAAAGGGGAGGGAACAAGATTTCTGGTTCTCCCCCCTTCGCAAGGGGGAGTTAGAGGGGGTTTTGAGACTTGTGTGTACACGGTAGCTCCTGCGGGAGAGGGGCTAGGGGTGAGGGTTTTAGTAACTTCTATGTAATACCAGCAATAACCAAAAAGGAACGCTTAGCGTTCCTTTTTGGTTACTAGAGCGATTGAGCGCCTTAAGACTGACTTTGTAGCCAGTAATAGGTAGCCATCGGTAATAGCGTTGCCAAAACTAGCAAAATAATCACCACCACATTAGATGAACTCGCTTCAGTTTCTTCTCTAGTAGCATAATTACTCGTCTCAGTTTCTTCTACGGCAAGCAGCGGCGCACCAGGATCAGGATTTCCATTTAAAACCGCTTCTAAACGAGCCATTCCCTCATTTACGGCTTGGTTATAGTTAGCTTTGCGTGACGGGTAGAGCATCGTCTCATCGGCAATGCTAGTCGCAATACTATCTGGCAAAATTGCTTTTACCTTTGAGCCAGTCTGAATTGCCGTACGATGATCTTCGGTCGCTAGAAATAACAATATTTGGTTAGCTTTCTCGGTGTCGGTTGGAAACCATTTATCAAATAATTCGGCTGTAAATTCGGATGCAGGCTGTCCTAAATCAATGCGTCTGATTGCGACAACATGAACTTCAAGGCCCGTTGATTCGGCAAGTTTTTCGGCTTTAATGGCGGTCGTACTTTTAGTTGAAGCACTTAATACTTCTGAGTCATCAATCACCCACGTCTGTTCAGTCAAATTCTTAATTTCGGCAAAGTCGGGAATATCTGATACCTGCAAAGCCCATGATGGTGCTGTAAATAAATGAAAGCTAATCAAGAAGGCGATCGCGCCAAAACATACTGACTTGCTACTATAGAATCTAGCTTTAGTAGTCTGCCCAGACAACGCTTGGACTAAGCACCACAACTTATAAAATAATTTTTTTATCACAATTTTTTAAACCTAAAGTTAAATCTGCAATTTATACCAGTACAACAAAATATAGCGTTTATATTGCTAATGACAAAGGGCGATCGCCAAAATCATTAACTTACTAATGTTACGTGGAGCGAAAACTACCCCTCATCCCCCAACCCCTTCTCCCGCAGGAGAAGGGGAGCAAAACCCAAATTATTTTCTTGTTCCCCTCTCCTGCGGGAGAGGGGCTAGGGGTGAGGGCTTTAAAAACTTCCACGTAATATCATTAACTTATATCAATCAGCAACATCCAGTTCTAAAAAGTCAGAAAAATTGGAAGATGATGTTCGTTTTTAAAAATTTAAGATAACAAGAATCTTCCTTTAGCGATAGATAAGTTTTGTAATATTGTCAAACAAATCATCCATTAGCTCAAACATAGTTTTGTAATCGTAAAAGGAGGAAGAGAAATAACTCTTCTGATAAAACTTTATTTTGGAGATTTAGAACTATGCAGAAATTTATGCTAGGTTGCTTTTTTAGCGTGATTTCGATCGCGATCGCTTCCACCACAGCAGTTACATCAGTTAATGCTCAAACTGATAACTCTAAGAATCCAACTAATAGTGGCTCTGGTACATCAGTCAACTCTGGAACCATTGCCGAATATCTAGACACGACGACTCCTCAGGTGATTGAAAAGATTTCTGGCAATATTGTTACTTTCAAAAATGCCGCAGGAGAATCTAACAATTATTATGTTCCTAGCTGGATGTTTGAGAAGTACAACCTCAAGGTTGGGACTTCTGCTAATCTCTACAATCGCAATGTGATTCAGGGAATCTATCGCGATCGTTATATAGATGTAGTAAGCCAAGGTTTGCCCGATAATATGAGTGCTTTTGCAATTCATGAAACCGAAAGGCGCTGTACAACTCCTGCTAGCGAAGGTTTAGGATCAGGTATGCGCGTTTGGTATAGAGCAGGAGATTGCCCCTCGGCTATTCCTGTAGTGGGAGCAATGTCGTTTTATGAGGCACAATCAATTGCCTCTTCAACACCAAGCGATCGCAGGTCAAATACTACTACATCGCCCACATCTGAGGCAGTATCACCCGCAACTGGCGTATCACCCGCAACTGGTGTAACACCCGCAACTGGCGTATCACCCGCAACTGGTGTATCACCTGCAACTGATGCGTCAAGACAGGAAATGATGCGTCAAGAAAATATGCGTCAAGAAATGATGCGTAATGATACTCCCAGAAATGATGCTCCCAGAAATGATGCTCCCAGAAATGATGCACCTAGAACTATGGATAGATCAACTACTCCAACTGATGCGTCAAGACAGGAAATGATGCGTCAAGAAATGATGCGTCAAGAAATGATGCGTAATGATACTCCCAGAAATGATGCTCCCAGAAATGATGCACCTAGAACTATGGATAGATCAACTACTCCAACTGATGCGTCAAGACAGGAAATGATGCGTCAAGAAAATATGCGTCAAGAAATGATGCGTAATGATGCTCCTAGAAATGATGCTCCTAGAAATGATACACCTAGAACTATGGATAGACCAACCACCGCTCCTAATATGACTAGATAAAGAGATTTCTGAGCGATCGCGCTTTTTATTGATTTAGGACTTATGAAAAGAACGGAATGTAGAGGTAATTCATGAATTGCTCCTACGTTAAGATAAGGCTTTCAGGTCATTTCTGCGTAAGTCCTTGTGATTTATGTTACGTGGATCGAAAACTACCCCTCATCCCCCAACCCCTTCTCCCGCAGGAGAAGGGGAGCAAAACCCAAATTATTTTCTTGTTCCCCTCTCCTGCGGGAGAGGGGCTAGGGGTGAGGGCTTTAGAAACTTCCACGTAACATCAGGAAGATATCAAACAAAATCAGCCTAAAAGACCTCAGACAATTTTGGCTATTAATAAATTAACTGAGATTAAGCAAGAACTTACAAAACGAGACTTTTTTAGATTAGACAAGTCAGATTTTATTGCTACTCGTGCTGCTGTAATGGCATTAGTCAGTGCTTTAAGTGATGATGATCTACTTTTTTACAGTGAACCTCATACCGAAAGACCAGATGGATTAGTGCTTCAAGAGCTTGAGATTGATTTAATTTTGTACAATCGTTCCCTTGTAATTATTAGCCAACCTTTAGAAAAGGAACAATCATCCAAGATTATCGGGTCTCTTTTTTGGGATACTTTATGCAAAAGAACCTTAGAACTCGGAAGACAGCCACCATTAAAAAACGGCAAAAAAAGAGAGCATATTTTAGCTGTTTTTGACGAAACTAATTAGCTTCCTGTTGGAGAGCTAGGTAATGCTAGGCAGTTCTCAAGAGAATATAATGTTGCAGTAATAGAAATAACGCCTTATATTGAGAAAACCACAAAAGTTGGACAAACTAATCAGTGGGAATTTAGTCAACAAGTAAACTTGTCATTTTTATCTTTACATCCTCATTTAGAAGAATTGATTCAGTTTATTTATAAGAATCTGCCTAATCAACCTAATCCTCCTTTTATCCCCAACATTGGATTTGATAGAAATGGGAAAGTGAAAACTGGCTTTGAAGTGAATAGAGACGCTTTTCAGTCTGGTAATGATAATCCCAGTGTAAGCACAAGAGACTTATCTGATACAGGAGAAAGAACGTCTTTGCTGTATCTTAGAAGAGTTCGAGGAATTTTCTGGCTTGATCTAGAAAGCAGTTTACTAAGAAAATTAGACGAATTGCTTAAAGATGCAAATTCTCCCGATGCAACTATCTATGTCAAGCAAGCAGTTAATTATTCTCTAGGCTTAGTAATGGAGTTCAAACCTTAATTCTCAAAATTTTAACTGCGATCTGTATGTTCAGAAAATGTAATACGGCAATCCCCATCACTAATTATCAAAACAATGCAATCTGGGGAAAACTGTTCGCGTAACCGTCTATATTAAGAATTGTCTTAATGAAACATTACAGCAATATTAAGTGATGGCGAAACTTTACTATCGTGGCATGGGAGAGCAGAACGGCAAACCCAGATTAGGACAAAGTGCTAGGCTTCTGGGCGTTAGACCAACTATCGATATAAATATTGAGCAAATGCCAATAGGTTGTCTGGATGAAGAAGGCTATTTGTTACCAGAGACACAGCGTAAGTTGCAGGGTGATATTGTAAATGTTGCCGTTAGAGACACCAAAGGAATGTCTGTTTCCCTATCCATCGAAGGTTTACCCGCATTTCGCAAGCCTAGAAAATTTGGTGGTATGGGTAAAGATCCTTTATGGCAAATTGATGACAACATGATCACTGGAGATTTACAGGCTGTCCAAGATAGTAGGACACACGTTAGCATTATGCCAAATTATGCCAAGATTTACAATGGCTTTAGAGAAGTACGAGGCAGCATTAGCAAACATCCAAAACTATTGGGAAAGAGTTAATTAGTGGGATACCCAAAGAGTAGGAGTCTATGAAAATGGCATGGGTATTTAGTTTGTCGGCAGAATGTGGTTCTGATGAGAATAACGCCCATAAATTTGCTGAACATTTTGAGGGTATATCATGGTTACTGTCAAATGGTCGTCAGTGCCAATGTCGAGCGGACACCTTTCAAGACATAGAAAAAAATTGGTGGTGTCGAGTTTCGCCTAATAATCTTAGTGAAGTGGGGATAGATAGCCCTGAAAGTGCTTATTTGATGACGGAGTTAGGGTTCTTATTATATCAGTCTCTACGATTTGCTCCTACATTTCGTTATGCGCTAGTCGGTGTTGAAGTTGATGAGTTCAGAACTTACAGTGAGCTTATTGAAGACTCATCTAATTTGTCGTCTATCCCAGGATTAGTTTTGACAAAGATACTTGAACGAGATTTGGGGATATCATCAGCTTTTCGAGCCTTGAGTTCTAGTTATGTTTGGCAACCCTACGCAGGAGAAATTTACAATCCACTAGTGGCATCTCCAAACTTAAAAAACAAGCTTAATGAACTGCTGGCTGTAAGTTGATCTCACAAGCAAAGACGGCATAACAATGCGTTGGAGCGGACAGCCGTGAGATATTAGTTTTGAGTTTGAGGTGATCTACTGCCGCTCAACTTCACCGTTATGCAAATCGTAATGGCAAAGGAGATTCTCATGAATGAAGAAGGTATTCAAAAAGCAACGAGCGAACTAATTTCAACAGCCAGTGAAGCAGCGGCTTCGGCTTCTACTCCAGAAGAGGCTTACAAACGATTTATGAC
>JBBRMK010000138.1:0-8593 GCA_038230875.1 Pseudanabaenales cyanobacterium
AACAATTTTGCCATCTTTAATGCCCACATCCGCCTTGACTACGCCCCACCAATCAAGAATTAAGGCATTCGTAATCACGAGATCTACGGCTCCATTGGCATTAGTAATCGGCGATTGTCCCATGCCATCGCGAATTACTTTACCACCTCCAAATTTTACTTCATCGCCGTAGGTGGTATAGTCACGCTCCACTTCAATAAATAATTCAGTATCGGCTAATCGGACGCGATCGCCAACCGTGGGACCATAGGTTTCCGCATAAGCGCGGCGAGACATTCTGTAACTCATTAGCTTAATTCTCCAATTTGCCTTCAACTAAAGCATTAAATCCATAAATCTCACGACTGCCCACATAGGGAACCAGATTTATTTCTTTCTCATCCCCCGGCTCAAAACGGATCGAAGTACCCGCAGGAATATCAAGGTGTGTGCCTTTCGCGCGATCGCGATCAAATATTAAGGCGCGATTCGTTTCATAGAAGTGATAATGCGAACCGATTTGAATCGGGCGATCGCCTGAATTTCCAACTTTGAGCGTAATTACTTCGCGTCCAGCATTCAATTCAATTTCACCGTCTGGGGTAATTATTTCACCAGCAATCATAGTTTTATCTCCATTGTTAACTTAATTAGGATGTGGTGCTTCGCACCACATCCTAGATGTTTAGAATCTGAGCAGCAGTTAAATCTAATTCAGGAAAAGTCTGAGAAATAATTTTGTCATCTCCAGCAAATTTAGTTGTTTGATATTTACCATTTTCATCTAATAAATTGACAAAAACTGTCTGTACTTTAGGATTACCTAAAAAATTACGGCTAGCGATCGCTAAATAATCAACAATCCAATATTCAGAGATACCGATGCGTTCGTATTCTTCAAACTTGTCAATATAATCATCCTCCCAGTTGGTAGAAGTCACCTCAACAGCCAACTGAATTTTTTCACGCAATCCTTTATAATCACTGCGATTAGAACGCCAGATTTTCGCATCAATTACGCTTAAATCAGGTACACGACCGCGTTCATTCCTATCTTTATCGAGAGTCACTATGGGAATTGATCTTTTGATTACAAAGTTAAGAGATAATCGCTCAACTTCTCGATAAAAACGTCTGTCGATAAATTCGCCAACGTCATCATGGTTGCGTGTAAATGCCATTTTACAAATCTCAACTAGCTCGCCGTCAATAAGTTCGTAATGTCCATTTTCAGGATAAATTCGTAGAAATTGTTCAAAGGTTAGTTTTGGCTCTAGCTCTGTTTCTACTTGTTCGTTTTGGGTTGTCGCGATCGCAATCATCTTAAACCTCCATAAAGTATTTGGAAATTAATTAACGAATTGGTTGATGAACTGTAACCAGTTTAGTACCATCAGGAAAAGTTGCCTCCACTTGCACATCATGAATCATTTCAGAAATGCCTTCCATCACATCTTCACAGGTGAGTAAAGTTGCGCCGTAAGACATTAACTCAGCAACTGTGCGACCTTCTCTTGCTCCTTCCATGATTTCGGCAGTAATAAAGGCGATCGCTTCAGGATAATTTAATTTCAGCCCTTTAGCTTTGCGGCGCTCAGCTAACAGAGCCGCCGTAAAAATCAGTAATTTATCTTTTTCTTGAGGCGTTAGCTGCATGGATAGTTACCAAACTCTCGGTACACAAATTGGTCTATTTCTATAGGATACACGCAAAAGCTGCCAAATCTGCTGAAACCATCTACGCGCATCACTAGAAGAGTTGCCACGATAACGACAGACTAAACCGAAGATTGATCGCGTTACTCCTGATGTCCCTTGATAGTTGCCATCTTCCCAAGTAGAACGAATCTGACTAACTAACTCAGGTTCAACCTGAGCACCAACAAAAATAAAACTCGCGGCGATCGCATATTCATTCAACCCGTTAGGACTCTGCAAAGTTTCAGGATTTCCATTGAGATATTGTCGATCGATCCATAAAGGCATTTGATCACGCCATACCTCTGTATGCGATCGCCAATTACCACTGACAAACTTCTCGCCACGAGCCGTGCGCCCAAATCTGACTATTTCCCACATGGTGCAGGTTGCAGACGGGGCTAGCTCAATCCTTGTAGTCTGTCGATATTGCGACTCGGCAAATGCGATCGTTTCTTGAGGAAACCATTCTAAACTTGCACCTTCGTCGATGCGAATATGGATATTTTGCAAAGATTCCGCACCAGTGCTGCGGTAGATTTTACTAGCTGTAGCAGTGGTGAGCAGCGCTTGGGTATTGGCATGGAGATGTATTCTTGCTATTAGGCGATCGCCACCAACTAAACCACCTGCGGTATGTAAGAGAATGCAATGACAAACTTCTTCCCCTTCAGGATAAAATGATCGCTGAATTTTATAAGGAGCGATTGTGTAGCTATGAATTAACTGTGTTGATAATTTTTTTCTGCTAAATTCTAACTCTAATTCTCCAGTCCACGAAGCACGCATATTAATACTCAAATAAATATTCAGTTGGGAATTGATTTAGTTTGCGAATTCCATAATTTTATGCATTAATTTATACAATTTATGTAACAGCTATATGTTGTCAAAATAATTAGAAATTATTTCTCAAACATAGAGATTTTCATTATAAAACCAATTTTATAATTTAGAATTGCTGACTTAAATGATCCTAAATTACCAGACAGAGACGCTATTGGTAAAATCGATTAAGTCCCCAATTCTACTTAATTCCAAGCTCTTTTTTATTTTTGCTATTACTATTTTTTTTCTCTCATTTATGAATTATTCAGATTAATGCGATCGCATTGTGTTTTGTATAAGACATGACAGATTGTAAAGAAAAAGTAACGCAGTATGATTTGAATCGATGGAATTTGGTTGAAATTTGCAAGGTGTGCAGGTTTTTTAAATCTGTATTGATCGAGTTCTATTTTACTTGTTCTTTTATAACTCTTAGAAAGATTTTATGCCGAAGACGCTATTCAAGGTTGATCTCACTAAGCCAATGAGTGAGCAAGAGTTACCTGGTCATAATCGCTGGCATCCAGACATCCCAGCCATCGCTTCTGTTAACCCTGGTGATGTATTCCGTATTGAATGCAAAGACTGGACTGATGGACAGATCAAGAATAATGATAGCGCCGACGACATTCGCGATGTTGATTTGTCAATTGTTCATGTGCTGAGCGGTCCTATTTGGGTTAACGGCGCAGAGCCTGGAGACATCCTTGTCGTCGATCTTGTTGACATGGGTGCGCTTCAAGGTGATGAATGGGGCTTTACTGGCATCTTTGATCAAAAAAATGGTGGCGGTTTTCTGACTGATCACTACCCTGATCCTGCTAAAGCTATTTGGGATCTCCAAGGTATTTACGCTACTTCAAGACATATTCCTGGTGTCAAGTTCGCGGGTATTACTCACCCAGGACTGATTGGCTGTGCGCCTTCCCACGAGCTACTTGCTAAATGGAACAAGAGAGAGACTGAGTTGGTTAATAGCAAACCAGATCTTCGCACCTACGGAGCTGGCATCAATATAGATGGAGTGCCAGTATTGGCAGCACTGCCTAATCCATTAAATGCAGTTCTCGGTACTTTGCCTCAGTCTGAATACGCTCGTGTTGCGGCTGAAGCGGCTCGGACTATTCCTCCTCGTGAGCATGGTGGCAACTGCGATATCAAAAACCTTTCTAGAGGTACTCGCATCTACTTCCCAGTATATGTGGAAGGCGCGAAGCTATCAATGGGAGATATTCACTTTTCTCAAGGAGATGGAGAGATATCTTTTTGCGGCGCTATCGAAATGTCTGGCTTCATTGACATTCATGTCGATATCATCAAAGGTGGTGTTGACAAGTATGCCATGGTCAATCCGATTTTCAAGCCAGGTCCTGTAGAACCTCATTATTCAGAGTTCTTGGTATTTGAAGGAATCTCGGTAGATGAGTTTAGTGGTAAGCAGTACTTTATGGATGTTCATATCGCCTACCGTCAAGCTTGTTTGAACGCGATCGCCTATCTCAAAAAGTTTGGATACACAGGCGAGCAGGCTTATCTACTGCTTAGTTGTGCGCCTGTAGAAGGGCGAGTGAGTGGTATTGTAGACATTCCCAATGCCTGCTGTACCCTTGCAATCCCAACTGCCATCTTTGACAAAAACATTCTTCCAGTTTAAGGATTTTAAAGTAAATATGCCTCTTTACGAATTTAGATGCGAAGAATGTGATGTTTTTGATGTGTGGCGACCGATGGCTGAATCTAGCGACCCTGCTTATTGTCCAGAATGCAATGAGCAAGGCAAACGGATTTTTTCGCCGCCAATGACTCTATCTAGGTCACAGGTAGCGAAGAAAGTAAGTTCGGAGCCTAATCTCGTCAGAGTTGAACGAGAGCCAAAAACTCCTAGAGTCCAACACCATTCAGGATCTCGTCCTTGGATGGTCGGACATTAGAGTTAAAAAAAGTTCTAAATTGTTCGGTGTGAGTGTTAAAGCAATTAAGGAGAATTTCGATAAATGAAGCTAAATAAACCCAATGACGATCAAAATAGAATTACTCGTCGTCGTTTTATTAAGTATGGAACCATTGCTGCTGCTAGTAGCGTTATGGTTGCTTGTGGTCAAGGCGGTGGACCTGCACCCACCACTACTGGCGGTACAGCGACTGCACCTGCCGCAGATGGCAAGAAAGGGATTAAGGTTGGTGTATTGTACTCCACCACTGGCTCGATCGCAATTGTCGAAAAGTCATTGCAAGATGCAACTTTCCTAGCGATCGAGCAAATCAACGAAGGTAAAGGACCTTGGGCTGGTAAGCAAGGTATCAGTGGACAAAAGATTGAAATGGTTGTTGTCAATCCAGACTCTAACTGGGATTTGTACAACCAAATGTCCAAGCGTTTGATTGATGAAGACAAGGTTGTTTGTGTACTTGGATGTTACACCTCAGCTAGTCGTAAGTCAGTGCTTCCTGTTTTTGAAGAGAAAAACAGCTTGCTCTACTATCCTGTCTACTACGAAGGAAACGAATGTAGCTCGAACGTTTTCTACACTGGTGCTGCACCAAACCAACAAATTACTGATTCAATTCCTTATTGCATCAAGAACTTTGGTAAAAAAGGTTTCTTCATCGGATCTGACTACATTTATCCGAAAGAAAGCAATCGCATCGCCAAGGCTGAGCTAGTCAACGGTGGCGGTGAAGTTGTCGGTGATGAATATGCAGCACTCGGTACAACTGAATTCATCACAATTATCAACAAGATCAAGCAAGCCAAGCCTAACTTCATCTTGAGCAATCTAGTTGGTGACAGTATTCCCGCTTTTTACAAGCAACTTAAGGATGCTGGGGTCACTTCTAAGGACATCCCCATCATGGCTTTCCCCACCACCGAAGAAGAAATTCAAGCGATGGGTCCTGAGTTTGCCGAAGGTCACTACAGTAGCTTCAACTATTTCCAATCGGTTGACACTCCTGAGAATAAAGCCTTCGTGGAACAGTTCAAGGCAAAATTTGGTAAAGATCGTGTTACCAACGGTGTCATGGAAGCAGCATACATCCAGACATTCTTCATGGCCCAAGCAATGGAAAAATGTGCTAAAGAAGGTAAACCATTTAACACGGCTAATCTCCGTGAAGCCACCAGAGGTCAAGTATTCAAGGCTCCTCAGGGAACTGTGAAGTCTGATCCAGACAACTACCACACCTATCTCTATTCCAGAATTGGTAAGTGGAAAGCAGATGGTCAAGCAGATATTGTATTTTCGACTAAGGCTGCGGTTAAGCCAATTCCTTGGAGCCAAGCTCTCTACAAGGGTCGTGTCTGTGTTCACAAAACCCCAGATGACCGCAGCAACTCGATCGTAGAGACTAAGAAGGATATTCCAGTCGAATTCCTGAAGGAAGCGTAGATTTCTACATTTGCTGATAGTCTCTCTTAAAGACTAAACCTAAAAAAGCTGTGGCGATCACGCCGCGATCGCCACAGCTTTTTTAGGTTTTAAGTTTTTTATACTTATTGACGTAATCAGTAACCGCAAAAACCAAATGGTTCAATTAACAGCCAACTAATAAAGTCATGAATGTTTTGCCATTTAACGCATTATCTTCGCTAGTATACTTAGCGCAAGCCGCTCCGCCAGCTAAGTCTCTCGATCCGATCGCAATTGCTAACCAGCTTCTTAGTGGAGTTGGAATTGTTGGCATTTTGTTATTGACTGGGTTAGGACTATCGATCACGTTTGGAGTGATGCGGATCATTAACTTGGCGCATGGCGAATTTATCATGTTGGGCGCATATACAACTTTCGTATTGCAAAGTAATTTTAAAATGGATTTGTTAATGACAATTCCATTTTCTTTCTTGTTCACCGCAATAGTTGGCGCAATCGTGGAATTGACGATTGTGCGACGGCTATACGGGCGAGCTGTGGAGACGCTCTTGGCAACTTGGGGATTGAGTATTGTCCTTCAAGGTGTGGTGAAACTGATCTTTACCGCTCAACTTAAGTATGTCAAAGCTCCTCCTTATATTCGCGGAAACTGGACTCCATTTGAAATTGGCGGTCAAGCTATTGAGATCTCATATTACCGCTTGTTTATAATTTTCATGGCGTTATTACTTTTAGGTATTACTGCTTTTTTACTATATGGCACGACATTAGGAAGAGAAGTAAGAGCCGTTACCCAAAACCGAGATATGGCAAAATGCTTGGGCGTAAATACTAGCCTTGTCGATATGCTCACTTTCGCCTATGGATGTGGACTTGCAGGAGTTGCAGGTACGGTTATTTCATCACTTAAGAGTGTGGCTCCACCAATGGGACAGGATTATCTGGTGGATGCTTGGATGACAGTGGTAACTGGTGGTGTCGATAAACTTATTGGAGTTTTAGCAGGAGCAGTTTTGATTGGCGAGTCCAACGCCGCGATCGCATATCTAATTAATGACCCGACCGCGAGGGTAATTGTGTTAGCGGCGGTAATTGTCTTAATCCGCTACCGCCCAGAAGGTTTGTTTACGGTTCAAAAGCGTAGCTAAACAAAAACGCTGTAATTATTAACAATCGATGGAGGCTTTATCATGGCAGAAGTAGTAGGTCGGATTCGACAAGCAAGTTTTGTTCCGAAAAGATGGCTCATTGTAAGCGCAATTATCTTTGTGATTTTTGCGATTTTCCCATTTGTAGCTGGGACATTTCAAACTAATCTGATGGCAAAATTGTTGCTATTCGGAACTTTAGGAGTTTCTCTGGATCTAATCTGGGGATTCACAGGTATCCTTAGTTTCGCCCATGGAGTATTTTTTACCTTGGGAGGATATGCGATGGCGTATTACTTGAAGCTAAATCTCTCCGCCACGGCAAATAATTATGGCGGTACATTGCCAGACTTTATGGTGTGGAATGGCTTAAAAGAACTACCTTGGTTCATTGCCCCATTGCAGTATTTTCCTGTCGCAGTAATAGCTACAGTCGTAATTCCTGCGGGTTTTGCCTATGCGATCGGTTCGTTTATCTTTCGCTCTAAGGTAAGCGGTGTTTACATCACAGTGATTACCCTTGCAATTTCCTCAGCTTTAACGACTTTCTTTGTTAGTCAACAAGCTTATACGGGTGGGACTAACGGTATTACCGACGTATCAAAACTGATTCTTTTTGGCGTAGTAGTTCCGCCCATAGGAATTTACTTTATCATCTTGATTTTTGCCTCACTAGTCATGGCTGGAAGTTGGTGGCTAACTCAATCTAACTTTGGTTTGATTTTGCGATCAATTAAAGAGAATGAAAATCGCATTTCTTACCTAGGCTATGATGTGGCAAACTTCAAGATCTTCATCTGGACGCTTTCGGCTGGAATTGCGGGAATTGCAGGTGGATTATTTGTTCCCTTGAATAATTTTATTTCACCTGTTTATCTTGGTGTTGCTTTTGGAACTCAGGTCGTGATCTGGGTAGCTGTAGGTGGTAGAGGTACGCTATTCGGTCCGATCGTTGCTGCAATTTTGTTGGGTCAGATCCAAAATTCCGTAGATCGGATTACTCAGGATTGGCAACTAATTGTGGGTGTGATTTTGATGCTAGTGGTCTTATTTCTTCCAGATGGACTAATAAGTTTAATTCCTAAAAAACTCTTTGGGAAGAAAAATAATCAGCTTGACCGATCGCCATAATCTCTCAAGATCTCGAAGTAAAGGTTTTCATAATGCTTAATCAAAGTGTTAATAATCCCGAACTTCAACAATATTGCATATCTTTAGAAATTGAGAAGGGTTGAAATTATGACAACAGTGACATCCGTTGAAACTGGTATAGCGACTCATACAGAAGGTGCAGTCCTATCGGTGAAAGACCTAAAAGTAGTTTTTTCGGGTTTTAAAGCCTTAAAAGGTGTGGATTTAGATGTTTGGGAGAATGAAATTGTGACGATAATTGGTCCAAATGGAGCTGGTAAGAGTACACTTCTTGACGCGATCGTTGGTAAATCTCCTGTTGCTTCTGGGCATGTGTTTTATCACGGTAAAGATATTACTAATCGCAGCGCTCATGAAGTTGCGAGAATGGGGATTGGACGCAAATTCCAAAACCCAAATGTATACAACGAATTAACC
>JBBRMK010000139.1:0-8318 GCA_038230875.1 Pseudanabaenales cyanobacterium
ATGTATTTTTGGGTAAATCACAAAATTTCCCGAGTGTGAAACCACCGCTTTGCGTTAAGTGTCGTACCCTTGGCACTGAGTGATTACAACCTATAATCTTTTAACAGCAATGTTTTTGGACTTTTGTCAGTCAATCAGACTAACTTAGACATTCTGAAAATTTGATATTCAAATCTAAAATTAATCTTAAGATAAGATATTGAGTTTAAATCTGGCTGTTATAAATTAGGAGTCAATATAGGAATTAGTTTGCTAACTTTACATAAGTAAGCAAACTATAAAAACTTGTAGGCTGTAATTTAATATATTGTTTTTTACATTTTAAATTGATTATCGAAAATCTAAAAAACGTTCATGCTAAAAGAGATGCTAAAAGAAGAACCAAAAAGACAAATCGCCAATCGCTCTCTGATTGCAAATATATTGATTGTTGTCTTCAGTATTGGGTTAATTACATGGGCAATTCGTTTGGTTCAATCTAAATATACATCTGTTGCCAGCTTAGATGCAGTCGTGAATGGTGTTGTCATTGATATTAAAACACCGCAAGAAGGAATTATTAAATCTTTGAAAGCAGATACAGGAAGTATCATCGAAAAAGACATTGTTTTGTTGTCTGTTGAGAATGATCAAATAAGTAATCTACAGGCAAAGCAAATTAGTAGTCGCCTCAGTAGTCAACAATCTCAGCTTGCTAGTGCTGAAGGACAACTTGACCAATTGCTAAGTTTGACTGATTTGCTACAGTCTGACAACCAAAATCAGAAACGTCTTGAAGTTAGTGATTATAGCGATCGCAATGAACAATTTGAGTCAGATCTTAGAGGTGCGATCACTCGGGCTAAGCTTGCCGAACTTAACTATGATCGCTCTGTTTTTCTCCAGAAAGAAGGAGCATATTCTCAAGCTGTTCTTGATTTAGCAAAAGTAGAATTTCAGGCTCGAAAATCTGAAGTCGAAAGTCTTGAAGCTCGCCGACAAAGCGTACTTACTAATCGTGAAGCCGCTTCTATAGGTCTAACCCTTGATCGTACCCGCAGTAATTCCGATCCTCGGATTCGATTAGAAGAAGTTCAGTTGCAAATCGCAAATCAACAACGTACGATTACAGCTCTGCGTCAAAGTATTAACGACGCTAAAAGTGAACTTGTTGAAGCTAATGCTGATGTTAGCCGTCGCCGCAATGCGATCGTGAAATCACCTGTATCTGGAGTAATTTGGAAACTTGATGCTCGTGAAGGGCAACTTGTTCGTCAAGAGCAATCTATTGGACAGATGATCGATTGTTCGAGACGTTGGGTAGATGTATATGTTGAAGAACAATCAGTGGAAGCTATTCAAATTGGTATGCCTGCAAAAATAGAATTATATGCTGCTAGCACGCTCGTTTTAAATGGCAAAGTTAGTCTAATTCGTTCAGGCTTAGGACGTTTTAATGCTGGAGAAGATGTTGCAATTACGATCCCGCAAAATTTACCGCGCACCACCCAAGTAAGAGTTGATCTTGATAAAAATTCTGATTTAGGTGCACCTAATTTCTTTTGTTATGTTGGCTATACGGGCAAAGTTACGCTTAATAAGTAATTAGTATTTATATGCGTGATTACTAGCAAGAATCTTAAGGCGATTTCTTGAAAAGATTTTACCGTGGGTGTGCCGCGCTTCGCGCGGCACACCCACATTTTGGTTTTAAATAAAAAACAGAGCAGAAGTAAAGTATCTGCTCTATTTTTTTGGCTTTCGGAAATTATAACGATTTCCATATAACTTTTTAGTAACTTTATTGATGTTTTTATAGAATTTATATAACTTTTAAATAACTTTTAGGAGTTGTCAAACTAATTAGTATCAAAGATAATACGAAAAATTAATAAGGAATATGAATTTTATAAGTCTTTATTCTGCATATAAAAACTTCATTTTAGTCAAAACTTTTTATCAAATTTCAATATTAATCAATTGATATTTTGTAAGAGTTGAGTCTTATAAATGAGCCTTTTATAAAATATCAATAAGTTATAAATAAATCCTGATTGTATAGATTGTAACAAATTGCAACCTTCTCAATTGACATTTTTAAAGTTTTTTAATTCAAATTAAATAAGTTTATAGGTAATACATTAATTAGCATTTGTTACTAGGGTATTTAATGCCTCACGCTTTTTGTTTTGACCAAACTAAAGAGATTATTCTAAGACTATGAAAATTACAGTACAACCACCTAAACCTAAGGCAAAAAAAGCTAGGTTTCCTCTGCCAATATTACAGTTAGTACTGAACCCCAAATCAATTACGCAGCAACATATTTCTCCTTGGGTTTGGGGCTTTTTTATCATCAGTCTTATAGTTTGTATGGCTTGTATATTTGTGACGCTAAACCGTCCGACTTTACTGCCTTTTCAAAATGTTAATCCTTTAGAATTGCGTGTATTACCTAATTTTTTAAGTTTACCAACTAATTTAGATGACATATTTATACCTGCATCAGCGATCGCCGCTTTCTGCATCACATTAATCTTTCTGCCCGCAAATAACTTCACTCGTTTAATAGTTCACACAGTTATTAGTATTTTGGCGGTTCGATATTTAGTATGGCGAGTTACATCCACTCTAAATACATCTCATTGGTTGAGCATAATCGTCAGTATTGTTTTGCTGATTAATGAATTGGTATGGATCAGCACGTATTTGTTATATCTTTTTCAGACAACTTGGACAACCGAAACTAAACGTCAAAAAGAAGCTGATTACTATGAACAATCAGTAATAGCAGGTGAATATTTGCCTTCAGTAGATGTGTTCATTCCTACATATAAAGAGCCAGATTTTATTGTGCGTCGCACTGCGATTGGCTGTCAAGCAATGGATTATCCTAATAAGACGGTCTATATTCTTGATGATACTCGCCGTCCGCACATTCAACAAATGGCTGAGGAACTGGGGTGTAAATATATTACTCGTCCTGATAATAATCACGCTAAGGCAGGTAACCTAAACAACGCATTGCCTCAAACTAATGGGGAACTGATTACAATAATGGACGCTGATTTCGTGCCATTTACAAACTTTTTGATGCGGACGGTTGGCTTTTTTCAGAATTCTAAATACGATCTTGTCCAAACTCCTCAGTTTTTCTATAATCCCGATTATCATGCTCGTAATTTGGGGCTATCAAATAAAATGCCCAATGATATGGAGCATTTCTTTGGACATGTTCAGCCAAGTCGAGATAATGGTAACTGCGTGATCTGTTGCGGTACATCATATGTAGTGCGTCGAAGCAGTCTTGAATCGATTGGTGGTTATTACACTGGTTGTTGTGTTGAGGACTATCAAACTTCGATCAAGATTCTTACTAATGGTGGCTGTATTGCATATGTAAATGAGCTGTTGAGCATGGGTGAATCAACACGTATGTTTGCGGATTTTCTTGACCAAAGATTGCGTTGGCTACAGGGGAATATGCAGGTTTATTTTCGTAAGGATTTGCATATATGGACAAAGTTAAACTGGATCCAAAAGAGCTTTCATATTTCGCTGATTTTATTTTGCTTTAATCCTGTTGTTAGAGCTATATCTTTGATTATGCCTCTGTTAAGCATGTTTTTTGGAACGGCTCCTTTGATTACAGCTGTCCCTGAATATCTTTTTTATGCAGCTCCGTTTGCGATCGCATTCATGTTTGTATTTGGCTGGTCAACAGGCGATCGTTTGTCTGCCGTGTGGAATGAAGTTTACGAGACAGCCTTCTGCTTCCCTGCACTCAATCGTTTATTTTTAGTTTTACGCAATCCCTTTGCTAAAGCTTCGACTGCTACTCGCAAGGGAGTTAAAGCTGATCGTAAAAATTACAATTTCAATCAAACATATCCTTTACTGATCATCATGGCGCTGACTGTGATTGGCATAGTATTTCATTATGGGGGATATATGCTTGGTTTTTGGGCGATAAATCAGCATGAGTATGCAGGCAAAGAAATACTTATGGTTTGGTTGCTTTACAACTTTATTGTTATGGCAGTAGCAGTACTTTCCTCGATTGATCAGCCTGTACGTCGCGATGTTGATCGATTTCCATTGTGTACATTTTGTAAGCTAACAATTGATGATCGAGTTTACTGGGGTTATACCAACGATTTATCAGAAGGAGGTACAAGTCTGACGCTGAATAAAAACAATGAGCTTTTAAACTTAAAACATGATCAGGAAGGTTTGTTAGAGTTTGTGGAGCAAGGATTTACCATTAAATGTACTGTGTTGCGTGCTGCTAGTAGCCATAGATTTGGCAATGCATCGATAAGGTTTAGTGATGTTACTCTTGAACAGAATCGCAAATTAATCGTTCTATTATATTGCTCATTAGAATGGTGGAAAGAGCGGAAAAAGCCTAATGGTTTAGATTCATTCTTGGAAATTGTTGCGGCAATTTTTAAGTGCAAGCCGCTATTAAATGTTCATAGAAATTAAACTAACTGCTAGGTTATGGCAATTATGTTATGGCAATTTTAAGTAACACTCGCTTACTGTTGTGGATATCGGCGATCGCAATCTTAATTGGATTGTTTCAGCCTCTTACTTTTTCAATGGTTGCTGCCTCTCAAGCCAAGTTGATTGAACCTACGATTAATCAACTTGATGAAAGGATTCGTAAAATTCGCATGGGCGATTTACAGATAAAAGTGATCGATGCTAAACGAAGTCCGATCGCTGACGCTGAAGTTACGATCAAGCAAATGTCTCATGCTTTTCAGTTTGGTACGTCTTTACGGACAGAAATGTTTAGCGACAATGTAGAAAAATCTGACCAGAAAAAGTATTTACAAATAGCTAAAGAGCTAGCAAATAGCAGTGTTCATGAAGACGCGCTCAAATGGTACTCTACAGAGTCAAATCGTGGACAGATTAATTATGTTGATGCTGATCGTATTCTGGCATGGAGCGATCGCAATTATCCCTTGCCGATGCGCGGACACAACTTATTTTGGGAAGTTGAACGCTGGAGCCAACCATGGTTAAAGCAACTAAGTAACGATGATTTACGCCAAGCAGTCTACAAGCGCGCGACCGATATTTGTAGTCGATATCGAGGGCGGATTAGTGAATATGATGTTCTCAATGAAATGTTGCATGGCAATTTTTTTCGCGGTAGATTAGGCGATCGCATTGTTGATGAGATGTTCGCAAGGTGTGCAAAAGCTGATCCTCAAGCTCGGCTTTACCTCAATGAATACGACATCCTAAACGGCAAACTGGTCGATGCTTACACTAAACAAATTCGGACACTCTTGGATCGTGGCGTACCAGTTGGCGGGATCGGCATCCAAGCCCATATTCGCGAAAATATTTCTGTCGGAACCATGCAATCAAGTATCGATACTTTAGCTAAATTAGGCTTACCAATCAAAATTACAGAAGTTAGCGTTGTTGCAGATAGTGAAGTTCGCAAAGCTCAAGTTCTCACAGATTTGTATCGTGTTGCTTTTGCACATCCCGCTGTCAAAGGAATTACCTTATGGGGATTTTGGGAAGGTGCTGCATGGGAGCCGAGAACTGCACTCTACGATCGCCAGTTTAAACCACTCCCTGCGGCAACGGCCTATCGTCAGATTGTACTGGAACAGTGGCGAACCAATACGATCGGTAAAACTAGCAATTCAGGCGATCGCACTGGTACATATTCAACGCGCGCATTCTTTGGGACTTATCAAGTAACAGTAAAGAAGGGCGACCGTAGCATTCAGAAAATGATTACTTTTAATGATCAAAATAGTAATCAAAAATTACCCTACACAATTCAAATTTCATAAACAAAAAAATAGAGATAGTGATTTGTACCACCTCTACAGCGCTTTGCGCTGTTGTAAAACCCAAAGAATTTTTGAAAGTGCTGCGAAGCGACACTTTCAAAAATTCTTTGTACTATTTAAAGCTTCAACAGGCAGTATTTTTTGTTTAAAGTTAGTCATCGCTATAATTAGGAAATAGTTAAAGCGACTTGATTGCAGTTTTCTATAATCTGGGAACCAGAGGTTCAACCACTTTGTCTACATTGGTATTAAGTTGCAATTAAAAAGAGACTGCTCGTTAAGGATGGTTTTGTGAAAAAAGGAATAAAAAAAGGATTTGTTAACTTTATTGCCTCTAGCCTTTTATTTTGCGGTAGCATAAGTGCGATCGCTACTATTCCTTTGATATCGTCTGATCCTGTCCAAGCTCAATCAGACGAAGCTACGAATATTCGTGTTTATAAATTAGCTAGTCCTGCGGTTGTATCAATCCAATCCCAACGCGGTAGTGGTAGCGGTTCGATCATTGATGCTAAGGGGTTGATTTTGACTAATGCCCATGTTGTTCGCGGTGCCACCACAGTAAATGTAATCCTTAGTGATAAGCGTCAATTTCGGGGCGTGGTGATTGCGAGTACTCGCAATCCTGATTTGGCAGTGATTAGATTAGAAGGTGTAACTGAAAGTCTGCCTACAATTCAGATTGCGACTTCGAGTGATATTCAAGTAGGGCAAAGAGCTTTTGCGATCGGCAATCCTTTTGGACGCTTTGCAGGGACGCTTACCACAGGGATCATCAGTCGCATTGATCTTGAACGTAAATTATTGCAAACTGATGCGGCGCTTAATCCTGGAAATTCAGGGGGTCCTTTGCTCAATGGTCGCGGTGAATTAGTGGGTGTAAATACAGCAATTTTTACAACAAACTCGGTTAATAGCGGCATCGGTCTAGCGATCGAGGCAGATACAGTTAAGAAATTCATTGCCGCCGTAAAACAAGGGACAATCACTAATAATCCTACGCCTGTAATTTCTAATCCTAGCCTTCTTACTCTTGATGGAAAGGCGATCGCGTCATCACTCAGCGCTTCTGACAATACATTACCCGATGGTAGTTATTACAAAGCGTATCAATTTCAGGGTCAAGCAGGGCAGTCAGTGGTGATCGAGATGCGCGGTAACGGCATTGATCCCTATTTGGTGCTCTTTGACGCGAATGGACGCAAAGTTGCTGAAGATGATGATGGGGCTGGCGACAAAAATGCGCGCCTCAAGGTCACTTTACCAAGTACAGGTAAATATACTCTCTATGCTAATTCTTACGAAACTGGTAAAACTGGTTCATTTACAATCGTAGGAAGTTTGAGCAATAACTTTACTGCCGAATCAACAGGCGATCGCCGAATCCTTTTACAGAAGAATGGAGTTTTAGGAACCCAGAGTCGAATCTTGGCGAGAGATGGGAGCTTGTTTGATGCCTTTAGTTTTAATGGACAAGCAGGACAAGTTGTACAGATTGAACTTATCAGTTCTGATTTTCATCCTTATTTAGTATTGTTTTCTCCCAATAGCAAGGTATTGCAAGAAAATAATGGCTTACCTAGTCGTAAACAAGCGACAATGACGCTTGAACTGCCTTTTACAGGAACATATCGAACCATCGTGAATGCTTTTGATCGCACAGGTAAAGGGTCGTACAAACTCACTGTTCAAAGAGTGAGATAAATTCAAGTTCTGATTTAGTAATTCTGATTTAGAGAAAAGGGATGATTAGCCATGCGCCAAAAATTTGTAGCTATGGGAATTAGCATCGGTTTACTATTTGCCGTAACACCTAGCGCTTTTGCAGTAGTGCCTACATCTGTTAAACAAGATTCTGATGTACCTTGGTCAAGTGTTATCGATAATGCTTTTGATGGCAAACTTGTTTACGATAAGCACTTCACCGATGATTTTGCTTTTGTGACCAGTTGGTCAAGACAGGGAATTAAGGCAACATATACGGAATATTGGACAGAAACTGTTGGTTATCGCAGCATCCGTAAAACTCGCCGTATCTGGTATCACGATCGCTATATCGATGAGCGTTATACAGACAGAGATCCAATTCGCGAACAAAGATCGCGATCGCGATCACCTAAGGCTCTATTGTTTGCTCTTAACGGGGAGATTTATACTTACACAAGTGGAGAAGTTGATAGTCAACTAGCCGAAGTTCTGGCAAATGCACCTGCGGGGAATATGACAATTAGAGCAGTCTGGAGAGATGATTCTACTTCCGATTTGCCGATTGGCGCAGGCACTGTAGAAGCTTGGAAAAGTATTTTTAAGGCTGCACCTAAACCTTAGTAATATAGCTGTCGCCAAGTGTATCAGGACATAAAACCCAAAAGAGAGTTGCGGCGCGGAGCGCCGCAACTCTGTTTTGGGTTTTTATTTTTTAATAACATAGCTGACGAAATCTAAAAAATGAAAAATGATTTAAAATAAACAACAAGCTTTTTGGGTTTTAATTTTTGTATTAATTATAAG
>JBBRMK010000140.1:0-7996 GCA_038230875.1 Pseudanabaenales cyanobacterium
GTTACGCCCATAGAGCCAAAGCCCTGCACATTGGAATGTCCTCGTACAGGCATCACGCCTGCCCCTTTTTTACCAAGATTACCCGTGATCAAAGCGGTGTTGGCGATCGCATAAACGTTATCCACGCTATTTGTATGCTGAGTAATTCCCATCGCCCAAGCAAATACTACTTTTTTAGAAGTACCAATGATCTTAGCGGCAACTTCAATTTCTGCTTGCGAAACTCCACAGGTTGACGTAATGGCTTCCCAAGTAGTTGATCGCGCTTGTTCTAGCACTGCTTCCCAACCCTCAGTATGTACTTGCAGATATGCAGCTTTAATCAGTTCTTGCTCAATTAGAGATTTCTGAATACCTGTAAATAGGGCGACATCGCTACCAGGAATTGGTTGCAGGTACAAAGTTGAAATATCCGTGCCAGTTAATAATGTTAATGGATATGAAGGTGAACCAAATTTTACTAAGCCAATTTCCATAATTGGATTAATCACAATTACCTTAGCGCCGCGATCGCGCAGTTGGATCAACTCATTCATCAAGCGAGGCTGATTATAAGAAGGATTGGAACCCGTGAGTACCACGCAATCAGATTCCTTTAAGCTTTCCAAACTCACGACTGAGGTTTTTGTCCCCAACATCGCTTGTAAAGCTGTAGTCGAAGGAGCATGGCACAAATCAGAGCAGTCTGCCAAGTTATTAGAACCCAACGCGCGCATCATTAACTGCAATACATAAGCCGCTTCATTAGAGGCTCGACCAGAACTGTAGGACGCGACTCGCTCTGGTTGTTTGCGGAGAGCAGCTTCCGCGATCGCGTAAACCTCTTCCCAAGAGATGCGTTCGTAATGGGATTTGCCTTCGCGCAAAATCATTGGAAAGTTGAGTCGTCCTAAGCGATCGCACTCCATTGATGTTAGTTGCTGAAGCTCAGTAATATTTTTTTTCTCAAAAACATGAGAAGGAACAGCGGGTTTAATTTCAGCAGAAATGGCCTCAACGCTTTTCATGCAACGTTGCAGTTTTTCGCCTTCTTCATTAGTAAAGCCACCTTTCTGTCCGCCTGTACCCCATGAACAAGATAGACACGCACTTTTATGAAGCAACGTTTCCCACAGCTTAGGACCTTCTGGGTTCAGCGTATGCTCTGCCCAATATTGAATTACTGGCAACCCACCGCCAATCTCTGGAGTCTCAGAATTTTTTTCGTTAAATGGTGGAGTCGGTTGTATATTTTGTTGCTTGTCTACATTCATGGGAGATACCGATTATAAGAAGTGAAATTAATAGTGTGTTTGAAAAGTCTTCAATCTCTTCAATCTCTTTTTTAAGATGAACTTAAATAATCTAATCGCAATTTTAGCTAAAGTTAGAAATTTTCAAATACTCTTAATTATTTGAGCTGAAACCATTTCTTTTTGAGTTCTCATCCAGTGACAAAGATGCATAACATCAACCACAAATTAATCGAGAGATTTGAGAAAAAGATAGAGATCAGTCTTACTCTCTTTTCAGTAGAAAAATAGACTTTAAAACCTAGGAATTAGCGGCGTGCCGCACCGTCTAATCTTTACTGGGAAGGGAGTAACAAAATCTGGGGAGAAAGACAATTCAAAAGTTTGTAAAGCGTAACCCTCAACTTGAGACAAAAATTATTCAAATATTGCCATAAAAAAGCTCGCTAAGCGAGCTTTTTTATTGATTAATGCGGAACGGGGGACTTGAACCCCCAAGTCTTTCAACACATGTACCTGAAACATGCGCGTCTACCAATTCCGCCAGTTCCGCGTTGGTATTTTGCAGATTTTGCTATTAGTTTTTAGCTTTTAGCTGGTGAGTTAAACGCTTTTGACATCTAATCTCGCAGTTACTAAGTTTCCTGTAAAGATCGCACAATGTCAATCATTTAATCTCTGAAGTATATTGCTTAACCCATAGTCGAAATGCTCGAATTGCTGAGCTTCTGCCTTCTAAAAAGCTACGTTCGATAAATTGAGGGACTATTTCTCGGATAGGAATGTTGCCAAAAGCAGGGCTTAGCTGAGACTCGATATATTCACTATTAGTTAGAACATAATGTTGCCATCTGAATATCTCCTAACTTAAATATGAGACAATGTCCTAATCTACAGTAAGGCGATGGGAATACCGCCCTATGAAGCTATCAATTTTTCCTGTAATCTTGTATCTTAGATTTACAACACTGAAGATCAAACTAAAATACTAAATTAAAACTATGACACTGTGTTTAGGCGATACCGTACCTGATTTTACTCAAGACTCGACCGAAGGGACAATTAACTTCCATGAGTGGATCGGCGATAACTGGGCAATTTTATTTTCTCACCCTAAAGATTTCACACCTGTCTGCACTACTGAACTGGGAACTGTCGCTAAACTTAAAGGCGAATTTGATAAGCGTAATATCAAAGCGATCGCATTGAGCGTAGATGGCGTTGAGTCGCACAAAGGTTGGGTTGGCGATATCGAAGAAACTCAAGGCGCTACTCTTAACTATCCGATTCTTGCTGATGAAGATAAGAAAGTTTCTGAACTTTACGACATGATTCACCCTAACTCAGCAACAGGTAACACCTTGACTGTGCGATCAGTGTTTATCATTGATCCCAACAAAAAACTTCGCCTTAGCTTGACCTATCCTGCTAGTACAGGTCGCAACTTTGACGAAATCTTGCGGGTGATTGATTCATTGCAACTGACCGACAACTATAGCGTCGCCACACCTGCTAACTGGAAAGATGGTGATGATTGCGTAATCGTGCCTTCAGTTTCTAATGAAGAAGCCAAGACAAAATTCCCTAAAGGTTTCAATCCTGTAAAGCCTTACTTACGTTTGACTCCTCAGCCTAACAAATAATCATAAAAACACAAAAGAACAAGGGGCTTAAGCCCCTTGTTCCTTAAAAAAGAGAAAGGCTTGCTACGCAAGCCTTTCTCTTTTATTTACCAGCTTTCCTCTTCGACAGCCGTTTTATCCCAAATTTCTAAATCTAGATCTTCTAGATAAATAATTCCACTTTGAATCTGTTGAGTGGTTCCAGTCAGTTCTAAAGTGAACCAGCCATCGTCTTCTGGACTTTCGCCAAGAAGAGCCGCAATAATATTTATAGTTAGCCCGTGTTCACAAGAGAGGCGAGAAATAATTGGTTCCCCGTAGCACCTCCTCGGTACTCGCATAGCGATGCGCGTAGTCGTTCGGCGCTTTTCCTCTATATTTACTATAGCCCTGGAATCGATACATTCCGCCGCTAACATTGAAGTTTCTCCAGTGCAAATGTCTTGGTGATCTGACATTTACCATGATAGTTAAAGTTTTAAGGAAAGGGAAGTGATTTGAGTCACTAATTATTGATAGGAAGAATAAATTCGTATTATAGTCAGTAATGTATGAATAATAAATCCAACTCTTACGATCGCATTTATGAGATTGTGCGACAAGTTCCCAAAGGGCGGGTCGCCACTTATGGGCAGGTCGCTGAGTTGGCAAATTTGGCTGGAAAGGCGCGTGTGGTCGGGTATGCGCTTTACCGAGTTGACATTAAAACTTTAGATATTCCTTGGCAGCGGGTGGTAAATGCTAAGGGTGAGGTTTCGCTTTCGCCTTTGCGTTTTGGTAGTGACTATTTGCAGCGATCGCTACTTGAGGGCGAAGGTATTCGCTTTAATGAAGCAGGTAAGATTGATTTGCGAAAATATTTATGGCAGCCTAATTTATGACTACTGCGACTTTACTTGTTTCTTGTCCAGACCAAAAAGGTTTAGTTGCAAAAATTTCTGACTGGGTGTTTTCCCATGATGGCAATATTCTCCATGCCGATCAACATGCTGATAGTACGGCTGGACTATTTTTGATGCGGGTTGAGTGGGACTTAGACACCTTTGATCTAGCGCGTGAAGAGATTGCGCCGACCTTCCAGAAATTGGCAACCGAAATTCAAGCTAAATGGAATATTCAGTTTTCTGATTATGTAAGTCGGATTGCGATTTTTGTATCTAAACAAGATCATTGCTTGTATGACTTAATTTTGCGTCAGCGATCGCATGAATTCTCAGCAGTTATCCCTGTAGTAATTAGTAACCATCCCGATTTAGAAAAAGTTGCTCATAATTTTGGGATTAATTATCATCACATTGCGATCGCGGCTGACAATAAATTAGAACAAGAAAAGCAACAACTCGCCATCCTGAAGCAATACAAAATTGATTTAGTGATTTTAGCGAAGTACATGCAGGTTTTAAGTCCAGACTTTCTTCTGCAATTTCCACAAGTTATAAATATTCATCATTCATTTTTGCCAGCCTTTGCAGGAGCTAATCCCTACCATCGTGCCTATAAACGTGGTGTAAAAATTATTGGTGCGACCGCGCATTATGTGACCGAAGAACTCGATGAGGGACCAATTATCGAACAGGATGTAATTCGTGTTTCGCATCGTGATTCGGTTACTGATCTCGTTCGTAAAGGTAAAGATTTAGAGCGGGTTGTCCTCGCAAGAGCAGTGAGACAGCATTTAGAAAATCGCGTGTTGGTTTATGGACAGTCGGCAGGTTCAGGGTTAGGTTTGAGAACTGTCGTATTTGATTAACGTCATTTGATTAACCTCATTTGTATGGCGTTGATTTTGGGTTATGTTAATACAACTATTCTTTTTAATGAGTTTTTTCAAGGTTTTAAAAAATGACAGCAAAAATACAGTTATCGCTCGGGATTGATGAAGAAGCTACTGATGTAAAAATTACGCGATCTAAGGATGGCGATACTAGTGTTGCGGTGTTTATTTTTGATGCACCCAACTGTATGACTGGCGCAAATGCTGGTAATAACGAGATTTTGGGAATGTATATGATTGATGAAGAAGGCGAAATGGTGACTCGAAATGTCAACGCTAAATTTATCAATGGAAAATCGGCAGGAATTGAAGCAATTCATAAAATCAACGGCGAAAACGAATGGGAGCGCTTCTTGAGATTTATGAATCGGTATGCTGAGACCAATGGCATGAGTCTAAACAAAGCTTAGATTGGTTGGTGTAGATATTTGGAAGGACAGCCTCAAATTTTTAATAAAAATTGGGACTGTCTGATTTTAATTTGCTTTGGGAATGTGTGTGGTGATGAGGTTTTTAAAATCAAGCAAAACGTAGATTAGGTTTCAAGGCTAGAGGTTGAAGAAATGGAAGAGTTATTAGAACTTCGAGAATTGCTGATTGGGGGCAATATTTCTGATGCTTTGCTGTTGGTGGAAGAGATGACCGAAATGAGCAAAGATGACAAAATCAACAAGATTTCTAGCTATGCCAAAATTTTCCTCTTGCATTTAATTAAACGAGCTGCTGAAGGACGTACTACTCGCTCTTGGGATCTGTCTATCAAAAACGCGGTTAATGAGATCCAAAAGACAAATCGACGGCGTAAGGCGGGTGGTAAGTATCTTACGGATTCAGAGCTATGGGAAACTCTGAATGAGACATACGATTTTGCGTTAGATTTGGCGGCAGCGGAAGCATTTGGTGGACATTATGAGTCGGCTGAGTTGGGTGCGATGGTCGATCGCGCGGCAATTATTGACAAAGCGATCGCCTTGATATTGGATGGCGATCGGTAACATCAAATCTATGACGACAAAAATCCGCGATTTGATTAAATTGCTTGAGTCTGACGGGTGGTTTTTGGTTGATACTGTGGGTAGTCATCGACAGTGTAAGCATCCTACAAAATCAGGAAAAGTGACTGTGGCGGGTAAGTTGAGTGATGATGTACGCAAAGGGACGCTGGCAAGTATTCTCAGACAGGCAGGTTTAAAATGATCGACCAATATTTAATCGTCTTGGAAAAAAGTGACACTGGGTTTTCGGCATATTCGCCTGATGTGGTGGGATGTATCGCGACGGGTGAGACTTTAGAGGCGACTACAGTCCTGATGCGATCGGCGTTGGTTTTGCATTTGGTAGATGTAGATGAGTTTCCAAAGCCGCGTGGGATTGATGCTTATTTGGATGCCTTGCGCGATTCGGAAGGTGAGGAGTTTTATTTGACGCATATCTCTGTTGCTAGTTTGCAGGAGGTAAGCCATGAGCGATCAACAAATTAATCAAACTGCCTTTCAAAATGTAAATGCTCGCGATATTAAAGCCAATATTGATCAAAGCGTTGGCAAAACGATTATTAACGAAGCGTCAAAGGTAAATCCGCCGATCCCTAGCAATGTGCGACAAGGATCGCCCAACTTTGTGGGACGGGAGCAGGAACTAGAGCAAATTCATGCAAAATTGCAGAATGGACAAGGGGTAATCGTCTGTGCGGTCGAGGGCATGGGTGGCGTAGGGAAAACAGAACTTGCCTTGCAGTATACACAGCACTACAAGGACGAATATGTGGCGCAATATTGGCTGCAATTGCGCGGAATCGGTTTGGCGCAGGCAGTGGTGACTTTGGCAAATCCCTATCTCGCTTTACCTGAATCGATGCAGTCGGCTAGTCTAGAGGAGCAATCGGCTTGGTATTGGCTGAATTGGAAACCAGAGCAGGGGCGGCTGTTGGTGATTTTGGATGATGTGCCGAATGCGGAGAGTATCCCTGACGCGGCGATGCCGAACGATGAACGGGTACGGGTATTGGTGACGACGCGGGAGCGGGATCTAGATTTGGGTTTTGTGTCTTTGTCTTTGGATGTGCTGTCAAAAGAGAAGGCGTTGCAGTTGTTCACGAAGATCGTGGGGTCGGTGAAGGTCGATCGCGAGTTGGCGATGGTCGAGCAAGTTTGTGAAACCTTGGGTTATTTGCCATTGGCGCTCGAGTTGGTGGGAGAATATCTGGTAAAAAATCGGCATTTGACTTTTGCAAATTTGCAAGAAAATTTGCGTCTGGCGGATAAGGCGCTGTCACGAGATCGCAAACATAAGTTTTATGCTTATCGCGGTGTGGAGGCTGCGATTTTGCTCAGTTGGCAAGACCTCAGCGTTGCATCGCAACGGGTGGGGATGTGGTTGGGTTTGTTTGCACCTGTGGAAATTTTGTGGGAGTTGGTGGCATATATGGCAAAGATCGCCGAAATCACACAATCAGAACTGGATGAGGCGAGGGGAGAGCTAGATCGGTTGCATTTGATTCAGCCAGTGGGAGAGAATTACAATTTTTATAAGATTCATACTTTAGTCCGAGAGTTCTTTCGAGATAGGTTGGCTCAAGCGACCGAAAATCAATTGTTTCGGAAGGCTTTTGTGAGGAGTTTGCTGCATATTTCTAAAGAGATACCCCAATCACCAACGCGAGATTTGATTGCTCGTGTTGCTCCTGCGATTCCGCATTTAGATATGCTGAGTCGGGATATGTTGGGCGATATTCCCAATCTTGAAGAAGATTTATATTGGGCATTTACAGGAATTGCGTGTTTCTATTCAGGACAAGGACTCTACGCACTCGCCGAAGATCCGTTTCAGACAGGTTTAAAAGCTACACAAGAATTGTTAGGCGATCGCCATCCCGATGTCGCAACCAGTTTCAACAACCTCGCATTTCTGTACCGTTCGCAAGGGAGATATGCAGAAGCGGAACCACTCTACAAACAAGCGCTCTTATTGTGGCAAGAACTATTAGGCGATCGCCATCCCGATGTCGCCATCAGTATTAACAACCTCGCAATGCTGTACAAATCGCAAGGGAGATATGCAGAAGCGGAACCACTCTACCAACAATCGCTCTTATTGAGGCAAGAACTGTTAGGCGACAAGCATCCCGATGTCGCATCCAGTATCAACAACCTCGCATTGCTATACAAATCGCAAGGGAGAGATGCAGAAGCGGAACCACTCTACCAACAAGCGCTCTTATTGTGGCAAGAACTGTTAGGCGACAAGCATCCCGATGTCGCCACCAGTATCAACAACCTCGCATCGCTATACAAATCGCAAGGGAGAGATGCAGAAGCGGAACCACTCTACCAACAATCGCTCTTATTGAGGCAAGAACTGTTAGGCGA
>JBBRMK010000141.1:0-7956 GCA_038230875.1 Pseudanabaenales cyanobacterium
AACAAAAAAAAAAAACTATAATTTTTTAAAAAAATCATGTTTGGGGTGGCGCGGCCCCGCCCCCCCAACCACCACGGTAAAATCTTTCTAATAAATCGCCTAATTTAGTATGAAAAAGATTTTATATTCCCTAACGATCGCCTTTGGTTTATCTTGTTTTGGTTTATCTTGTATAGCGCTCGCTCCTGTCTCGTCAAAAGCGATCGCCAATTCTAACCAGTTTGGAGTCGCACCTCCAGCCTGTGAGGGAGAAACCCAGCTTGCCTTAAACATTTGTGCTTCGAGATGGGCAAAAACTGCTGATTTCTTGCGATCGTTAATTTATGAAGAGATTTATAGTCAGGTACCTGAAGCAAGGAAATCTCAACTCAAAGCGATCGAACAAACTTGGACTTCTTATCGAGATATCCATTGTCAGGAATTGAGCGCACCGTTTCGAGGCGGTTCAATTTATCCACTTCTAAATTTCAGCTGTCGAGCAAGGGTTGCTAATGATCGGATTGCCGATTTACAAGGAAAAAATAATTCTCAACTTACGACGGACGTAACTACCCAACGCCTAGCTAAAATCTTGAATCAGCCAAAGCTAAAGAATTCTTCTGGGCAACGTCAATGGCTACTATACCAAGCGCAGCACTGCCAGTTTGAATCATTACGTTCCACCGAGCCATCGCAATCGGTAAAACAATGTCGCGATCGGCTAGCCGAAGGTCGGCTTCGACAAATAGAAGCAATGATTGGAACTCTATAGAATGTCTAGAACTCACCCTAACATAACGATTTCAATTTTCTCTAGAACGGCTAGAGATGAGGCTTTGCACCGCCTCTAACCGTTCTATTTTCCCATGCCAATATGATCGCAGTACCGAGCGCATAAGCAAAGATATCTTTCCAATCAAAAGTAGTTCCTAAAATAATTGCTAAAACTTTGTACTGCCTTAGTCCGAGCCGATCAACAATATTTAAATATTGCAATCCTTCGACTGCACAAGCAAATACAAAAACCGATAGAGCCGCTACATTTGCGCGAATCTTCCAAAAGGATTTGACAAAGCAATAAATCAGAATAACCACTAAAACATCGCCAACAAAAGGACGAATAAATTGATCATCAATAAAAACTGCGATAAAAACCTCTATGAGAAAGAGTAACACCGTTAGATAGAAATACTTGCGATTAAAAGTAAGATTGGCGAACATTTTATAGACCATTAACCTCAATATTTATATAGCAATCCTAAATCATTTGTCTCATAATTTATTCGTTGAGATTTTTTCTGTTTTATGATTTTTTTACCACACCTCAGATTCACCAAAAAGCGATCGCCTTCCCACGTAATCGAGTAGAGGTAAATTATGTAATTAGACAAGCTTCTACGTAAGGTGAGATTTATAAAGGTTGACAAGTCTTTGGGCTGCCTCAGCTTGCTTACTCACCAATCTCTCAGGAGCCAGAAAGATCGCGTTATCCATAAACCGATTTACCCATCGACTAAACTCATTTAGCGATCGCGGCGGTAAACTTACTTGCAAATCAATAGAGTCTGGTTTTCGGCTTGAGTTAATCTTTTGGGTAGGATGTCGATAGGTTCCTTCTTCAATAAATTGAATTACGGGCGCAAAAAAACGAACTATAACTGTCTCATATTCAAGTAGGGATTGACGTTCTTGCATTTGCTCTTCTGGCTCTCCCAAGTTTAAGCCCCAGCCTTTTGCCAGAAGCTGATGGGCGATCTCTAGGCTTTTTTTTTGTACTTGCAAACTGCGACTTTGAGATGGAACTATAACACATTGATCGGACAGGCGATCAACGCGCACAACTATCAAATGAGAATTGTCACAGTTCTCATAGAGCAAGTACCAAGCAATATCGTGATAAATAAGCTGCAATGGATAGACTTGTGCTGTACCTATATTTTCGGCATAAGGATCAGAGTGTCGATAAATTTGGATCGCTTGACCGTCGAGAATCGCTTGTTCGACTGTGGCAAGACTATCAAATAATGTATGACGATTTTGCACTTGTTTTTTCTTAACGCGATCTTCGAGGTCGGTAGTCACAATCAAATGATTGATTTGCGATCGCACAGGATAGAGTAATTTGCTGTTATCTTCTGGATCAAATCCCTGTAACCGCTTCACCAGAGATTCATACATTTTAATAATCTGAGGCGATCGCTGATATTCTGCCAAAGATGCAAGCGCATTGAGAGCAACACTTAACTCTTTTTTGGTCATTACGCCTGTACCGAGATAATAACCCCAGCGATAGATGCGTTTATTTAAGATGCCGTATTTGCGAAGGGTTACAAGGTCTTTGCGGATTGTGGGAATGGAACAGTTGTTAATAGTAATGCCCAGATATTGAGCGAGTTGCTCAAGTTGCTGCTTTACATATACAAGTGCATCATGGGGCTGATTACCATTTTGAGATGATGCTTCAGGACTACCGACACTGGGATATTTTAAAAATGTGGCGATGAGTAACATTAAGCGCTCAAAGGCTTGGTGATCGCTGTAGGAATGCAAGTCGTTAGTCTTAGGCATAGGATTATATTAAGTAAATGACGATATTTATTAAAGATTATAAATACACATATAATTCAGTCTATGAGAAGGATTTGATTTACGTAAATAAATAAAAAAAATATCGTGATTAATTTGTTTTTCTGTTGAAATACTGATAGATTGCTTTTATAAATGTGTGTGAGGCAAGGCGATCGTGAGTAAGGCATTTTGGCAAGCAAAAATTTGGGGGCTACTGCACGATCCACTGCTAAAAGCTCTGTACCAGAAAAAAAATGCTGAGGGGCTTTGGATCGAAATACTTACTAGGCTTGGCAACACTAATCCCCAAGAATTAGGTGAAAAACTAAAAGTTGCAGATTTTATTGCGGCGGCAAGCGATCGCCCCTCATGGAATGATCAAGATAAAAAGCGAGGTCATGTAAACTACGACAGCGAACAAGGACTTCATGTTAGCCATTTACTATCAGGCAAACATCAAAAATTATTTATGACTGGGTTCTCAAATGCTAGTTCAACCCAAGACAGCGAGCTTAGTTCAATTGAAAGAACGGTCATTGAAGAGCAACTATTTCCCATCATGGAAAAATTTACTGACACACAATCTGAGAAATTTGTGTTTTGGTGGTTGTGGAGATGCTTTCCAGTTGCGATCGCCCAAGAACTTGGGGAGAATGTAGCTTTATTACCTGCGGAGACTCGAATTCCCGATGGATCTGTCTGGAGTCATAATAGTTTAGTCTCTGCACTGGCTAGTTCTTTGATTGGAAAATATGAAGAAAAGACTTCTATTCCATATTTAGCAGTTTTTACGCTTACGCCAGTCCAAGAATTAATTAAATCTAGCCGTAAAATGCGAGATTTTTGGTCTGGTTCTTGGCTCTTGCACTATCTTTCTGCGAAAATTTCTTGGCGACTCGCAGAAATCTATGGAGCGGACTCTTTGGTTTACCCATGTCTTTATGCTCAACCGATGATCGATCATTGGCTATTGAAAAAATATCCAGAATTTAGTAAATGGATCGATCAACCTAGCAATAGAAGCTTACTCACAGCAGGTTTTCCGAATGTTTTAGTTTTAGTTCTTCCAAAAGATTGTGTTGAAGCCGCTATGCAAACTGCTAAACAGGTCTTAAAGGAAGAATGGAGAGACTTGGGTAAAAAGACATTGGAGTTTCTGCAATCTGAAAGGCATTGGATGCTAACTCTTAAAGAAGATTCTAAACTCTGGGGCGGTTGGTTAGATTCGCAATGGCAGATTTACTGGTCATCTCTACCTTTAGGTAAAGTAGATAATGAAAAAGGACTGAAAAAAGGTCAGGGCAAAATTTTTGACAAGAAAGAAGTTATTCCTAAATCTTCTTATGACCAAAACAAGGGTTTTAAACAAGAATTTATCTTGTGGGCAAACGAACAAAACAAGTTTTGTCAAAATACGCAGTTTTCAGAAAATGCTTTAAATGTAGATAATTTGACTTGGAATGAATCAGCTTTTAAATCTGATTTAAAAGCTGACTTTTTGCCAAACCTAGCAGAGCTATCAAGCTACTCGAATTTCAATGTGGGCTTGTGGTGGGCAAATATTTTTACGCAGTTGCGTTATAGCCTTGATGGAGTCAAGAATAATCGCTCTTGGGAAATGCCAACTTGTTATACTTTGCGGTCATCTATTTCTGGAATTGGTTCATCCGTTCATCCTTATGATGATTGGCTAAAAGATGGTGAGTTGCAGGGAAGGAGTCAAGAGAGCATATTAGCCGAGCTTTGGGAAGAAGATGCAGGATTATTTAATGGAGTAGAGCAACTAAATTCCACTGAGGTTCTGAAGAGGGTTCTGCATCATATTTTGCCTGACATTTTGCAGACTGAAAATAAAATCTCAATTTACTATCCAGATTTAAGTTCTGGAGTTTCAGGCTGGCTAAAATATTTGGAGAAGAATAAAGAACAGACCAAGATTGACTACTATCTTAATGCTTGCAATGATATTCAAAAACAATTTGAATGGACAGAAGAATCTGCTGGCGAAAAATGGGGGATACCTTGGATTGATGAACATAGAGAAAGCTGGGCAAATCCTCGCTTGATTAATGCAGGTTGGTTAATTGATGGTTTTCGAGTTAAAAGTGATGATGCGAACAAGCCGCTTACCCGTGAAGATAGAAAGCAGCGTAAGAAAACTGAACTCGAAAGACTCAAGATTTCGATTTCTAAACACTTCATTGATGGTGACAACCCTACTGATTGGTATGTACTTGCATCAGGTGATGGTGATGGGATGGGAGATTGGCTAAAAGGTAAAGGGCTTAAAAATTACGAGGATTATGTTGATCCTAGTTGGGCTGTTCCATCTGATGATTGGACCGGTTTCAATGATTTTTTGACAAGTCCAAAGCGTATGGGACCAGCTACTCATGCGGCTCTATCGCGTGCATTACTGGACTTCTCTAATCAACTTGTGCCATATCTGACAGAACAGCGCTATGCAGGAAGATTGATTTATGGCGGTGGTGATGATGTGCTTGCCTATACTAATCTTTGGGAATGGGATAAGTGGCTATGGGATGTTCGCGAATGCTTTAGAGGAAAGCCTGATCCTCATCATGAGTTTGATAATTCGGGCGATTATTGGCGTTGGCAAGGAGGCGATCTCAAGGATTTACCCAAACGTCCGTTATTCACGATGGGAAGTACCGCCACGATTAGCTTTGGGATTGTGATCGCTCATCACTCTGTCCCACTTGCGATCGCCCTTGAAGAGATGTGGGCTGCTGAAAAAGAAGGTGCTAAGGAACATCAGTCACCTGATGGAAAACTCAAAGATGCTGTGCAAGTGCGGGTAATTTATGGCAATGGGAACATACTCAAGGCAACCTGCAAGTTTGATACTTTCAAAAAATGGCAAGCGCTCTTAAACATTCCAAAAATCGAACCTGCTTTATTTGAGCAAGCTGCTACGGTTTGGGAACAGCATCCTGCGCCTGAAGGTGCGATTAGTGCTTGGTGTGTAGCTTTTTGCAATCGCCGTGAAAAGCTGAATGATAATGAAGGTGAGTTTCTTGATGCACTGGCTCAATTTATCAAGGCTTTATGGATCACAACTAAGGAAGATAAACGCGATCGCGAGGTCAAAAACTGGCTAAAGCTTGCCGCCTTTATGCTAAGAAAACGTGATATCAAAATCAACTAGGAGTTAACACCATGCAACTACTGACACACAAATTTGATGTCGAGCAGTATCAACAAATGGGTAAGGCAGGTATTTTCAATCCTGAAATTCGTCTTGAATTAATCCAAGGAGATATTATTCCCATGACACCAATCGGACTAAAGCATTTAGTCTCGATTAATCGTCTATCTCATCGAGATTTATCGACAGCCTCAGAATAAGTCCTATCTCAAGCAGACCTTGATTGATACGGCAGGGATTCCATTTGCGGCGATCGCATTTCCTGATATGACTATGACTTTGAAGGATTTTTATGGATAAGAACGAAGTAATGTACTGGTATAAATTAACGCCCTTAGATGTGTTGATGTTTCGGGATGCGAAACCTTTTTCGCCACAGGAAAGGGCTTGGGCTGGCAGTGTATTTCCACCAAATAATCATGCGATCGCAGGAGCATTACGTTCTAGCTTGGGGATCAATGGCAACATTAAAATGAAGGGAACTTTATTATGTTGCGATGAAAATCTTTATTTCCCGCGTCCATTTAACTATGTCAATCAAAATCGCTTAGAGCCGATCGAATGGCTAGATGATAAGCATCCTTCTAAACAAATGCTTTGGGATAAAAGTAAACCAGTGCCTTTAGTGTTGAGCGATCGCGCTAACAATGATCCTGATGAAGACAAACATAAAAAGGCTGAATATCGTCAGTTTTTACCTAGTGATGTCGTTTTAAAACTTCTCAATAATGAGACTTTAATTGACAAGGATTGGTTAGTTAATCAAGCTAAAGAGAAAAAAGATAAGCCTTGGATTGTAGAAACGCGATCGCATAACACATTACAAGATGGCACTCGCACTGTAAAAGAGAGTGATGGCTACTTTGTGGAAAATGCAGTGCGGATGATCGATGGTTGGGGTTTAGCGATCGCGGTTGATAAAAAGACAGATGCCAAACTTAATAATTTACAAAAGCCTTTAGTAATGCGCTTAGGTGGTGAAGGACATCGCGTGTTGATGGAAAGGTGTCATGCTTTTGATAACCAATGGGATAAATTGCAAAAAGTCTCATTTAATAACTTTAATACAGGAGGTAGGTCTCTTGCTTATATGGTGACTAATGGAGTATTTGAGAGAATGACCGATCGCGGTACTCCCAAAAATGCTAAATATCAGCGATCGCTATGCCGTCCTTATCCTTGGGAATGGGAGTTAGCTGATCCTGATAGTGGCAGTAGCGATCGCAATGTACTGGTGAGTGTGGCGACTGATAAGCCTGTGCCGATTAGTTGTCGTTTTCGCGATAAAGACACAGGAGAGAGTGTCCCTGCGCCACAGGTATTTGCAGCACCTGCGGGAAGTGTCTATTATTTAGAACGTCCCACAGAGCTTTGGCAAAATACAAAGGAACAGGGAGACAAAAAAAGCCTAAAAGTTTGGCATGATCTGGGTTATGCCGAAATGTTGTGGATTAAATATTCAGGAGAGAAATCATAATGGCTTACAGTGATTTTACGCTTGACGCTGTGACTAAACAATTTCAGATACATCAAAAGATGTCTAGCTTGTTTGTTGAAACAGAACTAATTTTGGCTAGTGATTGGCTAAGGCAATCTTTAGAGCATGGCAAACGATTAGCTTTGTTTTCTGGTAATGAAAAGGCTCGTTCTGAGTTTATCATTGCGCCAATCATGGTGGAGATAGAACAAGTTTTTGGCAATCAAATTGCGATTTTTTCGGGCAAGAATCTAGAAGGAGATAAAGAGCAGGGACTAACTGGAGAATGTGATTTTATCTTGACTCAAGGGGCCAAATCATTAACTATCCAAAATCCAATCTTAGCGTTAGTGGAAGCTAAAAAGGCTGATATTGAGCTTGGCTTGGGGCAATGTGTAGCGCAAATGGTCGGAGCGAGACTGATGAATGCGAGGCAAGATGTAAACCATCCCATCTATGGATGTGTGACCACTGGTGAGGATTGGCAATTTCTTAAACTAGAAGAGCAAATCCTTTACATCGATTGCGATCGCTATTACATCAATCAAGTAGACAAAATCCTTGGCTGCCTTCAGTCAATCATCAAATTATCGATCAACAATTAAGGAGAGAATTTATGTCAATGAATTTAGTCTATTTGTATTTGCTTTCACCGCTACATACAGGCGGTACGACTCAGGAAGGGAATTTGTTAGGGATTGCCCGTGAATCTCATACAGATTTGCCTTACATTCCCTCAAGTACAATTCGCGGTAGATTGCGA
>JBBRMK010000142.1:0-7841 GCA_038230875.1 Pseudanabaenales cyanobacterium
GCTTTTCTAGCTTTTCCCATAGTTCTACTATCAAGGCATCTTTCGCCTCCTCTGATAGTTGTTTTAAGTCGGGTAACTCCTTCATACGATTACTTTACTGCTTTTTTGCCTTTTGTCAATTTAACCCAGTTGAGCAATTACCATTTACTATTATTAAAGTAGTTAGAATAGTCTGGAGAATATATATTGCTGGCATACTTAACCAAGTCTGCTTCTATATTAAAGTATTGACATAAAATTAGGTCAGTAACGTTATAAATAACATTCTCATTCTCAGGCAAGACTTCTAGTACAAGCCTAAGAGTTACATTTAAGTCAACACAAGAAAAGCTAAAACATTCTTCATATCTACGTTGTATCAGTTCCTTATCATGAATCTCTTTTGGAGTTGACAACCATTTATCCAAATTGATCGAACTTAAAATTTCGAGTTTAGATTGGTAGACATTGATATCACTTCTCTCTGCTAATTTTTTATATTTAGAAATCTCGCCATCCAAATATCGGTGGTACGCTATTGTTGCAGTAGTTAAGGAATACCCAACTAATTCTAATCTTTCTTTAATTATCCTTGCTGGAGAAGAATAAAAGACCACATTGACATCATCTTCCTTTTCCTCTTCTGCATAATATTTAACCCATTCTCTTAAGTGATTGGGGAGGTTGATACTGCTCGATTTCATTATTTGTTTATCAGATGCACGAAATAGTTGCATGAGCGAATGATCAATATCATCTTTAATTGATCCAATATAAAATTTACTCACCCAACATCCGTCATAGCTCTCTACTGGCGATATTCCTTGATTTGCTGAAATGATAGCCATTCTGTATTAAACGTAAGTTTTTATCTAAAACAAATATCAGGGTGTTTAGGCTGAATGTCAAGTTTCTCTCTTAATACTCGATAGTAAATGAGAAGTAGAAATTTCCTACCTGCTATACTAACAATTATTTAGCGATCGCCTAAAAATTGCAACCCACATTAATAGCGATCGCCTTTAGGAAATGGATAGTTGATGCGATCACCTCAAAATTATGAATCATAGTAAGAGCGATCGCCTTGAGGAGATAGATTGTTGATGCGATCGCTTTTTGCTGTTGAAATAGAGAATTAGGCGATCAGTTTATAGTGAAGATGATATTATTTCTCTAAATAGCAAGAGTAAATCATGACTAAAAGTAACAGCTTTACAGCCATTATCTACAAAGAAGATGATATGTACATTGCCGAATGTCCAGAGGTGGGTACAGTCGATCAAGGAGAAACAATTGAGCAGGCGATCGCGGGATTAAAAGAAGCGACTCGGCTGTATTTAGAGGAATTTCCTCTTCCTAAAGCGTCACCTAGATTTATAACCAGTATTGAGATTAGTTATGCCTAAAATGCCACGAATCTCAGCCAAAGAAGCAATTCGTGCATTAGAGCGCTTAGGATTTGAGCAAGTTCGGCAAACTGGTAGTCATGTTGTCATGAAAAAAGAAACCCAAGATGGAGAGATCGGTTGTGTCGTGCCTTTGCATCGAGAATTGAAAATAGGCACATTGAGTGGGGTACTCAAACAAGCGCGAATTACAGTAGAAGATTTTATCGATAATTTGTAGTGCGATCGCATCCAACAAACCCTTTAGCAGATAGATAATTGTGGCGATCGCCTAGAAATCACGACTCCTAGTAATAGCGATCGCCTTTAGAAGATAGATTGTTGATGCGATCGTTTTTTGCTGTTGAAATAGTGCGATCGCCGATCTTGTAGGGTGCGTTAATGAAATGTAACACGCCCTATTAATGCTAATTAGCTGATAAAAATTCGTTTTGACTCTAGATAGGACTCAAAAACGTTATTATCCTTATAATTTATAAAGAAAGTGTTTGTTTTTAGAGAGTATAACTATGACAAATCAGGAGATTTTAAGTGAGTTTTTATCTCTCCCTGCTGACGCGCAAAGCCAAGTGGTCAATCTGATCGCCTTTTTGAAGCAGAAGTACACATATGCTGAATCGCTCTCTCCTTCATTGAAAGTTGATTTAGTGAATGATCCTTTTGTTGGAATGTGGCGCGATCGTCAAGATTTATGTAGTAATACTTGGGTACGAGATTTACGAGAAAGCGAATGGTCAAAGACAAATGGCTAGTTCCACTATCGTAGACACCGACATAATTATTGATGTTGGTCGTGGTATTCCTGAAGCTAGTAATTGTCTGCAAGGACTAAAATCAAGTTCTAGATTGTCAATTAGCGTAGTCACACAGATGGAACTAATTGTTGGCTGTACTAACAAGTCAGAGTTACGGACGCTGGAAAAGTTCCCTTCAACAGTTTGATGTAATTAGAATTGATCAGCCTATTTCAGATAAAGCGGTTGACTTGCTACGCTTGTATCGGCTAAGTCATGGTTTACTCATTGCTGATGGATTGATTGATTGCAGCCACAGCAATAATATGGAATTACCCTTTTATCACTAAGAACCAACGAGATTACCGATTTATCCAAAACCTTAATCTATTATCCTACCCGTAGCGGAAAGCCTAACACTGCGTTGAAGCCAACCTCTTAAAAATGATGTTTAAAGACCAAAGTTTGACTACAGCGGCTCAACTAGACCGTTAGACTCATTGCATAGTCAAGAAAGTGCGATCGCCGATCTTGTAGGGTGCATTAATGAAATGGAAAGCACTTTGTTATTTTGAATGTAAGCAATTACTTATGATTGTTATCAGATCTGGTAAAACCGTCTAAAGTTTTTATCCAGTATAGATTACAGGTATTTTAATTGAAGCATTATTAGGAAAGTATTTCAAGTTTTTTGTCCTATACTTAGCATCAAGATATATAAAATAAGGGTTGGCTCGAAGCGCTGCCCCCCTATTGACTTATGTGAGATCGCTGTTTGTTAAATTCCGCAATCAAGATTGGATTTCATCAGGATTGATGCCAAGCGATCGCAGATATGCTGCAAGTTTTTCTTTCTCCTGACGCTCATGTTGCGAAATTAATTTTTCTTGATCTGCGATCGCCTCAGCATCAAGTCTAGCCTGACGCTCTAGGGTCGCACGTTCTTGTGCAGTGGGAAATCTCTTACCGAAGCGATCGTACCAATAGACCCATTCGCGTTGCCAGTTATCATGAACGCCTTGCTCGCAACCAATACCCAAACCAATTTCAGGCATCCATACCATCTTCCCTCCTTCTGGTAAAAGCGCTACCGCAGGCAAAAGCTGATACTTTCCATCAACTAATTTATATACTTCTAAAGATTGATGATCCTTATAAAGTCGGCGACCAGTCGTGGAATTGTAAACCACATAGTAGAGAATTCCTACTTCTGCATACTTGGCTAGCTTAGTATCGTATTCACCATTATATTTTTTAGAAACTACTTCCAAAGCAAGAATCGGTATCACCTTTTCCTGCCAAATTACATAGCTCAAGCGTCCACCTTCGCCAGTCTGCTTTGGTACACCCAAAGCTAGAAACCCATCAGGAACAATTACTTTAGACTTTGCTGGCTCCTCAATGTTTGGTTCGTAATATACTCCCATATCCACCCCCCAAAACCAATCAGAGCGGCGAGACGCATCCCCGCTTGGGGAATCACTCCAAATTTCTCTAAGTAAATTTAATAAAATATTGGGGATATCATTTTGGAGTTCATTATCCACAGGAGTTTCATCGGAATCGGGTAGGTCTTCCGCAGTTGGCAAACGGTATTGAGAAGGTACAGTAACCATAGTCTTTTGGTACTTTACATTATCCTTATTCTGACATAGTTTTTTCGGGCATTATCGCCGCGATCGCATTATCCTGTGACTTACAGCAATTTCCGATCAAATGAACCACCGTAAAATTTTTGAAAGGGTGCTAAGCACCCTTTCAAAAATTTTACTGTTTCTGGTTTGAGCGCAAAGCGCTATAAATTATACAGAAACTAAATCGTTAGAGAGTCGTTTAAAGGCGAGGCGCTCATTTTCGATATCCACAAAAATTGTGTCACCATCAACAAAGTCACCGCGCAAAATTCCCTTAGCAAGTTGAGTTTCGAGTTGTCGTTGAATAATCCGTTTGAGTGGACGCGCTCCATAAACTGGGTCATACCCAACTTCAGCGATGAAATCTAAAGCCGCATCAGCGATTTTTAGAGTCATACGGCGATCGCCCAAACGTTGTTCTAAACGTTGAACTTGAAGTTTGACAATACGGCGCAATTCGTCACGACGTAACGCATGGAAGATCACAATCTCATCAATACGGTTGAGGAACTCTGGACGGAAACTTGAGCGCATTGATTCCATTACGCGATCGCGCATTTCTTCATGCCGAGAGTCATCGCCCGCAATATCGAGAATAAATTGTGAACCGACATTGCTAGTCATGATAATGATCGAGTTCTTAAAATCAACAGTGCGACCTTGAGAATCAGTCACCCGCCCATCATCAAGAATTTGCAGCATGATATTAAATACATCAGGATGTGCTTTTTCGATCTCATCGAATAAAATCACTGCGTAGGGGCGGCGACGGACTGCTTCAGTGAGTTGACCACCTTCTTCATAACCGACATAGCCAGGAGGCGCTCCTACTAGACGCGATACGCTATGTTTCTCCATGTACTCCGACATATCGATGCGTACCATCGAGTCTTCAGTATCAAAGAGATAGGCGGCAAGAGCTTTAGCAAGTTCAGTTTTACCAACACCCGTTGGTCCCAAAAAGATAAAACTAGCGATCGGACGATTTGGGTCAGCAAGCCCTGCTCTTGAGCGTTGAATGGCATCGGCGATCGCGGTCACAGCTTCTTCTTGCCCAATTACGCGATCATGCAAAACATCTTCGAGTTGCAAAAGCTTCTCTTTCTCAGACTCTACAAGCTTACTGATGGGGATTCCCGACCATTTAGAAATAATCTCAGCGATATCCTCTTCGGTAACTTCTTGACGTAATAGCGATCGCCCTGAAGTTTGCGCTTCTTGAAGATTTACCTCGCCGATTTCCAATTGACGTTGTAAATCAGTGAGTTTGCCATACTTAAGTTCAGCAGCTTTATTTAAATCATAATCTCTTTCAGCCTGTTGGACTTCCACATTCACATGATCGATACTTTCTTTTAATTTGCGAATATTATCGATTACACCTTTTTCAGCTTCCCATTGAGCCTTAAGTGTAGTTTGTTCTTCTTTCAAATCGCCAAGTTCTCGATGCAGCTTTTCAAGACGTTCTAATGATTCACGATCAGTTTCCTTTTTTAGCGACAAACATTCCATTTCTAGTTGAATCACTTTGCGATTGATTTCATCCAAAGCTTCAGGTTGTGAAGTAATTTCCATTTTCAACTTCGCAGCTGCTTCATCAACGAGATCGATCGCTTTATCAGGCAAGAAGCGATCGCTAATATATCGATTTGAAAGTGTCGCCGCCGCCACCAGTGCAGTGTCTGAAATTTTCACACCATGATGCAACTCGTAGCGATCGCGTAAGCCCCGCAAGATCGAGATCGTATCTTCCACATTAGGTTGATCGATATAAACCTGTTGGAAACGGCGTTCTAGAGCCGCATCTTTCTCAATGTATTTGCGATATTCATCAAGAGTCGTCGCACCGATACAACGCAACTCACCTCTTGCCAACATCGGCTTGAGCAGATTACTCGCATCCATTGAGCCTTGAGTCGCCCCTGCTCCCACTACAGTATGGATTTCGTCAATAAACAATATAAATAGCCCGTTTGATTCGGTGACTTCTTTAAGAACGGCTTTAAGTCTCTCCTCAAATTCACCGCGATATTTTGCTCCCGCAATTAGGGCTCCCATATCGAGAGCGATTAGCTTGCGATCTTTGAGCGATTCAGGCACATCTCCACTCAGGATGCGTTGGGCAAGTCCTTCCGCGATCGCGGTTTTACCGACCCCAGGTTCACCAATCAAAACAGGATTATTTTTAGTGCGGCGCGACAAAATCTGGATCGTGCGACGAATTTCATCATCACGTCCAATCACAGGATCGAGCTTGCCTTCACGCGCTAGTTCGGTAAGATCGCGACCATATTTAGTCAACGCTTCATATTTGTTCTCGGGAGATTGATCAGTCACTTTTTGTTTGCCTCGGACTTGCTGGATAATATTACGGAGTTTAGCTTCATCGAGTCCCATCTCTTGATACAAACGCTTCCCGAAGCGATCGTCTTTACAATAAGGTAACAAGATATGTTCAATCGAAATAAAATCATCACCAAAACTTTTGCGTTCCTGTTCGGCGCGATCAAGCAGCGTATCTAAATTTTTGCCTAAATAAACTGAACTATTCGAACTCGATACTTTGGGCTGTCGGTTAATAAACTCATCAGTACGCTCGCGTAAACGCTGCACACTGATGTCCGCCTTACTAAAAATGCTTGCCGCTAGTCCTTCTTCCTCTAGCAAGGCTTTAAGTAAATGCTCTGGCTCAATCTGTTGTTGCTGAGCTGCCTTGACTACCTCTGGCGTCCTAGCGATCGCTGCCCATGCTTTTTCAGTAAATTGATTGGGATTAGTTGGTTGCATCGCTAGTCAACTCCTGTAATTTTGTAGACGACTTAAACTTAAAACTTATGCTTATGATCAAAATCTATATAGATATTTTAGAGCGTCTAGCTTTTTAAGAGGATCGGTTCTACTTATCAAAGTTGTGCGTGTTTCCGTACTAAAGCCAAATATAGCTGTACACATTTCATTTAGTTTTAGTACAGATTTGATTGAGGCTTATTAGTAATTATAAAGAAACTATTAAGCGATCCCCATTTATGTCCAATGCCTTGCAGAATATAGGAATTCAAATCGGAATCAGCTTATTTAAAGATTCTGAACTTCAATACCAATTTAAAAATACTTTATTAAAGTAAATGGCTAGTTCTAGTTAAGTAAAAATACTTAATTAGAGCAAGCCATTTATTTTGTTTTAATTTTATTTGGATCTTTTCTATATTTTTTAGAAAGTATTAGTAAATGTAAAGCGAACCTTATACTTTTTAAGTATCTACTTGCGAGTTAAAAATCTATTCGTGGAAAGATTTAGTATCCGCAGCGTCATTGAGGGCTATACCCAAGGTTATTTTTTGATGTCAGAGGGGGATGGGCAGCCGATTGAGTGGTATTACACCAATGAGCGGACTTTAATCCCCCTTGACGATCGCTTTAGATACCCTAAATCTTTGCAACGTGTGATCAACCAAAATCGCTTTGAGGTAAGGATCGATACTGTATTTGATCAAGTAGTAATAGGCTGTGCCGATCGCGAAACTACGTGGATATCTACAGAACTGCGATCGCTCTATAACAATCTGCATAAAGCAGGATGGGCGCATAGCTTTGAAACGTGGCAAGGCGATCAGTTAGCAGGGGCGATTTTAGGGATCGCTGTAAGAGGAATATTTATCGGTGAGTCGATGTTTTTTAAAATTCCTGAAGGCTCAAAGGTTGCGATGGTGAAATTGGTTGAACATTTGCGATCGCGTGGTTATGGTTTATTTGATGCTCAGTTAATGAACCCACATCTCGCTCGATTTGGTGCATATGAAATAGGCGATCAAAGCTATCAAGAACTTTTAAAAAAAGCCTTATCAAAGTCTTGCAGTTTTAATTAAGGCAATTTCTTGGAAAGATCTTACCGTGGTTGTGCCGCGATTCGCGCGGCACAACCACATTTTGGTTTTAATAAATCGGGCAATTTTACTGTTAGAGATCACCTACAGCAGTTGTTGATCAAATCCACCACGACAAGGGTCGCAGGGCGAAGCCCCGCAAAGGGTTTTATATTATTGTTTGTAGTCGGTTTGAAAGCAAATTGCTGTAATGTCTCATCCTTA
>JBBRMK010000143.1:0-7476 GCA_038230875.1 Pseudanabaenales cyanobacterium
CAACTCTCTTTTGGGTTTTATGTCCTGATACACTTGGCGACAGCTATATTTTAAATAATTAGAGCAATTTTTGAACAATTTTTTGTTTTATTCGTCTTTGTAATATAAATAATTCACGAACGAAGAAACAAAAGTATGAAAATTCAAACTTCTGTAGTTGGGGTGATTTCAGTACTCGCTTTACTAGGGAATGCCCTCCCAGCCAACGCCGATAGCCGTAATGCATTTTGTAAGTACTTCGCCAATGGTTCTACTAGCGCTCAAGCAGCCATGCCTTGCACTGTCTCTTCCGATCTTGAAGTTTTTGATGCTGAGATTGTCTGGCAAGATGGAGTACGCCAATCCTTTAAGAACTATAATGGCGTGGGGTTTACTTATCGAGATAATTCTGGCGGTCAAGTTTTTAAACAGCTTGGTCTATATGATCCAAGTGGAAAGTTTGAAGAGGTAAGCGATCGCGCTTACAAAATGGAAAGTGGCACTGTTTATATCTGGTGGAGAAGATAACGAAAATGACTTTTAGACCGCTTTGCGAATGGGAATTTGAACTTCGCGGCGTTTTAATGGTGTAGGCGTAAAAGGAGAATCGTAGAGAAACTCTCTTGGCTCTCCTGCAATTTCATATTCAAGATGATTGATCAGCCACTGTTTTAACTTCGCGACATTCTCTTGATAGCTCTCATAGCTATAAGCTCCTTGCACTCCTAAGCTCACGACTAACATCGGTGCATGATCTTCTACTTGGATATCTTGAGATACTTGCTGCGGATTGACTTTGCTATTGTTATACAAAAAAGAGACTTTTGCTTTTCCTGTTTGGATTGGTTGATCGATGGTGGCGATCGGATAGCGAGCTTCCACAGGAGAAGTCATCGAAATATTATTACTGCTGATATGACGGAATAGCGGATTAAAAGCAGAACTAGTTGCTGCATTAAAATCGCCTTCATAGGTATATGTCCCTGAACGATAGGCAGGATACTGCTTAACTTCGATATTGCCGTGAGTGGTGGGCGCTGGAAATCCAACTGGTAAGGGAGCAGACATAGCATTTTTTACGGCAAATAAAGCGAAAGGAAGGGCAATTACGCCAACAATGATCAGTAAGTTAGAAAGTTTCATGCCTAACAATATTAGGAATTTGCTATGCGAAGTATTACTCACCCTAAACTTTTAATTTTTGGGTTTAATTTTTTGGTTTAATTTTTAGTTCTAATTTTTGGATTGAGCAATAAAGTAGATGCGATCGCTTAGTTGTCTCAATAATTGGGCAATATCACCATCGGTTGATTGTAACTGGGCAACTTTTTCACAGCTATACATCACCGTTGTATGGTCTTTACCGCCAACAGCTTCACCTATTTTAGGCAAGCTGAGATTAGTATGCTGACGCATCAAATACATCACATACTGACGGGCTTGACTAATTTCACGTCGTCGCGAATTTCCTAATAAGTCCGCAAGATCGATATTCAGCATTTCTGTGACCACGCTCAAAACCATTTCGGCAGATACTTCGACAGGTTCTTTGGGCGGATTCAAAACTGGGGCGACATTTTCCACAGTCATCGGCAAGCCCGAAATCGATATATAGGCAACGGTTCGAACTAAAGCTCCTTCAAGTTCTCGAATATTGGATGTGTAACTAGCCGCGATGTAATGCAGGACATCGGTAGGAATTTTGAGATTGTCATATTCGGCTTTCTTTTGCAAAATTGCCATACGTGTCTCTAGGTCAGGGACTTGAATATCAGCAATCAAACCCATCGAGAAGCGTGAACAAAGTCGTTCTTGCAAGCGCGGAATTAGAGCAGGTGGGCGATCGCTGGCGATAACGATTTGTTTACCTGTTTCGTAAAGCGTATTAAAAGTATGGAAAAACTCTTCTTGGGTATACTCTTTACCCTCGATAAACTGAATATCATCAACAATCAACATATCGATCTCGCGATATAGCTCACGAAACCTTTGCATACTGTCTTTCCGAATTGCCGAAATCAGATCATTGGTGAACTGTTCAGTCGATACATAGGCAATTCGAGCCTTCGGCTCGATTTCTAGGCGGTAATGCGCGATCGCTTGCATCAAATGCGTCTTGCCTAGCCCCACACCACCACATAAAAATAAAGGATTAAACTCACGTCCTGGTAACTCTGATACGGCTAGCGCTGCTGCATGAGCCATCCGATTGGCTGAACCAACCACAAATCGATTGAAATTATACTTGTGATTTAGATTAATAGGACGAGTCGGCGTATTACTAGTTTCTGATTGTGGATTGTTTTGGACATTAGAAACCGTAGAGTTGGGTATTGCTGATGCCATAGCTTGCACAGCTTCGGCTGTGATCGCTGTTTCTAACATGCCATCTTGACTATTTTCATCCTCAGTCAAATCTGGTTGACCACTGGGAGGTTCACCGCTGGGAGCCGCCACAATATAAACTTCAACGGGATAGCCAAGAATCTCGGTTACTGCATCCGTAATATTCTGAAAATAATATTTGTGTAGCCAATTTTTAGCAAAAACTGAGGGCGTGCGAATAGTCAAGCGGTCGGCTGTAAGCTGATCTGCCACAACTGTCTTGATCCATCCTTCGTATGTAGGACGGCTAAGTTGGCTTTCAAGAAGTTCGAGTACTTGATTCCAGAGTGTTTCTAAGGAAATATCAACAGACATTGTGGGTTGTGATCAGGAGGTCTAACAGCGAGTTACGATCTTATCGCGTGGACTAAAATTTTGGAAAATTAATTAACATCATTAGTAATTCTTTTTATGACTATTTCACAAAATTTCCCCACAATTTCTAGCCCTCGAATAGCTCTAACTATAGGCGACCCCGCAGGAATCGGCACAGAAGTGGTTTTGAAAGCTCTTGCCGATCGCTCTTTGCTAGAACTAAATGTAAAATTCACGGTTTTTGGCGATCGCCGCTATCTTGAAGAAACTTATAACTTGTTAAGAATTCATAGCAATGTAGTCGATCCTGATCGTCTAGAGATTGTCAATATCTGTACCGATGACAAAATTTCACAGGGAATTGGTAATCGTGCTAGTGGAGCAGCGAGTTTTGCGTACCTTGAGGCAGCGATCGCTCAAACACTAGCTGGAAACTATGATGCGATCGTCACTGCTCCAATTGCCAAATCGGCATGGAAGCAAGCGGGACACGACTATGCAGGACAAACTGAGCTACTTGCGGAACGGAGCCAAGTTAATGACTTTGGCATGTTGTTTGTCGGTAAATCACTGCATACAGGTTGGGTATTACGAACCTTATTGGCAACCGTGCATATACCTTTGAGCGAAGTTACTAAGCAGCTTACGCCAGAATTAATCGAGCAAAAATTAGAATTATTACGCCGATCGCTATTAGAAGATTTTGCGATCGCTAATCCGCGGATTGCCATATCAGGGATCAATCCTCATAGTGGCGAACAGGGACAATTAGGCAGCGAGGAGCGGGACTGGCTGCAACCCCTAATCGATCGCTATCGCCAACAGCACTCTCATGTTCAGCTTACCAATCCCATCCCGCCCGATACAATGTGGGTAAACCCTGCCAAAGCATGGGGCGATCGCCAGCAGGTTGGACTTGGTTATGATGCTTATCTAGCCATGTACCATGACCAAGGTTTAATCCCAGTCAAGCTTTTAGCCTTTGATCGCGCCGTTAATACAACGATTGGTTTGCCATTTGTGCGAACATCACCCGATCACGGTACTGCTTTTGATATTGCAGGCAAAGGAATCGCTGATTCTGCAAGTATGATCGAGGCGATCGCCCTAGCCATAGAATTAGCCAACATTCGTATTCGTAGCAATTCATGAATCGCCACTACGAATATTCCAGCAGTTATCAATCAAATTCACCACTACAAAGGTCGCAGGGCGAAGCCCCGCAACGGGTTTTATATTATTGTTTGTGGTAGGTTTGCAAGCAACTTGCTGTAACTTTGCTAAAAATACAAATCTAAAAAATAAAAAAATAAAAAAGAGGTTGTGAGTAGCTCACAACCTCTTTTTTAAGAAAAAACAAAATAATTATTCAGCCACAACTTGAATTTTAAGTGTTGCCGTTACTTCAGCATGAAGCTTAATCGAAATATCAAAAGAACCTGTTTGATTAATTTCAGGAATCGTAATGTCGCGATGATCGATTTCTAGCATTGATTTTGCAGTAATCAACTGCGCTACTTCGCGGTCAGTTACAGTACCGAAAATTGCATTACCTTCGCCAACTTTTTTCTTAATAATAAAGCCGCCAATAGTTGAAAGTGCCACTTTACGGCTTTCTGCTTCTTGACGAATTGCGATTAAACGTTGACGCTCAACTTCTTTACGTCTTTCGACTTCTCTAACAACACCTGTAGTTGCCCGAATCGCCATACCTTGAGGGATGAGGAAATTTTGAGCATAACCAGGCGCTACCGATACTAAGTCGCCTAATTTACCTAATTTTGTAACATTTTTGGTCAGCATGACCTGCAAATTACTCTTTGCCATGTGCTTTTGACTCTTGCTCGTTTAAAAATAAATTGATGTCTACGAGAGCGCGCTTGCGGCACACTTTCATAGATCATGATGAGAATTGCTACTAACTATGGTCAAACATCAATGTTAGACCTAATATGTATACATTAGGATTTACGGTTTTAACCAGACTTTCTAGTATAGCGAAAAAACTGGCTTTGTAGACTCTACAAAAAATTTACGATGCAGCTTTGGCAGTTAATCAAAATATCTGGGCGATTTTTGCCGCTTCTAGTCTTGCTTCTAACAGCCCTAATGCTGCCTAGTTGTACGATCAATCAGCCAGCTAAACCCTTTAGCTCTGAGTCTTTACCGACAGAAGCGATCGCGGAAATTAGTGAAATTCGCAGTTTTCCTGTGCGAGTTAAATATATCAATTCCAAATCATCACGACCAGCCTCAGTTGGAGTGCCCCTCAAGGCAAATGAAAGTGTTAGCACCGAAGAAAACTCGACGGCTCAATTGACGCTACGAAGTGGGGCGATTATCCGCATTGGTGGCAATTCTAATTTGACTCTAAAACCACAAAATAAAGTTGAATTCGCATCTGGACGCTTAGTTGCTTGGGCTGCTAGCGATCGCAAAGCTGCTGCCCAGATTCAGACTCCCTTTGGCGAAATTTCTAGCAACGATGGGACTATATATTTAGAAATTCCCGAGAAAGCGGCTGAAGACCGACGGATTATTGCCCTTACTGGCACTGTAACTGTCTTGCTCAAAAGTACTGCGGAAATAGTGACGATTGGTAAAGGTGAAGAAATTGTAATTAAAGCTAACGGTAAGGCCTCCGCACCGAAACGGATTGACAAAGAAAGTATTGACAAGCGAATTGCTAATAATTCTTTGCTTTTTGGATTTAATACTCAGTTAGCTAGCCTGTCGCAAATTACCTCTGAGTTTGGGGTATCGGCAACCGTGAAAGAGGCAAGTACAGTTCAGTTCCGTCGTTCTGATTTACCTAGCAAGCCCAGCGAAGTTAAGAAATCTGATCGAGTCACTTACACTTCTGGTTCTGCTAATAACGATCAGCGAGAACAGCCCGTTAATCGTCGGTCTGAAGAAGCAACTGCTGCCAAAACTACAGAACCTGCAGCTACACCAAAACCTACCGAACCAATTCCGTCGGCTACTTTTGTGCCTGTAGCCGTACCTCCAACTGCAGTTGAACCTAAGCCCACAACTACTGCCCCAACGGCAATTCCTATACAACCAGCACCGCAGCAACCTGTACCTCTAGAGCCACCACCGCAGCCAGTTCAACCTGAAGTGCCTGCACCTGCTCCTCCATCTACCAAATCCCCTAAAGGTTAATTATTATTTAGTGAGCAAAGGCAATGAAATAAACTACCTTTACTTTCTGGATTTTTAGAACTTACGCAATAGCCCTGCAATAAATTGCGGGCTGAAAGCTTAAACCTGTTGAAATAGGTTGATATGAGGCTTTTTTTAGTCAGTTTTAACTGACTTTAGCTTTGAGCCAAGAACTTTAGTTCTTGGTTAATTTGCGTAAGTCCTAATTTTATCTGGATTTTAATAGTTATCATAAAGTTAATGTGGCAAGTTGATGTGACGATCGCAATCTCTTGTGTTAACATCTGACCCTTAAAAGGTTTCATACAGTTTCTAGGGGTAATGGTAAAGATGTTTGCAGCAAAAAAAATGTCCTGCGCGATCGCAAAAACTCTATTAGCAATCACAGTTAGTTTTGGATTCAGCTATGGAGTCGGAAATACTGCAGAAGCAATTAAGGTTAATAACCATTCTGTAAAGTATGAAAACTCGAATATTGCTGTCAGACCACCATCAAGTACAGATGCACGGATTAGCGCCACCTTAATCGATAGTCAGAACAAGTTATGGATCGGTACTTGGCAAGGTTTAATCCAACTTGATCAGCGGACAGGTCGAGCGATCGCTTCGATATCTTTGCCTAACCCTACAGTCACTGCATTATTAGAAGATAAACGAGGCTATTTTTGGGTCGGGACAACTTCAGGCTTGTATCAGATCAACCCTGACTCAGGAAAGATTGAAAATATTGCAATCCAATTATCTTCAAGTCGAATTTTGAGCCTCGCTATGGATCGGGCTGGCTTTATTTGGGTGGGAACTGATCAAGGACTTACACGTATTAGTCCCTACAATTCGGAAACTTATGCCAGAATGCCGAATATTCCAGGCACAGCGGCTAATGTGATGCAGATTGATAATGCTGGCAACATTTGGGTGGGAACCCTAGATGGTTTGTTTAAAATTAATCCTGGCACAGCAAAAATCCTCGCTCGCATTCCTTTTGTATCAGGACAAATTGTGCAAGCTCTTACTATCGATCCTTCAGGCAAAATTTGGGCAGGAACGCCGCGTAATGTAATCGAAATTAATCCTAATACTAATAAAGCGATCGCCAGAATCAATCCTGTTACAGGTCGAGACATTGTCGCTCTTGTCAGTTCTTCAACTGGTCAGTTATGGATTGGCATGAGAGATGGTCTAGTACTTGCGGATACTTATAATGGAAAAATTACTTCATCCATTTCTAATCTCCCTAGTAGTTCAGTTATAAATTTGCTGGTTAGCGATCGCCAAGTATGGATTGGCACTGAGGGCGGTTTAGGGAAAATCAATACCAACCTCAAAAAATCAGAAATTCCCAACGCAAATGCCACAGTCGTTTACAAAATCCGCTAATCTCCATAAGAAGAGGCGACGCTAAGCGCTTCCTCTTCTTTTACGCTTACAGCAAATCCCGAACAAACCCACCACTAGATTTTTTGTAAAAGCCCCGCGAAGCGGGGCTTTTACAACTGATGTTACGTGGAAGTTTCTAAAGCCCTCACCCCTAGCCCCTCTCCCGCAGGAGAGGGGAACAAGAAAATAATTTGGGTTTTGCTCCCCTTCTCCTGCGGGAGAAGGGGTTGGGGGATGAGGGGTAGTTTTCGATCC
>JBBRMK010000144.1:0-7466 GCA_038230875.1 Pseudanabaenales cyanobacterium
CCAAGAACTCAAGTTCTTGGCTCAAAGCTAAAACCCGTTGAAACGGGTTAAAGACGATTTTCAGGAATTTGTCAGTCGGTTTTAACCGACTTACGCTTTGAGCCAAGAACTTGAGTTCTTGGTTAGCCAAGCTTTTAGGGCAAAACCTTATACCGAACTCACGTTAATTTAGTGAATTCTCAATTCTTCAAGGTCATGCAAAATATTTATACAAGTTGTACAACAGGTATATCTTCTAATAAGTTTTGCTTGGTTAACAAATCTTGAACTGTAATTCGAAGTGTGCGGGATTGATCAACTTGGAAGAAAACTTTGATGCGATCGCTTCCTGTTTGACCAAGTGGATCGAGTTTTGCGATCGCCCTACCGCGATCACTGTCATTGAGAGTCTGGACGGTAACTTGCTTATTATCGAGAACGCGAGTTGTAAGGCGATCATCTTCAAAATAAACTTCCACATTTGTTTCGCCTAGTTCACCAATTACTAGCTCAATACTGGGCTGATCGGTAACTGATGCACCAAGGATGATTTCTACTGGGTTGGGCAATGGATAGGTTTCACCAGATTTGATGATGGTGTGCCAATTATGTCGCTTGGTGCGCTTATCCCAATATCGCACTCCATAACTATGATAAAGAAAATCTTTCAGTTCCCAATTTTGCGAGATTGCCCCATGCGCGATCGCTTCAAAGGGTTTATGCGCTTTTACTTTCTCCATCGGAAAATGTCGTAAAGCCCATTCCTTAACTGCGGGAATTTGTGATGTTCCACCAACTAAGAGAACTGCCTCAATCTGCGCTAAGTCGATATTTTGGCGAAGAGCTTGTTGGCGAATCCGATCAAGGGCGTTGTCAAGATTGGTAAAAAATTTCTGCTGTTCAAGAATTTGATTTAACTGCGATCGCGTTAGAGTCAATTCATATGATTCAAAAGTTTCGTCATTAAAATAAACTTCACTTGCCGATTCAGCGCTAGACAGGGCAATTTTAATCTTTTCCGCTAAGCGATTTACTAGAGAGTTTTTTGGTAATCCCAGCGTAGAATAAAAATAATCAATAATCCAATTGTCGATATCAATACCACCAAGATTCTGTCCCGTCTTTGCTAAGACTTTTGCCGTTTGAGAATTATTAGGTGCATTTTTGATAGTGCGATCGCCCCATTTCAATAAAAAGCCTAAGGGAGATTTAAATTGATTTACTTGCGTTTCTATTTGAGAAAAGGATAACTTCACTAAAGATAAATCTAAAGTGCCGCCACCAAAATCTATTACCAATAGAGTCTCTCCACCGCCATTAACCCCATAACCCAGCGCTGCTGCTGTGGGTTCATCTAATAGTCTTACTTGATTTACAGCCCACTGCTCACAGACATTGCTCAACCAGTTGCGGTAAGATTCAAAGCTATCCACAGGAACTGTAAAAATTAGCGAATCAACATCAGGCAATCGCTCAATAATTCTCTTTAAAAACCATTCTCCTACCAGTTCAAAATTAACTTCGCGTCCATCAATTTCTGGGACAAATACCGAGACATTAGAACCGATCGCGCGTTTAAACGCTTTAAAAAATCTTTGTCCCCCTTTAGTATTTTGATGATCTAAGCCGCGATCGCAGACTTCTTGTCCAATCAGGATCTGCTCAGCGATCGCATTTTGGACATAGACAAAACTAGGAATTAACGACGGATTATCGGCGATCTGACTGCAATAATCAGCTAAGTTGACTGTCTCTATGTCGCCCTGCTCATTAATTCTCGCAATGACAGTATTACTTGTCCCAAAATCGATCGCATATTTCATGATTCTTTCTACTTTAGTTCAAGTTATACCGCGTCTAGGATGAAACCCGTTATTTTAGAGGGTCGCAGTGCGAAGCCCCGCTTCGGGTTTGTTCTGCGTCCATATTGAAAACCGAAGTTTTCAATATGGACGCGGTATAGATAATTTTAAAAATATTTGTATCTCTTTAGTTGACTGCAAAGCGCTATACCATAGAAGAATAGAAGCAATTTGCTAGTTTAATTTATTGCAAAATCTCTAGTTTAAAGCAGTAATCTACAAAAATTGATCGAGAGTAAAGTGTCTGAGAAAATATCTGTGAGCATATCTGAGAATGTATCCATAAATTTGTCAGAGTCGATCCAACGGACTCGCACTGCGGCGATCGCTTTGGCAAAATTGCCGACCGCCGCTAAGAATGCTGCTTTAGAAGCAATCGCGATCGCTTTAGAGCAACAAGCAGAAATAATTTTGGCAGCAAATCAAAAGGATGTCAGCGCGGCCGTGGCGGCGAAGTTACCTACAGCCTTGATTGCTCGTCTCAAGCTTGATGCTAACAAATTAAAAAGCATGATCGCAGGGGTACGCGATGTGATCCGTCTTGCCGATCCGATTGGCGATCGCCAAATTCATCGTGAGCTAGACGCAGGTTTGGTTTTAGAGCGCTTATCTTGCCCCTTGGGTGTGATCGGTGTGATTTTTGAAGCCCGTCCTGATGCCGTTACTCAAATTGCAGCTTTGGGGATTAAGTCAGGTAATGGCGTAATTCTTAAAGGTGGCAGTGAGGCTGTGCATTCTTGCGAAGCGATCGCTTCGGTTATGCATAACGCGCTCAAAGATTTATATAAAACCAATGGAGGAGTATCGCCAAATGTGGTGCAACTATTGACCACTCGTGCTGAAACTCTAGCTATTTTAGGAATGGATAAACTAATCGATCTGATTATCCCTAGAGGTTCCAATCAATTTGTACGCTATATCCAAGACAATACAAATATTCCTGTGCTTGGTCATGCGGATGGTGTTTGTCACTTGTATGTAGATGTGGCTGCGGATTTGACTAAAGCTGTAGCGATCGCTGTCGATAGTAAAACTCAATATCCTGCCGCTTGTAATGCGATCGAGACAATGCTAGTGCATAGCGCGATCGCCGCAGATTTTTTATGTTTAGCTTTGGTTGCTTTTAAGGAACGCAATGTAGAACTGCGCGGATGCGATCGCACTCAAAAGATAATTAATGTCAATCCTGCTAATGAGTCAGACTGGTCAACGGAATATTGCGATTTGATTCTATCAATTAAAATTGTTGACTCTTTAGAAGAAGCGATCGCCCATATCACGACTTACGGCTCTAAACATACGGAGGCGATCGTTACCGAAGATCAGGCGATCGCTGATTTATTCATGAGCGATATTGATGCCGCAGGAGTTTATCACAACTGTTCAACTAGATTTGCTGATGGTTTCCGTTATGGCTTTGGTGCAGAAGTAGGAATCAGCACTAACAAAATGCCACCACGAGGGCCAGTCGGGTTGGAAGGTTTAGTTACCTATAAATATCGACTTGTGGGAAATGGTCATATTGTGGCTAGCTACACGGGAGCAAATGCTAAAACTTTTACGCATCGAGATCTAAGTACAGGACAAAAAATCAAGATAGAATAGTAAAGCTGTCTAAAACCCTTGTCCAGCATAGATTATAGATATTTTAGCCAAAAATCTTGCTAGGAAAGTATTTCAAGTTTTATGTACTGTATTTAGATAAATGACACACCATAATACCTGATCGCTATTTAGGTAATTAGCCCGAAACTTTCTGTATAAATATCAAAAAATGGTATGTTAGGCAGAAAGTTTCCATATAACATGACATATAAGATGATTAGGCAGAAACTTTCTGTCTAATACATAGTTAGGCAGCATTGCATTGCATGGTATGTGACTCCCGCAGTTAACCAACGAAGTAGTGAAGTTCGGCACGACGCGGCAGGACTTTGAGAATGTGAAAGATGTAGAGTTAGAGAAATCAATTGAGGGCAAATCATAGCAATGGAAAAAAATGAAAACAAGAACAACTTAAATGAATCAAAGGCAACGCCATTTTCTCAGACGTTCTTTCATGGAACGAAGGTTGCCCTTGAAATTGGAAACTTTATAGAAGCTGGTTTTAACTCGAATTTTGGACAAAGAAAAAAGGCTACATATATCTTTCTAACAGCGACTTTAGATGCTGCTATTTGGGGTGCTGAACTGGCTCTTGGAGAAGATCGTGAAAGAATATATCTAGTAGAACCAACGGGACTCATTGAAGACGATCCTGATTTAACGGATAGAAAATTCCCTGGCAATCCAACAAAATCATATCGTTCACTACATCCTTTTAAGGTTGTTGGCGAAGTTACAATTTGGCAAGGACATTCCCCAGAGCAAGTTAAAACAATGAAAAATGGATTAGCTAAACTCAAGGAACAGGGGATTGATTCATTAAATGACTAACCGAAAGAAAAAGGAGGGGAGACGGGGTTGCGGCATACACCACACTCCCAGGCTGTTAAGTGCCTAACAATTCAAATGCAGCGGACGGTAGATATCTGCATTTGATGAGTATAAGGTTGTTTGCCGCCGCTGATTTGAGCCGTTAGACGGCTATGTACCTTAGAGTTTTCTGTCTAATACATATTTTTCTCTAAAACCCTCTAGTTTTTATTTGGAGCAAGGTTATTATGTCAATGTTAGAATCTGCCACCGCAAAGTACTCTGAACCTAAAATTTCTGAAACACAGATTTGGAGTCGATGTGAAGGTTTCGATAAAAAAGTTGCAGGAAAACGTATAAAGTTTGATGCTTGCGCTCTAGTAGTCGAGAGCAATGGAGAATTTTTATTCAAATTGTGTGGTGATAATAAATGCTTAAGTTGGAATATTGCGGATGGGGAATATTCAGTTGGGATTGAAGTTGCGGGTATAGGGGTAGATATTGTCGCTGAAATTAGTGAGGTTACGGTCACTGGCAGTTCCATATCTTTCAAATTAAAAGTTAAAACTTGCTTTAAGGTTTTAAAACGATTATGCTATCCTGTCTTTGAAGAAATTGTTAGTATTGCTAAGCTCGACACGGACTTTAAGGCAGATGATAAAGTTCTTTTAGCTGGTACATGGGTGGCGTTAACACCCCAAGATTGAGATTAATTTCTCGGCATAATGAGATTGAGATCGCCGATTTAATAGGGTTTGTTAATGAAATATAACGTACCCTATTGCCGTTTGAATAACAAAAACTTGAACTTGCTTATATGTCGATTACAATGTCTAAAGAAGTAGCGGTTTAAAGAGAAATCACAATCATGGCAATCCGTCAACCTCGCTTTAGCAAAGAAGAATTCGCCCAACGTGGCGATCTCATTTATCAAACTCAAATACGCCCACAGATCGAAACAGGTAATCATGGCAAAATAGTGGCTATTGATATTGAGACAGGGGCGTTTGAAATTGCCAATGATACGATGACTGCCACACGAAAACTTCGAGAACGTTTACCCGATTCTCAAACTTGGGTCGTCCGAATTGGCTATCGCGCCGTTCATCGTTTTGGTGCGCGGAGCTTGAAAGAAAAGATATGATGCAAGGCTATGTCAATAAGAATTGTGAAGCCACGATTCTTGTGGTCGTTTGTAATAATACCAAGCTGAAATCTGTTAATGCTGTTATTGATACAGGATTTACTGGCTTCTTGAGTCTTCCCAACGACATTATTACTGAACTTGGTCTGCCGTGGGGTTATCGTGATCGTGGAACTTTAGGTGATGGAAGTGAAGTTTTATTTGATATTTATGATGCAGTAGCTATTTGGGATGGCAAATCCCAAGAAATTGAAGTCAATTCAGCAGAAACAGATCCACTTATAGGGATGAGTATGCTTCGCGGATATCGACTACAAGTAGATACAATTGAAGGTGGATTAGTAATAATTACAGACTTGTCAGACCTTGTTGCCAACCAGCCAAAAGCAGTCTAACACTGCGTTGGAGCCGACCTATCAAAAGCGATCTTCTAAAAGCCAAAATTTGATTATAGCGGCTCAACTTTGCCGTTAGACTCATTGCGTAGTCAAGAAAGTGCGATCGGTTTCGGGTATTTTCTTCAAAGGTGTTGTTTTTTGGATTTTTTTAGGCGATATCCCATTCGATTCATCACCACTCCTATCGTGTGTGTGCGTGCTTACAAATGTTTCTTCGTCACAATATTTCTCTTTCAACAATGCTTCTCATACTGCTCGGGTACTGACTTGCGTATAAGCAAATGTCGTTTTCATCTTCGGGTCTGCTTGCGCTTCTTCATCTACTAATGCATGAATATCGGCAACTAAATTCGGTAATATTTCTTCACTTTTGTGCCGACCTCTGGCTCGATAGTTATCTACACATATTATCCCTGTCCTTCTTTCTTCTATTCCTAGTTGAACACTGGTTCGTTCCCACCCCATCACACTTTCAGCTTTCCTTGCTGAACCCTTAAAGTAGTCTTCTGCTACTTTTGCTATGAAATCTCTTTTTCGATGTCCCGTTAGTTTTTTCGCTGCATCTATGATTGTCTCTTTTACTTTTTCGCTTAACATTTTTCTCGTTCGTTAATTTTCTATATCTCGATTATTCTATGGTACTTTATTTATCCGCTGCTCCCTTATGGTAATGGCAATCGTTTACACCTTGCTATATTGAGAAGTTAATTTCTCTTTGAGATCAAGGGTAGAGTAGTCATAACATTAATTTCTTGGCTTACTCTGCTTGATTGCTATCCCTACCCTAGAGTGAATACAAAAATTAGCTACTATGATCAATTTCGCTAATAGTAACATTTATCATTATTTTGCCTTCAAAATTTTTTAGGAATTATTATATTTTTCTGCCCAAGAAATTATTTGTTGCCCGTCATCTTCATGAAACAAGTTAAAAATTTCTTCAAAGATTACCTTGATAGCTGACCAGTCATAATTATCAATTAAAGAACTATTTTCTTTACATGCATTTAACTGCTCTTTGAACTTCTTTTGAACTTTATCTTTTTCGGTTATTTCACCCTGATACTTCTGCAAACCATAGTCGAGTCCTGTCCATTGAACAGGATAGAAATTTCCATCGTCATCAGTAAGACTTCTATTTCCTAGGTAAGCTTCTATACCACCAGCTAAACCATTGACATTCATCTTGACCATTCCACTCGATCCGATTGTTGGGTAGTCTTTAAGGATTTCAATATCAGGCAATGTGTATACTTTTATATTCTTTGATATTCTTGCATTTTGAATTCCTTTCAAAGCTTTACGAGCAGCCGTATCATTATCAAAAACTGCAACTACTCTATTGATAATCCCAGCACCTGAAAATGATTTGACCATTGTGGCTAGACTTCCAGCTCCACCTCCAACTTTGGCAACATCAAAATCCATGAATGTAAAATAGTCGGATAGATGAGGATAAAGAAGTTTTAACGATTCAGACAAAATTAAAGTATCTGATTTTCCCTCAGTGAGAATGATACATTTACTGTAATAGCTCAACTTACAGGAAATAAGGATTGCAGGGGATTTAAAGCGACAAGAATCGCCTCAAAAGCAGACAAACCATGCCGATGACCAGTATTGACAATGGAGCGAACTGCCGCAAATAGATCTCGCCCCCAATCAGAA
>JBBRMK010000145.1:0-7366 GCA_038230875.1 Pseudanabaenales cyanobacterium
CAAATCAACCAAGAACTAAAGTTCTTGGCTCAAAGCTCAAGTCAGTTAAAACTGACTAAAAAAAGCCTCAAATCAACCTGTTTCAACAGGTTTAAGCTTTTAGCCCGCAATTTATTGCAGGGCAAGTGCGTAAGTCCTAAATAACTCTTCTGACGGAACCTTGATGACAGCACCTTCGCACTATTGGATTATTAATGTTCGGATTCCCAGTTGCTTTATTGATAGTTCACTTTGGGAGCAATCTTTAACACTGCCTCTAACACCAACCTTGCAGCGCGATCGCTTATTTCCTTGTCATCTAGAAATTCGCGACGGAAAGATAATCGCGATCGCCACTAGTTTTCAAGTAGAAAATTTACCTGTTATCGAGGCAAAGCAAGGGATCATAATTCCTTGTTTTGTAGATATGCATACGCATCTTGACAAAGGTCATATGTGGGAGCGCAATCCTAATTTAGATGGCACATTTGAAGGCGCACTCAAAGGTGTATATCAGGATTGTGTAGAACAACGTAATTGGAACTATGATGACCTTTACCGCCGTATGGAATTTGGCCTGAAGTGTAGTTATGCTCATGGGACAAGAGCGATTCGCACTCATTTAGATTGTCCACCGCACCAAGTTGCTACTACCTTTCAAGTCTTTAGAGAATTGCGTGACAAATGGAAAGAGAAACTCACACTTCAAGCAGTATCTCTAGTACAACTTTCCTATTTTGAAACTAAGGAAGGCGAACAGTTTGCCGATGCGATCGCGGAGATGGGTGGGGTTATGGGTGGTATAGCTCATATGAGTCCAGACTTAGATCGCTGTTTAGATCGTGTTTTTGCCTTAGCTAAAGAACGCAATCTCTGTCTAGATTTCCATACTGATGAGAGCAATAATCCTGAAGCCCGAACTCTGCATCATATAGCTCAAGCTGCTTTAAAAAATAATTTTAGCTCGCAAATTGTCTGCGGTCATTGCTGTAGTTTGGCGGTGCAAGATGAGCAAACTGTTAATGAGACGATCGCCCTCGTCAAACAAGCTAATATCGGCATCGTCAGTTTGCCGATGTGTAATCTGTACTTACAAGATCGGGTGACAGAGAGAACTCCTCGCTGGCGTGGTGTAACTTTAGTCCATGAGCTTGAGGTCGCAGGTGTTAGCGTAGCTTTAGCTAATGATAATTGCCGTGATCCTTTTCATGGATTTGGCGATCATGATATGTTGCAAGTCTTTAGTATGGGCACGAAAATCGCTCATCTGGACACGCCTTACGGTAATTGGATCTCGTCAGTAACTTCTCGCCCTGCTTCACTAATAGGTTTGCCTAGTGCGGGTCAAGTCGCCATCGGTCAACCTGCGGATCTAGTGCTATTTAAAGCTCGGAGTTATAGCGAGTTACTATCTCGCCCCCAAAGCGATCGCACAGTAATCAGAAATGGCGTCAAGATTGATACCACTTTGCCTGACTATTCCGAACTTGATGATTTACTTTAAGTCTTCACACATAAAGGAAAAGTTATTTCTCTTTTATAGCTGTCGCCACTTAATATTAAGACAAAACCAAACCCCTGAAAGTGGGAGGCGGCGCTTCGCGCCGCCTCCCACTTTCAGGTTTTATGTCCTGATACATTTGACGACAGCTATAACTTGGTTTTAATTGTTGCGTTCTCTAGCTTGAAATTCTTGAGATACTAGGTCAAATTCTACTTCCATCTGCTGCAAAATACTTTCGATTTTGGTTATATCTTCGTTTGTATAGTGATTAGATTGAATGTAACTCTTGCATAGAGATTGCATCTCTTGACAGAAATTAACAAGTTGAGTAGCTCCAAATATGCTGCTACCTCCTTTGAGAGAGTGATTTTCTGATTCTATAGTTGCAAAATCTTTATTTTTGAGAGATGCTTTCATATTGGGAATCGCCTGCGCTGAGTGGTCTAAATAGGTATTAATTAATTTAGATAAATCCTTTGCCCCGATCATCTCCTCTAAACTTGTGAGTGTTACCAAATTGAGTGATTGATGATCAGGCTTCGAAATAAGCTGATCTGAAATAAGCTGAGCAGGTTTAGAAATAAGTTGTTGCGGAACTCCTTGCAGTGCAGCAATTAAGCTTTCAATTTGTAAAGGTTTGGTGAGATATTCATCCATCCCAGCCGAAATGGCTGCATTCCTAGCTTCCGAGAAAGCATTTGCCGATAGACCAATAATCCAAGGATGTCGATCTGGTAATTGGCGAATGTTTTTACTTGCAGTAAGTCCATCCATAATCGGCATTTGCATATCCATAAATATGAGATCGTAGGCTTGAGCTGTTAAAGCTTCAACTGCTTCTAACCCATTTTCAACAGCTTCGGCTTCGTAGCCTAGATTTTCTAGCAGCAATAATAAGATCTGTTGATTTACAAGATTATCTTCTACAACTAGAATTTTAAGGGGATAATGCTTAGCAAAATTTTCATCTAAAGTTACTGAATTTGAGCTAGGGGTGGAGCTATAGGTAGATGATTCAGGATCGTTCATAGTGAAGAGATTTATAAAAGTTTGGTAGAGTTTGGATGCAGAAAGAGGTTTGGTAATAGTATCTGCAAAAAGAACTGAATTGGGAGGAGTACTCGCATTTATAGTGGTTAATAAAACTAAATCTATAGTAGGATAAAAGTCTTGAATAGTTCTGGCAAGTTCTAGAACAACCACCTCTCCTAATTGAATATCGATTAAAACTGCATCAAAGATACATAGATTAATGAGTTGCAGCGCTTCATTTACAGAGTTAGCTACTTGCGTATCTATGTCCCATGATTGGGTGTACAAAGAGATCGCTTGTTGAAGTTTAGAGTTACTATTGACGCTCAAAATGCTCTTGCCTTTTAGCTCTGGAGCGATTTTTATTGGTTCAGATAAATTCTCAGTAGCGATCGCTTTGGCACGAATTGAGAAACTAAAATTAGTACCTTCGCCAATACTACTTTTAACATCGATATGACCGTCCATGAGTTCGCAAAGCTGTTTACAGATTACTAGCCCTAATCCCGTGCCGCCGTATTGTCGTGTAACAGATTTATCCGCTTGGCTAAAGGCTTGAAAAAGTCTAGGGATCGCCTCTGTAGAAATCCCAATACCTGTATCATGCACATTAAATAGCAATTCGTGGGTATTAATTTCTTGATCAATCAATTTTGAATCTACAGTAATTACAATCTCACCAATTTCTGTAAACTTAATTGCATTGCTTACCAAATTCACTAAAATCTGACGCAAACGATTATGGTCGCCTATGATCTGTTTTGGTACATCTAAATTAATTATCGAAATCAGTTCTAGCGATTTTTTCGCCACGCTCAAAGTCATTAGATCGAGAACTTCTTCAAGGCATTTTTCTATGTTTAGAGGATGTTCTTCGAGTTCAAAGTAACCCGACTCGATTCGTGAAAAATCAAGGATATTATTAATTACCGATAGTAACATCTCTCCACCTTGACGAATAGTAGCAACATATTGCTGCTGTTGTGAAGATAGAGGTGTATCTAACAAAATTCCTGTCATGCCAATTACCGCATTCATTGGTGTGCGGATTTCATGACTCATGACTGCGAGAAACTCGGTTTTGGCTTGGTTCTCGACTTCCGCAAGATATGCAGCTGCAAGTTTTGCTTCAGTTTGCTTGCGATCGCTAATATCCTGAGCAGTTCCATAAAGTCTGATTATTTGACCATTATCATCATATTCAACATAACCAATTCCCTCAATATACAGATCAGGTTGAACACTTTTTAACTCTATGCGATAGGACTCACCCGTATCAAGTGTTCGCTGAATAGCTTGATTAAGCTTTTCGCGAGATTCTATAACGTAAAATTGTCCATGTTCCTCATAAGTAGGAGCACCTTTAGCAGGATCGAGTTCAAAAATGTTGAATAATTCGGTTGACCAAATAATTTCGTTGGTTAAAACATTCCATTCCCAACTTCCAATTTTAGCGACTCGCTGTGCTTCTGCTAGACGCGATTCACTCTTTCGCAAAGCTTTCTCGATCGCTTTGAATTCACTAATATTATTCCCTTCAGCAATCAATAAAATCACTTGTCCAGATTCATTTTTGAGAGGACGGAGTGAAAAGTCAATTGTGGAGATTGTTTGATCGACACCGAATAGATCGATTTCAAAACGGATAGATTCACCTTGAGCAGCTTGCTTGATGGATTGCTGGATTTGAGTTGGGACGGCTTCAGAAATTGAGAACCAAGAAGATTCCCAAAGCAATTTACCCATCACCTCATCGCGAGTGAGACCACCAAAATCTAGAGCAGTTTGATTGGCTTCTAACACTATGCCATCAAGAGACAATAAGCCAATAAATTGGAAAGTGTTATTAAAAATTGCTTTAAATTTTAGTTCATTCTCTTTGCGATCGCTAATATCTTGATTAGTTCCATACAGCCTAATTACTTCCCCATTATTATATTCAGCATGACCAATTGTTTCAATATAACGATAAGAGTTATTCGGTTGAAGCATTCGTAATTCTAGACGATAAGATTCACCAAAGCTAATTGCTCGCTGGATAGCTTGGTTCAATTTTGCGCGATCTTCTACTTCCAAAATTATGAGGTTTTCTTCATGGGTGCGAATCCCTAAGGCAGGATCACGTCCAAAAATATTAAATACTTCTTCTGACCAAGTCCTCTCTTTTTTTACCAGATCCCATTCCCAATTGCCAAGGTTGGCAACTCGTTGGGCTTCTGCTAACCTTGCTTCACTCTTCCGCAAAGCCTGTTCATTTACTGATTCTGGCAAGCTTAAATTAAGACTCTCTCTCTGCAAAGCAATCTCGATCTGCATGGCTATTTGTTGCAGCATAAGCAGATCATCTTGATTCCACGAGTTTTGTAAAGACTCACTTTCTATATCTGGATCTATATCTGGATCTATATTTGGATATTTATGAACTGTCAAAAAACCCCAAAGTCTGCGATCGCGATCATTCGCTGCCAAAAAAACTGGCACAAATAAATAAGCTTTCCCTGTAAATATCTTGGCTAAGTTAATCTCGCTATATTTGAGTTGCTTCGCTTTGTAGAAATCAATGATCGTCCCCGTGAGACCTCTTTCCCATTCATATTTTTCACTTAGGAGATTTTCAATATAAGCCTGCGAACAAAATTCACCATTTAGGGCGATCGCCTCGGCAACGATACTTCCATTAACGCCTGTTTCGACAACATTTGCTGACTTATTGAGCTTATAAATAGAAACATGAGCAACATGAAATGAATTTAGTAACGAATCTAGTAACTTTGTTGCAATCATTTCCAAGATTTCTACAACATTGTCATCCTGACTCACTCTTTGCAAAATTTCTGCACAAAGACTCATCTGCGCTCTTAATTTGTCCATTCTTGAAATCACCACAGATGTTTTGATATGACCTTTTATAAAATATTTGTCAGAATTGGGTGTTGACTGCCTAAAATTTTACTGACTGACTACTGACTCAAATCTTAAAATCGATAGAAAATTTGCTTACTAAAATTTATCATAACTAAATTTACTTAATTTTTACTTTGCATTAATCAGCATAACGCTTAGATCTAAAAAAAGGCGCTTTGTACACCTCTTGTTTTCTAGGTTTTTTTTCTAGGTTTTGCGATTTGTTACACTTGCAATAGTAACCAACTAGTATCGAGCATCCATGATGAAAAGCAACCTATTAACTAAAGAGCTACCAAATTTACAATATGCTCCTGTTGGCGATCGCTTTGACGAAACATGGGAAGCACCGCTGGCGATCTTATTAGGACTTGGACGCGCCGCAGGTGCAGATTTTGTCGAGTTTTTTTTAGAGCGCAATAATTATATTAGCTGTCTGGCTGAAGATGACACAATTACTAGCATTTCACCACGTCTGTCTACAGGCGCAGGAATTCGTGCTTTCAAGGGTAAAGCCGACTGCTACGTCAGCACAAATGACCTTACTTTCTTAGGACTAAAATCCACCCTCGAACGCGCCCTTTCGATTTTGGGACTAACTCTTCCTTCTCAAAATTCGGTAATTCCATCAATTCATCTTGAACTTTTTCGTGACTATGCCACTAAAAAGGGTAAAGAATCATGGATCGCACAATGCAGCCCCATGCGCGAAATGGGTGATATTCTCCTCAGTGCAAATCAACTTCTTGCAAAAAAAGGAACACATATTCAATCAAGGCGATCAGGATATTTCCGCGATTGGCAAGAAATCTTAGTGGCGTCTAGTGACGGCACATTTGCTAGAGATATTCGGCTCACCCAGTCGATTGGTTCTAACTTACTATGTGCTGATGGCGCTAATCGATCTTCAATCGGCAAGCGGGTCGGTGGTACTAGCGATCCTAGTTATCTCCGCAATTGGAACTATGAACCAGTCGTCGATGAAATTGTTGAAGCCGCAGGGAAAATGCTCTACGCCGATTATGTCGAATCTGGTTCATATCCGATTATTATGGCAAATCAGTTTGGCGGCGTAATCTTCCATGAAGCATGTGGACACTTATTAGAAACCACAGGCATCGAAGCGAAAACCACACCTTTTGCGGAGATGAAAGGTCAGAAAATCGCTCACGAAAATTTGACTGCATGGGATGAAGGGCGCTCTGAAGAGGCTTTCGGAACTATTGATATGGATGATGAAGGAATGCCCACTCAGCGCACGCTGTTGATTGAGAATGGAATTCTGAAAAACTTTATTAGCGATCGCGCAGGAGAGTTACGCACAGGACATCCGCGCACAGGTAGCGGTCGCCGTCAAAGTTATGCTTATGCTGCGGCAAGTCGGATGAGAAACACCTATATTGATGCAGGTGATTTTGGATTAGATGATTTATTTGCATCGGTAGACAAAGGTATCTATTGCAAAAAAATGGGCGGAGGCAGTGTTTTACCCACAGGTCAATTTAACTTTGCCGTTGACGAAGCTTATTTGATCGAAAATGGTAAAATCACCAAACCACTCAAGGGCGCAACTTTGATCGGAGACGCTAAAGAAATCATGCAAGAAATCTCGATGAGTTCCCGAGATCTCGAACTTGCCGCAGGTTTTTGTGGATCTGTTAGTGGCAGCATTTATGTTACGGTCGGACAGCCACATATCAAGGTCGATGCCATTACTGTCGGTGGGCGATAAAACCTAGAGTAGTTATCATGCAAAATCGTTACAAAAAAGGTCGCAGGGCAAAGCCCCGCAATTGCACTCATTAATTGATGTTACGTGGAGCGAAAACTAACCCTCATCCCCCAACCCCTTCTCCCGCAGGAGAAGGGGAGCAAAACTCAAATTATTTTCTTGTTCCCCTCTCCTGCGGGAGAGGGGCTAGGGGTGAGGGCTTTAGAAACTTCCAC
>JBBRMK010000146.1:0-7253 GCA_038230875.1 Pseudanabaenales cyanobacterium
AAATATATTCTCAATAACGGCATATTATTGAGAATATAAGGCTCAGTTTGATAGATATCAATTCTCTTCAACACTGCCCGTAGTGGCGTTAAGAATAATTGATACTGTGGGTAGCGTTCTTTTTGGGCTGAGTAGTTACCTAATTTTACAAATAGATTTACAAATAACACCAGATAGCCTCTTACCTTCAGAGCAATTTTTGATCGGTGGTGGACAAACCCTAAAAGGCTATCGCCAAAGTGCAAGATCGGGCGATAATGGTTTTCGCGCTTCTGCTGAAGATCGGATCATATTACAACGCAACGGCGCAGGTCAACCAATTTTTCAGATTGCGCCATTTTTTAACATGGGTGCTGTCTGGAATCGAGGTGATAACCCTAATTTCTTATTAGGACAAAATTTCTTAATGAGCTTTGGCACTGGGCTGATCTGGGAACCTATCAAAAACCTAAATATGCGCCTTGACTATGCAATTCCTATTACACCTATTGATGATAAAGGAAATAATCTACAAGATAAAGGAGTTAACTTTAGTTTCAACTATAAATTTTAAATTTCATTTCCTAACCAAATTCTAGCTCCCCACATAGTGACTAAGAGTAGAAGTAAAATAATATCGCTAGGCAGAAGCTTGAGAGGATTCCAAACTACAACGTGAGTATTAGGAGTGGTAAATCCGCGTACTTGAATCGCATTTGCAGTTTGTTCAGCACGAATGAATAGATTGTCAATTAAGCGCTCGGCAAGGATCATCCAAATTTGGGTAGTTCTTTTAAAGCCAAGTTTCTTCCAATTAATGGAACGGGTACGCATCGCTCTACCAAGGTTTTGGACTTCTTCTAAAACTAAAGGTACAAAACGGAGGGCAAGAGTCAAGGTAAGAACGATTTCGACAACGGGAACTTTCAACGCTTTTAATGGCGAAAAGACTGAAGCGATCGCTGCTGTAATTTCTTCGGGAGCGGTGACGAGCAGAAATAGAGTCGGCGCATAGAGGTATGTGAAAATCAGCGTACAGACCCGTACACCTAAATCGAGAGATCTGCGCGTAACCGTGATATTACCTGCTTTCCAGACCACATAATTGTAAGCTGTTGGCTGTGGTAACTTTAGAGTCAGAGGTGGAGCAGTCAGAGCCTTATCGGTGGTTACATTTACTTCAGGAATAGGGCGGCGCGGCTGAATAGTTGCATTAAACCCATCAGGCGAAATTGTCGCGATCGCTAAAGTCATAAATCCTAGTAACAACAAAATCCCCATTTGTTGCTTCCAAACTCGCATTGGAATCTGTGAGGCAAGCGTCAACACGATTAGTAAAACTGCAATCCCTATGCGCCAAGCCCCATTAGCTTGAATAGGCGACAACAAAAAGGTAAGCAATCCAAACAACTTAATGCGCGGATCAAGGCGATGTAGCCATGTGATCGGCTGCTCGAGGTAAAGTCCGATGGGAAGCGATCGCAGTATATCCACTATGTTCTGATATTTTTCGGGGATTTCGTTCTTACAATTTACAATATAGCAATAAGCGAGATGGTATTTTGTGCTGCCACTTCTTAAAAAACACTTTATTGATCGTTATGATTGTATGACCATTGATCCTGAACAATTATTAGAACTAGCTCTCAAATCTGGAGCCGAAACTGCGGAAGTATATGCTTCAAGTTCAGTTTCACGTCCTGTTTTTTTTGAAGCAAATAGACTCAAACAACTAGAGAGTATTGATTCTGAAGGAGTGGGTTTACGGATTTGGAAAGATGGTCGGGTTGGTTTAGCGATCGCCTATGGTGCGGTTGAGCCAAAAGATTTGCTAGAGCAAGCCATCTCGTTAAGTGCTTTGAATGAACCTGAAGAGATGCTATTACGCGACTCGACTATTGCTGACTATCCCAAACTTTATGGGCAAGAAGTCAGCGTTGAGCAAATGGTTGATTGGGGGAAATCGGCGATCGCTCAAGTGCGAGATCAGCATCCTGACGCAATTTGTGGCGCTGAGTGGGATTGTGGTCGCGAGACGGTGCGGATTATTAATAGCAAAGGGCTAGACTGTGGCTATAGTGATATTACAGTTGATGGCTCTCTGAGTGCGGAGTTGACGCGAGGGGATGATTTTTTAAATGTTTGGTATGGTCAATCAGAGCGTGGTGATTTGCCGCCTGAAGCGATCGCCCAAAAAGTATTGCAGTATTTAGATTGGGCTAAGAAAAATACACCTGCACCTAAGGGTAAAAAAGTACCCGTAATTTTCACGGCAAAGGCTGCCGATTTATTGTGGGGCGTAGTAGCGATCGCGATGAGTGGACGACAGGTACAGGAAAAGGCTACGCCTTGGTTGGACAAAATTGGGCAGCCAGTAATTTCTGATATTTTCAGCGTTAGTCAACATCCTAATTTCGGTGTTTATAGCTCTCCGTTTGATGATGAAGGCACACCTACGCAGGAAATTACTTGGATTGATCGCGGTATTTTGCAAAGCTTTTACGGCGATATACGGACTTGTAAAGAATTGGGAATCGGGGCGACAGGTAATGGCTTTCGCGGAGATTTGGGGGATTATCCTAGTCCTGGTTTATTTAATCTTGCGATCGCGTCTAGTCAAACCATTCAAGGCGATATTCTAGAACTTGCAGCAACTTTAAAAAATGGATTGATTGTCGATCAGGTTTTAGGTGATGACACAGATTTATCTGGTGATTTTTCGATCAATGTCGATTTAGGTTATCGCGTCAAAAATGGCGAAATCATCGGGCGTGTTAAAGACACGATGCTGTCAGGAAATGTATATACTGCGCTCAATCAGGTCACTGCTATGGCAAGCGATCGACAGTGGCATGGCTCATTATATGTCTCTGCGATGATCGTTGAGGGGTTATCAATTACAAGTCGTGACTAAAAATAAAAAGGAAAAAATAAAAAGGCGAAGTAGCCCTTCGCGACTCTTTTCCTTTTGACTGGCGATTGCTATAATGTCTTAGTTACTTGCTTAAATCGTAAAAAATACGTAAAAGTAACTTCTGGGGCTGTGGCTCAGTTGGATAGAGCAAGCGCCTCCTAAGCGCTAGGTCATCGGTTCGATCCCGATCAGTCCCGTTTTTTGAAAAGTATACATTTTAAGAGTAGCAAGTGGAAACTTATCAAAATTGATGTATGTGATGCTTAATATAGAAACGAAGCAAATTTTTGGAAATGTAACTTTAAATGTAACTTAGCAGGCAACTCAGCAATGATTCGTAATATTACTTTGCCAGATTCGTTGAGTTTTTCAGATTATTTTAAACTAAATTTTTATCCAGAAGAAATCCTCAATTACTTTGATTATTCGTTTGAAATGAAGTTAATCACCTTTGCAAAAAATGTTGGCAATTTAGTAGAGCTTGAGTACTTGGAAAGAAGATTGGTCAAGAGTTTGCCATATATTACTTTTGACAATGAAATGGCAAGACGTGAATTCTTAATTGCCCCTGTTTTAATGGATTTAGTTGACTATACTAAATCAAATTTGAAGGTCTGTTATGCTTTGACGGTGAACAATCAACTGAGGGGAGAGTTAGATTATTTTATCGAATCTAATATCAAATCTAATAATGAGGTAAATCATCAATTTTTGGTGATTGAGGCAAAGGATGAGAACTTGGAGCGTGGCTTTAAACAATTAGCAGTAGAGATGGTAGCGCTAGCCCATATTCTTGAAGCGAAGCAAAGATATATTTATGGAGCGGTATCAATTGGGAAGGTCTGGCAGTTCGGTATATTAGATCGTCAAACTAAGAGTGTTGTCCAAGATTTGCACTTATACCGAGTACCTGATGATTTAAGAGAGTTGATGAGTATTCTGGTTGCAATTTTAAAGGGTGAAAATTTATATCCATTAAATCAAGTAATTTTCGGCAATGCCCTAGTTTAGAAGTTTTCATACTCCCTTCCCACCAAATAATTAGCGTTGCGCCGCAACGCTAATTATTTGGTTTTAATATCTAATCTTTTACTGGGAAAGGAGTATGAACGGATGCTGACTAGAATATAGCGGTTTTATGAATGATATTTTTGATAAAGCGATCGCAGTTTCTCCACAAATTTTTGACGCACATCATCGGGAGAGATAATCTCGCAGTCTTCAGAGTAGGGCATAATCTCTCGATAGAACCAGAAGGTGCTGCTAATTTTACGAATAACTTGACGAACGGGACGATCTTCTAGCCAAGTATTATCAATGTCTTCTTCTCGCGGTTGGTATGCGTAAGCAAGATTTCCAGATAGATTAAAGATGACATGAATGAGATCGAGTTGTGATCGCCATTTACCTTCGATAGCAGAAATTGCAGCCTCATTGGGAATGCGATCGAGCCTGAGACAGCGATTGTGTTGCAGCGCCAAAACATCATTACTGCCTTCTATCTCTTTGCACCAGCAATCGAGATAGAGTCGTTTGTCATGGAGACTGACCTTGGCGTAGTAAATAGAAAATTCGTGTGGGCAATCGGCGGCATCCAGATATTGCAGACGAAATGATTGGTGCTGTTTAATATAGCGATCGATCGTTTTGCGCCAACTTTCGGGAGAGCTATCCAGAAAATTTTCGATATCGCGGCGTAGAGGTGAGGTAAGTTCGCTACGTTCGAGCAAGAGATTGGCAATGATTTTGGCACGATCGATTTCGCCCATGTCGATTAGTAGCTTATAAGCTCGATTAAGCGCTTCAATGCGATCGCTAGACCATTCAGTATTTTTTGAGATTTGGATTTGTCTTCGTGCGATCGCCTCAACTAATTTTGAGATATTTGGACGCTCTCCCCATGTCATACGGAACTCAAGCGCCAGTTCTTCTAACTGCGCTTTATCGCGATCGGATATGGATAATGTAATTGATTCGCCTTTACGGGACACTTATTCTTGGGTGATTGGTGATTGGTGATTGGTGATTGGTGATTGGTGATTGGTGATTGGTGATTTGTGATTGGTGATTGGTGATTGGTGATTGGTGATTGGTGATTGGTGATTGGTATGAATTTTTCCTTTTTAATTTTTCCTTGAAATGCATTCCCGATAGGTGATGACGGCTTCTGTTTGATTGGTTGCACTAATAAATTGACTGAGCAACTCTAAATCTAGTTCAGGTAAAAATTCACTGCGGGTTATGATTTCATACCTTGGTTCATTAGATTCATCTCTAAGTCGATAGAGCTTCCATTGCTGTTGTTTTGCATACCAAAACCAAACTTCAGGAATTTGTAAACCAAGATAGACTTCTAACTTGTCAATACCGCCACTGGTCAAGAATATCTCAATCGCAATATCAGGAACCTCCTTTAGTTCACCAAAACAATAACATTCATCAGGTTCCAGCCCCTTCTGGACAAGCTCTTGCCTAATGGTCGTCTGACCATAGCCATTAAGATTAATCCGCTTCTCCACAAAATACATCTCTAGCAAACGCCCAATAATAGTCTTCAGGCGTTCATGTTCGTTAGATGTAGTCATAATTTCTAAAACACCATTTGAGTAAGTCATGTGGAGCGATGGGTATTTATCTGTGTAGATATTGACGAGGGTGCTGTACTGCTCCCACGTCACACCATTCATGATGAGGCGCTGCTCGTCATTGTGCTGGAGTTGAATTAGGCTATCGCCCAAAACTTCCATAAGTCTCATAACTGTCAATCTCCGAAGGCAATTGCTCGATCTAGCTTAATGATATGCGATCGCTACAAGGATATTTATTTCCAAATTTTGTCCGTATATTTAAATTGTATAAAGTATTGATTATTGTTTTTATATATGCAATTATTGCCTTATAAAAATATTTACGGACAAACCAAAAATAAAAGAGTCATCTTGATTTCGCGGTCTGTGCTCATAGTGCATCTTTGTTGTAATGATCGAGATGGGAGTCGCGGGATTTGCGATCAATTGATTTTTTTTGCGATCGCGCTTTCTGAAATTTATGAGGTTGTGGAGTTATGAACGAAAATTAAGAGAACTGTTATCCTTGAACAATCTATCTGGTGAAAAAACTATGTCTGACAATAATCTGCTATCCCGTATTTCTATCGATCCCGCTATTTGTTTTGGCAATCCCTGTATTCGCGGTCATCGGATATGGGTTTCTACAATTCTCGATTTGCTTGCTAGTGGTGCGACTTTTGAAGAAATACTTGAAGATTATGGAGGTATAGATCGCTTGGATATTTTGGCTTGTATTGCTTACGGTGCAGAGATGTCAAGGGGCTATTTCTCAGAGATTCCTTTGGCTAAAAATCGAGAGGTTGCGGCGGCATGAGTGATAAACTGGTGTTCGTTAGACATGAATCGCGCTTTCAGAAATTTATGAGGATGTGGAGTTATGAAAACTGAGCTATCTCTAACAGACTTACAACAACGGGCGCTGACGATTGGCGATCGCATTCCTTATCTAAAATTTTTGGTGTTATTTGGCTCTAGGGCTAGAGATGATGCTTATGAGCGCAGTGATTGGGATTTTGCGATGCTTTGCGATGATGAGCAGAGAAAAATTGCGATCGCCGATAAGGACTATGGTTTTTTTGAGATGCATAATGCGATCGAGGATAGTTTCGAGATCAGTGGTGAGTATATGGATGTGGTAGATCTCCATAAATGTTCGGCTTTGATTGCTCATTACGTGGCAACTGAGGGTGTGCTGTTGTATGAGTCACAACAAGGAGTATTTTCGGCTTTTCGGCAAAGAACATCAATGACACAACAGGCAATCGATGAGTTGAGTGCTAGTTTGCGTTTGCAGGTTGAAGAGTTTTTGCAGGAGCAGGGTGTATGAGGCGAATTAATCCTGCGATCGCGCTTTCAGAAATTTATGAGGATGTGGAGTTATGAATATTAGATCCCTAATAGGGCTTAGTTTAAATTGCAGCATTAGCCTAAACAGTAAACTATTTTCAATCCCTTTTGGGCTTACAAGGCTTACTAGAAGCTGCTTTTACATTATACCTAAATATCGACCAAAATAAATATTTTTAGCTACACTGTTAACTAGACATTTTCTTGTGCTAGACTTCAAAGCATCAAGTTACTTGAGGCAGCAGGTATGAATTACTCAATGCAGCTTATTGACCGAAAAATCACTGAGTATTCCGAGCGTATTGAAGACTATAAGAAGGAGATATCTCGTCTCAAGCAATTGATTCAAGAGCTTAAATGGCAATGTCTATCTAATGAAAATGGTGATATTGCAAGCTATGACGACATCGCGTAAATCAGAACTATGAGGCTTTTAATTTATG
>JBBRMK010000147.1:0-7243 GCA_038230875.1 Pseudanabaenales cyanobacterium
GAGCTGGTTTTCATGCAGCCGATCGCAGATTTCGGGTAGGAACATGTTGAAGACGACACTTGCCGTGCCGTGATCGCCGTTGTGACTGGCTTGCCACATCGCGGCACTACAACTTTGGGCGGTTTGTTCGCTTTTCTCGCGCAGTTTCTCGCCTAGGCTTTTCGCCCATTGCACGGCGGATCGAAGAATTTTCTTGCGTGATTCCCGATCGCTGGATAGCTTCATTGCTTCACGAATCTTGCTGGTGTATTCATCGCGGCGGGCGATCGCTCTTTGATAGAGGCGATCGCTTTGCTTGACAAATAGTTCGCGAAATTCTAACAGCGTGCGCTCATGCAGATCTACGGGTTGCCAAATCGCATTTACGTTCTGAATCAGATAAGAGATCGGGTCATTGTATTCGCCACTTGCTTCCATTGTTCTGGCTGGCCTTTTACATCGCTGCTTAGCATCGTAGTAGCTGCCATAGACTCCTTGTTGCTTCCGATCAATTAGCCAATCTAGTTTGGGTAAACTTTTGCCCACTTCATCAAGAAACTTCTGGTCATGGCTCAAATCTGACTTGAGCCGATCTACTGCTACTTGGACTTCTTGCGCTAATCCTGAGATGTGTTCATGATGACCCGTTGCCCACGCTGTTGCTAGGTAATAGGTAATCAACCCAATTTGATTCTCGGTCGATCTCAGGGCGACTTCGGCTATTGTACCTTGGACGGTTACTTTGTCTGGTTTGTAGGTGGTGGGCTTGCTGTGGTGCTGGCGAATTTCTTTAGCAATTTCAGGCAGTTTCTTGACTGATTTCACGCAGAAGGTGTCGCCGTCAAAGTCCATGCCGCAATAGTCACGCGCTATGTCTGGGTTGACATACATTGTTCCCTGTTGCTTTAATCCTTTGATATGTTTGTTCGTCCAAATCTGCAAGTCGTTACGATCTCGGATCGGATAGCGAAATCCTACATATTCTCCTTCGGCGATTTCGGGAATGCACATTTCTAATTCTGCTAGTTCTGGGCAGGGTTGCGCCATGAAGCTAGAGAAGTTGATACCGCCACTGGTGGCTAGTGTCAGCCACCGCCGCCTTACCAAATCTTCAATCTTTCTCACCACATAGGGATGCTCTAGCAGTTGTCCATATAGGTCGTGTTTGAGGATTTCCGAGAGGATTTTGCCATCGGCTTCTTCTTCTCGTTCTTCTTCAGGTTCATCTGCTTTTACCCATTGCTCGGTTTGCACCAGTTGGCATAGCTGTTTGATGTCTGCTTGCGCGGCTACTAATATCTCGGCTTTTCGCTTGGTAATTGGTAACACATCTTCGGCGATCGCTTGCTGGCTGAACCATTGCCAGACTGTATATGAGGTCTTGACGCTGCGCTTCTGGGCGAAGTTGACAATTCCTAGCTGGAGATTTTCGACTTGATGTATACCCAATTCTGGTTTATGTCCTTTAAAGCAGGATAAGGGCAGAATCAAATCTACTCCATCGGGCGGGTTGATAGCTAATTGCAATGTCCCTTTGGCTACCCATGCGTTCGTGATTCCTGCTCGAAATTGGAATGGGGTATTTGCGGGAATTAGAAAGTCATCGCTTTGTCTGAGTCGGTTTAGGAACTCATGACCAATTTTGCCATGACAGTCATCGGTCATGAGTTCTTGGTCTTTAACGATCTGAATGGTTACTCGTTCTACTGCATAGATTTTCAGGCATTCGGTCATCAGGATTGAGCCATAGTTTACCTGTCCCATTGCACTTGGGAAATAGGTGGCAAAGGGATTAATTTCTTCGCTGAAGAAGAAGTCTCCATGTTTTCTCGCTCCTGATGCTCCTGATAGTTGATACTTGCCAATACCTTTGTTTAAAGCGGCGATCGCTATTTTTTATCCCCAAACAGGAAAGATCTCTCTTTGATATAGGCGATCGCTTTACTTTATTCTTAAATAAATCGTATCTGATAGCACAAACTTGCTAAAGAGACTAAAATAGCTCACTTATCCTCGAAGCATAGACTCAACTGCTTGTTCAAAATCATCACACTGCTGAATAAGTCTAAAAACTACTTTGCCAAAATACTCAATATTAATCAAACTGATTTCAGCATTGTGCATGATGGAGAACACTTGCTTACCAGTAAGTTTTTCAATGCACCAGAATCCTATTCTAAATTCTGAGTTTTTTTGCATTAGAAAAGTAGATAGCCCGTGGGGGAAATCATCTGTCTCATCGAATTTAATCCCGCTTGGGCAAGAAAATTCCAAGGTATTATCATATCGAATAATGAAAAGTGTTTGAACTGTTCCCGACTCCATATCAAATCTTAGAATGGCACGGCTGTCATTGATATCACTGATCGTCCAACCAATTTTATCGCAGTATCCTCCAATAGTAGAAATGAATCTGGAGGATGAAAATATGTCTTTGTCAATTGCCATAGGTCTTTCTAGGGAAACAATACCATCGATCAATACAAATCTAGAACTACCACAGATTTCACATTCAGGAGGTCTATAACTGGATATAGTCTCATGGGAACAATCTCTACACTTGTAAGTTGCCATTTTAGTTAGCTAGGGTGGGTTACTCTTTGTATATAAATATCTTCTATCAATATAAACTTTGAGTTATCACAAATTTCGCATTTATAAGGATCTGAAATTATTTTGTCTTCGTTACTACAATAGGAACATTTATATGTTTTTATATGTCTTCGTTTAGTCTCAACTGGATCATCAGACATAACGGAGGATGCATTGCATAACATTTTAGTTAATGCTGGAGGAACCTTAGATAAATCCACGCCCAAAGTTTCTAAAACTCTAGCAGCAACACTTTCTCCTTCTTGAACTAATCCTAACAATAAATGCTCAGTTCCAATCCAGTTATGCCCCAGTTTACGAGCTTTTTCTAATGATAGGTCTAAAACTCCTTTAGCACGAGGTGTGAAAGGAATTTCGGCTGCAATAAAAATAGAGCCATGTCCGATAATCGTCTTCTTCTCAACCTCAATACGGGCATCGTTGAGGCTTACTCCCATTGCCTTCAGCAATTTGGCTGCAACGCCAGTTTCTTCTCCGATCAGACCTAACAAAATCTGCCCTGTGCCAACAAAGTTATGACCGAGTTGGCGAGATTCTTCCTGCGCCAACATAATGGCTTTAATTGCTTTTTCTGTGAAGCGCTCAAACATGATTAGATAGTTTTATTTTTTGAGATTTTTACCAAAGGTGAGTTTTGGTCTATACTCTTCAGCAATATCTTTCGGAGTAGGTTTTTCGTCCTCAACTTTTGGCAACGTTCCATGATGGTAAAGATGCTTTAGGCTTTGAAGAACTTCGGCTGTCGAAAAACGTGAACCAGCGTTTAAGGTAAGCATCTTTTCAACTAGTTTTCTCACGCCTGACTCTGTTGGACTTAAATCAACTATTGATTCTCTAGTTTTCATTAGAGTTCCTGTTAGACGAGATTTTGCCTTAGGTTCTTCTCCTATCACATCATCAAAAGGGATAGATAATTTTTCTCCTTTAAGCACAGCTTCATAGGCATAATTATGTCTAGGGGAAAATACAGGTGGTTTGCCGCTCCAATACCTACAGAATATTAAACCCATCGAAAATATATCTGATTTTTCATCTGGAGGTGTCGTTTCTCCTCTTGTTGATATGTGTTGGGCAAATTCAGGAGAGTAGTAAACTGGATCGCCTACTAACGTTTCAGAATCAACGGATTCACTCTTCAGGATACTGCTATCAAAATCAATGACTTTGGCGATAAGCTTACTTTCATATTCCTGAATAAGAATATTGTCAGGTTTCAAATCAAGGTGAATAATTCCACTTTTGTGGAGGATACTTAAAGCGCCTAAAGCAGTAAGCATCACAAACAGTCTATTTTTAACTGCGAGGGTATGAACTTGATTAGATAGGGAACTGGTATCCACCTTTTGGGAAACTTTAAAATAATACTCCCCATGTTCGTTACCATGACGGAAGCAATCAATGGTTCTTACAACCAGACCACCATCACCACAAGCTGATAAAGCCTTGATAATTGACATCTGTTTTCTTTCAAACTCATGGCATTGATCTCGTCTCTTTTGTTTACCTTTTTCACTGCCAGAGGCATTTTCGCCAGGATAAACAGGACTCAAGAATTTCTTAATAAAAAATTCTTCGCCACCATACTCTGCAAATCCCCATTGACATTGCCCACCATTAGCACTATCAAAATCACGGGTTACAGTGTATTTACCGACTACATCACCAATTTTGTAAGACATACTTAGTTACTTCTCCACTAAATTTAACTATCCAGCTTTTCACGAACCTGTCTGTATTCACTCTCAACACGTTTTAACCATTCCAATATTGAACGAGAACGAGTTCGTTCAAATTCTCTTCTAAAGTGAGCACGAGCAAAATACAAATATCTTTCAGCGTCTTTTAAAGAATTTTGTTGATGCAATATATCCCCATGTATATAAAATGCAAAGGGATTATTTGGATTTTTTCGTTTGATCTCGTCACATATACTAATTGCCTCTTCGTATCTTTCACTTTTTCTTAAAGCATTTGCATACAACTCCATATTTAACTCACTAAGTGGGCTATGTGAAATTTGAACAAACTGTTCAAATTTCATGCAGGCATCTTTAAATCTATTTATCCTATAGTAGGCTTCAGCCAAAATTATTAATGAATCATAAAAGTAGCTAGTCTTTATCCCATATAAATTTTGCAGATTATGAACAATTTCAAGATATTTAGCGGTATTTTTAAAATTACATAGATCTGAATAGATAACACCCAGAGCATAATTTACATCAATGTTGTAGGGTTGAGTAGATAAAATTTGATTATAAATTTGTACTGCTTCTTCAACTTTACCAAGTTTCGTAAGACGAGATGCTTTATCACACAACTCTGGCACTGTGCTAACAAATTCTGAAGCAGAGTAATCTATGTTATCACCGTTTGAATTGGGCTTATCACGTACAAAGTCTGGTAAATCTATCTTCTTAGATACAACACTTTCAAGATCTGTATTGTTTCTATCTTTTATAGTTTTATTTCGCTCAGATACTTCTGAATCCTCATCTACAGGAATGTCAATTTCTTCTGTAGCGCCTGATACATGAATTTCAAACGATTGTTGAGTCTCTTGAGAAACTAAAGTTGTAAGCCTTGACTCGTAATCAATACGATAGTTACTCCAAAGTTTAATCAACCCATCAAAATCATTGATATTACGACTATAATTATAGTCTAATGTTTGAGATCTAGATTTGTAGAAACCTTTGATTTCTTCGATGTCTTCGGAATTTGAAAAACCTATAGGATAAACCAATAGGGAAACATCATCCTGTTTAATTTGCTGGTATTTCTCAGTAAGTAAATCCTCCCATTGACCAATAGAGTTAGAACTAGAAAGAGTTTCTAGTAGAAGCCTCTCAAAATCCCAAGGAGTTGATAGATACTGGAAACAACCATCAGTACAGGCTAAAACACATCCACGCTCTTCTATCGTTAATTCTGAATAGTTAATTCGCCAACCAGCAACGGTATCAGCAGTTATATACTGAGACATAGGTGGGTCTTCGCGGATCATCTCAAATGCGTCTTTCTTAACTTCTAAGTCGTCGCGTGTTAACTGTTGCAACCCATATTGCTCGCCAAGAAAATAGATACGCGAATCACCCATCCATGCCAAGCTAATTTTGAAAGAGTTTTGCTCATATTTGGAAACACTTGCTAAAGCTAAAGTTGTGCATAACCTTTTGCCTGCAAGTGTTCCTTTTAGTCGAGAGACAGGCATATTTGCATCAGCCTCTAACTTTAATGCATGGCATATAGTCCTGTGGAACTGTTCAGCATCTTTTTGTGTTAGCTTCCCTTTCCACTCCTTTAATAGGCTCTCAGCGACTTGGGCGGATTGGGTAGATGCAATTCGCCCACCCTTCTGCCCACCGAATCCAGCAGATCTACCACCCAAACCATCAAAAACCCCAATGGCAACTGTATCTTCACCATTCTCAGATTTACCTTCATATGTTAAGTAACTATCTTCACCGTTGCCAATGGAAGCTTCTATGCTTACGGTTAATAAAGTAGATCTGCTCATCATACTAAACCACAAATTAAATACTATTAGAAATTACATCAAGAATCTCATTCATTTCAAGCTCTTGCAAGCCAAGACCTGCCTTAGATTGAAAATAAATTGTGTTCTCCCAAGTTCCCATTACACTCCAAGGATTAGCATCTGGTGCAAAAAGCAAAAGCCTCTTGGAAGGAGTAGGCATATCATGCCAGTAGTCGGTCAATTCATCAAAGTTTTTTGGGATGTCCTGAGGATAAAAACTAGGCTTAGAAACTTTTTCTAAACTGTGGGCACTAGCGTCAGTATATAACACAACAACCTGACGCTGCTTTGCGAAATCTTGTGACTTTTCCCAGTCAGACTGTAAGGCAAGAGCAAGAGCCTCTAATCCATTTTCAGGCTCATCCCCACCACCAGTTGCTGTAATGCCAGATACAAAATTAGCAAATTCAGAAGATTGAGTCCTCAAATTAAAAAATTCTGAGGATTGCATAACCAAAGGTTGTGGATCAGCCCAATAATCCCTGAATACAATTACCTTAGCCCTAAGTTGATCGATGACCTTCTCTTTTTTGGACATCATCAACTCTAGCTTGTCATAAAATTGCAGGGCAGAAGATTTAACCTCATCAATGAGATGCCCCATTGAACCTGTCCCATCAATGCACATGACTAAATCGACAGCATACTTAACGCCTTGAGACATAAAAAAGTTTTCCCAAATTTATTAGATCGTTTGTTTAGATTTAAATCTTAGAGTCTGAATTGCTTCAATGTATGACGAAATTTCGTTTTTGCTGTTTGAAATGTTTGATTTTGATACTTTACTTGAGTTTTATCAACATAATAACCTAAAAACTCAAAATTTAGACAAGAATAAAATTATATAAATTTCTTGATACTCACAAATCAAACTGATTTATCCGACATTCGCTTAGTCGCGTCCGATGTTGATGGCACTCTTACCCAAAATGGAAGGTTCACTCCCCATCTAATCTCTATTCTTCTGCATCTACAATCAGCAGGAATTCAAGTCCTATTGGTGACAGGTCGTTCTGCGGGTTGGGTCAGTGCTTTGGTTAATTATTTACCTGTCGTTGGGGCGATCGCTGAAAATGGTGGTCTATTTTTAAAGTCCGATGGGAACCAAGA
>JBBRMK010000148.1:0-7138 GCA_038230875.1 Pseudanabaenales cyanobacterium
GCTTTTCTAGCTTTTCCCATAGTTCTACTATCAAGGCATCTTTCGCCTCCTCTGATAGTTGTTTTAAGTCGGGTAACTCCTTCATACGATTACTTTACTGCTTTTTTGCCTTTTGTCAATTTAACCCAGTTGAGCAATTACTAAAAATGTACATATACTTGCGTAAGTAAGTAGGGCGACACCCAAGATTGATAAGAGAATATTTTTCTTTAGCACAAATCTCATTAACATTTAATGTTTAAGGGGGGTTGTTATATTTTCAAACTATCCATTACGTTTTAACATAATCAATCTCTTATGAATCAAAGATTTTTTATTGCGCTGTTGCCACCTGCGGCAATTCAAGCCGAAGTTATCCAAATCCAAAACTATTTTCGCGATCGCTATAGCACCCAAGCCACTCTCAAATCTCCACCTCACATTACATTAATCCCTCCCTTTGAGTTATCAAGCAATCGCCTTAAGCCATTACAAATCGAACCAGAGAAATTTGCCAAAACGCGATCGCCTTTTGCGATTAATTTATCAGGATTTGCCGCTTTCCCACCTCGCGTTATTTATCTCAATGTCTTGCCAAATCCGATTCTACAAAATCTATATGTAGATATCGCGGACACCCTTGCAAATAATCTTGGCATTATCGATCCCTACGCGTCCAGACCTTTTGTGCCGCACATGACCGTTGGTTTTCGAGATTTGACTCCTGAAAACTTTGAACTAGCTTGGGCAGAATTTAGCGATCGCCAAATTGATTTTGACTTTGCAGCAATCGAACTGACTCTATGGGAACCTGATGAGCAGAAATGGAATATTCTCTCTAAATTTATCTTGCAATCTCCAGAAGGTTCGCTCTAATTTACTTTTAAGCAATCAAAAAGTTGACTAAGACTAAGCTGTAAAGCATTAGCAAAACTAGGAACAATTAGCATCTGATCAGAAATAGCGATCGCGATCGGTTGTTGATTGGGCTGATAGATAATCACTAAGCGCTCAGCAGGATCGATTAACCATCCCATTTGTGAGCCATGATCGAGACAATGCAAAATATTTACAACCACCCGATTAACAGATTGATTAGGACTCAGAATCTCAATTACCCAGTCTGGCGGATGATTAAAAGTATTGGCAATTGTGCCATCTGAGTTAGTGGGAATGCGCTCCCAAGTGAAAACAGCAATATCCGCTACGATTGAGCGATCGCCAAAAGTACAACGTAATTCTGGGAAAGCCCATGCAATGCGGGCTTTTTTGAAAAGTCCATTGACAGTACTAGTCAATTCACCTTGGAGCGAGCTATGTTCACCTTGGGGCATAGTTTTTTGGGTGACGATACCATTAATAAATTCACTTGCAGGCTTAGTTTCTGGTTGTAGTAGAAACTGCTCTAGTGTGATTGATTGCGTGATTAATTGCGTAAATGTGTCTAACATCGATTTACTCTGGATAGACTTCACAAGAAAATGCTCGATGAATTTATACTACAACTTTCTGGATTTTAATCTGATTTAAATTTATTCCTTAATTGACTGCTGAGTGCATCAATCCCCGTCACAACCACTAATAAAACCAACATCATTGTCATTGCTTTGTTATATTCAAAACCACGGATATAACTTACCAATTCAAATCCAATTCCACCCGCACCAACTACACCTAAAACCGAAGCGGCGCGAATATTGTATTCAAACATATAAATTGTATAACCGAGACATAGCGGTAAAACCTGCGGCAATACTCCATATTGAGCAATCTGCCACCATGATGCTCGGCTAACTTGCAAAGATTCTAGCGATCGCTTATCAACAGATTCGATCGCTTCTTGATAAAACTTCGCTAAATAGCCAATTGTGTAAATCCCTAGAGCTAGAGTTCCCGCAGGCGCACCCAAACCAGTTGCCGTCACAAAAAACAATCCTAAAATAATTGATGGAACAGAACGGACAGCATTTTGTAAAAAACTGGCTAACCAACGTAACCATAATGGAGAAAGATTTCGTGCTGATAATAAAGCGAGTGGAATAGATAGAATCGCGCCAATTGTCGTTCCCCAGAGAGACATCTGTACTGTCTCAATCAGCGCTTTAATAGCTACATCTAAAATGCTCAGATCGGGCGGCCATAAACGCGACAAAAAATCTGCCATATAGGGCAGACTAGTTCGAATTAACTTTGGATCAACTTTTAGTCCTTGTAATGACCAGATATAAGCCCAAACCACACCAATAATTACTAAAATTCTGATCACCCAGACATGATAGCGGCTGGATGTATAAGGACGAATCCGATCAATAAATTTCATTATGCAGCGCTAGCGGACTGAAATTGGGACAGGTTGTTCAATTTAGCAAACTGTCTTTCAATATTTTGACAATCCCCATCATAACAGACCTTTCCTTCCTCAAGAATGATCGCCCTTTGAGCATACTGAGCCGCAAGAGCAAGATCGTGCAGCACCACAACGACAGTCAATCCTTGACGATGCATCTCCTGTAGGTTAGTCATCACTTGATTAATCCCCGATACATCCAAGCCCGAAGTCGGCTCATCGGCTAGCAAAATATGGGGTGACTGAATCAAAGTGCGCGCGATCGCTACTCGTTGGCGTTGTCCACCGCTTAATTGTTTTGCCTTTTGATAAATTTGCTCTTGAAGACCAAGTTTTTGTAATAATTTCATGGCAATGCGGCGATCGCGTTTCGGAAATCCCCATAGACTCTGCCATGTGTTCAATTCACCGAGGCATCCGCACAAGACATTATCTAAACAAGAAAGTTGATCGACTAAACCGCCGCCTTGAAACAGAAAACCCACATTTCTGCGAACTTTCCCAAGATGATTTGGCTCAACAGTTGTACCGCATATTTGAATTTCGCCTTGCTTAATAGGTACTAATCCTACTAATGAGCGTAAAAGTGTCGATTTCCCAGCCCCATTTAGTCCCAACAAAGCCACGAACTCGCCATGATTAATTTGGAAATCAATTCCATTTAAGATCGGACGCTTCAAAGTTGATTGATAATCTGTAAATACATTTTGACAAGCGATCGCAGGTAAATTCTTTTCCATTAAAGTTTGCATAATTTTGAAATTCTAATCTGAAAATATATTTTTGATGCCTAGATAAAATATCTAGGCATCAAAAATAAAAAATAAAACAACTAACTATGGTTTCAGTCCTGCCCTTTGAATAGCGACCCGCATAGTAGCTAAGTGCTGCTCATGATCAACTTTGACTAACTTTGTGGAGTTGTAAAGACTACGGAATAACTGATTGTTTTCAGGCTCATTAAGTTTCAAAAAAGCATTAATCAGCTTTTCACGTACTTCAGTCGGCACATTGTTATCAAAAATAATCCCATGCGCTGGCACATTAGGAACGGCTTGTAATACTCTCAGCTTTTTCCCCTCTTCAGAGGTGATCCATGGTGGAAGAAGTGCATATTCTGAGACAACAGCAACATCAGCTTGATTGCGCAACACTGCCTGTAAAGCACTGCTATAGCCATCCCCATAAGTAACTTTGCCAAAAAATTGCTCCAAGCGATCAGGTCCATCGACAAACTTGAGTCCGACCAATTCACTAACAGGAAAAATAAATCCTGAGCCAGATGAACGTGAAGTAAAAGCCATCCGTTTGCCTCGCAACTGTTCGAGAGTTTGTTGCGGATCTGCCAAGGGACGCAAAGGACTGTCTTCAGGAACTACAAATATAGATTTGTAAGTTTTACCGCCAGAATAGTCATCACGCACTTCAGCGAGATACATTTTTGCGCCTGATAATTGCTCAGCCTTGAGAGCAGCACGACCACTGACAAAGGCAACATTAGCACGATTTGCTTTTAAAGCTTCGACTGATGCGGTTTCATCAGCGATCATCCCCTTGATTGGAATACCTGATTCTTTTGATAAAATTGCCGAAATTTCGTCAACTTTACGTTGCAAATCTTTTGTATCACGACGAGTCGCAAATGCGATCGTAATTTCATTGACAGGAGCCTGTGCTGATTGAGTTACAGCAGGCTTGACATCTTTAACTGGTTCTTTATCAACTGATTTAGTAACTACGCCAGATTGATTTGAAGATTGCTGATTATCTACACCACAGGCAGTTAAACCTACTAATGATAATAATCCTGCGGTGATAGCCAGATTACTAGGTGAAAAAGGTGAAAACGAATTTTTTTTCATTTAATATTTGGAAACCAATGGACTCACTAAAAAGAATTACTTGCAATAACAATTAAAAACAGTTTAAGCTTACTTGAGAATTAAAGTCAATAAGTTAACGGTTTTTTGTAAAGTTAGCTAGCTTCTTGGTTACCCAAATCAATATAGAGTAGCCATAAGTCCGACCAGCGAATATAACCAGCCAATAAAATGCCATGACCCAAAATCACATTCCCAAAGGTGAAGAACGCGAAGTTAAAACTATGGGCGGTGCAGCGATCGATGGTGCACCGATCGCCTATATTATTGTTCTCGCCGCAGTCATTACTGTGTTGGCATTTGTTCCTTTTTCGATTGTGCTTGGCTCGGGCAAAGGGATTCCTTTGAGTCAAAGCATTTATCCTCTACTTGGTTGGTTGCTAGGACCTTTAGCAGGAGCCTTAGCAAGTGGAATCGGTACTTTAATTGGGGTAATTCTTGCTCCATATACAGCAGGAGTTCCTGCGATCGCTCTTTGGGGTGCAGTGATCGCTAGCTTTGCGGCAGGAGCGATGGGTTCTAATCCCAAGCGAAAATATTGGTATTTGGGATTAACAGTTTTGTTTGTGATCGAGCTTGTAGTTTATGGTTATCTAGCGATCGCTCGTAATGGTATCCCTGTAAATACTTTTATTTTAGGAGCCTTTATTGACTGGTCAGGACTATTGCTATTTATTTTGCCAACGCGTACTTTATTTGCGCGGCTTATCAGCAGTAACAATTTTGTGAGGGTAGCGATCGGCTTATTTGGAGGCACTTGGACAATTTGCGGACTGGCTCATCTTAGCCAAGTTCCATTTACCTATTATCTATACAACTGGCCAGAACCAATTTGGAATATGTTAATTCCGATTATTCCTGTAGAAAATGTAATGCGCGGGGTGTCAGCAGCAGTGATTGGTACTGGTGTGATTTCAGGATTAAGAGCAATTAATTTAGTCAAACCGAAGGAAGCTGTTTATTAATCATTTATTCGCTTACAGCAATTTGCTTTAAAACCTATAGGACTTACGCACTTGCCCTGCAATAAATTGCGGGCTAAAAGCTTAAACCTGTTGAAACAGGTTGATTTGAGGCTTTTTTTTAGTCAGTTTTAACTGACTTGAGCTTTGAGCCAAGAACTTTAGTTCTTGGTTGATTTGCGTAAGTCCTAACCTATTACAAACAATAATATAAAACCCTGCGGGGCTGCGCTCTGCGACCCTTGGCGTGGTGGGTTTGATTAATAACTGCTGTAAAGGAAGGACAGCACTTTCAGCCGCCCTTCCTTTGGTATAATCGCGGCAAGTATTTTTGAGCAAAACTACAGATCGCAACTAGAAACTTATATGACGAATAGTCCCAGCGATCGCCAGCAACGTATTTCTAAAACCAGCTCTAAACCAAGTTCTAAACCAAAGCGAATTTCTAAATACAAGCGCTTTTTTAAATGGTTAGAAAGGCGATTTGCAACGCCAGAGTTCATCGGAGGGATGTATACCGCTTTGACGCTGTTCTTCTTTATGGCGGCGACAAATACGCTTTCGGGTTGGCTGTATGTGATTAGCGGGGTGAGTTTTGCGCTGTTGATTGTGGGGGCGGTGATGCCTAAGCGATTATTAGCCGAGATGGTAGTGGTGCGATCGCGGATTGATCCTGTAAGCGTAGGTGATGATCTGTGGATTGATTTAACGATTCAGAATACAGGTGGAACTGAGAAGCGATTGCTAGAAGTTTGCGATATTTTGCCAGAGAGTCTCTCAGATATTTTGCAGCAAGAAGTGGTAATCGAGTTAATTGCTCCCCATCAACAATACCGATGGAATTATGAAGCGAAAACTTCTAAGCGCGGTGTATTCGAGTTTCGATCAACAGAAATTGCTACTTCTAGTCCCTTAGGATTGTTTCGCAGTCGTCGTGCTTGTCCATCAGGACAGAAAGCGATCGTTTACCCAACCGTACTTCCATTAGAACGTTGTCCATTAGTTGATCAATTAGGGCGCGATACGAGTCCGCGTCAATATAATGATCAACATAATTACAGCAATGCCTCGGAAGGTTTAACTAGAACTTTACGTCCTTATCGGTGGGGTGACCCGACAAGGTTAATCCATTGGCGCACCAGTGCTAAGTTTGGCGAATTGCGTGTGCGTGAATTGGAAGTTACTATTGGTGGTCAAGAAGTGGCGATTGCGCTTGACACTTCCGCAGGATGGCAACCTGAAGCCTTTGAAGAGGCGGTGGTTGCGGCGGCTTCGCTATATTTCTATGCCCAGAAATCTAATCTAAGTGTGCGTCTATGGACTCTAGATACTGGTATCGTACAGAGCGATCTCGCTGTCCTTGAAACTCTAGCAGCGGCGAATGTTGCCAACAGTTCGGTAACACAAACCCAAATTCTTAAAGATCTGCCTGATCTACCTGTGATATGGCTCTCCCATCGTAACGACAGCATTGGATATTTACCCTTGGGAAGTCGCTGGATACTTTGGCAACCATCTAGCCAATTATCTGGTCAATCATCTGGGCAATCATCAGAAAAAACATCTGTTCCTAACCAGCGATCGCTTGGTTTGACAATTGAAACTATTTCTGATGCTGATGACTTGAGTTATAAGTCTTTGCGATCGCAACTTCAAGAATATTAGGACTTACGCAAATCAACCAAGAACTAAAGTTCTTGGCTCAAAGCTCAAGTCAGTTAAAACTGACTAAAAAAAGCCTCAAATCAACCTGTTTCAACAGGTTTAAGCTTTTAGCCCGCAATTTATTGTAGGGCAAGTGCGTAAGTCCTAAATATTTAGGACTTACACAAATCAACCAAGAACTAAAGTTCTTGGCTCAAAGCTCAAGTCAGTTAAAACTGACTAAAAAAAGCCTCAAATCAACCTGTTTCAACAGGTTTAAGCTTTTAGCCCACAATTTATTGCAGGGCAAGTGCGTAAGTCCTAAA
>JBBRMK010000149.1:0-7055 GCA_038230875.1 Pseudanabaenales cyanobacterium
GTTTGGAATAACGCTTGTCTAGCACTGAGTCATCAAACAGCACGTACATGTACTTGGCTTCATCCGTCACGATACTGGGACTCACGTTCTCCCATAATAATCTGGGAGTCAATTTCTTTTCCCTCATATATCGGTTGATTTGGTCGTGACTGTGTCCTTCGACATGCTCTGCCAAGTTCGTTATCAGAGAGATAGGTCTAAAACCCCGTCGTTCTAGACGGCTTTACGCTAAACTAGAAAAAGTCTACAGGTTCAAGACGCGTTGAAACAGCCACGATGAGAATGTACCTAGACAGTTCGGAGGGGCAATGCTTAACTGCAACCCTGAAGACAACAAGCATTTTGCTTGCGCTTGAGAAGACAAGTCGCTATAGGGCATTGGGAGACTCTAAACGGACGATGAGAGGCAATAAAACTACTTTGGTAGCAAGCTTCAGTGAAACGTCAAGAATCACCGCTTCTTCAGGACGGTGAGTATGTCAACTAGCTAGAGTCATTATAGCGCTGAGTAAGTTTCATTTGCCCACTTACTTAGTCAAGCTGACTTATTGGTTGGAGAAATAAATTATGTTCAAACTTTCACTCAGAAGAATTCTTGCGATCGCCCCTTACAACTTGAAAAGAAGATTGTTGAGGCGATCGCTCGTTTTCTCCTCTTAATCTCTAGTGTTTTACAGCTTGCGTGATCGCTGCCAGTGCCTCATCACACCAAGCTACCCACTCTTCTTGGTAGCGAATGCCGCGACGAATTACAAGATGCATATAGAGATCTTTCAGTTCTAGAGAACTCAGATGCTTTGCAAAATGCTCATCTAACTTTTTTACCTGTTGCACCATTTCAAAATGTAGCTGCCTTCGGCGTTCGATTTCACGAGTAACGACGTTGGAAGATACTAAATGACCCGCTAAACCCATGACTCCTAAATCTTCACGAATGGCGCTGGGTTCACAAGGTTTTGTCAGCCAGTCGAGCAGTTCTTGCTGCCCATGCTCGGCGATGGAGTAGATTTTTTTATCGAGTCGTCCCGATTGGGGAATCGCCTCATGGGTAACGCTGCCTTGCTGCTCTAGTTTGGTCAGTTCGACATATACCTGCTGCTGGCTTGCTTTCCAAAAGCAACTGCCAAAACCTTCCGCAAACTCTTTAGCAACGTCGTAGCCGCTCATCGGCTGGCGAGACAAGAATGCCAAGATTGTGTGCTTGAGTGCCATAAATAAAAACTGACTTGACTGATTCAATTTGTTCAGTATACCATTGTTTTTGTATTCAAAAAATTGTATACAAAAACTAGAGTTATAAATGACTAACATTCCTTGGAAACCAAAAGAGCGATCGCCTTTAATCATAATGCTAGGAGTTGGCTGCTTGCTGCTGGTAGGCGGTGGCGCTGCCTATCAAATTACTACCAATCGTCCGAATCAGCAGTCGGCGGTAATGAATGCTGCGCCTACAGTTGAAACGGTCTCTGCTTTGGGGCGATTGGAGCCAGAGGGCGAAGTAATTCAGGTATTTGCGCCCACTTCTATGGAGGGAGCGCGAGTCGAAACCTTGCGTGTCACTCATGGTCAGCAAATTCGTAAAGGCGATGTGATAGCTGTTTTGGATACTTACACGCGGCGACAAGCGGCTCTTCAAGAAGCCCTAGAGCAAGTAGAGGTTGCTCAAGCTCAGTTAAGCCAAGTGGAAGCGGGTGCGAAATCAGGACAAATTCGGGCGCAGTCGCGCGTGGTAGATCGCCAGCAAGTGGAATTACAAACAGAAACTGAAGCTCAGGAAGCTGCGATCGCTCGTATAAAAGCAGAACTGAACAATGCCGAACTAGAGGCGAGGCGGTATCAAGTGCTTTATACCGATGGAGCCGTTTCCGCATCTTTGCGGGATGGTAAGCAATTAACCGCCGATATAGTCCGTCAACAGTTAAACGTAGCGCAGGCTAACTTAAGTCGAATTCAGCGATCGCGTCAGCAGCAGGTTTCTGAAGCAGAGGCAACGCTTGAGCAAATCGCCGAGGTGCGACCAGTGGATGTGAATGTGGCGCGATCGCAAGTCTCTACAGCACGGGCAAGAGTAGCAAGGGCAAAAGCGGAACTGGATGTAGTCACAGTGCGATCGCCACAGGATGGACAAGTCCTCAAAATCCACACTCGACCTAGCGAACTTGTGGGCAGCAAAGGCATTATCAGTCTGGGTCAAACCCAACAAATGGTGGCAGTAGCAGAAGTATATGAGTTGGATATCAGCCGCATTCGAGTTGGACAAACTGCAACTGTGACGAGCAAGAACAATGCTTTTTCAGAAGTGCTGCGCGGCAAGGTAGTTGAAGTGGGCTTAGAGATTAACAAAAAAGATGTGTTGAACACCGATCCAGCAGCGCAATTTGATGCAAGGGTTGTGGAAGTGAAAGTGCTGCTAGATGAAGTCTCTAGCCGTCGAGTTGCAGGTTTAACCAATTTGAGTGTTCAAGTATCAATCAATGTCAAATGAGGCGATCATATGACTAAAATCACTCCTAAAAAGAAACCGTTGTTTCTCTCTTGGTTACAGTTACGTAAAGAACGGGCGCGGTTAATCGTGGCGATCGCTGGGATTAGCTTTGCCGATGTGCTGATGTTTCTGCAAATGGGATTTCGAGGCGCTCTGTTTAGCAGCGCCGTGGAATTCCACCACAGTCTAAATGGTGAAATCGTGATGACGAGTAGCCGAACGCGATCGCTGATTTCCCTCGATCGATTTACTGATCGCCGACTCTATCAAGCCGCAGGGATCACAGGAGTTGCATCGGTCAGTCCGATTTATCTGAATTCGATTCAGTGGCGCAATCCTGAAAACAAAGAAATTTGGGACATCTATACAATCGGTATTAATCCAGAGCATCAGGTATTGAACATTGCGGGAGTCGAAGCTAACCGCGAGAAACTGCGCCAGCCCGATACTGCTTTGTTCAATCTAGGTTCTCGCAGAGAATTTGGCGCGATCGCTGAACGGTTTCAATCAGGTGAAGCAATCACAACCGAAATCAATGAACGCCAAGTTCAAATTCAGGGCTTATTCAAACTCAGTCCCACGTTTGGCATCAATGCTTATTTGGTGACAAGCGATGTCAACTTCTTACGCATGGCTCCTTTTCGTCAAGGGGGACTAGTTGATGTGGGCGTGATAAAACTTAAGCCTGATGCTGATGTCCAAGCAGTTTTAGCAGAAATGCGATCGCGTCTGCCCAATGATGTCAAAGTCATGACTAGAGATGACTACGCAAAAGCAGAAGTTGCCTTTTGGAGTGCTAGCACGCCTGTGGGCTATACCTTCGATTTGGGAGTGGTGATTGCCTTTATTGTCGGTTCTGTAATTGTCTATCAGATTCTCTATAGCGATGTCACCGACCATTTACCCGAATATGCCACCCTCAAAGCAATGGGATTTCGCGATCGCTATCTTCTCATTGTTGTATTTCAAGAATCTCTAATTCTGGCGGTATTAGGATTTATTCCAGGAACTGCGATCGCCTTAGGCATCTATCAGATTACCAATCTCGCGACCATGTTGCCAATGGCAATGGATTTCGGGCGAATTGTATTTGTCTTCATCCTCACTGCAATCATGAGTTCGCTTTCGGCAGCGATCGCGGTGCGTAAGCTGCAAACTGCCGATCCTGCTGATATTTTTTAGGAGTTGAGCATGGTCACAAATTTATCTGAACCCGCAATCGTGATCGCGAACCTAAATCATTACTATGGGCAAGGTTCTCTAAGAAAGCAGGTTTTGTTTGATATCAATCTACAAATTGATCGCGGCGAAATCATCATCATGACTGGACCATCAGGTTCGGGTAAAACCACATTGTTGACGCTGATGGGAAGTTTACGCTCCATTCAGGAAGGAAATTTAAGCATCTTGGGACAAGAATTACTTGAGGCCAGTAAAGAACAGATGACTCTGGCTCGTCGCAATATTGGCTATATTTTTCAAGCTCACAATTTATTAAATTTCCTCACGGCTTATCAAAATATTGAAATGGCATTAGAGATTCAAGAAGTAAGTGCTGCTGAAGCCGATACCCGTATTCGGACTATCTTAAGCGCAGTGGGCTTGGAACATCGAATGGACTACTATCCAAGCGATTTATCAGGTGGACAGAAGCAACGAGTTGCGATCGCCCGCGCCTTGGTGAGTCAGCCTAAAATTATTTTGGCAGATGAACCGACGGCTGCTCTCGATAAAAAGTCGGGACGAGATGTAGTAGAAATTATGGAAAAACTTGCTAGGGAGCAAGGTTGTACTATCTTGCTCGTGACCCACGACAACCGCATTCTCGATCTCGCCGATCGCATTATCTACATGGAAGATGGGTATCTAGTGAATCGTTCTGATATTGCTGAATAGAATCGCGATCGCCACCTTACAAAATTGAGAAGATGATTGTTGAGGCGATCGCCTTCTAAAACACATTTCACAATAAGCGATCGCATAGTTGATATAAGTTGGTTTGTGCCATATTAGGGTTAATTGGCTTATTTTGAAATTTAACGAGCATGAAAGCAAATATTTGGGACATAGTGCGTTACTTTAAACGCTATCGCACAACAGCGATTTGGAGTATTACAGGTTCCAGTTTATTTGAAATTATTGATCTCACTGTTCCCTATACCGTTGGGCAGATTTTGAATGTGCTATCAGGACGATCGCTTGATAGCGAAATTAATAGCTTAGTAATAGGAACAGCCGGAATATTTAGACAACCTGTCAATCAAACAACTTCACTAATTGTGCTGTCAGGTTTGATTTTTGTGGTCTCGGTTTTGCGTGCGCCAATTCAGGTCTGGGTTGCCAATAATTTTCATTGGGAGATTGCACTCAAATCTCGTCGCGATCAGACGCAAAGAGCGATCGCTAAAATCTTGACTTTGCCCATTGAATTTTATGATGAAAATAACGCTGGACGGATTGCGGGAAGGGTAGCGCGAGGCTTAGCCAATCATATGTGGACATATCCTGAAATCGCAGGGCAATTGATTCCTAAACTCGTGCGAATTCTTGGTATTTTTGCGATTATCTGCGCTCTTGCATGGTGGATTTCCGCTTTCTTTTTAGTCTCATTTATTGTGGTTTTATTAGGAAGTTTGCAAAAACTGAAAGGACTCGTTAAAACCGAAGAGACCCTTGATATTTATCAGGAAAATACGGAAAGCCGTACTTCAGAAATTATTACCAATATTAAAACTGTCAAGTCTTTTGCCAACGAATCGAAGGAATATAAACGCCAAAGCGATCGCCTAGGACGTGAGGAAAAAGTTTCGTTATGGGGGATTCATATTGGCTATATCAAACTGGGTATGGTGCGCGATACGGTGCTGGAATCTTGTCAATTTGTGGTGTTTGGAGCAGCACTATTTGCTACTGTTGACGGACAGATGTCGATTGGGCATTTCATTACGATTTCCAGTTTAGCAAGTATGGCATATTCAGAAATCAAGCCAATTTGCTTGCTTGCAGAAGTATTTGCGCGTCGGTATTCCTCAATGATCCGTTTTCATGAGTTTATGCATCAATCTAATGGTAAAGACGCCACGATCGCTCTGCATTCTAATATTAAATATCCACAATATCGCTTTGATGGCAAAGTAGAATTTCGTAATCTCACCTTTGGCTATGACCGTGATCGTCCTGTTCTAGAAAAGGTTCAGTTTACAATTCAACCTTATGAAACTGTGGCTCTAGTTGGGCGATCTGGTTCTGGAAAATCGACACTTGTTAAACTTCTATTCCGTTACTTTGAGCCAACGGGCGGTGGGATTTTTATAGATGGTCAGAATATTACTGAACTTGACATCACGGGCTATCGCAAGCGTCTATCGATCGTGCATCAAGAAGTCGATATATTTAACGGAACTCTGAGGGATAATCTTGTTTATGGTAATCCTACGGCAACTTTTGCTCAAGTCCAAGAAGCCTGCGCGATCGCTAGTGTTGATGAGTTTCTAAATCTGTTTCCACTTGGCTATAACACCATTGTTGGCGAGCGCGGGGTGAGATTGTCTGGCGGTCAACGTCAGAGATTGGGAATCGCTAGAGCCTTACTAGTCAATCCTGATATACTTGTGTTTGATGAGGCAACTTCTAGCCTTGATTATGAATCAGAGCGCTCAATTCAATTAGCAATGCGTCGTATTCAGGGAACACGTACTACGATTGTGATTGCCCATCGTCTTAGCACAGTGCGTGAAGCCGACAAAATTGTGGTTTTAGATAAAGGGCATATTGTCGAAGTTGGCTCTCATCAACAGCTTCTATCAAAAGGTGGCCTTTATCATCGCTTACATTCACTGCAAGATACTATCAATTAAAAGCAACACTACAGCAATTTGCTTTCAAACCTACTCCAAACAATAATATAAAACCCTTTGCGGGGCTTCGCCCTGCGACCCTTGTCGTGGTGGATTTGATCAACAACTGCTGTAAATATGATGAGATTCTTAATGGTTAAGGTTTATTAACTCTAATCCATGAAGCACTTTTTCTTGATTAGATAAATCACCAATAATTTGTCTGAAGGGAAGAGGCAATTTCTTGATTAAAGTTGGAACAGCAATAATTTGATGTTTTCTGGCAATATGTGGCTGCTCAAGTAAATCAATTACCTCAATGCGGTATCGACCATCAAGATACTCTTTACAGATTCTTTGCAAATTGGCGATCGCTAAAAGCGACTTAGCAGACTTTCCCGCCACATATAGTCGCAGCTCCCATATTTCTTCTTTAGTTTCTTCTTCAGGAAGATTGATTTCATCTTGTGAATTAATAGTCATTTATTTAGGAATCTCTAGATCTATTTCAAAAGTTTTCAGATGATTTATAAATCTGTTGGATCGGCTAGATCGGCTTTGCGTAATCCTGCCATACTATCTCTATTCTCAAATAGAATTTGTTGATTTACTTCTTCTTGCTGACTAAACATATCCAATTCTTCTTGATCGGTGATCAACTGGATTTCAAGGGCGGCGATCTGAGTCTGGACTAATGCTCGTTGATGCTCAAGCCGACGTTTTTTGCGCTCAAA
>JBBRMK010000150.1:0-6456 GCA_038230875.1 Pseudanabaenales cyanobacterium
CTTAATTAATATTTTGGTAGGAATTTTAGAATAATTCACAAAGTGCTGTGGGCAAGACAAGGCGATCGCTATAATTGGTATAGAATTATTAAGCAATATTAGATTAACTTCTTCTTTAAGAAGCTAACAAAACTTTTGATACTAAAAGATGCCCCCACGGTTACAGGTTAAAACTGAAGATTGCTCGCCGCTGGGACTGTATGTTCTTCAATATTTAGAAGAACAAGACTTTAGTATGAACCATCTTGCCGAATTGGCAGGTGTACCACAACCGCGACTTCGGGGTGCTTGTTTTAAAGGGACTTGTCCAACTCCTGAGACTTTGAGGAAATTGGCAAAAATAATGGGTAAGCACCATTTAGAGCTTTATACATTGGCGTATCAGGGCAGGATTGAACTGGTTCCTGAAGATGTAGATGACAACTTGCTGGATATTTTAATCAGGCAAATGCTAGAAATGGCTCGCGAACTTAATTTAGCTATGCCTAAAGAACAACCTTCTAAAGCTAAAATTCGTAAAGCTTTAATAGAGCTAGGCTTTAGAGAAAAGCGTGAAGAAATACCTTGAGTTTTTACCGCTAAACTTGATCATTTACAGCAAATCCCGAACAAAACCACCACTAGATTTTTTGAAAAAGCCCCGCTTCGCGGGGCTTTTTCAAAAAATCTGGGTTTGGTATGTTCTCAATCTGCTGTAACTTCATCATTTAGCTTCATCATTTGGTTGCGCGATCGCTGCTGCTAGCTTCTCAAAATGTCTAGGATCACCTTGATTTGTAGCATTAAGACGTTCTTCACGCTTGATTTCGTAGAGTTTATTGAGAATATTCTGCCAATCAGTAGGAGATAAAGGTGACTTTTTTTCTTCTATATATGGTAATGCTGAGTGTGATAGTGCTGAATGGGATGGTGCTGAATCAGTATTTGATTTTGATAGGAAATTCAGATTCAGGTTATGTTGAGCCAACCAGACACGGGCGCGAACTGCGAGACTCTCGTCATTGCATCCCATTAAATTAAATTGCACTTGAATTTCTGACTGCCATTCGGGATGTTGATCGGCGATCGCACTTGCTAACGACTGTAACCCGACGACAGCCGCATAACGGACTATCCATTCTTCATCTTGTTGAGCCACAAATAATAAAGCATCTAAAGCTTCCTCTTGGGCTATGTCGCAGAGTTCCTCAGGAAACCAAGACCATTTCATCATGCCTAAACCTTTGACCGCAGCACGACGGACACTCATCGCAAAGTCAGCAGTCGCTACACCAATCAAAGTCACTAATCCGCGCGGATCGCCAATTCCTGACAAAGCACGCAGCGCCCACGATCGCGCTGTGTAGTTATGCATATCTAGAAGTTCTAACAAAGCTGGAACGGCTGGATTGCCTAGCAAGATTAATCCATCAACTGCAGCAACTGCTGCGCCTGGATTATTGTAGCTGAGCGCTTCAATCAAAATAGGGATAGCCCCTTCTAATTGAGCATCGGCTAGGTTTTGGACAGCTTCGAGTAAAAGCTTAGAAGAGTCCGCTTCTTCTACAGCCGCAATGAGTTGAGAAAGCCGATCAGTCATATATCGATGGAGCAAAGTAGCCCAGAGTGAGAGCAAATCTTAATTCTTTACTTTACAACAAATCATCCATAAGTGCCATGACTCTAATTGCACCTTCTGTCAAATCAGGAGGTATCGCAAATGGGATTTGTTTTTCTAATAAACCTTTAAGAGAGATTAGTTTAAGGCTATTTTCTGCCATCGTATTAGCGATCGCATCAGCCGCCGACAGATAGCCGATCGCTCCCAAGTCAGCAAGGACTGCACGCCGTAATTGCAAATCATTATTTGACAGCGCAGTCACTAAGCGATCGCCATACTGATTAGCAATTTCTGGTTCTTCCGAAAGCTGATACATTGCTCGTGCAGCCGCATATTTAACCCTAGGGATAGGATGTTCTACAAACGGCAATATTGAGGGAATTGCTTGGACTGCCCTCAAAGTTCCCAAAGCCTCAATAATCGCATCAAAAGGCTGTTCAACTTCTGTGTTTGATTTTGTTAAGTCAATAGGTATATTAATTAATTTTATTAGGTTAGGAATACAAGATCCATCGCCAAGCATTTCCAATGACTGGGCTGCAGCTTCGCGGACATAAAAGTCATCGCATTCTAAAGATCGAATTAAAGCAGGTACAGCAGAGCGATCGCTTAGTTTCCCCAAAGCTCTCGCTGCATTACGTCGTAATGGATATCCGCCAGCTTCGGTGCGATCAGCTTCATCAACAAGTGCAACGATCAATAAGGCGATCGCCTCTGGAACATTAACCCGAAAACGTCCTATCCACCATGCCGCATAAACTCTCAATCCCAAATCTTCACTTTGGAGATTAATAATTGCCTGCTCGATAGTTAACAGGTTATCGTCTGGAATCCCCGTTTGTTCATTCATAATTTTTAATTTTGTAAAAAAATCAATTTTTGATTGGATTTGATAAAAAGTGTTGGATCGCGTCATATTGAGAACCTCGGTTTTCAACATGACGCAGAAGAAACCCGAAGCGGGGCTTCGCCCTGCGCCCCTTTAAAATAACTACGGGTTTCATCCTAAACGCGGTACAAATTAATACTTTAATGATTGAATACACTAAAAAGCAAAAAGCACCCCGACGGGGTGCTTTTTGCTTTTTAAAGAGAATTAGCTAAGTGCATTGATAGCATAATCAATGTAGGAGTTTGCTTCAACAGCAGAATCTCCAGACAAGCCATGGTTAGACTTGATGTACTTGAGAGCTTCAACGTACCAGCTAGGAGAAAGGTCAAATGTACGATTGATTTCGGCAATACCAGCAATCAAATAATCATCCATAGGACCAGTTCCACCAACTACACAACAGTATGTAACCATACGAAGGTAGTAGCCGATGTCACGTACACACTTGTCTTTGCCAGTTTGATCCGCAGCATAGTTAGGACCAGTCATCGAAGTTGTGTAAGGGAACTTGGTATACACAGCGTTAGCAGCGCCAGAAGCTAAAGAAGAAGCCTTTTCGCTCAAGGTTTTAGCAGCAGCTAGCCCTGCGGTTGCTTGGCGGAAACGACCAAAAGCAACTTGAGTTTCGGTAGAGCTAAGGAAACGTCCTTGTGAATCGGCGGCTGATACTGCTTCGGTTAGAGGGGTTTTCATGGTGAGAGTTCTCCAAAAATAATTTGTTAAGTAGAATGTAGTGACGCAAAAAATTAAAGCTTGTTATCTAGTCAACAAACTAGGAAACAGCAGCAGCAGCCTTATCAAAGTAGCTACCAACTTCACTCATAAGAGCGGAGCAATCACCACGAGTAACACCATTGTTGTCATTAGCGATCGCGATTGCGGCTTCCTTCATTTTTTGAACGCCAACTGCAACAGAAGCGCCAGGAGTACCGAGAGCCAAGTATGTTTCTCTCAAACCATTGAGGCAACGATCTTCCAAGATGCTTGCATCGCCAGAGTAGATAGCGTAGGTAACGTAGCGCAAGATGATTTCCATGTCACGCAAGCAAGCAGCCATACGACGGCTGGTGTATGCATTTCCACCAGGAGCAATCAAAGCAGGTTGTTCTGCGAACAATGCACGAGCTGCGTTAGCAACGATTGCCGAAGAGTTGCTGGTGATGCGGTTTACGGTGTCCAAACGCTTGTTGCTTTCAGCAACCATAGCGGTAAGAGCATCGATTTGAGATGCACTGATATAAGCGCCTCTAGAATCAGCTTGGGATACTACCTTTGCAAATGCGTCCAACATATACTGTTATCTCCAGTTTTTTTGTAATGATCTTTTACTTTTTTTTAGGTTGATTAATAAACAACCTAAATCTAAATATTATCTGAATCTTCTTATTCAGAATGACTTAGAAAATTTTTATTTTTAAACGATTGGCTAGTTCGATTTAACAAAATAAATGGTCTTTTGTCATTTAGTTTGTCAGTTCAATTTCCAACCTATTTGTTTATACTATGTCGTTGGATCATTTTTTATTACAGATTGTGACAATCTATAAAACTTGTTTCGCGATCGCAATTTTGCTAATTATATAAGCCTGTCTAACTGAAGGCGTGATGATTTAATCCAACGTTAAGAAAATAGGGACTTTAAGATTTTGAGCATAACTTTATCATTATAATGACACGATGCAAATTGCCAAAACCCAACTTGATAGGCTTGATACGGTTAATCTCACCAACTGCGATCGCGAGCCTATACATATTCCTAACTGTATCCAGCCGCAAGGTGTATTGCTGGTGCTATCTGAACCCGATTTCCGAATTGTGCAGGTTAGCGAAAATGCTCCTGACATTTTAGGGATTGCGGTTGCGGATTTGCTTGATCGCCCTTTGGAAGATTTTATTAGTAGCGATCGCGGCGACCTGATGCAGATGCTTCACAGTTGTCTTGATCGCAGTTTTGAAAATATTAATCCACTGAATCTTACAATTGCCAGCGCCGATGAAGGGGCTCGTACCTTCGATGGCATTATTCATCGCGCTCCTAGTGGGGAGATCGTGTTGGAATTAGAAATTTTGACAGCAAAGGCTGGTGGGGACTTCTTTCAATTTTATCGTCAGATCAAAGGCACTCTGACAAAAATGCAGACAGCTAAGGATCTAGTTGCCCTATGCGACTTAGTGGTTCATGAAGTGCGCGTGGTTACAGGATTTGATCGAGTGATGATTTATCGCTTTAATGAGGATGGTCATGGAAGTGTGATTGCGGAATCTAAAAAGGATGACTTAGAGGCTTTTCTGGGAATGCATTATCCAGATTCCGATATTCCCAAGCAAGCAAAGCATCTTTATACACTTAACTATCTGCGACTGATTCCAGATATAAATCGTGAACCGATTGGGTTAGTTTCTAGCTATACCCCCCCCCATCAATCCCTTGACATGTGCTATTGCGGCTTGCGGGCTGTGTCGCCTTTACATATTCAATATCTTAAAAATATGGGGGTTACTGCATCAATGTCAGTTTCCCTGATTCAGCACAAACAGCTTTGGGGATTGATTGCCTGTCACCACCAGACTCCGAAGTTGGTCTCTTACGAAACCCGCACTGTCTGTGAGTTTTTGGGGCAGTTAATGTCCACAGAGCTAGCGACTAAACAGAATAATGAAAACTTTGACTACAAACTACATTTAAAGACAATTCAAAGTCAATTTGTGGAACGTTTGGCCAAAGCAACTGACTTTGTTACAGAAATTACCGCAGACAAAGAGGCTCTATTAGCTCTGACAGGTGCTTCAGGTGTAGCTATTTTTGATGGCGATGACAACATTGTTTTAATTGGTAAAACCCCCACTGAAGTCGCCTTGAAATCTTTGCTCAATTGGCTCCGCGATCGCATTGAGCAAAATATTTTTGTCACCGATGCTTTGCCTAGTCTCTGTCCTGTTGCGGATGAGTATAAAAACGTCGCCAGTGGACTACTGGCGATGGCAATCTCCAAAGCGCAAAATCAATATGTGCTTTGGTTCCGTCCTGAATTATTACAGACCGTGACTTGGGGCGGCAATCCTGACAAGCTTACACAAGTAGAAACAGATGGGAGCTTGACGATATTCCCGCGTAAGTCATTTGCCGCTTGGCAAGAGATTGTCCGAGGTAAGTCTAATCCATGGCTAAGCGATGAAGTAGAGGGAGCAATCGCATTGCGGCGGGCGATCATTGATATTGTATTTCGTCGAGCAGGTGAACTTACCAATATGAACTTGGAACTAGAAAGCATTAATAGTGAACTAGATGCCTTTGCCTACATTGCCTCACACGACTTAAAAGAGCCTCTACGCGGCATCCATAATTACGCCACTTTTTTATTAGATGATTATGGAGAAGTCCTAAAAGGCGATGGCGCTGAAAAATTGCAAACGCTATTAAGGCTGACAACGCGCATGGAATCACTGATCGAGTCGCTGCTAAAGTTCTCTCGGTTAGGTAGACAAGAGTTACAAATGAAGTCTATTGATCTCAATAGCTTGTTGGAGAATGTGACTGAATTATTTGGCATGAATCCCCAATGGGAAAACTGCACAATTCGCATTCCCCGACCATTGCCGACAGTATTTGGCGATCGCATTTTGATCGAAGAAATTTTTACCAATCTAATTTCTAATGCCTTTAAGTACAACAACCAGCCCGAAAAATGGGCGGAAGTTAGCTGGCTTGAGTCAAGTCATCACACTGATAAAACTGTAAGTTTTTACATCCGCGATAATGGCATTGGCATCCGTGAGAAGCACTTAGACTCAGTATTCCGCATCTTTAAGCGGTTACATGCACCTAGTAAATATGGAGGTGGCACTGGCGCTGGATTAACAATTGTCAAAAAGATCATTGAGCGTCATGGAGGCAAGATTCAGGTCGAATCTACCTTTGGCGAAGGTTCTACCTTTTGGTTTGCATTGCCAATTCAAAAAGACC
>JBBRMK010000151.1:0-6018 GCA_038230875.1 Pseudanabaenales cyanobacterium
AGATCGATTGATGCTCGACTTGTCTCCACCCAAAGTAGTCCATCTACGCTTTGGAAATATGCGAAAAAGTGTATTTCATTCGTTTCTAGCAAGTGTTTGGACTCAAATTGAAGATTTAGTCACCGATCACAAACTAATCAATGTTTACTTGGATCAGATTGAATCGTTCAAATAGGCTGAGATTTGTTTTTAGGCGATCGCGGTTTGTAGAGATTAGATTTTTGGGCGATCGCTTTTGTTTGGGTGGGTGATTTTGCGATCGCGGACTAGAATGATATATGAACTTGTAATCAGGACTATAAAATTATGTCAACCCGACAAGTCACTTTTCAAGAGTGCAACACCCAATTTGCAAAAGTCTTTGAACGAGTATTAAAAAATCATGAAGTGATTTCGGTTTATAAAGAGCCAGAGCAAGGAATTGTGATACTTGATGCAAAGGAATATAGCAGCTTAGTCGAAACTCTGTATTTACTCAGTAACCCCGTAAATCGCGATCGCCTGTACGAAGGGATTTTGCAACATCAACAATGTCTAATAAGAGAAATAGATGTTAAGGCTTACTTGGACTGAGAATGCTCTGCAAGACTTGGATTGGTGGCAAAAGCAGGATATCAAAATGCTGAAAAAAAATTATTCAGCTATGTCTTGACATCTGCAAAGAACTAACAAAAGGAATAGGGAAACCTGAACCATTAAAATTTGAATTACAGGGTTATTGGTCAAGACGTATCAATCAAGAACATCGAATCATCTATACATTCGATGAAAAGCAAGTCACCATTACACAGTGTCGATTTCACTATCACAAATGATGAGGGCTGATGAGATTTGATTTAGGGGCGATCGCTTTTGTTGCGGCGATCGGGAACTAAAACATTTAAATGCTACGCAATAGGTTAGCTCCAAGCAGATAAGCGTAAAAACTGGCTGGTCTGAATTCAAACTTAACCCCCTTATATTCAACATTGTTATCTGTAATAGTTCGACTAGTTACTAAAATTGGTTGAGATGTTTTTGGATTTTTCTCTACAAACTCCACGCAATTATCAAGTTCAGAATGAGATCTATAAGGGCGATCGCTCCACTTCACTTCCACGATCCAAGAGGGTAATTGGTTAACCTTGTCTGAATGGACTATATCAACTTCTCCTGAATTCCATCGCGCATAGTAGAGATCTGTGATTTTGTTATGCTGCCACTGACTAAAGATGGCAGTTTCGGTAGTTGCTCCCATTGCTTCCGCATCTGCGCTAAGTTGACCAAAGAGAGCCGCTCTTATTGATAGATTGGTTAGATAAAACTTGAAGCACATTGCTCTCTTAAATCTCTTTGCATTTTGATCGATTCGCTCAACCCATCTAATTAAAAATGCAGCCTCAAGGTATTCGATATAAGAAAGCATTTTTAGCCATCTCTGCCCCAGAGAATCCTGCATCAACTAATATCTTCTCCAATCTTTCGAGCGGATACTTCAGGCTTTCTAGTAGAAGTTTTGCACCTGTCCTCTCGCCTATGTTTACCGTACATACTACTACTCCGACCGCCAATCCTAAGGTGTCAAACATGACGAAGCATTGAATATGCTGGAAAATTATGCGGTAAGTTTTCCCATGTATAGCCATTCTTCGTTATGTAAAAAATGGCATTCATCACCTCTCGGAAATCGGTCTTTGGCGGTCTCCCCAATTTTGATGGATTGGGTAGCATCGGTGCAATTATTTCCCATTCTTGGTCTGATAAATCGGTATTATATGGCTTACGCATCAATTCAGGCTAAACCTAGTGTTCTATAGTATTTATACCTGTTTCGATGCGCTTTTGAATTCTTAAATGCTTTCTTAAACGTCTTACTAAAGCTTCCTACTCCCTTCCCAGCATAAAAATAGACATTAAAACCCAAGAATTAGCGTTGCGGCGCTCCGCGCCGCAACGTCTAATCTTTCAATGGGAAAGGAGTAAGATACCAAATGGGTTCTATAAATCAGGCGATCATTTGGAATGTCATAGATCGGCAAGGTAAACTTGGGGGACAAGCCGCTACTTTTAGTCATTGGGAGATAATTTCATGAAGGCAGCGCTTTTACTAAGTGTTAAAATTGCTGGAGATTAATAAAATTTACTGCAAAGTTTTTATAAAGCTAGCCCTAATATCTCACCAATTTTATGATTATTGCGATTCCAGAACCACTTAAAACTATTACGACCTTTGCTCATCCTATTTTGATGACGCTTACGCTGATCTTGGCGATTTACGCAGGTTATGTCGGCTGGCAATATCGGAGAATTCGTAGTACCGAAGGCGAAGAGAAAAAAGCCCTAATCGCCAAACGTTATAACCTTTTACATCACAACCTTGGGTCTATATTTTTGGTGTTGATGGTGGCGGGTATGGTCGGTGGCATGGCTGTAACTTATAACAATAATGGCAAGCTGTTTGTCGGGGCGCATCTCATCGCAGGTTTGGGCTTAGCCTTTTTAGCGGCTTTATCGGCGGCTCTAGCTCCTTTGCTACAACGTGGCAAAGAATGGGCGCGAGTTACGCATATTACAGTGAATACATTATTAATTGGTGTATTTACATGGCAAGCTCTAACTGGGTTTGAGATTGTGCAGAGAATTCTGGCGCAAATGTCCAAGGTTTCTTGAGCAGGCAAGTACAAAGAAAACCAAAACCTAAGAACCTGTAACGCACGCGCAGCGTACATTACAGGTTCTTAGGTTTTTTAAGATAAAAATTTAACTAAGGCTTCGGCTTTATCCCACGCTGCACCGTTTTTTAGGATTTCAGAAGCAAGTTTGACACCTTCTGCCCAAGTGCTAGCCGCACCACCAATCCGCAGGGCTAAGCCGCTATTGAGGGCGACACAATCAGTTTGAGCTTGGGTTCCTTTTCCTTGCAAAACTAATCGCAAGATCTCGGCATTCTCTTGGACATTGCCACCCTTAAGACTCTCAATTGGTGCGTGAGTTAGCCCTAATTCTTGAGGGGCGATCGCTTCTTCAGTTATCTGACCATTGCTCAAAAATGAGATATCCGTCAAATCGCCCAAACCTGCTTCATCAATACCTTCACGGCTATGTAAAACCACTGCGTGCTGGAGGTCGAGCAAGCGTAAGGCTTCAGCTAGAGTATGCGTTAATTGCTTGTTGTAAACACCTAAAACTTGAGCCGTGGGATGGAGTGGATTAACAAGGGGACCAATCAAATTAAAAACAGTGCGAACACCTAAATTTTTGCGAATTGCACCGACAGCCTTCATGGCGGGATGCCAATTAGGAGCAAATAGAAAGGTAATTCCCACAGCAGGTAAAGCTTCGTAAATCTTTTCTGTTGATGTCGCTAGATGAAGCCCGATCGCTTCCAAGACATCTGCCGAACCAGATTTACTCGAAACCGCTCGATTACCATGTTTCGCTACAGATATCCCCGCCGCCGCCACCACAAAAGCAACGGAAGTAGAGATATTAAAAGTCGATGCACCATCGCCGCCCGTACCGCAGGTATCAAGCAAAGGTTTGGAGCGATCGACAATATTACCAAACTGTTGCTTAAATTTCTGACCCTCACTTTGAGATTGCAACACTTTCGCCATTGCAGCTAATTCTGAAGCTTCAATTCCTTTAAATTGCAAAGCCATCAAAATTGCCCCCGATAGCTCTGGCGCGATCGCCCCTTCTAACCAACCATGCATGAGCGATGTCGCTTGCTCACTGGCTAGAGATTGTCGATCAATAAGCTGCTTTAATAGTTGAGACCAATTTTGTTCCATGATTCTATTTAAGATGATACTTTGTATTGTTTGATTTGTATTGATTAAAAGGATACAACTCTTTGCGATCGCATTAAACAATACAAAATTCAGTTATACTGCTTTATTCTTTTTATCAAATAGAACTAGAATAGTTTGGACAATTAATTTCAGGTCGTACCAAATACTCCAGTTCTTACGATATTCAATATCATAGTTAACTACTTCCACAAAAGTTCTCACACTAGATCTGCCATTCACTTGCCACACGCCAGTAATTCCCGGCTTTACATCTAGTCGATTCCACTCGCTATAACGCTCATTATGATATTCAACGTCTAACTCATAGGAATTAATTTCGTTAAATGTGGGGGGGGCGAGTCCCGACTAAACTCATGTCACCAATTAAGACATTCCAAAATTGTGGAAGTTCATCAAGACTAGTCTTTCTCAGAAACTTACCAACTTTAGTTACACGCGGATCTTTGGCATTTTTAAAAAATTTACCACTAGCAGTATCATCTTCGTCTGAACTTTTTTCTTGTTGACCTGCCTGAATTTGATTTTCAACCTTATTTTTTAATTGTTCGGCATTTTTTACCATTGATCGAAATTTCCAAATCCGAAATGGCTTACTCAATAGTCCACAACGAATTTGTCCAAACAAAATATTACCTTTGCTTTCTGACACAATGGCGATCGCGATCGGGATCGCTAAAATAGCTGTAAAGCTTAAGCCAATTAATGAGCCAACGATATCAATTAATCTTTTGATTGGACTGCGTACTGAAGGATGTACTGGCACGCTGGGATCAATATCAATGAAGGGGAGTAAAAACTTTAATATTGAGTAAAAGACTCTGAGCAAAAGAATTCTTTTGAATAATTGCTGAGTGCGAAATAGGAATAGCCCAGACTTAGTAATGTTACTAACTTTAGTTCTCTGAATTGAATTAGTAATCCGAAAGGTATTGGTGGCTTGCTCAATCACAAATAGATTGCTAAGGGAAGAAAGTCCAATCAAAGCACTAACAGGATCACTTACACTCCACAGAGTTAGTTTTGTCTCATTTGCGATCGCTATTCTCAGGCAATTAGTTAGCGCTCCCAACCCTGCACTATCCATAACAGTAGTATGGCTCATATCAATGACAATCTTGTTATAGGCTTCGTCTTGATTACAAATAACTTGAAAATCCATCAGAAATTCACGCGCACTAGAAAATACGAATTTTTCAGGTGTGAATATAAATGCTATCTCATCAAAGGTGACCATTGAAGCTTGTTTATAATCCCTTTTTTGATTAAGTCGACTACTACCGATATTTTCGCTAACAGGAATATAAACAGATTGAGAATGGAGATTTGCGATCGCTTCACTTCTAACTACGAGCAGATCTAGCACATGCAACTTCATCAATATCCATGCTGCCAAACCTATATCTTGGAAGCGAGCTTTAGATTCTATATAAACAATTTTACTATGACTAAGATATTTAGCAACTAACAGATAGGGAATAGAAAATGCTGACCCCGTTGAAACGACTAAATTTGGCTTCTGGCGAGGAATTACTTTAAGTGCTAAGACTAAATTACGAATGATATTGAGTATGTTGTTTTTGATAGGAGTATATCCCCAGTATCTCTGACTATCTTCTATCTCCCGCTCAGTGGTATTAGTCCGTACTGAAATCCAAAGGCGATCGCTAAAGTTTTGCCAAAAAGGTTGCAAACTTTGCATATCTCGAAAATATCTGCCTGCGGCACTGACAATCATCAATTTTTGCGGTTGATATCTCTTTGTTAGATATGTGCATAATTGGGTCTCATCAACTTGAGGGATCACCGTAGATGTTTGCTGCAACTTGATAAACTTGACTAGATCACCAGGCGATCGGGCGATCGCAATTCCTCGGTGTTCAAAGTCCTCTGCAACTTCCATTTGATGATTGTCAACATGTTCTCGGAAGCGATGTAAGCGCGGAACCAGAACATAGGGCGTATCTCTATCTTCTAACAACTGAGCGATACCTTCATCACAATGGCTAATGATTAGACTTGCTCTATCAACAAAACGTAAAAATTCTTGTTCAGATAGATTTCGATAAGCTTTGGAACCATCAGGAAAATAGGTTGATGCGCCATATTGGACTAATACTTCTCCGCTGATTATTCGGTACTCGATTAAAAGTTCTATCCAACGCATAAGAGCGTTAAATTAATATTGTTCTGTACCAACCGTGATTAAAATCATATTTTAAAACTC
>JBBRMK010000152.1:0-5943 GCA_038230875.1 Pseudanabaenales cyanobacterium
CCGTTGCATATACCAAGCGACCCAAATAAAAATAAATATTCCAGCTAGGCTTTGACTCAATCTCATCAGCCACTGTTAATTCGCCAGAAGCCTTTTGAAACAAAACCTGCAAATCCTTCAAGTCTTGGATAAATTTTGGAAGTGCTTGTATTGATGTATCCACTGGAAGAAGTTAAGTTAGGTATTTTGTTAAGTAACAGGGAAAGTGCGAAATATCAAAACCAGATGTAATGCACAAAAGTTGTTCGCATTTATTTCTTAAATAGACAGGAGCTTAAATAAATTTCAATAGGTCAATACAAAAATAAAACAAAAGCTATAAAACAAAAGCTATAAAACAAAAGCTATAGAACAAAAGCTATAGAACAAAAGTAAAAAAATGTTGCAAGGTATGCTGCAAATTAACATTTTTAATATCTATGAATTATTGCACATTATATTTTGAATTTAATTAAGATATATTTAAGATATATAATTATTACGATGTTTAACTAAATCTTAACTGAATATGAAATAATTAATTGGAATTGACTGCTTTTAGCTCTACTAGACGAGCTAAAAAATGCATTTATAAAATTCTAACAACATCCATTTCAATCCGCTAGAATTACTGCAAAACTACTTATCTAAAAATTGTGATCTACTGTCTGAGCAACTTATTCACATCCTAGAACATTTTGATCAGGTTACCTATCTAGAATTAGTTTTTGAGTCTCATCATTTTATTAATGCATTTGTTAAAAAGTTTTTGTATGTATTGACTCAACCGATTATTTATTAAGCGATCGCTATGTCAATAAATTTATTTAATTAAATTTAACTATATCTAATCTAGTTACAATCTCTGACTTTAAGAACACTAATCCATATTTAGAATTGCTAAAAATTGCAACCACAAAATTATGTAGAAATGCTTGCTCTATGCTCAGCAAGAACAAATTTAGCATCAATCACAAAGTTTTTTTATGCTAGTACAGAACTAGCGAGTTTATGGTATTCGCACTATTTAGAAATTTGTCATACAGGGCTAGTTAATCGGACTGTGTATCAAAACTTGTGCGAACATATTATTTATAATGATAATCGCTTAACTAATTTTTATAAAAATTGACGCTCTTTACTTTGGCTGAAATTATTATTGATGGAGATAGCGATCGCTCACTTAAAGGTAAAATAAATAAATAAATTTAAAATAGTCAATTTGTTAAAAATATAGTTATTTCTAATCCTGCAAATCCTAAAAAAATTACAGTCATATCAAGATTTTAGTTCTGCCAACATTCTCTCTATCGTATACTTTCAGAATGCAATGCCGCACTTAAAGATAGTTATGAACAAAATAGTTATGAACTGCCATTGATTCATATTGGCGATCACCAATTAAATATACAACTAGTAGCAATATATCAGACCAGCAGAAATTAATTGGTTAATCGATATGATCGAGGAATTCTTAGGTCAATCTAGGAGAAAATAATGCAGCGATCGCCTTTTAAATATTTGAAATATTCGTACATAGCTTTTCTTAGCATTTGTTGCACAATCGTACTCGTAACAGGTTGCTCAAATCCATTTGCAGTCACAAGTGCGTCAGACCAAATCCGTTTAGGAACATTCAATGTTGAAAACTTTGATGGGCTAAATGCAGAAAAAGTTGACGCAGTAAGTCAGATTATTGAGCGCAATTTTGATGCGATCGGTTTGCAAGAAGTTAGCCCAATTGGGGCTGAAAAGCTAAAGGAGAAGCTGAATAAATCTCACCAATGGGAATTTATTTTGGGAGAGACAGGCCATAAACAGAGAGTCGCTTTGTTCTATCGCAAAGACTTAATCACGGCGCAAAAGGTCACCGAATGGAGACAAGTGAACATTACAGGAACCTTGCGATCGCCAATGATGGTATCTGTCAAAGCAGGTAAAAATTTTGATTTCACTTTAGTGATTGTGCATCAAAAAGGTGGGGGTGGCATAGATGCTGATCGCATTCGTCAAAATCAAAGCGATCGCTTGCGTCAAGAAGTAGACAACTATCAACGCGATCCAAAGTCCGATCCTGATTTGATTGTGTTAGGTGACTTTAACAGTCCTACATGGTCAGAACAAAATCGCGGTTTGCGTGATGCGCCCTTAACATTTTTGACTAGAAATGTGGAAACTAATGCCAAAGAGAACTGCTTAAAAAAACGTGGTCAACCAAAAACTGCCGATGGTCGTCCCCGCTATTCCAATCGTGGTATAGGTTGTGTCATCGATCATATTGCTATTTCTAAAGCCCCAAAAGGAGCTGAAGAAGAATATATTCCGCAAACAGTTCAGATACTCGATCCACAAAAAGATTTAGGTTTTGATAGCGATCGCACCTATTTTTCCAAAGTTTCCGATCACTTACCAGTCAGAGCAATTTTTCGCACGAAATAGTAGAAATAAAGTAGTAGAAATAAAGCCACACGATACATCTACTTCTTCCGCTCTGCAAATAAATGTAAAAGTGAAGGAATAACCGAAATCACCACGATCGCTAAAGTAATTGGAATCAAATACTTATCAACATCGGGAATAACATTACCCAGTACAAAACCCAATAGAGATAAACCAGTCGTCCAGACTAAGCCCCCAATTAAGTTGTACTTAAAGAAGGTGGCATAGTCCATCTTGGCAATTCCAGCCACAATCGGTGCAAAGGTGCGGACAACAGGTAAAAAACGTGCCAATACAATTGTTTTTTTGCCATGCTGATCATAAAAATTTTGAGCTTTAATAATATTCTTCTTATGGAAAAAGAGAGAATCTTCTTTAGAAAATAACTTATGACCAAAGCGTTTTCCTGTGGCATAACCAACATTATCGCCAAGAACTGCACAGATAAAGCATCCAACTATCAACGCATAGATATTTAGAAAACCTTGCGAAGCCAAAAAACCTGCTGCAAATAAAAGTGAATCCCCTGGTAAAAAGAAACCGATAAGTAGCCCAGATTCTGCAAAAATGATCGCCCAAATCGCCAAATGACCACCCCAAAAACCTAGAGATTCAACCAATTGCTTCGGTTCTAAAATACTCACGCTGCTTTACTACCTCATTTACATCTTTCTATAGACTTTTTGTAGATTAGTGTGCAGCGTAATGCGCCACACACTAATAATTTTTCGAGTTCTCCAAAATTTGGGGTTACTTTGAAGAACTGAGACTATAACCCCGATGGTAGTCCAGTCGGTTTGCCCTTAATGCTAGTAACGATCCTTCCCCAGCCCGACTCACCGCCGCTGTCCCAAAAGATTTGCTGCATTACCGTATAACTATAAGCATCGTAAGCACCATTAGCGCCAATATCATATCCATCGGTAGCGCCATGACGAACACCATAAGGATCGTGAACAAGCCATACTTTTTTGTCAGGGTCATGTCCGACAACAAGGCAAATGTGACCACTCCCTTTATAAGCAAATCCGACCACAATGGGAATGTTGACTTTTAATGACAACAATAAATCTTTAGCTGAAAGAGCATAGCTAAAGTAAGAATTAATACCAAGTTCTGTTAAAGCCCAAGTTTGAGCATTATGATCGGTCGTATCGCCATACTTGCTTACAAGCCGCATAAAAACCGACTCAGGCTCTGGAAATCCTTGAGCTTTAGCCATTGTGGTCAAGGCTCCACCTAATACATAGTCAGCTAACATACTGTTGCTAGTTGTATTGCACTGTCGCCATCCAGGACCAAAAATTGTCTCATCGTTATCTAGTTGTGAGGAATATTTGACTGGTAACTTGATTAAACGATTAAGTCCTTCTCCTTCAATTTTGATATGAGGCTGATAGGCATAAACCTTTTGCAGTTGGGCTTTGCCATCCATAGCAGTGAATGGTGAGGCAAGCGTGAGCAGAAGGTGCTGATTGCGATCAGGGCTATATTCGGTGACATAAAAGGTAAATCCTTTTTTGATAAAAATCTTTTCAGAATCGGCTAAATCCGTTGAGCCAAGCAGCTTTTTTTTCAGAAAAGTATCTGCTTCGGCGATCGCTTTGGGCATAGGGCAACCTTAGAATGAGTTCGATAATGCTATAAATCATCGCATATCGTCATCTATAAATATAGAAATCTAGTGCTACAAAAATCAGTGTAATAGACTGCACATTGACGATAAACAGGAGGTAGTGATTGTCATAGTTTTTTAGCTGACGCGCTAGAGCGATCGCCAATAAAACAACCAACAATTTCGCGAGTCTCTATATCAAAAGCTAGCCATACCGATTGTTTATTACCCTTGTTATCGACGAATGACAACAATTCATCCATCTGTAGGGTCAAGCGATGTTTTAGTTTTGGTTGAATATTTACTTCTTGAGGAACGTCTTCATATTTTTGGTTAACGTATCCTTTTTAGGACTACCCTTTATCGATGGTGTTAATCTGAAAAGACACTGAGCTTTCAATCTCTCATGTTTTTTTGTAAGAATTTAATAACTTCAAAAACTTAGCCTCAAAAAATTTACCGAATAACTGTATGAGTTCAGTCAGCTTCCAGTCTTTGTCAAACTTTATTTGGTCTGTTGCTGACCTGTTGCGTGGTCCTTATCGTCCGCCGCAGTATGAACGGGTGATGTTGCCGATGACGGTGTTGCGTCGATTTGACTCGGTGCTGGAGTTTAGCAAGGCTAATGTATTGAAGAAGCACGCGCAACTAGAGGCGAGTGGCAAGATTAAAAATGTCGATGCGACGCTGAATGCTTTTGCTAAGGATAAAAATGGCGAGTCGTTGGGTTTTCATAATCATAGTCCCTTAGATTTCAAGGTGCTGAAGGGCGATCCTGATAATGTGGGGCGGCACTTGCAGGATTACATTAATGGGTTTTCAGAAAATATTCGTAAAATCTTTGATCGCTTTGAGTTTGATAAAGAGATCGAGAAAATGGAGGAGTCAAATCGTCTCTATTTGGTAGTTTCTAAGTTTGCGGAGATGGATCTGCATCCTGACACTGTGGATAATTTCACGATGGGGCTGGTATTTGAGGATTTAATCAGGAGGTTTAATGAGGCGGCGAATGAGACGGCGGGAGATCACTTTACGCCGCGTGAGGTAATTCAGCTTATGGTGAATTTGCTGATGGAGCCAGATGGGGATATTTTGACGGGTGGTAGTCCGATTGTGACGATTTGCGATCCTGCTTGTGGTACGGGTGGGATGTTGGCGGAGGCGCAAAACTGGATTTTGGCGCATAACGAGAAGGCGATCGTGAAGGTGTTTGGTCAGGATTACAATCCTCGGTCATACGCGGTGGCGGCTTCGGATTTGTTAATTAAGGGTCGTAAAGATAGTCGAATTGATTTTGGGAATACGCTGACTAAGCCACCGTTTGAGGAAATTGAGGGGTTTGATTATCTACTCGCCAATCCTCCGTTTGGGGTGGATTGGAAGGCAGAACAAAAAGAGATTAGTCGGTGGAAGGATTTCAATGGCTATGAGGGCAAGTTGCCGCGTGTGAATGATGGGGCGTTGTTGTTTTTGATTTATATGCTCTCGAAGCGTCAGGACTATTTGCCATCAGACGATCTGCAAAAAAGTAAGCGAGGTTCGCGGATTGCGATCGTGTTTAATGGTTCGCCGTTGTTTACGGGTGGTGCGGGTTCGGGTGAAAGCGATATTCGGCGTTGGATTATTAAAAATGATTGGCTAGAGGCGATCGTGGCTTTGCCTGAGCAGATGTTTTATAACACTGGTATTGGGACGTTTATTTGGGTGGTGACGAATCGCAAAATAGGGGAGCGCAGGGGTAAAATCCAGTTGCTTGATTGTCGAGACAGATGGCAGCCGATGAAACGCAGCTTGGGCGATAAGCGCCGCTATTTAGATCGAGAAATTATTGAGACGCTGACTCGTGAGCATGGGGAGTTTGAGGAGTGCGAGACTTCTAAGATTTTTGATAATGCGGATTTTGGCTATCG
>JBBRMK010000153.1:0-5782 GCA_038230875.1 Pseudanabaenales cyanobacterium
ATCAGCAAGACGAACTGCCCCAGAGTTTCGTGCTATTTATCCCCAAATTGACTGGCAAGGCATCGTAGGAATGCGAAGCAAAATAGTTCATGATTACTTGAATGTAGATGAAGATGTCGTTTGGGACACAGTTATCAATGAATTACCATCATTGATAGAAATACTACAACAGATTATGGATGAGTAAGTTTTGTAAGATGAAACCATTAACTATAGAAATACCTGAATCATTGCAACAAAAGCTGATTGAAATCGCCAATCAAAGTAACGTCACCGTTGAGAGCTACATTCTAGGAGTTCTAGATCGTGCTGCGGAAATCCCCCACCATACTATAGGCACACCACTCAAAACCCTCATAGAAATCCAAAATATACTCACCGAGATAAAATCCGAACTAACAGAAAAGTATCATGTTCGCCAACTAGGAATCTTTGGCTCCTATGCTAGAGGAGATTACAACTCAGCCAGTGATATCGATATCCTAGTGGAATATGCTCAGAAACCAAGCTTATTTGGCTTAATCGAACTGCAAAATCATCTAAGCGATCGCCTCCGAATGAAAGTCGATCTAGTCACAAAAGATGGACTAAAATCACAAATCAAAGAAAAAATCTTAGCAGAGGTCATCTACTAGAGCCACTAAAATTAGCGATCGCAAAACTTTTAGACGAAACTTAACCATGAAAGACTATCACATCAATATTTTCTACAGCGAAGAAGACGAAGCCTACATTGCCGACATTCCTGATTTGAAATATTGCTCAGCGATCGGCGAAAGTCCAGAACAAGCACTTCATGAAGTCATCCTTGCGAAAACCGCATGGCTAGAAGCCGCAAAAGCAGAAAATAAAATAATCCCACAACCACGCTATCGCCCTGCCATCTATCAACTTGTAGCTTAGCCAATATCTTTACTGCTCTATAATCAAAACAATTGCAAGGACGAATATTATGGATTCCTTACTACTTCAAGAAGCAACAGCTAACTTTAATACAATAATTAACCAAGTCACCCAAAGCCATAAACCAGTCATCGTCAAAGGCACAGACAATGACGTAGTGATAATCTCTAAAGAAGATTGGGCTGCGATCGAAGAGACAATTTATCTCAACTCCATCCAAGGATATATCGACTCTCTTAAAGAAGTCATGTCTAGCCCCAGAAGTGAGTGGGTAAACGCTCAAGAGCTAGGACTATAAATTGACGATATTCCCAATCTAAAATTTTGCTCTGCGATCGCTAAAACTCCACAGCAAGAACTCCATGAAGTAATTCTCTCTAAAACCGCATGGCTAGAATTTGCTAGGCAGTCTTTTTGCAAGTAGTTGAGAGATAGGGCGCAAATGCTTAATCTTTACTCATGTCGATAGAGTAATTAACTTTTCTGTCCATGTTTTTAAAAATGGCATCGCCGCAGCCAGCGTCAAATCATACTTAAGCGGCGTAATCGTAATGTAATTATCTCTAATTCCTTGAATATCCGTATCAGGTTCCGCTTCTTCTTCGATTACTACACCTGATAACCAATAGTAAGTTTTGCCACGCGGATCGACACGCTTCTCAAATAGATCCTTATAACGACGAATTCCTAGACGAGTGACCACAGCACCGCAGATATCAGCTTCTGGAATTGCAGGAATATTCACATTAAGTAAAATTGCTTCTTCGAGTGGATACTCAGCGATCGCACTCACGATTTTTTTGGCAAAGTTAGCCGCAGCGCTAAAATCTAAATGAGCAAAACTGGTTAGACTAAAGGCAATACTTGGCACACCTTCCAGCACACCTTCCATAGCAGCTGATACAGTACCAGAGTATAAAACATCGGTTCCTAAATTCGCACCTCGATTAATTCCCGATAGAACTAGGTCGGGTGGGTCGATTAGTAATGCATCAAGAGCCAATTTAACCGTATCTGAAGGTGTACCTGAACAAGCCCAAGCTTCAATTGCTGATGGATAGATACCAGAAATTTTGTCAACTCGCAGAGGCTCTTGCAAGGTTAGAGCATGACCAGTTGCCGATCGCTCCCGATCTGGACAGACAACCGTAAGCCGATGCTCAGTATCGCTAAGTACCTCAGCTAACGCTCTTACCCCAGGTGCGTAAATGCCATCATCATTACTAATTAAGATGTTCATATTTTGAATTTATACAATGTCTGCAAACTATAGCAATAAAGCCACAAAATAAAGAAGGGGCGCAAAGCGCCCCCCCTCTATTTTATTTGCTCACTTAGAGAGCGATTATATTTTTAGTCAAGAGTAATGACCCAGGAGCCAACATAAACAGGTACAGGGATATCAGCACGCATAACTCTGCCATCAAACTGATAAAAACCACTATAGTCAGGATTTCTTACGTTAGACAATACAGCTCTTATCGCTGTTTTTGAGGGAATAGCCTCTTTAGGAATTATTGTAATGCGGCGTGTTTCTTTATCCCAAGTTGCCGATTCAATCTCCAAATCTTTGCCGCCCCGACATTGATCGGTCACCCGCAGTTTCATATCAGAGGTGTCAAAACTACCATTGAAATGATCGGGGTAAGTAATGATAATTTCAGAAACTTTAAACTTTTGCGCTTTAATCTCTAGATAATAGCGATCGCTACGACCACTGTTGCCACTATCAAGGCAATAGTCAAGTGCACTATCTTTTACGCCGCCAAATAGAATAAAGCCTGCATTAGATTGGGCGCGAACTACCGAAGGCGACAAAACTGCACAAGCTACAGCAAGACAAGAAACAATACCCAGTTTTTTGATCATTTTGATCTTCATAAATCTCACGAGACTTTACTATTATGCTATGAGCCAATCATTCTGACGAAATTTGATAGCAAATGTATCCCATCGGTGGATGATTTTTCAGGATGAAATTGTACAGCCATCAAATTATCTTTAGCGATCGCGACTGTAACCGTTTGGCTGCCATGGGTTGTAGTTGCGGCAGTCACTAGATCATCGATAGGTGCGGTGTAATAAGAATGCACAAAATACATCCAAGGACTATTGCCGAGATCTTGCCAAAGAGGGCAATTAGTTTGTTTCAGTTCTAACTGGTTCCAGCCCATGTGCGGAATAGTTAGATTTGGCTCATGGCTAAAGCGCTTGACTTTGCCGCGAATGATCCCTAAGCCTGCTTCTTGCCCCTCTTCGCTACTCTCAAACAAGATTTGCATCCCCAAACAAATTCCTAAAAATGGCTTTCCTGAAGCGATCGCCTCATGAATTGGTTGTTCTAGTTTTGCCGCTCGTAATTTTTGCATTGCAGGATCGAAGGCTCCCACACCAGGTAAAACAATCCCATCAGCCGCCGCTAATTCTTGGGGATTATTAGTAATGATCGGGGTTGCCCCTGCCATCTCTAAACCTTTACAGGCTGAGTGCAAGTTGCCCATGTCATAGTCGATTACTGCTACAACTGGCATGATATTTCTCCTGCTGGATAGTCGTGCAAAGGGAACTTTATGATTCCTTACACTTTCTTAAGCGATTATAATGGCTTAAGTCCTGAAAAATATAGATGATGAGGTTTAGGATGGCTGGCAAACTAGTAGTTAATCATATTTTATTCGTGATCAGTATTGGTTTGATCGCGCCGATTTCGCTCTTTAATAATGCAGCGATCGCTCAAGAGACGATGAGTATGATACCGCAGCAATTAGTCGAGCCAAGCCTCTGGTGGAAATCGCAGCGACTAGATGAGGGGTGGGTAGAAAATATTGTGATCGATGCTGAAGCCAAAAAGGCGATCGTCACTATTAATACGACTAGATGGGCATCCTCTGATTATTTAACGCGCTTTAGCTTTTTATTTAAATTAGGTACTGAAGCCCAAAAGCAAAATTTTAATGTGTTACTACACAATCGCCGCGCTCAAGAGATTGCTGAGTACAGTACTCAACAAGAACGTTGGAAAATAGCACCAACATCTTTAGGCGCCTTGCCTTTTCGCGTAGTCGCACCGACCCTTTATCAGCAACAGTTCTAAAGGGCTAAAGGCAACTCAGCAATCAGCAATCATATTTGACTATTTGCCTAAGCTAATTCCAAATAAAATATTTAGGCGATCGCGTACCCATGACAATACATCGGACTGCGATTTTTGTAATTCTTCTTCATTAAGTAAGCCGAGGCTGATTAAAACTTGTTGACGCTCTGATAATTTCAAAGCGATTTGCTCTCCCAATTCTATGTGTTCGCTTAAAAGTTTTTGCAACTGCTGACGCTCAACTACAAAGAGAATTGTGTCAAGCTCCAGAGCGCGGACAGTTGCAGTCCGAGGCGTGCCAGTTAATAGAGAAACTTCACCAAAAAATTCTCCCGCCCCTAACTTAGCGATCGCCTGATCATTTTTTTCAGAAAAAACTTCTACTGCACCAAATAAAATAATATAGAACTCTTCACTAGGTTCATTTTCACGACAAATCACTTCATCAATATCAAAATGTTTACGGTATCCTCTAGCAATTAGAGCAAATAGCTCTACTTCTGTACATCTCTCAAAGTAAGATGTTTGGCGCAATAAATCACGTAAATTTCTCGTGCTTAAGTCAGTGGGAACCGTTGAGATAGAAGAGATTGGTTCGACATTAATATGCTTTTTTGATAGCTTTTCATTTGATTCCAGATTTGATTCCAGATGCGATTCCAGATTCGATGGATGAAAAACTTGTTTAATGAGTTCAGGATTGCGAAACACAAGTTCTCTAGTTGGTAACGGTACTTTAATTTCTCTTTCTCTAATCTCATAGGCAATCCGAAAGTTAAGAGAACTGCGAATCTGTTCATTAGCATCAGGTATGTCAATCCAAACAAGTAGCTCAAACCCAAGACTCTCTTGTCCAAATACTTTGAATTGCACTTCTGGGGATGGATTTGATAAAACACGTGGTTCATGACGGGCGGCCGTTAACAAAGCCTCAGTCAATACCAATAAATCTGTGTCTGGATCAACACTAAGAGGAATATGAATGCGGCAAGTATGTCCCTCATAGCTCCAGTTAACTGTATTGTTTTCGATAAAACGTTGATTTGGCACAATCACAAATACATCATCATCAGTGCGCAGGATTGTGGAACGAATTGAGATTTTTTCAATTGTGCCCTTAAGCTCCCCTATTTCGATGTAGTCGCCAACTTTAAGAGTTTGCTCGAAAAGCAACACTAATCCACTGATAAAATTGCTGGCAAGATTTTGTAATCCAAAGCCGATACCAATCCCCACTACCCCTGCAATTACGGCTAGAGAACTAAGGTTAATCCCAGCCGTTTGCAAAATAATCACACTGCTTAGAGTAATCAGTACATATTTGATAAATACTGTTATTGCTTCTTGTAATCCTCGATTAATCCGAAGTCGCGTTAAAAGCGATCGCCGAATAAGTTCACTAATGAACTTCGACAAAAAAAATGTTAAGAGAATCAGTCCTATTAAAATAGCAATCGAGGCGATCGAAAACTTAGTTCCTCCAATATCTAAAATATGCGCTGTGAAGATTTCGTACAGGTTTTTTAGTAAAACGTCCATTTTCCCGTCTAATTCTCCACAAATCTATAGCGCTTTACTTTCTAATATAGCAATCGCCATCATGCTTACAGCAGATTGACAACAAACCAAATCCAGATTTTTTTGTAACTTATGTTACGTGGATCGAAAACTACCCCTCATCCCCCAACCCCTTCTCCCGCAGGAGAAGGGGAGCAAAACCCAAATTATTTTCTTGTTCCCCTCTCCTGCGGGAGAGGGGCTAGGGGTGAGGGCTTTAGAAACTTC
>JBBRMK010000154.1:0-5725 GCA_038230875.1 Pseudanabaenales cyanobacterium
ACAAGAAAATGTTTATGTCTCTGGAAATCTATTTATCCGTTATCTAGAAGGTTTAATAGAAAAGAGAATCGCGCCCGATACATTTGTTGTATTCGGGATGAGCCGAGAAGAGCGAACCAGTTACAGTATTTGGGAAGATGGTGGCAAAGTCCCAGACTTTGTGCTGGAAATCACTTCTAAAGGAACCGTGACTAAAGACACTAAACAAAATCCTGCCATCTATCGTGACTTGGGAGTAAAGGAATATTTTCAGTACGATCCAACAGGTGAATATTTAAAACCAGCATTGCAAGGAGTTAGGTTAGAGAAAGGGAAGTATGTAAACATTGCGGTTTCTATATTGCCAGATCATGTTTTATCTTTGCATAGCGAGACATTAGGTTTAGATTTGCATTTATATCCAGATCGAGGTTTTCGTTTTTACGATCCAGTTTCTAATCAGGTTTTGCGAACTTATGCTGAGTCGGAGTCAGAGCGGGAGAGCGAACAACGGGCTAGGTTTCAGGCTGAGTTGCAAAGGAGTTTTGAGCAGGAGGCTAGGATTGAGGCTGAGGCGATCGCAATTCAAGAAAAGTTAATCTCGCAGCAAGAGCGTCTTGCAAAACAAGAGGCTGAGCAGAAAGCCGAACGACTTGCTGAAAAACTTCGATCTCTTGGAATCGACCCTAATCAAATATAACCAGATCGCTTGAGTAATTCATTGCTACTGCAAATCTGACATGACTGACTGGTGACGAAAAAGCGATCGCAGAAAAACAGGGGTGTTTGTAAGCTGAAGCGATCGCTATTCAAGAAAGAGTGATCGCTTTCCAAGAACGTCAGCAAAAAGAGAAATTAGCGACATATCTAAGATCGTTGGGCATAAATCCTGATGAGATTTGATAACCGCGATCGCAATTTCATCCTAAAACAAGCATCGCAATCTCATCCTAAAATAAGCATCGCAATCTCATCCTAAAATAAGCATTGTCTTTACAACTACAAATCCCAACAAGCGATCTCTTTTCAGAAAATATAGGCGATCTGTATTTTCTGAAAAGAGATCGCTCTCACAACAAGCTACAACGATCCCTCTCATTTCTGACTTTAATCTCGTTGACTAATCTTTCTTATAGCAAATCGAGCATTTGTTACAACATTAGGATCGTCATCATTAATCAATTGCGAAAGAAGTCCCATTACTCTAAGATCGTTAATTTCCCCTAACATCCATGCCGCTTGTTCTCTAACATGAGCATTACGATGACTGGCAGCCAGAATTATAGATTCTATAGCTTTAAGACTTACTAATGAGTGACTTGCCATATTTCTAACTTGTTCATCAATGTCCTCTAGCGATTCAACTAAAGGATCTATAGCTCGACTATCACCAATCTCACCTAAACTAATAGCTGCTCGATATCGAACTAGTTGAAAATTATCTTTCAGAGCGAAAATTAATGCTTCAACAGATCTAACATCATGCAATTGACCTAGAGTATGTATGATATCTGAACGAATACCAAGATTTTGGCTTGGGAAGTCTGACATCCGAGAAGACAGTGCTTCAAGCAAGATATCTACTAGATTTGGATCCTTGAACCATCTCATTCTAGAAGTAGCACTATATAATTCCTCTAATGATTCTTGTGACAGTTCAGTCTCTTGTAAAAAGAGTTTCTGAATAACTGCTAGAGCATCTGCGTTCATCTCAGGATTGTATTTACGGAGTGATTTTGCGACCTTAATTTCATCTGCGATAGTAAATCCTTCTGCTTCCAAACCTTCTCCTGCTATGTAGTAACCACCAGTCTCATAGCATTCTGCTAATGTTTGCATCATACTGGTCAAACTCAAGTACTTTAATCTTGTACTGTACGTTTCGCCAACATGAATTATTGGCGAATCTTGCATTCCTGCTTCACGCAGCAGAACAGCACAACGATCGCCATCAACTTCAAGAAACGGGAATAAAAGATTTCCTTCATATCTAATTTCATCTTCTGTTTCCTTGAAGATATCAATAAATTCTAGACATAGCTCAACAGAGTCTTCTAGAGGTAAGAACACCATTGGGGGAAAGACTTCAGAGTCATTTTGATATCCTCTAGTCCCATTGCGCCATCTATATAGCTCGTAAATTGTTTGTGGTACTTGAGAATGAAAACCTCCAAGTCTTTCTGTGATCTCAGAATAACTTAGTCCTAGAAGGAAAGTCCCAGCATAATCAGGTTTATGCTGCTGTAAGGCAGCAAGTAAAAATAACTTAAGCAATTAAGGAACTGGTCTAGGAGAGATCTGATAGTTCCAATCACCATGAAAACGTCTTCTATGGAGAGAAATAGAATTAAACTCCGTATCTGAGACTTTAATACCCGTATCGTAAATACTTTCAATCGTAAATACTTTCATACAACATAGCCCGAATTTCCCAGCCTTTTTGAGTTGTAGTATTAGCGAGCAAATTAACCACAACCTGACGAGTGGTGAGCGGTCTCCCTCTCCAGTTTTGGGTAATATGGGAAAACATTTGATGCTCGATTTTATTCCACTTACTTGTACCTAGAGGAAAATGACACACATCAATAGTCAGCCCAGTCAGGTCAGCAAACTCTTGGAGCTTTAATTTCCAGAGTTTAGTGCGATAACCATTGCTGCCACCACAGTCAGCCGTGATCAATAAATGCTTGCTTCTTGGATAGATTCCTTTACCCATTTCATCCCACCAGTGACGAATCGTTTCAACCGCAAACTCGATGCATCATGATTAAGATGCGCGGCGGCAGATATAGCTATAGCCCAGCAAGTTAAGACATAAAACCCAAAAGAGAGTTGCGGCGCTTCGCGCCCCAACTCTCTTTTGGGTTTTGGGTTTGTCCTAACATAACTGGCTATAGCTATAACCTTTACGACGCTACAGTTAATGGCTCTTGCAAAGTATAGTATAGCTGTCGCCACTTGTATTAAGACAAAACCAAACCCAAGAAAGTAGGAGGAGGCGCTTCGCGCCTCCTCCTACTTTCGGGTTTTATGTCCTGATACATTTGGCGACAGCTATATTACTAGGTAAGAGTCTCAGAGAGTTTCAGGGTCAACTGAATATTGCTATAGTCATCTCTGCGTCGCCGTTTTTGAGATTTTGTCTCATAATTATTTGTTTCATAATTATTTGTCTCGGAACTTAAATCATTTATGACCTATCAAGCTGTTGATTTGACTAATTGCGATCGCGAACTGATTCACATTCCAGGATTAATTCAGCCGCATGGCGCGCTATTGGTGCTGCAAGAACCCGACTTGACGATCATTCAGGTCAGCAGTAATACATTGGAATTGATCGGTCATCTGCCTCAAGACTTACTGGGCAAGCCGTTATCAACTTTACTTGCTCCTAAACAGATTGCAACTATTTGGCAATGCTTAAGCGAAGACTTTGAGCATGTAAATCCGTTAGATATCTCCATCAAACGTGAAGCCAAGTTGTTGCGATTTGATGGCATTGTCCAGCGGCAGAATACGCTAGTTTTTTTAGAATTAGAACCCAAACAGAAAAGCCAGAAGGCGGACTTTTCTGAGTTTTACCAGCGGGTTAAAGGCATGATTACTAAGATTCAAAAGGCTCCAACTTTGCTAGAGATGTCTGAGGCGGTAGTCAAAGAAGTGCGAAAAGTGACGGGGTTCGATCGCGTCATGGTCTACCAGTTTGATGCAGAAGGAGCAGGACGAGTGATCGCAGAAGATCGGTTAGACGCGCTGACTCCTTATCTGGGCTTACATTACCCGCCGACTGACATTCCTAAGCAGGCAAGGCAGCTTTATACCCTCAACTGGCTGCGGTTGATTCCTGACACTACCTATCAGCCGATCGCGTTAATCCCTGCGTCCAATCCAGTGGATGATCGCCCTACAGATTTGAGTTCATCGGTGTTGCGGAGTGTCTCTCCGATTCACTTGGAATATCTCAAAAATATGGGAGTTAGCGCTTCGATGTCAATTTCTCTGATCCAAGATCAAAAGCTGTGGGGGCTGATTGCCTGTCATCATTCGACCTCGCGCTATGTGCCTTATAGTGTGCGAACAATTTGTGAGTTTGTGGGACAGGTGATGTCAGTAGAACTGTCTAACAAGGAAGATCATGAAGACTTAGACTACAAAATGACCTTGAAGTCGCTGCAAAGCAAGCTGGTCGAATCGCTGTCTCAGTCAAAACGCTTTTTAGATGGGTTGATCCAACTAGACTCAAATTTGCTTGATCTTGTCAGCGCATCAGGAGCGGTCATTTGTGCAGCAGATCAAATCATTTGTGTCGGTCAAACGCCACCAGAAACCGAATTGCCAGCCCTGCGAGATTGGGTCAAAACTCAGATTCAGCACAACCAGTTTGAGACGCGATCGCTCGCTCTGCTTTACCCAGCTGCATCATCTTTTAAGGCAGTTGCCAGTGGGCTATTGGCGTTAGAACTCTCTAAATTTCACCAAAATTACATTTTTTGGTTTCGCCCAGAGGTGGTTCAAACCGTAAATTGGGGCGGCAACCCTAACAAACCTGTAGAAGTCACCGACAACGGGGAAGTCAGGTTGTCGCCGCGTAAATCATTTGAAAAATGGCAAGAAACCGTACAAAGTTGCTCATTGCCTTGGAAAACTTGTGAAATCGAAATAGTTACTGAACTGCGGAGTCTGATTGTGGGGATCATTCTCAAGCAAGCTGATGATCTAGCAACTATCAACTTGGAGCTAGAGCGTAGCAACATCGAACTCGATTCATTTGCCTACATTGCGTCTCATGATCTCAAAGAGCCACTGCGAGGGATTCACAATTACTCCAATTTCTTGATGGAGGATTATGCAGAAGTGTTGAATGCTGATGGCGTTGCCAAACTGAATACCGTCGTGCGGCTGACACAGAGAATGGAAGATCTGATTAATTCACTGCTGCACTATTCTCGACTGGGACGCGCCGAACTCTCTCGCCAACCCACCAACTTAAATGAAGTGGTGCGACAAGTGATCGACACCTTGAGAATCAGCCAGCCGCAAAGCTTAATCGAGTTTCGGTTATCTTGCCCCTTGCCGACGATTCACTGCGATCGCACCCAAATTAGCGAGTTATTTACTAATCTGCTGACCAACGCCATCAAGTACAGCGACAAAGCTGAGAAATGGGTGGAAATCGGCTTCACGCAATCAGGCAGAGGCGATCCTGAAGATGCGTTACTTTACACCTTTTATGTCCGCGATAACGGCATTGGTATTGCGCCTCAGCATTTGGAGCGGGTGTTTCAGATTTTTAAACGGCTGCATACGCAAGACCAGTATGGCGGCGGGACGGGGGCAGGGCTGACAATTGTCCAAAAGATCGTCGAGCGACACGGTGGAAAAATTTGGGTAGAATCGACGCTCGATGAAGGCAGCACGTTTTACTTTATGCTGGCAGCAGGAGGACAATCATGAATGAAGTATCTGTAACCACGATCAAGCGCCCCCCGCTCTTATTAGTCGTTGAAGACAGCAATGAGGATTTTGAAGCCTTTCAACGTTATGTTTGTCGATCGCCGTTGGCGATCCCGATTTATCGCTGCGTAAATGGTGACGAAGCACTGGCATTTCTGTATCACACAGGTCGCTACACTGATCCCCAAAGCGCCCCGCGTCCAGGAATGATTTTGCTCGATCTCAACTTACCTGGAACGGACGGACGAGAAGTATTGCGAAAAATCAAACAAGATGAGACGCTAAAGTTAGT
>JBBRMK010000155.1:0-5725 GCA_038230875.1 Pseudanabaenales cyanobacterium
GCCTTTGATGCAGGGTTTGGCGCGTAAGGTGACGAATCCGCGAGATTATTTGGCGGCGGCGGTATGTTGGACGGGGGGACAGCCTTTTTTGATTCAGCGTTTGTTGGGGATAATTGAGAAGGAATTGGATAGAGTCACACTGCCTGAGAATATTGCGGATTGGGTGGAGGGGTTAGTACATGATCGTATTGTCACGAATTGGGAATCGCAGGATGCGCCGCCACATTTGACGACGATTCGCGATCGGGTGATTAGTGTGGAGGAGAAGTTGCGGGGGCGGATGTTGGGATGTTATCAGCAGGTTTTGGCGGATGGGGAGTTGGAGGATGATCGCAGTGAGGAGCGATCGAAGTTGCGGTTGACGGGGTTGGTGGTCAGGAGAGAGGGAAAACTGCGATCGTACAATCCGATCTATGCTGCGGTGTTTAATAATCTTTGGGTGGAGCGACTGTTAGCGGATTTGCGTCCAGAGTTTTATGGGTCGGCGTTTCGGGCTTGGCGAGAAGCTGAAGAGGGGCAAAATCAGGGTTTTTTGTTGCGGGGTCAGGCGTTGGAGGATGCGGAGGTATGGGCGAGAGGGAAGCGGCTTAGTGATATTGATGAGCAGTTTTTGCGGGAAAGTCGGGAGATGGAGCGGATAGAAGGAGAGATTAAGTTTACGGCGGAACGTGATGCGAGGGAAACTGCTGAGGAAAAAGCAATTATTCTCGGTGATGCGAAGGTAAAGGCAGATCGACAGATTAAAGTTGGTGCGGCGTTTTTGGCGATAAGTTTGATCGGAGCGGGAGTGGCGGCGGTTTGGGCTACGAAGTCGGTTAATGATGCAGCTCAAGTTGAGAAAAAAGCTGCATTGGTGCAGAAGGAAGCTAAAGATCAAGTTGAGAGTTCGAGTCTATTTGCTGATGAGGCGCAGAGAAAGGCTGATGAGGCAAAAAACGAAGCGAAAAAAGCAAATACTGACAAGGAAAAAGCGGATGCTGATCGGGGAAAAGCGAATGCTGACAAGGAAAAAGCGGATGCTGATCGGAAAAAAGCGAATGCTGACAAGGAAAAAGCGGATCTCAATGTGGTGGAGGAGCAGAAAAATCTGGAGTCGGCGAAGTCGGAATTAGAGAATCTGTCGCAGGAGTCGGCGGCACAGGTTGCTGCGGCTCAGGCGAAGATTGCTGATGCAGAAGTGAATCTGAAGAAAGCTAAACTGGAATCAAAACGCTTAGACTCCATAAATCTACTTAATTCTAAAAACCCAGAGAATGGAGATTTAATAAAAGCTATTTTGCAATCTATAGAAGCTTTAATTGATAGTAGATCGATACACTCAGAGCTATCTAGCTCCATGGAAAATCTTGTAAAGGTATTAAATGAATCAAGAGAAATAAATTCTATACCTGAACAGAATAAAAGACCTATACTTTTTTCTGCGCCTATCCACGATGATAAAATTATTGTGGTTTTAGGAATGCCTAGAGTAATTCAGGTATGGGACTCCAAAGGTCATTTAATTCTTCCTGTCCCTCCCTTTCTAATAATTGAGCGTCTAGCTTCAACTAGAAGTAAGCAGATAATATCTACTTTCAAAAGAAATAATAAGACAATTCTTATCAGTGGATACTTAGATAAAACCATAAAGTTACAAGATGTTGAAACTGGTGAAAAACTAGAACTACAGGCAGATGCTTCAATACAAGATATCGCAACTAGTAGAGATGGAAATACAATAGTAATGGCACAGGGTGACGGGAAAGTCAGAGTATGGTCGAATATATGGGAAAAAAGAGAAAAAGCAAAACAATTGCCTTGGGACAAAGGAGAAATATTGAATAATAACCCCGTTATTAACCCCGTTATAAATCTTGTTGCTATTGACTCAAAGGGAGAAACTATTATTGGCAGTAATAGTGCTATAAGTCCAAACTCGAAAGATTCATATCACATATGGAAATTAGGTAAAGACAAAATTTATAAGTACAAAGAATATTTTCCTCTCGTCGGATCGTTTCAAATTAGTGCTTTAGCTATTAGTCCTAATGGACAAACTATTGTTGTCGGTTCAGAGCAAGGAAAAATTTATCTACATAATTCATTGTCTATAGAAAATTCTGACTCCATAGTTAATGATGATTTTCATCGCAAGCAAATAAGATCTATAGTTTTTTTAAGTGATAGTAAGTTTGTTACCAGTAGTGATGATCATACCATGGGCTTATGGGATATTCAGAAGGATGCCATCATTCCAATCAGATTGAGTGGTCATTCTGACAACATTAATTCCATCACTTTCAATCCAGCTATGGAGACTCTCTATAGCAGCAGTAAAGATGGAACTATAAAACTATGGGATATAAAGAAAATGAACTCATTTTCTGATAGTAAAGCTTTATTGACTTTTGCTTGCCAAAGGCTCAAAGAACACCCAATACTGAAAGAAAGCAATTCTATATGCAGAAAGTTACTAAACGAATAGGTAGTATAATTCAAATACTAAATTTAACTAGCATTGATGTTATGAGCTATAAATCCGTAAGAAGCTTTTTATCTTGTAAAAATATACTCACTTTTGGTCTGGGAGGAATATTGAGTCTCTCCATAAGCAATTTCTCTTATGAAGCAAGAGCTGATGATATTAAACCTTATCCACTAGTATCAATGACATTTTTACTTGTCCCTGAAATTCAAGCTTGTAAAGATTATGGTTACGATGACCCTTTAGGTTGCAAAAGCCCATTGTATTACGTGGACGATATTAAACCCTTAATAGATGATGACCGATTACTCCGAAAAACTATATCTAAAATTCCTGCTGGTGAGACAGTCTACCTTCCAAATGAGTTTTCACTGCCACTGTCTGAGTATAGTAAAAATCTTTTAGCAAATGGAGATCAAGGAGCTGGAGGTCGTATGTCTATGATTATGTTATTTGATTTCGGACAAGATCAAAGAAATACCGATCTTGATTTTCAACTAAGTTGGAACCAACCTACAACAGAAAAATTATGTCGGAGCTATAATTTCCCTCCTGTTCCATCTGGCTCATCAAGAACTTATACAATTCCTTCTAACTACCAATACTTAATATTTCACAGACGCGCGGAAGTATATGATCCGTGTGCCAATGTTGTATGGACTTTAAAAGTTACAGATAAAAGTACAGGAGTGTCGTATAAGCCATGGACATTTCGCACCACATCACGGAAGGATAATTAAGGCAGTTGTTCTATACTTTTGTGAGTTTAACTCTACCGATTGAGACAGACAAATGTGCGGCATTGAGACAAGAAAAAAAGTCTGAATCAGGGATTAGACGGATTATGGAATTACACAGATTTTTGATTTTTCAATCTGTTACATTTTTGTCACATCCAAAAAAAATCAGCGAAATCCTTAAATCCGCTTAATCCGTGATTCAGACTTTGTATTGTCCCTGCGTTGTCAGGCTTGGGCGAAGCATTCCCAAATAGAGATAATCTGAGAATTTATAAATTGTCGTGGGAATGCTTCGCCCCTACAGGGTTATTTGTGATTTTGATGTTTTTGTTTTTTGGCGATCTTTTGCGTAAAAGAGAGTATTGTGATTGCGTATATGCTATCATTTGGACATGACGGTTAAAATAGTTATTGATACCAGCGTTTTTGTGAGCGCACTCATTGGCTCGCGAGGAGCTAGTCGAGAACTCATTCGGCGTTGCTTAAACGGTGACTATCAGCCATTAATGGGCAATGCCCTATTCTCTGAATATGAATCCGTCATTCATCGTCAAGAAATCATCGCCAAATGTCCCTTATCAACAGAAGAAATTCTCACCTTGCTTGCATCATTCATGAGCGTTAGCCAATGGATACATATCTACTATTTGTGGAGACCAAACTTAAAAGACGAAGCAGATAACCATTTAATCGAACTAGCGATCGCAGGAAATGCTCAAATCCTTGCTACCAAAAACATTAAAGACTTCCAAAACGCAGAATTACTATTTCCAGAGCTATCCATTCTCAAACCAGAAGAAATTATCAGGAGTGACTTATGGCAACCCTAACCATTCGCCTACCAGACGACAAACACCTCCGACTCAAAAAGCTTGCCGAAAGTCAAGGATTGAGCGTCAATAAACTAATCGAAGAACTCTCAACGATCGCTTTAGTAGAATTTGATACCCATACTAGATTTAAGCTCTTAAGCGCCAAAGGCAACCCAACAGAAGGCTTAAAGTTGCTAGATAAACTAGATACTATGCCCTAACCCGCCAGTCTTCCACAGCCTACACCGTCCAGCCAACATCAACCGAAGACAGAAAGCAACAGAATCAGGACTTCGCAAATCTATTACAAAAACTGAGTGAAGGCTCATCTACTGAAATAGAAACAGTCTTAGGCGATCGCGAAATCGTTGCTCCAGAGAAAGAATTAACGCCCGAAATTATTGCTCGATTTAAACGCCGAATATCATGATTATGCGTGACTGCGCGATCGCACTACCAATAAACACAATGCGATCAATGAAATCAATTCTTGGCGCAGGACATCTTAAATTTCGGTTAAAATTTAACCTAGACGCAAGTATTGGAGCAACTAAACATGACTACCATCGAAGCAGCCTTAGAAAATGCGATCGCAAAAATCAAACAGTTACCCACCGAAGAACAAAAACAAGTAATTCGTTTTGTTGAATTTTTAGAGTTTACAACTGGAAGAATGAGTCTCTCGCTACAGCAGATAGAAAAAACTACAGAACCCAAGGAAATTTCCTTTGCTGAAGCTGCTAAAGATTGGATTGGTTGCCTAGATGGACTACCCCCAGACCTATCCACAAATAAAGCATATATGGAAGGATTTGGACAGTAATCCATGCGAAGAAACATTATTCTGGATACCAGTGTTTTAGTCTCGCTTCTTAGTCGGCAAGATAATCATCATATTTGGGCGAAATCTACTGTAGATATGCTCTCCAAGCCATTCTTCACCTGCGAAGCAGTTTTAACCGAAACTTGCTTCCTTCTAAAAAGTCATGAGATGGGTCGCAAAGAAGTATTGAGAGCGCTACAGGAAGGGTATATCCAAATTCCGTTTCACTTAGAAGATCAAGCCAAAGCGATCGAACTACTCATGCAACGATATCAAAATGTACCAATGTCTCTAGCAGATGCTTGTTTAGTGAGGATATCAGAAATGTATGAAGACAGTGCCATTTTGACATTAGACAGCGACTTTAAAATTTATCGCAAAAATCGTAACGAGTCAATTCCTGTCATTATGCCCGACTAATATCTCAATCATGAAATCGCCAATCCCAAGGCAACGGATGAGTAGCGATCGATATTCAGACTTTGTTGTTGTCTATGCATTGTCAGATTTTTTGCGATCGCAATACCAGTAAACAAAATGCGATCGATGAGTAGCGAAGGGGGAAGGATATACGTTATTGGCAAACAACTTGGCAAATGTGATAATTTGTCTAACAGAAGTTAGAAAACAGAAATTTGCCAATGCCAACCCTATCCATGTTTTATGGCATCATCATCCGAATGTATTATTTCGACAACCAACAGCACAACCTCCCACATATTCATGCAGAGTATGGCGACTCAAAAGCAGTATTCAGTCTAGCCGAAGGAGAATTACTAGCAGGAGAACTGCCCAAAAACAAACGTAAACTAGTTGAAGCATGGATTGAAATTCATAGAGAAGAACTCATCGCAGATTGGCAACTAGCCGTTAACGGTCAAGAACC
>JBBRMK010000156.1:0-5614 GCA_038230875.1 Pseudanabaenales cyanobacterium
GCCTTAAACAAATTACCAATTTGTCTCCTCCTCGTCTTCATATCCTAAATTTCTTCCCTCTCTCCTGCCAACGCTACTATCTTCTCCCTGCACCTGTTTCTTAATTGTTTTTTCCCTTCCATTACGAGCGGAATGTGGGTTGTAATTATTTAGACGAATATGCCTGGCCATATAAATCAGGTGATGTGGCTATTTTGTCTAGAAAAGGTCAAGAAATATTGCAAAATAACCCAAATCATGCAATCACGGCAAAGGGTTATACAATTTTTCAGGTTGATCGTGATGATAAATATTTATCAAAAGATTTGCGAGATGTTTATTTGGGTGATCATCACTATGTGGTTTTGCCTTGCTTAGAAATACAAGAGATGATTTTGTGAACTATTTGTCAAGCAAAGCGATCGCCTCTATCAAAAAACGATCGCGAATACGGTAAGTCGCGAGTCCTACGTGATGGCTTTTAATGATTGTTTCTATTTTATCGGTTTTGCTTTGTTGCTGAGTGGAATCGCGATTTTATTTTTTAAGAAGGTGAAGACTGCTGGCACTTCGGAGGGCGCTCATTAAAGTTTTTAATAAGTAGATACAAGTATGGTCAATCTTATTTTTAAGTTTACGGTCGGCGATCGCAACCTCACCCAACAATAAATATTCTCAGTTTTTTCTGCTATGAGCCTTAGCGTAGGTTTTTTAGGCGATTTCTACCAACCCATAGAGCCGCGATCGCCTTTAAATGGCCCCACAATATTACTGGTAACCCAACCGCCATAAAAACCACCAGGTTGGGGTATAACTTTTTCCCCATTCACATAACAATCCAAATTCTGCGGATAAAAAGCAATATGACCCTTAATGCTGCTAAATGCTTCTGCGGGTTCGGGATAGCTCCATGCTACTTTTTCTAGCAATTTATCGATAACCTTGACACTATAATAAACGGCAAGCCCCTTCCATTCACAAAAGCTTGCGCCTTCTGCTCGAATTAAATACTCCATAGCAATATCATCAATGGGAATGTAGTAAACGGGAGGATGACTGGTTTCTAGAACTCGCTTAGCTTTGGTTGTATGGGCGATCGCTACACCATTGCAGAAAATCTCAATTAAATTACTTACATCTTCCAATCTAGGCGGGCGAGGATAATCCCAAACAGATTCTTGTCCGAGTTGGGGTGGAATTGGGGCTGGCTTGCTAAATGAGTTAAACATGATTACTTTCAGGTTAGATTTGCAGGTGTAATTTGATGAAAGAGCCGATAGTCAATTGATCGCCCACGATCGGGTCTCCTTGCCATAATATCCGTAAACTTCATGGATATAGCCTCGCATATATTCTGGATTGAAAGTATGTAAGTCCTAAAATTTAATAACAACTGCTTTCAATATGGTTGAGTTGGAGAAGATGTATCAAAATATTCGCGCCAGTAGCAAATTTGACCATCTCTTACCTCAATAATAATGGCATCATCTGCTTGATTGCGTTTGCCTGTTAATTTCTCAGTATCCTCATAATGCCATTCCACGGCTGCTTGGTTGCCATCAATCACAATTCGTTGGATTGTAATATTCACGTCCATGTACTGTTGAGCAAAGTTGGCTATTTGTTCGCGAATTTTCGCCCGTCCTTGTGAGCGGTGATTGGGTACGATCAACTCTCCATCCATCGCAAACAATTCAGTAAGAGCATCTACATCACGAGTAACCCAAGCATTCCTTGCCTGTTCAATTAATGATCGAATATTTTGTTGCGATTCACTTTGAGCTGTTACTGGATTCATACTAAATGTTAAGCTAAATATAATGACTAAAGTAGAGAGAAAGAGAAAAAATGCTAGAGCAGACAGAGATTGACCAATCAGACCTGTAATAGCCTTTTTTTCGGTCATGTTAGTCATCCTTCACAATACTTATATGATATTTATGTCTCCTACCTTTGGTAGAAATAAAGCAGAGGAAGCAATAAAAACTTTATACCGCACACATCATATTATTTGCACTGCTCTTGGTCTCTGCATTACTTTAACACTTTTGATTTTATTGCAAACAACGCTGAAAAGATATCAACCATAGATAGAGATGACATTCTATCATTGGAGATACTAACGCCATAGCTTGATTTTACCTAGCTGTTTTTTGTATCTATCGTTATAGATAATTGCGGCGGTAATTTACCAATCAATTTTTTCATACAATTAGTTATTTATCGGTCAACCAGTAAAACTGATAGCCTTGCAAAACAATGCGACCATCATGCTGTGAAGGCAATTTACCACTATATAAATCGACAAATTGACTATAAGCACTGAAGCCAACATTACCGATCGTCTCTAAGTCGAGATACTGTGGATTTGCATCAAAATTAGCGATCGCTAATACCTTTTGTGATGGGCGTTGCGGATCGAAACGCATAAAACATAGCAGATGTGGATTATCAATTTGGAGCAGTTCACGATTGTTAAAGTCGGCAAATGCAGAAATTTCTTTGCGAATAGAAATCATTTTTTTCATAGCATTGAAGATCGTGTATTCTACAGTGCCTTGTTTTTTGCGTAATTCAGCTTTTCCCCAATCAATTTTTGGACGATGAACCCAGCGATTATCATTGCTTTTGCTTGGGTCCTCAGTGAAACTATAATCATTCAGGACACCCAGCGCATCGCCATTATAAATTAAAGGAATGCCTCCAAAAGATAGAATAATCCCGTGAAGTAATAGAATTCTATTTATGGCTGACGCAATCAATTGATTGTCACCATTTTCTATGGCAGATTCTAGTCCTACCAAAGACGCTAGAGAGCCGCAAATTCTGGCATCACCCGTAGCTTCATTAGGCATGAAGATCAATCCTCTAGCAGAAGCATCGTATTTTCCACTAAAGTAATCAACTAAGAATCGCCGATGGGAATGAGGTTCATATCCTGCTAAACGAATATCGTTATCATCAAAACCAAAGCCAATGTCATCATGGCATCGGACATAGTTCAGCCAAGTAGCACGTTCTAATTTATCTGGTAGATTTTTGATACCTTGATAAATTAATTTAGTGTTTTTGGTGGCAATGCCATCCCATAGTAGTGCCATCAAAGTCGCATTATAGGCAATTTCACATTCCTTAGCTGCGATCGCATCTTCGCCAAAATACTTGATCACTTCAACGGGAGCAACGATCGCTTCGGCGATAAATAGCACCCCTGGAGCCGTCACTTGACAGCAATCTTTCATCAATTGCAATATCAAATGGGCTTTGCGCTCGTTTTGACAGGAAGTTCCAATCTTTTTCCATAAAAAAGCAACGGCATCCAATCGCAGAATATCGACACCTTGATTAGCCCAAAATAGAATAATGTCAAGCATTTCAATGAATACGGCAGGATTACTATAATTCAAATCCCACTGATAGTCATGAAAAACTGTCATCACCCATTTTCCCATTTCCTCATTCCAAGTAAAGTTGCCTGGATCTGTCTCTGGGAAGACAGCAGGCATACTTTGCTCAAACATATTAGGGACTTCTCGGTTTTCAAAAATATAGTAATAATCTTGAAAACGACGGTCGCCCTTGCTCGCCTGTTTCGCCCATTCATGTTCATCAGAAGTATGATTGAGAACGATATCGAGAACCAATAAAATATCGCGCTTTCTAAACTCTTCAGCAATATTACGAACATCTTGTAAGTTACCAAAGCGATCGTCAATTTTGCGAAAATCACTGATTGCATAGCCGCCATCGCTTTTCCCTTCAGGACATTTCAAAATTGGCATGATATGCACCATATTGATGCCTAATTCTTGGAAATAGCTAATTTTATTAATTAAATCTGGTAAATTATCGGCGAATCCATTGGAGTAGAGTGCCATCCCTACCCATTTCTGAGACAAGAACCAATTGTGATCTTGTTCGCGCTGAATATCAATACGCTCCAGTTCGGTAGAGCGATCAATATAGCCTTTCGCCATAACTTCCACTAATCGCAACATTTGCAATTTAAAATCAGCGCGATGTCCGTATAGCGTATAAAAGAGCGAATAAATCGCGTAAAAATTTGCGCCGAGACGGGTATAGAAATGTCGGAGATCTTGCCGCCGAATTTCTGGCTTTAAATCGTCAAGAATAGAATTTAAGAGGGAGTGAGAAATTTGTTCGTACATCTTAATTTTGACAAAGGTTTTTAGTGTTTACTAGATTCTTTAATTGGGATAGAAAAAGCTTACGCCCTCTCTAGGATAGTTTCAACCGCTCATTTTTTACTCCATCCATTGTTTTGTATGTGGGTGATAATAGGCAATTCCTTCCAGAATTCCTGCACAATAGTTCCCATTCATTCCCAAGAAATCGCCTTTTGCTAGATACAAATTATTCATGTTTCCTTGCAATTGGGCTACTTTAATTATGTCCTCATGGGCATTAGCAACCAAAACCGAGGGTATGTCACTCACCAAAACTGGTAAATCATTGCCGCTATCACCCGCAAAAACTGTATTGCTATAATCAAAACCAAGTTGGCATCTAAGAAACTCTACTGCATGAAATTTAGTGGCCCTGGCAGGTAATATATCTAATAAACCAATTCCCTTATCTTCATCAACGCTATAAATCAAACTAGCGGCAATATTCTGTTCTTGTAAGCGAAGATTCATACATTCCTGCAAAGCCTGATTATCAACTTCCAATGGTAAGTAGTAACTTAGTTTAAATCGATTTTGCCTGTCAGCTTCTTGCAAAGTCAAATGAGATATATCGACTATATCGGTAAAAATAGGTTGTAAGTCTACAGAATTTAGCCTTTGCCAATCTGGTGCAATCTCCTGCGACCAGTTTTGATAATGTTGCCAGATATCGCCATTAAAGTGATAAATCGTGCTTCCCACGTCACCAACAACAAAGTCAGGCGATGGCAAATTGTACTCTTCAATTGCCTCTTGCACTAATGATAAATTTCTACCGCTAACGTACGCCAAGCAAACTTCTGGGCGACTTACTAAACGAGCAAAAATCGTTCGCGCTTCAGGAGATTCTGCTTGCTTTCCATTGGGTAATAAAGTGCGATCGAGATCGGTACAGATAAATAGTCTTTGCATCAGTATTTCCATAAATAGTGAATATCAAAAGATAATGATGACAGGCGCTCAGTGCTTGTCATCATTATCTCTTAAACCTGTTTCGTAAATTAAATTTAAATTGAGCATATATCTACAAATTAAAGAAATCGTAATGGGCGATCGCCTCCAAGATACCCCAAGCATGAGCACCATCGGCAAAATAGACCTGTTCTGTATCATTCAGTCCCAATAGCTCTTCACGATGACGATTATCAACGACCACGCCTAAAGTGTTACCCCTTAGCATATCTTCGTCACCACCAGAGCCACCATTTACCAACACTTTTTCCAACGGAATATTCCATTGCCTTGCCACATATCGCAAAGCCAAACCTTTAGAAGCTCTAGCAGGTACAAAATCTAGATATTGACCAAATTGGACTTTGGACAAATAAGATTTACTCACTCGGTAACATCAAGTGAGTAGATAGGGATAGAAGGTGTTATAGCTAGAAGCTAAGCAGCAACTTGAGGTGGAAGATTAGGAGATTTGCCTTTTTTGACGACAGGATGAC
>JBBRMK010000157.1:0-5534 GCA_038230875.1 Pseudanabaenales cyanobacterium
ATTGATCTGAATCAAACTTTCGGAGCCAGTAAACCAGCCAAATATCACCACCAAACCTAGTACTAGCAGTAAAGATGCACCGATATTAATGCCCAATTGTAAAAACGAATACCTACGCATCTTTATAGTAAAACTTTATAAACAAGGAGATAAATTGGAGTTTAGAACAAAAAACAAGCTAGTGGTGTTTACAAATCGAGATCGTTTATATAAAAAGCAAATAAAAAGAGCAGTGCTTCGGACTGATCTTTTTATTTAAAGATATTTTTGCAAAATCACTTTTAGGCGATCGCGGTTAGGAGCAGAAACTTTACTCAAGTCGGTCAAAATTGAAGTTTTTAATGCATGATGAGCTTCCGATTTAGGAGGATTTGCAGCTATTTTCGCAACCGCCTTTTGAATTACTTGTTGAGCATTCAGCGCATTTTTTTGTAAGTTTTGAATGATCATTTCCACGGTTACACTTTCATGATCATCGTGCCAGCAATCATAATCGGTCACTAGTGCGATCGTGGCATAGGAAATTTCCGCTTCACGAGCTAATTTTGCCTCAGTTAGATTTGTCATGCCAATCACTTTGGCGCCCCAACTCCGATAAAGCAGCGATTCAGCTTTAGTTGAGAAGGCTGGCCCCTCCATGCATATATAAGTTCCCCCCTTATGAACTTTATTACGACCTAAATCTACTCCTTCAGCAGCAGAGGATATTACAGATAGAAGTGATTTGCAAATTGGCTCCCCAAAGGCAACATGAGCAACTATTCCTTCGCCAAAAAATGTCGCGGCGCGGCTAGTGGTGCGATCAATAAACTGATCGGGAAGGACAATATCAAGCGGTCTGGCATATTCTTGCAAAGAGCCAACTGCCGAAGCGGAGATGATGTATTCCACTCCCAAACTCTTGATCGCGTAGATATTCGCACGATAGGGAACTTCTGATGGCAGCAAATGATGCGATCGCCCATGTCTAGCTAAAAATAAGACAGGTGTACCTGACAATTTGCCATAGATAAATGCATCTGACGGTTTGCCGAAGGGAGTATCGATGTTAATTTCTTGAATGTCAGTCAGGGCCGACATTTTATAAAGTCCACTGCCACCAATAATGCCAATTTGTGCGTTAACTGTCATAGGTTTTATAAATTGTGCAGATTTTTTGAAAAGCTTGTAGAAGTGGAATTAGCATATCTGATCCAGCGCTATGCGCTGCCATAAAACCCAGATAATTTTTTGAAAGTGCCGCGAAGCGGCACTTTCAAAAAATTATCTGGATCACTCAAACTCTCAATAGGCTGTAAAGAAAGACTAGCAAAGCAAGGATATTTTAAAGTTATGTTTTTGCCTCAACCTGCAATTCTATTAATAAATTATTTAACTGATCAGTTGTGGCTCGATAGACTGCACCACAAAAATGACAAGTTGCCTCCGCGCCATGATCTTCCGCAATCATTGCTCGTAAATCGTCTTCACCAAATAACTTCATCGCTGCTAGCATGCGCTCAAGAGTACACGGACAATGAAAATGAACATCTTTACTCATTGGTAAGATTTCAATATCTAAGTCAGCGAACAGCTCATTCATCACATCTTCAATTTCTTTACCTTGAATGAGCAAATCCGTAAACTTGGCAATATCGCTTTTTGCTTCTAGTTGCGCGAGCAAATCTTCTTGAGAGGAATTTGATGTTTTGGCAGCTCTCAAAGCTGCTTTGGGCATAATTTGTAACAACAGCCCTGCGGCGACTTTAACTGATGCATCGCTATTCACATCATTAGGATCAATTACTTCAGGATCAATTACTTCGGTAAGAATTAATTTGGAATAGGTCTGCTCAGAAGTCGCTAGAAACCAAGACACATCTTCGGCAATATCACCTGACACTAACTCAACGGTGCTGTTATAGGGTTCACCATAACCAATATCTCGAACAACCTTGAGAAATCCAATTGCGCCAATCGCCTCAGCAACATTTTGTTTGCCGTCAGCAAGCGGGGACAAATTAAAATCAGGATTGGACACAAAGCCGCGCACAGTGCCATCAAAACCAGCATCTGCATAGACTAGCCCTAGCTTTCCATCACCTGCAACCCGTACATTTACTCGTGCTTGCGGCCGTTTCATACTTGATGCAAGCAATAAGCTAGCACTCATTGTGCGTCCGAGCGCGGCGATCGCTACGCTCGACAAGTGATGGCGACGATGGGCTTCATTAATGGATTGGGTGATCGTTACACCAACGACTCTGACTCTACCATTAGCGGCAATAGCGCGAATTAAGCGATCGCTCATTAACTTTTCCTAACGTTTGAATACTATTTTAGGCTAGCTGACATTTGGTATGATTGGCTAGAGTATTCAGTCACTTGGAGAGCCATGAAATACGCTGGAAACGTTTGGGATAAGGACGCTCTAAAAAATCCAGAAACAGAATATCAAGCTCTATTGGGCTTATTAAGAAAAAAACAAGATTTTGGGATGTTTTTTGTGCGATGTTCACCTGCGGAGGGAGAACAAATTATTAAAAGGACAAAAGCTGATACAGCAAATCAAATAATCAATGCATTAAGGCTGGATGTACCGATTGCCGATTTTTATGAAATGTTTGGGAATAGATCAGATTTACACGATGCAAACGTATTGTTTGTGACGGGCATTGAAGAGTTTTTGGAAAGTAAGGATAAGGATATTGATGATCGTGAGTTAGCCGAAAAGTTGGAACATGTTCCTCGTCCGCTCGCACATCTTAGCTTACTGCAATCTAAACTCAAAGCGCGTTTCTCAGTTTGTTTCGTATTTCTACTACCCCTATTTGCGCTCAAATTTTTTATTGATGGCTATCCCGAATTTTTTGACGATGCGGTTAAGGTATTTGAGTTTCCTACAGATATGGAGTTGCTACGGCAAGAGGCTTTTCGCTGGGTCAGTGGCGATCGCTATGAAGCATATGCTCAAATCAGTGAGGAAGCGCGCGATCATAAATACGAGGATCTCCAAAAGCTGATTGCGGCTCAGCCACTAATTTCTGAGCGTCGCATTGAGCTATTGCTAGAGCAAGGTGGTTTATTAGTTGCTGGCAACCGTTGCTTAGAAGCGATCGCCAATTGCGATCTCGCTTTACAGATTCGTCCCGATAATCATCTAGCTTGGTATAACCGAGCGGTGGCTCTAGACTTATCTGATCATCATGAACAAGCCGTAGACAACTATCGTCAAGCCCTTTCTTTTAAAGAAGATTTTTATGCAGCTTGGCATAACCTTGGCACTTCGTTAAGTATATTGGAGCGCTATGAAGAAGCAATTAATAGTTACAATATCGCCCTGAAATATAAACCCGATTATCACCATTCCTATGGTGGCAAAGGCTTAGTTTGTAGTGTTCTCGGCAAATATGAAGAAGCGATCGAGTATTGTGAAAAGGCTTTAGCACTTAAACCAGACTATGTGCAGGGTTGGTTTAGTCGTGGCTATGCTCTGGAAAGCATTGGGCAATATGCAGAGGCGATCATCAGTTACGATCGTGCTTTAGAGTACAAACCCTACGATCATCAAATTTGGTATAGCCGTGCTAGAGCTCTTGAGCAACTAGGAAATTATACCGAAGCGATCGCTAGCTATAACCAAGCGTTAGAAATCCGTCCCGATGATTATTATGCTTGGAATCATCGCGGGATTGTGCTTTGCATACTAAAGCTTTATGAAGAGGCGATCGCTAGTCATGATCGCGCTATAGAAATTAGTCCTGACGATCATTTTGCTTGGTATAGTCGTGGTAATGCACTTAGTGACATGGGACAACTCGAAGAAGCGATCGCTGCTTATGATAAAGCAATCCTAATCTCACCTAAAGAAACGCAAGTAGTGCATAGTCGCCGACTAGCTTTGAGAAGACTTGGATTTGACTGATATGTGTTCTTAGACGGCTAACCCTACTTCAATCTCGGCTAGCATCGCCTATAGCAGAGGGATCGCTGTGATAAGCTAACAGGGTTAGTGTCATTAACACGAATAAATATGGATCGACCTTCTCGCTCTGTTCCCCAAGCCGCACAAGCCGCCTATTCAGGGGATTCGTCATACGGACGCACACCGCCGCCTGACTTACCTTCGCTATTGCTAAAAGAGCGGATCATTTACTTTGGGTTGCCTCTTGTATCACCTGACGAATACAAACAGCAGCTTGGAGTCGATGTCACCGAACTGCTCATTGCTCAGCTTCTCTATTTGCAGTACGAAGATCCCGAAAAACCAATTTTTCTGTATATCAACTCGACAGGGACATCTTGGTATACGGGCGACGCGATTGGCTTTGAAACCGAAGCCTTTGCTATTTGCGATACGCTCAACTATATCAAGCCTCCCGTTCATACAATCTGCCTTGGACAAGCAATGGGAACAGCAGCGATGATCCTCGCGAGTGGAACCAAGGGTTTCCGTGCTAGTTTGCCAAATGCCACGATTGTCTTGCACCAAGCCCGCCGCCAGACTAGGGGACAAGCCTCTGACTTGCAGATTCAGGCCAAGGAAGTATTGGTTAACCGCGCCGCGATGTTAGAAATTTTGTCGCGTACAACTGGAAAATCGCCCGAAGCGATTACCAAAGATATGGATCGGATGTTCTATATGACTCCTGAACAAGCCAAGGAATACGGTTTAATTGATCGCGTTCTTGAAAGCGCAAAAGATTTACCTAAAGCAGTTCCTGCACTTATTTAATGTTTAAATGGTGCCTTGCACTACTTATCATAATTCCCTATCATAATTTCTAACAAATAACTTTATCTAAAACTCAAAACCATGCCTATCGGTGTTCCTAGAGTTCCATATCGCTATCCTGGCGACTCATATACGCAGTGGATTAATATCTACGAGCGCTTGTCAATGGAGCGGATTATTTTTCTGAGTGGTGAAGTTACAGATGGTATGGCGAATTCGATTATTGCCCGCCTTCTCTACTTTGATTCTGAAGATCAAAACAAAGATATTTACATGTATATCAATTCTCCTGGTGGTTCGGTGTCGGCTGGATTGGCAATCTTTGACACAATGCAACATATTAAAGCCGAAGTGACTACGATTTGTGTGGGTCTTGCTGCCTCGATGGGTTCCTATCTATTGATGGCTGGCGCTAAGGGCAAGCGCTATGCTTTGCCAAATGCACGGATCATGATTCACCAGCCTTCAGGTGGTACGAGGGGTCAAGCCTCGGATATTGAAATCGAAGCGCGGGAAATTATTCGCCTTCGTCATAAGCTTAATGAAGAGTACGCTAAGCGGACTGGACAGCCTCTAGAAAAGATTGAGCGTGACATGAATCGTGATTATTATATGTCTTCGCAAGAGTCTGTCACTTATGGACTAATCGATCGCGTACTCGACTCACCACAATAAAAAATGATGTTACGTGGAAGTTTCTAAAGCCCTCACCCCTAGCCCCTCTCCCGCAGGAGAGGGGAACAAGAAAATAATTTGGGTTTTGCTCCCCTTCTCCTGCGGGAGAAGGGGTTGGGGGATGAGGGGTAATTTTCGCTCCACG
>JBBRMK010000158.1:0-5401 GCA_038230875.1 Pseudanabaenales cyanobacterium
ATGCTCGTTTGGCATCATCTCAAGCGTTTAGCTTTTCAATCTCATACTACTATTTATCAGCTTAAGTCAGGTTTGTTGGCTGATTATTTGCGTACTCAACTCAGATCTCCTTCTATCCCTATCCTGCTTGCGTAAGTCCTAATTTTCAAGCTGATCTATTGGTATACATCGCCAATTTTTATCAGATCCTGGGATAATGATTCCGCTACTGCTATCGCCCCCAAATTGGTAAAAAAGACATTGTTGTTTGCTTCTCTTCCAGCCAACAGTGTGTGGACACATCTCACGATGATATCCTTTGTAAATAGCAAAGACCTGACGCTTGTTCAAAATTGCGTCCTTAATCAATTCGTAGGTACTCATAATTACTTCACAGTGAAAGAATCTCTGAATTACAAATCAGCCAACCTTATCCGATAAAATTTTATTTCTGCAACAGTGTAATGTATCAAACTCGGACTAAAGTTTAGACGCTCAAGTACGGCTCGAAGGTTAACTATGTATTACACGGAAAGGTTCAGCATAACTAACCAATTTAAGGTGATTATCTAGAAACTCTCTGCACAATACAACAAATTGGGCGTGCTACCCAGAAAGTTTCTAGATAACACACCGTAGAAGCTTGTTACCCAGAAAAAGTAAGATATTTTATTCCTTAGCGATTCAGAGACTAGAAATTCCGATTTTGCAGGTGCTAACCTTGAATACTTAGCGATCGCAAACAATCAGGAATTTAAAGTCATCTGGTAAATTACGATAACTCAAAGCTTGGTGTAGAATTTTAGTTATGACTATTAAAGAGCAGATTATTCAAGAACTTGACCGAGTGCCAGAATCTCACCTAGAGACGGTACTATTTTTTCTTTGCTCTTTAGAAACAGACTCAAACTCTTACACTCTTACTCATGAGCATCTAATTAAAGCCGATGCCATCATTCAAAATTGTTTTGATATAGCTGCATCCAAACCCAAAAGATCGGAACCAGAAATTTGGGAGGATTTTGAACGGACTCGTGCCAAAATTGCTCAAGGAGCGTCAATTCGTTCTTCTTGAGCAACACTCAAGGGTTCTCGAAGGATTACCATCTTGGTACTAGAACGTCGTCCAAGCCAAAATGCCGCACCTAAAGAAACTGCGATCGCTCCACCTGCTGCGGGAAAAATCCACCAAGGCATTGCGATCGCATTACTCGCAACAACTACTTTTTCACCTTCTTTCGATTTATCTGATTCCTTTTTAGGATCGCCGCGCAAAGATTGAGCATAAAGAAGTGGGGCGCCCTGAGTCACAATGCGATCGCCTTCAAATAGCCCGCTTTTAACTTCTACAAGATCGCCAGATGTTATGCCTAGAATTACTTCTGTGGGTTGAAAAGATTTACCATTCTCCACATAGACCAACTTCTTTCCCTGAGTTTCGACCACCGCATTCGCAGGAATCGCAATCACAGGACTAGCCGCTTTACTAGTCAGTAATTCCAATTCGGCAAACATTCCCGATTTCAGTTGTCCATTTAGATTGTTAATTTCAGCCTTAACTGGAACTACACGCTTCTCACCTTCAATTACTGAGCCAATCGTGGTCACAGTGCCTTGTAGTTGCGTATTCGCAGGTAATCCTGCTACCTTCACATTTACTTTCTGCCCAACCTTGATTTGGCTCAAGTCTTTTTCGTAAATATTTGCCGTAGCGAAGACTTTGCGATCGTTCACAATCGTCATAATCGGTTTACCAGCCTCTTCAAAACCTTCGCCAATCGTAGCTTCGCGATCGCTCACAACACCCGCAATCGGCGCGAGAATTGTCACCTTCCCATTCGCATCAGCTTGAGAGTCAAGTTGTCGCAAACGGGCTGAATAAGCTGCCCCACTTAACTCAACTTTCGATTGGGCGGCTTCGAGCAAGGCTTCTGATCTTTTAACTTGTGAGGCGGCTTCTAGTAAAGGTAATCGACCCGAAGCTTTTGACAGACTTGACTTAGCAGCTAAGAACTTACTCTCAGATTCTTGCAGTTGTCGTCGAGCGATCGCACCACTCGCTAATAATTCGCGATCGCGATCATAACGTTCCTGATCAATTTTTAACTCAGTTTCTACTTGTCGCAGTTCCGCTTCGACAATCTGCTGTTGATTTGTATAGTTTTGTCGCGCAAATTCCAAATTAGCGATCGCTTCTTGCACACTCGCCACAGAATCTACCTGCTTCTCTAAGGCGTTTACTCGCAAATCCGTTAGCTCAGGACTAGATAATACTGCTAATACTTGCCCCGCCTCGACTGCATCTCCTGCTTGGACTAGCAAAGAAATCAGAGTTCCCTTAATCGGCGTTGTCACCTTCACTTTGCCATTAGGCAATGGTTCTATTTGTCCAGTCGCTTTAATAGCGATCGCTAGAGGCTTCTTAACTACAGGCTCGATCTTAATGCCAATCTTCTGAGCGGTACTAGCATCAACTTGGATTCCTTCAGTCGGTTGAGCATTACTGTCATTTTTAAACTCATCGCCATGTCCTGCATGGGCAAACACCGCCGCAGGATTAGTTAATAGAACTAGACTTAAGCAAGCGCTAGAAATTCTTTTCATCATTTGCTTGTGTACCAAGTTTTGCGCCATTGCTGCATTTGCTCGATTTCAGCCTGTTGAGAACTAATAATCTCTTGAGCGAGTTTTTTCACTTCAGGGCGTTTTGACTTGGCGATCGCATCTTTTGCCATCGCTAAAGCCCCTTCATGGTGAGGAGTCATCGCTTCGAGAAACCGTAAATCAAATTTGTCATCAGCACTTCCCAAACTCATATTCATCATCATGCTGTTGCGATTTTCAGAAGTCATCGCTATCATATGATTTGACTCAGCGTGCCACATCATCAACTTCGCACCTACATTGGGATACCAAGCTTTGCGCCATTCTGCCATCTGCGCAATTTCCTTCTCTTGTGCTTGGATGATATTCTGAGCAAACTTGCGTAGTTCAGGACGCTGGGAATTTTTTAAAACATCCTGTGCCATTACCACTGCTCCTTGATGATGCGGTGTCATGCCATCAATAAAGCGCAAATCATAATCAGCATCAGTAACACCTAAATTCATGGAGCCATGGGATGCATTATTGGACATCATGGAATTTGAATGATCCATACCCTGCATCTGCGATTGCTTTTCTACTGGTTTCGCAGTTTGAGTTGCAGTGACAGTAGCAACAGGCGTTGGTGCAGAGCTATTCGCTGCTGTGCAAGCTGTCAGTCCGCTACCTGTAGCAGCAGTGAGCATCAATACAATTGAGGCGATTTGATATTTAGCGGTGTGGAACAACATAATTATGGATTGCAAGCAGGTTACAGGTTATCAATAGTGTCACAGTATTTCACAAGAAAATGAAATGAGGATGAAATCAAGGTACTCTTTATCGAACACTAATGACTAGTAAGCTATATTTTTTCGCGTTCTACGAGTTTCTGCTAAGTGGGTAGTCATCATTTGCTAAATGTGATGTTAACTCGTTATCGGCAAAAGCTGGCTATAATTATGATGCTGATATCAGCAAGTTAGAGCAAGCATTTAGATGAGTAGCGATCGCATATCATCACAGCTACAATGAGATCGCCGTATCTTATCAATCTTTTAACTATCAAATCGCCACTAAGAATTCTAGCGAAGATTTTCTAGGTCGGCTAGGTCTTGAAGTCTGCCAGATGCTAATTTGTTCTTTTTAAGGTTATCAAGATCGATAAATTTAACAGGTATGCTATCGAGCAATACTTCTATTTTGAAAGCATAGCAGGTTTGAAAGTCAATACCATCGGGGCTAGTGATTAAGTCAATACGGCTAGGAGGATAACCAAGTTGAATGATTTGATGAGGTTCTTGAAAGTCTTGTGGAGTTAGCCCTAGGCTCCCAAACCCAAATTCTGTCAATGCTGTAATTATTTTTTGCGAGTTCACTTCACTGATTTCTATCCATATGTCAATATCTTTGGTGTATCGCGGATGTCCATGCACGGCAACGGCATAGCCCCCAATTACCAAATAATTAACTTGGTTGTCGTTTAATAATTGTATAAACTCTTTGAAGTCTTGGTTGAGCATTGTATTTGTATTGATGGAATTCTTGACGAATTTGTTCGAGGGTTTCTAGGCGTTTTTGGGGTGTTTGTTGCTGCCAATATCGAAAATCACTAGTTTGTTGTTTGATGTTGGTTTTGGCGATTACTTTTTCCATTGTTTTTGTTTGTCGTTAGTTGTATACTGAGAACAATTATCAAAATGGAATATCTCCATAATCATATTCAATTGGCTTCGATTGCTTGAAATTATCTAAAGTATAAGTCCAGTTGCCATTGTTGGCTAGATATGAAGCTAGAATTTCTTCTTGTTCATTACACAAATTTACTTCTATGCCGTTAGCTTGAGAACTGCAATTGCGATCGCTTAAATATTGCAGTCGAGAGCCATCAGCTAAGAATTTTTGAACTGGTTCGACTTTGTACCAAGATTTTGAAATGTCATTCCATTTAAATCTATCTGCTTTGAGCAATTCTTTAATGTTGATTGTTCCGTTTTTTCCGTGACCTTGTTGATTGCTAACTTTGATAGTGATAAAGCGAGTTTCAGTTTTGGGAACTGGATAGTTTTTCCAGTCTAGTTCTTGTAGTTGCATTTTGCTAGTTAAGCCTGCAACGAATGGCGACATTTTGAAATTGTCTACGACTATATATAACTCTTCTTTGGCACGGGCGAGGGCGACATAAAACAGGCGGCGATCGTCTTCAAGTAGCTTGTTTTCATCATCGCCAAAAATGCGGGAAAATATGGAATCAGGGTGAATAGTGGTATAGCTATAAGCATCGAGAATTATTACTGCTTGTCATTCTTTGCCATTGTATTTATGGGTTGTGGAAATATCAACTAGTTGTTCTAAGTCACCGACTAGGTTGAGTTTTTTGAGTATATATTTGCGAAATTTATCTAATTCTTTGATTTTGCTATCTACCCCTTGCAACAGATTTTTTTTGCTGAGTAAGGCGACTTGCTTGCCTTCTTGGATGAGTTGACCTGTTAGACGAATAATCGCGGCGGTCAAGTCATATCCATGTTCCTGTTCTTCGATCGCAGTCATCTGAAATTTGGCAATATTAACCAGTTGAATTTTGCCCTGTACTTGAGTGGAGGGTTTGGCGGGTATGCCTCGATCGCTCATCAAATTGTTACCGATCTCGACAATTTGCGAACCTGATCGGTAATTGGTGGTGATGGGTAAGGTGTAGGGCAACCGCACACGTTTCTTAACAAATGACAAAATCTATGCAGTGGTTATGTTCAAGGCAGTAAGAACATCCTTGAGATAGTTGTCATCCCATCCAGCCTTGAGTCGTTTGGTCTTGACACCCACTTTAGTTTTTTTG
>JBBRMK010000159.1:0-5221 GCA_038230875.1 Pseudanabaenales cyanobacterium
CTTAACTCAAGACTACGACCCTGAAGTACATGCTGTGTGCTCCATCCGTTGGAACATTGAGGAATTTCACCGTGAACTTAAACAATTGACTGGTATTGAAGCTTGTCAATGTCGCAAATCCAGAATTCAGCGTAATCATATTGCTTGTGCCATGCTTGTTTGGCATTATCTCAAGCGTTTGGCTTTTCAAGCTCATACTACTATTTATCAACTCAAGTCAGGGTTAATGTCTGATTATCTGCGTTCTCAACTCAAATCTCCTTCTATTCCTATGCTCCTTGCGTAAGTCCTAACTGACTCAAATACAGGAAAATCTCGCCGATAAATTCCCAATAAAATTCAGCACGTTTCTGAAACTGAACCTCCACAAACCAGATATTTTTCTCTAAAGCTTCAGGAATGAAAATACCATCAAAGCGAAAGGCTTTCTCCTTGATTTCCACAGAAGTAAAATGATAGCCATCTGAAGCTTCAGGCGGTAAACCGACTAGCTCAAACAGCAAATTATCAAAGGTTTGGAAAAGTTGAAAGAATATCGTGTCAGTTCGCATAGAAAGTAGAATGTCAGAAATTTGATTCTATAACTTTTTGCACTTAAAATACATGGATATTGCTCATAACCCATTCCCAATCAAGATAAAAGCAGACCAGTAATAAGGATGAGATAATTTCCCATCTGGAGAATTTGGAACTGTTCCCACAACCCTCACACCAGCCCGATCGCTACTTGTTCCCTTCTTATCACTGCGGATCATGCCAATCTGCGCCTGTCGCAATGCTTCAGATGACGATGTGTTTTTTTGACTCAAGTTTTTGTATAGCTTCTGCATTAGTTCATTAGTGCCATCGTCGCTGACTTTCCAGAGTGAAGCGATCGAAGCTGCTGCTCCTGCATCCTGCATCTGATAGCCCAATCCCAAAATCTCAACTCCAGTACCTAACTTACCGCCGATCGCAGTTTCACAAGCACTCAGCACAACTAAACTGACATTGGTTAATGTCCAATTTTTAATGTCGCTAAGCGAGGCTTTATCGCCATCACCAAAGACGATGAATGAGTCTTCTGGCTGTCCGACTGCAAAGTAGCCGTGGGTAGCGAGATGCACGATTCTATTTTTTTGCATCTTGGGCAAGATTTCGGCTTTGCTAAATCTCTGGTCGATCAGGGTTGTGGTTCCTGTTATCAGAGCAGCGATCGCTTCGACTTCGGTTTTGGTGGCGGGTAATGCGCCAAAGCTAATTGAGCGATCGCCGACTTTGATATTTTGGCTATTGGTAGCGGCGGCGGCGAGGACAGTGGGTAGACTGTATTCTCTAGGCGTGAGGTCGGTTAACGAACTGGCGGTGATGTTGTTGATGCGATACTTCTCAATTAACCATTGTTTGCCATCATGGAGAGCGGCGAGGGGAATATAGCGCAGTTGTCCATCAGGAGCATAGATGATGGTTTGGATGTTTGCTTGCTTAAGTTCAGCTTCAAAAGGTTTGATGATCCAGTCATAGAATTGTTGTGCGTCTGTGGTCACGTCAAGGGATGAGGAATCACGTAAGTTAGCCAGAAAGCTGGCGATCGCAGTGTTTAGTTTTTCGCGTTTGATGTTGATGGTTTTGCGGATGGGTGGGGTGTTGGCGGTGATGATGATTAGTTCGAGGCGGTCTTCGAGGATCAGAGGATAAAGAATGACGGCGTTGTTGATTTTGCGAAGGCTGGCACGAAGTCGATTAAATTTTTCGATATCGACATTTTGCGATTTCTCAATTCGCCTTAGTTCTTCGATCTGTTTCTGAATGATGGGACTATTTAAAAAGGCGTTAAATTGTTCGTTGCGATTGATTTCTTGGTTGGTGAGTACGGCAAGGCGTTGTTCTTGGGTTGGGTTCAGTTTGTCGAGTTTCTGGAGTGTAGAGAGTTCATCACTGAGGGCAATAATATTTTTTTCGGGGCGTTGGAGTTCAACTCCTTTGGCGGTTTCGCTGTTGCCGCGCACATTGCGGAGGTAGTCGCTGAGTTCTTGGACTTTGAGAAGGTCGAGGACTTGTTGGGCTTCGAGAATGCGGTCTTGTTTGAGGAGTAGGTCAGCAAGGGTATGATAAGAACCTGCGACATCTTTTAAATAGTTTGTATCAGCTTCTTCATTGCTAGATAGGAAGTTATGTGTGCGTACGAATTTGCGACGCGATTCGCTGGTATTGACAAATTGTTTGTAAAAGAGAATGGCGAGTTCGGGTTGTTTTTGTTGAGCAAATAATTCTCCTATATTGCTGAGGATGTCCCTATTCTCGACTTTGGCAATGTTTAAAGCTTGCTGGTAATACTCAAGCGCATTTTGGTACTGTCCGAGGTTACGATATGCATTACCAAGATAGTTTAGCGAAGTTGCTTCAACTCCGCATCCTGTTTGATAAACATCAAAAGTGCAGCCAATAACGCTGATTTGTTTGGCGATCGCTAAAGATTGCTGGTGATATTTAATCGCCCTTTGATACTGTCCGAGACCTATGTATGTCAAGCCAAGATTATTGAGCGAATTTACTTCCCCATTTCGGGCTGTAATGCAAGCTAAGCTGTTATTATCGCGAGCACATGCATTGACGCTGAATTGCCCAGTGAATACTAAAGCTTGCTGATAATACTCAATCGCATTTTGGTACTGACTGAGGTTACGGTATGCATTGCCAATATTATTAAGCGCACTTTCTTCACTCTGTTGAGCGGCGATGCAAGTTGCGCTTTTACTATCGGTAGTGCAAGCATTAACCTCAATTTGCTTTGTAACTACTAAAGCTTGCTGGTAATATTCAATCGCCTTTTGGTATTGTTCCCATCTCTTGTATTCCGAGCCGAGCCTAGTGAGCGCACTTTCTTCATTCTGTCGAGCCGCAATACAAGCGGCGCTTTTGCTGTCGGAAGTGCAAGTAATAGCGCTGATTTGCTTAGAGATCGCTAAATATTGCTCGAAATGCTCAGATGCTTTTTGGTACTGTCCCGAGGAACGGTATGCTCTACCAATTCTATAGTCTGAAAGACTTTCTTTATCACGAGCCCTGACGCAAGCTGTACTTTGGCGATCGGGAATGCAATCAATAGCACTGATTTGCATGTCGATCGCTAAGGATTGTTGGTAATACTCAATTGCCTTTTGATACTGTCCCCAGCCATGATATGTAATGCCGAGAGAGTTGAGATTAAGGCTTTCCCAACCACGTGACTTGATGCAAGATGCACTCTTGCTATTGGGAATACAATCATTTTTGCTGATTTGTCTAGCGACTATTAAAGATTGTTGGTGATATTCAATCGCCTTTTGGAATTGTTCGAGGGATTTGTATGCATTGCCAATATTCCAGAGCGCACTTGTTTCATTCTGTCGAGCGGCGATGCAATCTTCGCTTTTGCTGTTGGAAGTGCAAGCATTAACCTCAATTTGCTTGGAGATTGCTAAAGCTTGCTGATAATAATCAATCGCCTTTTGGTTCTGGTTGAGGAAATAGTATGCTTGTCCAAGTTTGTGAAACAAAATTCCTTCATCTCTCTTGCGATTTCCGATTTGCTTGATGATCGATAAAGATTCCTGGTAAAAGTCAATCGCCTTTGCCTCCTGCACGAATAAGTATGCATTACCGAGCCCCGCGAGCGAATCTCCTTCACCCTGACGGTTCCCAATGGTGCGGTAGATATCCAGCGCCTGTTGATACGAGTGCGCCGCTTGCCGATACTGATTTTTGCTGTTTTCTATATTTCCCTTCTCCAAAAGCCGATCTGCCTCTACTTTACGATCACTTGCTCCCTGCGCTACAAGACTCAAACTCGATCCTGACTCCTGCGCGATAACAACCTGTGACAAAGGCGCAAAAGCCACCAACAAAGGTAAGGCAGCCAAAGAAATTACCGACAGAGACTTCTTGTAGCGAGGAGATAAATTCATAGCAATATCATGAGGTTTGCGTGGTTACGATTTTACATACATATCAAGCGATCAACCATATGCAATTTTCAGAGATATTAGGTGATTCTCGCCCCCTAAATCCCCAAATTCTGAGGGACTTTGAAAGAAATTCTTAGCTCTTGTTCCCCCAGAATTGGGGGCTAGGGGGCGATTAATTATTTACTTACGCGATGATCGCCCTGCAATAAATTGCGGACTAAAAGCTTGAACCCGTTGAAACAGATTGATTTGAGACTTTCTTTAGTCAGTTTCAACTGACTTGAGCTTTGAGCAAAGAACTTTAGTTCTTGGTTGATTTACATAAGTCCTAATTGGCTTTTTTAACATCCTTCTGAGGGTTCACCTTAGAAGCCAAAAGGACATCACTCTTTTGAGGATTTGGGTTAGCCACCACAGAAGCATCATTCTTCTTAGAACTTAATTTAGCAGCCGAATCGACATCGTTCTTTTTAGCGCTCAATTTAGCAGCAAGAATAACCTCGCTCATCAACTGCTCAGCCGTCTTACCCAACTTAGGAGCCAACAAAATCGCAATCCCCTGCGCCTGAGCCAGATTATTCGCATTTACAGCCTCCGTCAACTTCTCCATCCACAAGAACTTTTGCTCATCTTCAGTCTTAGCAATCTGCGCCATAGCCACTTTCTTTTGGGTATCCAAATTAGTCTGATCGGGCGAGATGATCTGCCACATAAAGCCTACTGATACATCCATCTGTGAACTGCTAGAAGTGTTAAGTCCATTCATGATGTTAGCCATAGAATCATTAGAATTAGAAGTATTGGAAGAATTAGACTTACCAGAAGAATTAGTAGTAACATTCGCATAAATGCAAAGCCCTCCACAATTAGGAGCCGCCTCTCTCACATTCGATAATGCTTGACCCACATTTCCAAAAAAGCAAGATGAAATCGTCAGCGCGGCAAACAGTACGCGATTTTTGGAGATGTTACTAATCAATGCTTGCATCGGAGAAGTATTAATAGCAGTTAAGCAGGAGCGATCGCTGGAGTTAGATTTCATAACAGTAAGCTCAATTTGCTGGGTTACGCTTTTACATACATATCGCCCGCCAGAGCATATGCAGTTTTCGTCCACACAACCAATAAAACCCACATTCCGCTCGTAATGGAATGGTAAAATAAATAGTGAAAGGCAAGCGCAAAGGCAAAAAGCAGGAGGTAAATATTAATACTATAAATACGGAGATGAGAGTAGAAAATATAGACCATCTAGGAATCGTGTCAGGGATCATCGACGAGATGGGAATAGTGGA
>JBBRMK010000160.1:0-5214 GCA_038230875.1 Pseudanabaenales cyanobacterium
CGATATCATCTACTATTCCCGCTATTATGCCTAAATGGTCTAAATCTTGTACATCTATCTGACTTTCTGGTGACATTTGTCTGCTCCTTTGCCTCTTTATTTAAATATTTTATTTTACTTTTGCCCTGCTGAATGTAGGTTGTAGCTGACTAGACTTTAAATAACAACCAAAGATAACGCTCTATACGGGGTAAATGTTACAAGCATTAAAAACTGTCCGAAGTATTGACAGATAAGAGTGGCAAGTTATCGGTTGAGGAGTTTGCCGAAGTTATTCGTTGTTTAAACACTACAGCTAAGGATGAAGAAATTGCACAACTCATCAGCAAAGCTGATATAGACAGCGACGGTGAAATTGATTTTGAGGAATTTATCGCTAGTCAATCACAACAAGGGGATCTCAAAATTAGTATCGCCGCATTGCGTAGCTTCAAGAAGATCCTCATGCAGTATGCCAAGGTAGCTGAAGTATCTGGAATTGCTTTGATTGAAGTAGATTCTGAGTTGGGCGCGGGAACTCGTGGTGCTTCTGGGGGAATTGCCGCCATGAAAGTAGCCGCAATGCAAAAACAGGCAGCCCGCAGCCATTCTGAAAACGGTATTCTCAGTCTCGATAAACTGAGTGTACAAACCGAAAATCAAGCTCTTGCTCGTCCACAAAAACACAAGCACGCCAAATATATTGATTCAGTACATAAAGTGCTGGCGCGAACTGCCGATATTGTGGCTGAATCCTTGCAAAATGGGAAATTTTCTTTAGTTCTCGGTGGCGATCATTCTACAGCAGCGGGAACAATTGCTGGCATTAAACAGGCATTTCCTGATCGTCGCTTAGGTGTAGTCTGGATTGATGCTCATGCCGATATTCACTCACCCTATACGACTCCTTCTGGAAATATGCACGGAATGCCTTTAGCAGTAGCTATGGGCATAGATAACTTGGACAAACAAATCAATGATTTAGATCCAGAAACAGCAGAATTATGGGAAATGTGTAAATCTCTGGGTTTGCCAAATGCTCCCAATTTACATATATAGCAATCCGAAATCATTTGTAACTGGATAACGATTGTTTTGGGCGTTTTCAGATAAATGCTTTAAGCTATGACTCACATCGGATTGCTATAGATGACTTAGTTTATGTCGCAGTCCGCGACACCGAAGAAGCAGAAAACCACTTGATCGAAACCCACCATATTCTCAACATGACTGCGGACAAAATGCGGGAAATTGGTGCGGAAGCAGTAGCAAAACATTGTTTAGAAAAGTTAGCAGAAGTTGATTTAATTTATGTCAGTTTTGATGTAGATAGTATGGACTCAGCTATTTCTATGGGGACAGGAACACCAGTTCCTCATGGCATATTTGTTGATGAAGCTCGTATTCTCAACGAAATTTTGGTTAAAGATCCCCGTGTCTGCTGTTGGGAAATCTGCGAAGTCAATCCTTTACTGGATACTTTAAACTCAATGGCAGAGACATCCATCAGTATTTTTGAATCTGTAGTTGATGCGATTGGCAACCGTTTACAGAAGACATCTCAGACAGTTTAGAAATGTAGAGACGTTCCATGGAACGTCTCTACAAGGGTTTTAGGTTCACGAATTTGCTTGACCGAGCAGTATTGAGTCCTGTTGTCTCTAAATGCCTAGAAAAAAATAGATTAATACCAGAATGTCACTTCAAGAATCCCCTTCTAGTCAACAAATCACTGAATTAGACCAGACATTTAAGCTGGAATCCGATCTGCCAAAACAGTCCAATCGCCTGCAAACTAGCATTGCGATCGCCACTCTCATCGTTGCCGTTGTATCCATTGCCATATCCGCTATTCTGGTTCGCTACAGTGAACAAGAAATCAGTGCCTATGCCACCATATTTAATCGTCTTTGGATCACTGCTCTAGTTTTAGTCATTTGGAACGGAATCACCACTATCCGCTCTCATTTATATTCGTCCCCTCCCCTCTCTCCTTTGTCCCCCCTTCTCTGTTCTCAGCTATTACTAGCTGGAATCTGTTTAGCTGCTGACCTGACTCTCTGGGCATGGGCGCTGACGCAAACTAGCGTAGCTAGTGTTTCTCTAATGTCTAACCTGACCCCAATTTTTAGTTGTTTGATCGGGTGGCTAATTTGGAAAAAGAGTTTTGATGCCCAATTTCTAATCGGCATGGCTATTGCCATCGGGGGAATTGTGGCATTGGGTTTACAGGATTGGCATATTGCCTCATTCAAGCTACACGGAGACCTAGCCGCATTATTAGCATCCTTGTCTTTTAGTATCTACTTGATTGTTTTGGAGCGACTAGAATCGCAACTTCATCTAACAACAATTCTCCTGTGGAGTTCTGCGATCGCTGCTGGTTTAACCTTCCCCCTTGTCCTATTCAGTTCAGAGCCGTTATGGCCTATTTCTTGGCAAGGATGGTTGATAATTATTACCCTTGCGCTTATTTGCCAGATTTTTGGTCAAGGACTCTTGGTGTATAGCCTCAATCAACTATCGGCTGAATTTGTCGCCATTGTCCTACTTCTAGAACCAGTTTTAGCCGCAGTGGCAGCTTGGATCATATTTGCAGAAAAACTCAGTGTTTTCAACTGCATAGCATTCTCTGTGATTCTGGTCGGAATTGGTCTGGCTTCACTGAGTCAATCGGTTTTGAAAACAGTCGCCATTCCATCACCCGCAAATCTGTAGGGTGGATGATACCAAAAACTTAACTTCGATCAAAATTTTTCTAATATCTTTAAAGAAATAGGTTAAACCTACTATGGCAGGCAATCATTCAACTGAACTACATCGCGATGAACCGCTACCGCTCCACGAACTGATTTCTCATATCTTAACGACCGAGACATCAGTTCCCCAATCAAAAGCTAGATTTTTGCCAGTTTTGGGAACGATGCAGCAACTCAATCAGAGGCTTGCCAATCAACCTCTAGGGGACTTTGTTAACTACAATTTGCGGGGAATTGGACAGGTAATTTTTGTTAATAATCCTGTGAGTGGATTGTTAATTTTAGTAGCCCTATTTCTTCAGTCGCCTTGGGTAGCTTTCATGGGATTGTTGGGTGTAGTCGCATCAACTATCACTGCAATTTTATTTAAGTTAGATCGAGATAGCATTCGTAACGGTATTTTTGGCTATAACGGTTTATTGGTAGGGGCAGCATTGGGAACTTTCGGTTTATCAGGAAATGGTGCAGGAAATCCACTCTGGGCGATCGCGGTCTTCTGTATTGCGGCACTTACTACAGTAATGATGAAGGTTGCCGGAGTTTGGTTTGTTACTCTGGTTAAGTCTCCATTACTGACTCTACCTTTTAATATTGCGACCTTAATTTTCCTAATTTTCATCAAAATTATTCCTCAACCCTGGTTTGATTTAGGAAAAGCAGCAACAGCAGCAACAACTCCATCAGTCGGACTAGACAGTATTAGTTTAATGACAGCCCTACCGATTGGCTTCGGGCAGGTTTTTCTCGCTGATCAGTTAATCGCGTCGTTGCTGATATTTTTCGCTGTTTTCATCTGTACTCCTATCGGTGCAGCCGTCGGATTACTTGGCTCTGCTTTGGGGGTGGTGGCGGGGTTAATACTCCAAGTACCATTAGAGCCAATATATGCGGGTTTGTGGGGCTATAATGCTGTGCTTGGGGCTATGGCAATTGGTGGAATTTTCTATGCCCCAAATCGGCGCGGTATTCTGATGGGATCGGCTTGTGGATTGCTTTGTACCTTCACAGGGATGTTTTTGGGTTTGATATTTAAACCGTTGGGATTGCCAATTATGACTTTTCCTTTTTGCATCGTCACCATTGGCTTCTTTGTGATTCTACGGCGATCATTACCCTCTTTAGTTCCTGTATCCTTGCATACTGTCACCAGTCCAGAAGAACATCAGCAGCGTTTTTTAATTGCCAAAGAAATCATCTCTAACTTTCGTCACCAGTTGTCGGCCGCGATGCAGGGCAAAAAATATAATATGCTGTTTGAACAAAGTGACACGAGTATCAAAGGCGACTTACGTTATATTTTCAATGCTATTGATATCGATCGCGGTGGGGAGCTATGCTTTCAGGAACTAGCTGACCATTTGCAGCAGACAAAAAAACCTCTTTCTGAAAATGAATTAATATATCTATTCAAAAGCATTGATAGTGATGGTAATGGTGTGATTGAATTTGCAGAATTTTGCGAATTGATTTTACGTTACCGCAGATTGATGTCTAAATATTCGGAATTTGTCACCTATTTTTTACCCATTGATACCGATGAAGATGACATCATTAGTATCGATGAAATGGATGTGGCAATGGCAAGTGTAGGAGAATCACACCTATCCCATGATGAAGTTGTATTTATTCAAAATTACATAGCAGGACAACCGTTGACTTGGAATCACTTTATTGAAGTATTGTTGGTGATTTGATCCCCCGAAGCGGGATCATCCCAATTTTGTAAAAACGATGGCATAGTGTTATCCCTATACTGACGGTATTCCCGAAGCCAAAGATATTAATAAAGTGCAGTATCAGGTAGAGAAACTGTGCGAAGTTGTCAGCGAAAATTGGTATAAATCAGCATCAGAAATTAAGGACGATATTATTACCGACTTGCGGCGACATATTGGTACACAAAACTCAATGTCATTATGATTTCCTACGCCGCAATCGTTGGCTAAAACAGGCTTTTGCTTTAGCGATTTTCTTGATATCGCCACGCTTTGAGCGATCGCACCGCTTCAATTTGATCTTCCTTTGCCTGCTCAAATGTTGTCGAAAGAATCAACACAGAACGGCTACTTCATTCTTGCATCCCTTCGTAGAGCAGTCGGGCAAAGAGCCTTGCGCCATCATCGGTCTTCAACCGTGCATAGGTAGGCGGTTCAGACATGCCAACTGTTCGCAAGTCGGACAACAATTCTGGGTGGAATTGGCAGGTGAACGATCGCCGAATCTGTTTGCTCTCAAAATCCTTGTAGATAATGCAAGTTGCCGAACACTCAGTGACAATTTCATCGTCAATGGCTGTGGAACACAAAATTTCGATCGCGTCTGGTAGTTTGAGTAACCATGCTAGCCGACTCCCCGCTACAATCGACCGATAGGGAATGATGGCATCATGCAGCGAACGATAAGCCCAGTTGGCAAATAAGATCGCTTCTTCGTTAACCTCATCCGAGTGGAACATCGCAATGTTGACTTCTCGCTC
>JBBRMK010000161.1:0-4600 GCA_038230875.1 Pseudanabaenales cyanobacterium
CAACCGATACGATCGTCGCGATGACTAAGAAAAAAGCTTTAATTCGAGAATTTGGTAGAGCCAATCTAGTTGGTTATATGAGGTTTTCTAGTAATTAGGATCAAAGCTGAATTAGCTTTGATCATCTTACAATAAATCTATTGCTATATCTGTAGCCATTTTGGTTGAGACTTCCCGAAAATGCGATCGCTACAAGATCCAAAATGTTAATGTTAGAAAGCAGTAACTCAAAATACTTTTTATGAATGTATCGTATAAGCTGCTGCGATCGTTAACCTACAGCCTAGATATCCAAACGGTTGGGGTGTGTTTTTGGTGTGGAAATTTTGCGATTCAGTTTGGTGGTACTGAGGTGGATGATGAGCCTTTTTATTATCCTTTTGTGTTTGTACTTCCCAATTATTTTTCGTGGCATACTCCATTTGATAAATTTAGGCGGGTTGAGTAGAAAGTAGATAATGTGGCAGAAGGTTTCGAGAGTCGTTCAGTTAAATGAACATCCCGCGATTATTGGCTCACTTCCTTTTACGGTTCTCTACCCAAGGCTGAGATAAACTAAAGGCTAATACAGCATTGATGAGAAGTGAGTATGAACCAAATCACTTTACAAATGATGAAACCGACTGTAGATTCAAGAAACTTCAAAATCTTGCTCAGGTAAATCGCGGATTAAGCAGAAAGTAAATTAATCGATTATGCTTGACCTGAGCGTTTCATTCCTATGCCAGAAAGATAGATGTCTGGAACCTTATAGCGTTCGACTCCATCTTCGGTTCCTTCGTAAATCGAAAGCAATCCAACTTCTCTAGCAAGACTTAACTGTTCATCTAATTCTTGAACATCAACTACATCAAATGGCGAACGTCCTATACTTCTTAATCGATCAATTAGTGGTTGTAATTCGGGAAATTCTTCATTAATTAGAGCATCTAAGGCTTGTTTCGACACCTCCTCAAGCGAAGTACTCAGAGCGCGTGGTCGAATAACAGTCTTCCAATAAGGATCTTGTCTTTGTTCTCTATTCTCCCACTCCTTTGCCTGTAAAAACATCTGCAAAAGAGCGCGAGGGCTATGATTGTCAGTTCCATCCGCAATTCTATTCCAAACCCAATTTCGAGTGAAAGTGGATTTCCCTCCTCGCATTCGCTCACCAACCAGAAGATTCCAAATTTCAAAGACCTGTACCTCACTTAAATAATCACTACTCGGAGATAGCAATCTACCTTGTTCCACCGAGCTAATAAGCTCATTAAAACTTCTAGATTGTAAAGCTTGTTTGATTAAGACTTTAAAGAAATCCGCTTTGTTAAGCCATGAAAGAGTTACAGAGCGGCCAAAAAAGTGACTTTTATTGTCAAATCGCAATCTTCGCCATATATCTTCTCGTAGTAAAACCTTGAATTTCAATTTTTGTAGATCATCGCCCAAATCAGTAACCAAAGACAGCAGCCCCTCAATCGATTGAGTCCGCCTTTCCCGATCCTCCTGCGTATTTCCGAAGCCTGTATCAAGTCCATCAAATAACAACATTGTAATAGAAGATGCAGTACTATCAAAACGAGTTATCCAATCTCTTGCTAAAAGACCAATTTGCGTTTTTTGCAAAAATATCTCAATACATCGCGCCACTTCAAGCTCTGTTGTCGGCTCGTTTTCTAGGGCTTCAGCAAGTAAAGCATCTGGTTGGGGTTTTTCACCACTCCAAGAAAGATAGCAGGCAAGGCAGGTTTGTAGGAGCCAAAAATCACGCCAACTTTTTCCACTAGTCTTTAAAATACGATCAATTTCTTTAAATCCTTCAGGACTAATAATCAGTGAACGATTACCTTTGAGTCGACTAGGTGATAAAACCACAATAGAAGACTGATGTGAATCTTCCAACAAACGTCGAAAAATCGCCGTTTTTCCAGTGCCTTTACGACCAAGAATCAAAGGGAATTTTGGTTGAAGTGCTTTATTCACTAACTCAGTTTCTACAAATGTTTCTAAAAAATTATTCTGATATTCTGCGGTTCCTGCCGAAAATGCCAATTCCTCTAAAATCTGCTCTTTGATATCGAGCAAACTCACAGATAATCGCTGTTCACTAGATGTAGGTAAAAAACGTTCTAACCATTCTGCAACAGGTTCAAAGTCACGCCAAATATCACTATTTGACAAGACCTGATCTGATGTTGCAATCTCTTCTCGATGGGGAATAAAATGAGTTATCTCTGATTCCTTGATTGATTCTGAACTTGCTCTTTGCTCACTCAGAGCAGAGAGCCAATTCCCAATCCAATCAATTGCTCTATGTTGATATCGCTCTATAACTTCTGGAGCTTTACTTGCAGGGACTGGAGACACAATGAATCGTGGCTCTGGAGTCAAAAGCTTCTCATTTCGCCCAGTTTTAGCAGCTAGTAAGGCACGAACAAGCTCACCTGTCCCTATTTTGGCTTGAGGATGAGGAAAGAAAACAATAATTGCAAGATCGGCTAAATCAAAAAGAAGTGGTCCATTTAAAGGGGTAATTCCTGTTCGAGCATCCAACAAAATAACATCGGGTTTGAATGGAAGATCTGTACTTAAAATTTTAATTAGGTCACGCAATGGGTTTCTATCTTCTCGATACCAGGCTCCAATATTAATTAAGTTAAGCAAGCGAGCATAATTTGCGTTTGGTAAACCTGCTGGAAGGCAATAGATCTCATCGATTTCTGAAACTCTTAGAATATGATTAAGCATATCAGGACGCTCACCCTGATCTAAACTCAACAAAGCAAATACCAACCCTTGCCCATCTTTGACCTCGTTTTCTTTTCCAAATAAAGCGGCTAGCCCTGGTGCCTCTAAATCCATATCCACACAAAGGACTGTACGTCCACGACTAGCAAGGATTCGGGCTGTATATGCAAGAGCCGTTGATCTACCAACGCCTCCTCTAAGGGAATAAAATGTTGCTACAATCGGTTTCTCAAGATCATCATCTAAGTCAGATGGGAACACAATTCCTTCAGGACTGCTAGGTCTAGCAAGGGCTTCGGGCCAAAGTGGTAAATCTTCAAGATTAGAGTCAATCGGGAGAGAGCCAGCCCATTCCTGCTCTTCAGGAGTTAGCAAATCTAACCATTGAATTATTAATTCTTCAAGTCCATTTAGAGCAACGTTCTTACGTTGTTCTTTGGATTTATTCCGAAACCCTGACGAGATAATCGCAATACGCCACCCCGTAAAAGGATCTGGCTGAACCCTTACATCCTCAACATCCAAAGCGGCGCGTGACATATTTTGGTATATACGTTCTTTTATTTCTGGATAGTTCATCTGTGTTTCCTAGAGCTACTTCGACGAATTTGAGACTGTATCCATCCAGTCAAGTTTTTTGCACCATCTACCAATTCTATAACAGTAACTCATGTTACGCAGAAGTCTAAAAAGGTTTCAGAGACTGCCATTCAAGGAATGATTGCTGCAAAGCCTTGATATATAGCTTGGATTTTAGAGCAAAATGATTGAGCTTAGAAGTAAGTTTGAGAACTTCTAGTTTCACATATCCCCATAAAGCTGCAAAGAAATGATTGGCTTGACTATCCACAGTTTTGGTCGGAGATTTGCAGAGACTGACGTTTTGCTTGAGTGACTTATGAAATTCTTCAATTTTCCATCGTTTGCGATAGATCGTTGTAATTCTCGCGTGTGTGAGTTTTAGGTTGCTAGTGACCAGATAAAGAATAGCAGTGCTGCCATCTTCGTTTACGAAGACTTGCTTAATCAGCGACAGGGGAAAAGTAACCCCTTCAAGATAAATTTTGATTTTGCTATCTAGTTCTAAATTCACTTCTTCCAATTTCACATACTTGCCATTGTCTTTGTCCTCAGCACTCAGAGCAATCTTGCGATTGGTTTTCAATGGCATCACAAAATGTTTACGTTGCCCTTGTTTCACAAAATTCATATTCTCAGCAGAAGCAAACCAAGCATCACAGAGTACATAGCGAAACTCTACTTGATTTCTGACCGCTTGGGCGATCAAGGCTCGAAAATAATCGTTTTTTCCTATAGCACTCCTCCTTCTTGTTTTTCCTGTTTTTTCATCCACATAGTATTCCGTTTTTGTTATCAGTTGAAACCCTATCGGTAGTCCTATATTTTGACTGCTATACAAACTGGTAATAAAGTTGATGCCCTTTATTTGTCGATCTTTACTATGGTCATAGTGCCAACACACCTGTTCGTTTTCGTCTGTATAGGGTTTTTCCTCGATACTATCGTCAATAATCAGTACCCCTTCCTCACTTTCGATTTCTCTCACATATGGTTTTACCTTCACCCATAATTCGGCTGATGTTCTGGCTTTATGACTTAACCATTGGGTTACTTCGTCATGTCCTATTGCTCCTTCCAATAGTTTTGATAGTCCTGTTGCTGTTGTCGCACCGAACGAACTGATCAGATAGTCACTGTATAAATCCAACATATCTGCGTGCATGTTTTTATACCTTTCGCTATTCTTAATTTAGCTTTAGGAATAGTTATCCTTAAATCCTCCTCTAGTATACTCCTTTATACCCTTTTCCTGAAATGTTGATCCTTTGGATTTCTATCTGCGTAAGGTGAG
>JBBRMK010000162.1:0-4596 GCA_038230875.1 Pseudanabaenales cyanobacterium
CCCGTTGCGTTTTGTAATCACAAGGGCGCTGCCAATGGTTTCAATTTCTTGGCAAACGCGCTTCAACGCTTTCAACATCTTGCCATCGCGGTCTCTCGGTAGCGTCTCTAAACTCAGCACTTGTTGCACTGACTGTTTAATCAGATTGATGTGCGCCTGTGCGGCCAGTTGATGTCCTAAACAAATAAATAGCGCTAAGGCGCTTGTTGGAGAACGGGAGAGCAGCAGTTTTTCAACCAGAGCGTGGAGATTGGGAAGTGAACATTGAGCGCCGTTAAACGTAGACGCATCTCTGACTGAGGGATCACCGCCTTCAACGACTACCGCTAACCCTGACGTAATTAGCGGAACCACCACATCAGGATCGAGCAATCCAGAAGCCCACATGGGAAACAAGATGGAATCGCAATCGGCAATTTTTTGAGCGATGTAAGCCACATTTAGCGATGCTCGGACATCTTCTCCTAATGGATTTTGTCCAACATGTTCCCACGGTTCAATAATTGCGATCGCATTGCGAAATAGTGCAGGATGCTGCATCAGAAAAGCGAGATCGGCTTGAGACTGAATCACCTTTTCTAGCGGTTTACCGTAGCCCCACTCAAATTTGGCGTTTTCTGTGAGTAGGGATGTGTTGGGTAACGGGTTGGGCGAGTGGCGATCGGCAAGAAATTGACCGATCAGCACATGCACCGATTCAAAATCAGAATCACTCTCGCTTAAATAACCCGAACGCAATCGCCAATTGCTAGAAGCGATCGGCTGAACGACCATTGGATCTGTTGCACCCATTAGTAACAAACTCTTTGAGCGTTGGAATTATACATCGATCCGATTTAAACTACTTCTTAGCCTGCGAGTGAATCATACTTAAACTATATTTGGTGAGTCAAATCAATATCATAGATAGCTGATATGCATCAAATAGATTTGCTTTCAAATTTTCAAGTACACACAAATCACCAAGAACTAAAGTTCTTGGCTAAAAGCTAAAGTCAGTTGAAACTGACTGAATAAAATATTGTTTTTGAGATACTTTTAGGCGATTTCTAGAAATAAAATTACCTCTTGTAGCGCAGGCATCCTGCCTGCATGACCATAACGCAAGCGAGACGCTTGCGCTAGACGGGTATATTCTTTTCAAGAAATCACCTTAACCCGTTTTAACGGGTTTTAGCTTTTAGCCCGTAATTTATTGCAGGGTCTTTATGGTGATTTGGACTTGTGTGTATACGGTAGCCCACTCAGGAGAGGGGAACAAGAAAATAACTGGGTTTTGCTCCCCTTCTCCTGCGGGAGAGTGGGTTGGGGGATGAGGGCAGATCTTCGCTCTGCGTAAGGTGAATTGCTCAGTCATTCCCTACAGCTTTTGGGTTTCAGATGCAATCAGCTTGCGTAACCAAATGTGTTGCAAATTATTTTGATGACGAGGATGCCAAATCTGCCCAAAACTGTAGCTCTGCACTTTGATGGGAGACTCAAGCATCGCAAGGTTAGCAAACTGAACAAAGAGCGTTGCGACTCGACGAGGCGTAATCAAGATCAGATTGCTCTGAGCAACAATCAAAGGAGCCGCAAAAAAATGAGCTACTTTCAGCATAATGCGTCGCTGCATCCCCAACGCTTCTAACGCAATATCAATGTAGCTTTTACTCGATTGTGGAATTGACACTAACACATGGGAATAAGCGACAAACGACTCAAGCGTTAGCCCTTGTTCAAGCACTGGATGAGCCGCCCGAACTACACAAACAAAATCCTCTGTAAATAGCTCTTGGCAATGAAACTGTTGATCTTGCAAAATACTGAGAGCAACGAAACCGATGTCGAGCGTGCCATCTTTTAGGAAATCAAAGGACTCTGAAGACCAGTGCCGACAGACCAAGTTAAGATGGGGCGCTTCTTGTTCAATTTGTTTTACGACAGAAGGAAGAATCACACAAGTAGAATAATCAGATGAGGCAATATGAATTGTACCTTTGGCTGTTTTGGGATCGAAAGTAAGTGGCTGAATTAGTCGTTCAATATTTACAAGGATGTTTTGAAGAGGTTCTATTAGTGCTTCGGCGCGAGATGTGATCAGCATATCTTGTCCCGATCTCATTAACAGCGGATCGTCAAACACCTTACGCAGTCGAGAAAGTGCATGACTCGTCGCTGACTGGCTTAACCCAATTTTCTCACCAGCACGAGTGACATTGCGTTCTTCGAGCAAAGCCCTGAGAGCAACAAGTAAGTTGAAGTCAAGTTTAAATAAATCTATTTCCTGCATAGCAGCTATTTATATCATGCATTTGACGAATATAGACAGCCTCTAGTAGTATGCATTTAGGTATAGGGCTTACTTAACAATGTCAGATATCACTAATGTTTTTGCGATCGCAACAGGTGCAGTGCCTAGAGCATTGTCAAGGTTTTACATCACAGAATGGTCAAAAGCTAAATTTGGCAATGCGATCGCGGATATCAATGGCATCCAAATTGGCGTTTTATTGAACAAAGAGGGTAAATACCCCGCCGCTCTGCGGCGTGAGTATATTCGGTAAAAAAGAATTTAGATACCCCGTCCGCTTGCGGCGGGGTGATTCATTAGCCAGAGCCAGCGCAAAACCTCAGAATACTTAAAAAAGAGTTTGGGAAAGTTGACTTCTCAAACTCTCTCTAAATCAATACCATTAATCATTAAGAAGAACCCAGAAAGTATAACTAAAGTATGACTAAGGATGAGCAACTTCAGCAAGATTTAACTAATTTCATGTTCCTTCGCGATGCGGCAGGAAACCTAGATGCGATCGCATGTCTATCCTTGTGGTTTGGCAAAAGTCATGACACCGATAACGAAATTCGCAATCGTTATGGAGAACTGGTAAAGCAGGCGATCGCAGGTCAGTTAGACCATTGGATGGAAACCCCTCGCGGTTGTCTTGCCTTAATGATCTTGGTAGATCAATTTCCCCGCAATCTTTATCGTCATACTATCCACATGTATGACGGCGATCAAAAGGCAATGGAGCTTGTTGCCCAAAGTCATGACTGGCAAGCAGAACTAACGCCAGAGGAGTGCTTGTTTATGCCTTGTCTGATTCTGACTCATCAAGAAAATCTCGATGCTCAGAAATATTGTGTAACCTACTACGACAAAATAGAGCCGAATTTGCAGTCAGAGTTCCAAATCTTTCGCACCATTTTTGAAGAGCATCTGAAAATCATCAACATTTGCGGGTTCTTCCCCCATCGAGACCACTACTATGGACGAGAAACCTCCCCAGCAGGGCGGATGCTCATGGATGATTCAACGCTGCGCTTTGATTTACCTCTTGTTGCCGAAAACGGCAGTGTGCGGTTTGGTACTGACTCAAACCGACTTTGGCAAGCGACGGCGCATACATTTGATGTCCTCGATCGTCTAGATTCCATTGCGACTCAGCGCCAACTCGCTGGTGAAAGTGCAGGTAAGCCTGTCAATATCGATTGGATGAGCGACGAGCAGATTGCTTTTTGCAAAGACACCTTCAGGAAATTTGATAAAGATGGTAGCAATTCCCTGTCTGCGGTAGAACTGGGATCTGTATTGAAAGCTGTGGGTCGTCCCTATTCATCCCAACGAGTTCAGGAAGCGATGGAGATCATCACAGGTCGCCCCAATAGCAACAGCATCACTTTTGAAGAGTTTGCTACCCTGCTGGAGTCGGATCTGATGGACGATCAAGATCAACGGCTTTTAGAACGCTTTAAATTGTTCGATCTCGATAATTCTGGTCACATCAGTTTGCAGGAGTTAAGAATTTGTATCCGCGACCTAGATGCCTTAGTCACGAATTCCGAGGTTGAGGAAATGTTGAAGCGAGCTGATACAAGTGCTGATGGACAGGTTAGTTATGAAGAGTTCGTAGAACTTTTTCATAATCTTAAATCTAAAAAAAATTGAACAAGTGATATCGATATTGGCGTTTTATTAGCCAGAGCCAGCGCAAAACCTCAAAGTTCTTAAACTCATTTCCGAGACACATTATCACTACGATCATGAACAAGAAAAAATTAATCGATGCTTTAGAAAGTCTATCAAAGCAGCCTCACCGCAGTCTTGAAGAACAGTTTTTTATTAGAATGCTACGGCAAATTTGGCAAATTGATTGGTCTGTTTCTCCCTCTGATGTTTGGCTCAATCTGATGAACAGAAATCAAGATTACTTCTTCGATTTTATGAAGCTAGACGAAGGTGATGAGAAAGAAGAGAACTGGTTGCTAGAGTCTTTGGATGCGAAAGTTGAAGCGTTAGTCCAGAAAGGCAATGATAACCAGTGGAAAATTAAGTTTGTGGAAACTCTTGATGAGTTAAATCAACTGCGTCTTAAGATGCTAAAGTAATGGGAAGTAGATTTTGATTGCGTCCTGATTGAAATTATCAGAAATACTTTAAAGCCAAAACTTCTCAAAAATCCCCTAAATTGCAATCATCAATCATCAAATACACATCAGACAATGCTAACAAATTTACAAAGACAAAAATCTATAAAGCTGTTCAGTATGTATGACGTTAACAATAACGGCACACTTCAGCTAGACGATCTCGAAATCGTCGTCTACAATCTTGCA
>JBBRMK010000163.1:0-4270 GCA_038230875.1 Pseudanabaenales cyanobacterium
CTAGTAAATATGGAGGTGGCACTGGCGCTGGATTAACAATTGTCAAAAAGATCATTGAGCGTCATGGAGGCAAGATTCAGGTCGAATCTACCTTTGGCGAAGGTTCTACCTTTTGGTTTGCATTGCCAATTCAAAAAGACCACCCTCACCCCCCAGCCCCCTCTCCCTAGGGAGAGGGGCGAGGGATGAGGGTCTTGGAACTTTCATTAGTTATAGGTAAATATAAAAAAATGATTTTACATAAGACAAAGCAAACTTCTTCTTGTCTTCCGACTAAGAGAGAAGAAATTAAAACTACCATACAAAGCAGATATTCGATGGAATCTTATACGCAAGAGTTATTGACTTCACATTTAGATGGCATTGCTCATCCTGTCATTATGATCGTTGAAGATAGTGATGAAGACTTTTATACCTTTATGCGAGTTACTCAAAATATTGATCTAGTAAAGCGATCTCATTACAAATTTTTGCGCTTTGAGGATGGTGACGAGTCGTTAGACTATCTATTTCGAGAAGGAGACTACCAATCCTTAAATACTCCTCTGCCAGTCGCCATCTTGCTCGATCTTAACCTTCCCGGCACCGATGGACGCGACATCATCAAAAGAGTTAAGCAAACTCCACATCTGCGAATGATTCCAATTATTGTATTGTCAACTTCTAGTAGTCAACATGATGTTCAAACTTGTTATCGATATGGTGCTAATTGTTACATGATTAAACCGATGGGTGTATTAGAAATGCAAAAGACTGTGCAAATTTTGTTTGAACATTGGTTCCAATTCTCGATCTTACCTAGTTATGGACAATTTATTGTTTGAGGCTATGTCATCTCCACCTACATTAAGCGAAGTCCAAGTACCGAATATAAAAATTTTGATTGTGGACGATTCAGATATTGATCGCAGCACTTATGTGCGTTATCTGCAATCAGAAGTAGACCATTTTTATGAGATCATCGAAGCAGAAACCCTAGAAGATGGCTTAGAACTATGGCGATCGCAGCGTCCTGACATTGTGTTGTTAGATTTCAAGCTGCCCGACGGCGATGGATTAGAGTTTTTAGAAGCACTTAATGGGGAGTACACAGATCAACGATTGCCAGTAATCGTGTTGACGGGGCAGGGAGATGAGCCGACCGCAGTACGAGCAATGAAACTGGGGGCAACTGACTATCTGGTGAAAAGGGATGTCACGGCAATTTCTCTCTCGATTAGCATCAATCTAGTACGCGATCGGATTATCCTTAACGCTAAACTGGCGAAATCGATAGAACAGAAAGAAGAACTTCATCAGACTCTCCAAAATCGCACAAACGAACTCGAAATACTATCCGAGCGTCTCGCTTTGTCGCTGCAATCTGGAGCGATGGGTAGTTGGGAATGGAACATTGTTGACAACACTCTCCATTGGGATGAGCGAATGTACGAGCTGTATGCGGTCACAGAACCATCTGATCGCATACATCCTTATGATGTATGGAAAAACGCACTCCATCCTGATGATCTTCTCACTACTGAAGCGATACTCCACGATGCGATCGCAGAGAAGAAACCATTCGAGGCTGAGTTTCGGATTGTTCATCCTGATCAAAGTATCCACTTTATTCGAGCTTATGGAATCTTAGTACGAGGTGATCACGGGGAAAGAATGATTGGCGTTAATTTTAATGTTAGCGATCGTAAACAAGTCGAAGAACAACTATTACGAACTAATCAAGAATTGATCCACGCGACAAGGCTAAAGGACGAATTTCTCGCTAATATGAGCCACGAACTCCGCACACCTCTCACTGCTGTTTTGGGCATGTCAGAAGTATTGCATAAGCAGCTATTAGGATCGGTGAATGAACGACAACAGAAGGCGCTCGGCGCAATTAGTAAAGGTGGGAAACATCTGCTAGAACTGATCAATGACATTCTTGACCTATCAAAAATTTCATCAGGAAAGGTAGACCTTGCCCTCGACTCCGTATCCGTGCAGAACGTCTGCGATTCAAGTTTGGTCTATGTCAAGCAGCAAGCATTTATAAAAAATATTGAAATTTATAGCAATATCACCCCGATTGTTAGCAATATTTGTGTCGATGAGCGCCGCATTCGGCAAGTTTTAATTAATCTCTTAATCAATGCCGTAAAATTCACTCCTAGTAAAGGACAAGTATCTCTGTTAGTTTCAGTTGGCTGTGGTGAAATATGGGAAGGTGAAGCTAAGGTTCCTAATCAATTCAAAGAGCAAAATTTGCCAATGATCCTTTTTCAAGTAAAAGATACAGGTATTGGCATTGCTCCTAAAGATATACGCCGACTGTTTCAACCCTTTGTACAGCTTGACAGTGGGCTAAATCGTCAATATGAAGGCACTGGATTGGGATTGGTATTGGTGAAACAGATTGCCGAACTGCATTATGGTCAGGTTGCCGTCGAGAGTGTGCTAGGGAAAGGAAGTCACTTTACTGTAGCTCTACCCTATCAAATGGCTGAGCCTAATTTACGATCGCTTGAGCCAATTACTCCATTCTCAAGCCCAATCGCAAAATCAAAAAATGCGATCGTTCCTCTGATTCTGATTGCAGAAGACAATGAAGCCAACATCCAAACTTTTAAGGCTTATTTAAGCGCTTATGAATATGATGTGATTTTAGCCAAAAATGGCGTAGAAGCAGTTGAAATGGCAAAAGATCACCATCCAGATATCATTCTCATGGATATTCAAATGCCTGTGATGGATGGACTACAAGCTACTCGCTTGATTCGCTCTGACAAAAAACTTGCGAAAGTGCCGATCATTGCTCTAACCGCCCGCGCCATGCAAGGCGACGAGGAGCTTTGCATCGCCGCAGGTGCTAACGAATATCTCAGTAAACCCGTAGAACTAGAACAGCTTATAGGAATGATTGGGCAATTTTTAGATGTTTGAGATTCGTCAATAGCTACACCTTTTCTTTAACAATGAGTTACCGAAAATGTAACCGTGAAACGCGATCGCAAGTTAGACTCTAAGCTAAAAATATAGCAGTCTAAAGTTCTAGAAATTAACACCATGAAAACTTGTTACCGCGTTACGATTATTAGTTTATTAGCTTTGGCATTAATGGGATGTGCATCTCCAGACAATTCCAATTCTCAAGCTTCACCTACAGTACGCCCGTCACCATCTAGTACTGCTTCCTCGCCTACACCAATGTTAAATAATCGCCTAAATAATTCTAAAGTAAAGCTTGATGCTCAATTAGTTGAGGCGAGCACAAAATTTGGATTTAACCTGTTTGATCGGGTGGCGAAACAAGATCCAAACAAAAATATTTTTATCTCGCCAGCGAGTGTAGCGATCGCTTTATCGATGACTTATAACGGCGCGAGTGGTGAAACTCAACAGGCGATCGCTAAGACTTTGGAATTACAAAGCATCAAAATTGATGATATAAATGACTTCAATCGCACTATTCAACAGTTACTAACGAATGGTGATAAAAATGTGGAAATAAACATCGCAAACTCACTTTGGGCGCGAAAAGATATTGCTTTAGAGCCAGCTTTTTTGAGTAAAGTAAAAGAATTTTATCAAGCGGAAATTAGTAACCTTGACTTTAGCGATCCTAATTCGGTAAATATAATTAATGCTTGGGTAAAAAAACAAACTAAAGACAAAATCGATAAAATCGTTGATCGTATTGATCGCGATAGTATGCTCTTTTTAATCAATGCCGTTTACTTTAAAGGCAAATGGGAAGCTCCTTTTGAGAAGTCACTCACCAAGCCACAGCCATTTACTCTAGGCGATGGTACAAAGATTCAACATCCAGCGATGTCGCAATCAGGCGAATATCGCTATTACGATGCATCAACATTTCAAGCGATTAGTCTTCCTTATGGAAGTGGTCGCTTTAGCATGGAAATCTTCTTGCCCAAATCTCAATCAAATCTAAGAGAATTTCAGAAGCAACTGACCGCGAAGAACTGGAAAATTTGGTCAGAGAAATTTAATCGCAAAGAGGGCTTGATTCAATTACCCCGCTTTAAAATGGAGTACGAAATCAGCCTTAAAAATGTTTTACAAAATTTGGGGATGAAAATTGCATTTGATCCAGCAAAGGCAGATTTTAAAAATCTCTCTAAGGTTAAAGCTTTTATTGGTGATGTAAAGCATAAAACTTTTGTCGATGTCAATGAAGAAGGTACTGAAGCTGCGGCTGTCACTTCAGTTGAGATGAGGGTAACCTCAGCACAGCCTTCTGAAGAAGCACCATTTAGAATGATTGTTGATC
>JBBRMK010000164.1:0-3923 GCA_038230875.1 Pseudanabaenales cyanobacterium
CTTGGCAATCTTTCAAAAACAAATAGAGCGATAGTCTTACAAAACAATCGGCTCTGCGCCGCGTCATTCCTATTCTTCGCAGTAGTAAGTCTACATAATGATTTTGTAGTGTTTTGGGAAGCCATTGCTCAAGGGCTTCGGGACGAAATGCTGGCAATCCTGACATATTAGCGACCAATTAACTATATAGATGTTTCTTGTGCCGCAGGTACAAAGAATATCTGATTACAAATATAACAAGCTTTTTTACAAAAACTTCGCCCTAGTTCGATCTACTTCTTTAAACTTCGTGGCGATCGCAGCCTACTCGATCAAGTCATTCTCGTTACAGGGGGACAGGCTGCATGATTAGTTCATGAGTTTTTGGAGCAGCCAATGATTTCCATCTATCAAAGCAAATCAGCATTTCAAAATCTACTTCGTCCATTAGTCAACCAATTGGCAACTTGGCAAATTTCCCCAAACCAAGTTACGGTATCGGCAACTTTATTGTCAGGTGCGACGGGACTAGCCCTTGTACAGAGTACACAATTTGCAAGTTCTTTTCTACCTAAAACTCCATTGGTCTTATGTTCTCTACCAATTGTTTTATTGGGACGTATGGCACTCAACGCCATTGATGGGATGCTTGCTCGTGAACATGACAGGAAGACAGCTTTGGGATGTATTCTCAATGAGATGGGAGATGTCTTATCCGATGTTGTGCTTTACCTACCATTTGCTCTAATTTCAGGCGTTTCTGCTCCCTTGATTGTCGGCATTGTCATCTTAGCGATCGCTACCGAAATGTTAGGAGTCTTGGGATATGAGATCGCTCATAAACGTCACTATGAAGGACCAATGGGCAAGAGCGATCGCGCTTTTGTATTTGGCTTAATTGGCTTGTTACTGGGAATAGGAATCGCGCCAACTCAATGGCTAACCATCCTTTTGAGTGGAGTGATTTTCCTTCAGATTTGGACAATGATCAATCGTGTTCAAGGAATGCTTAAGGAGGTTGAATCATGGATATAAACATAGCTACACCAGTACTTTATACCCTTGCAGGAATTTTTGGACTACTTGCGATCGCCACACTTACAGTTTTCGGCTTAGCTCTGAGTCATTGGGACACAGACTATAGCGAACTAAATAGCCGCATCAAATCTTGGTGGATCATGGTGACGATTTTTAGTTTCGCGATATTGCTGAAACAACCCGCATCGATTGTCTTCTTTATGTTGGTCAGTTTTATCGCCCTGCGAGAATATCTATCCCTAATTCCCACCCGCTTTAGCGATCGTCGCGTTTTACTTTGGGCATATCTAGCGATCCTCCTTCAATATTTCTGGATTTACATTGGTTGGTATGGAATGTTTCTGATCTTCATTCCGATCTATATGTTTCTATTTTTACCGATGCGAATGTTGCTCAATGGCGAAACTGAAGGGTTTTTAAATGCGATCGGCACACTACATTGGGGACTGATGTTAAATGTCTATACCATCAGTCATCTCTCCTACCTGATTATGCTGCCACAGAGTGGCAATGCGATCGCTAGAGGCACAGGCTTATTAGTCTATTTATTACTGCTGACCGAAATCAATGATATCTCTCAATATATTTTCGGAAAGCTGTTTGGTCGCCACAAAATTATTCCTAAAGTGAGTCCAAATAAAACCGTTGAAGGTTTGCTCGGCGGCATTTTTATGACTACAGGATTGGCGATCGCCTTAGCTCCTTGGCTGACTCCTTTCGATCTAATGCATTCAGCTTGTCTGGGACTACTCCTTAGCCTAACGGGATTTATCGGTGATGTGAATATCTCTGCCATCAAAAGGGATTTGGGTATTAAGGATAGTGGCAATCTGATCCCTGGTCATGGCGGCATTTTGGATCGCATTGACAGTCTCACCTACACCGCGCCTTTGTTCTTCCACTTCACCGTTTATTTCTACTATCACGGTCAATTATTATGAGGCAAATTCTCACCGTTATTCTATATCTAACAGCGAAAATCATTGTCTTACTACTTGGCTTACGCATCCGCCATCGAGAAAGATTACCCACATCTGGTCCCGCCATTCTAGTTGCTAATCACAATAGCCATCTCGATACCCTCGTTCTATTTTCTCTATTTCCTCTATCAATGGTGCAACATCTCCGCCCTGTGGCAAATGAGCAGTACTTTCTCCAACAAAATCCTGTTTTAGCATGGTTTTCGCGTCACGTTCTGCATATCATTCCCGTCTCTAGTGAATCTAGTAACTGCCGTGAGAAGAGTTGTAATCACCGCAATTTTTTTAAAAGCTGTGCAACTGCCTTATCTGAAAAGCAGATCCTAATTCTCTATCCCGAAGGAACTAGAGGTAAGCCTGAATGTATTAGCGAATTTAGAACTGGCATTGCTCATCTAGCCAAACAACATCCTGATGTTCCCATCATTCCCATTTTCTTGCATGGTCTTGGTAAAGCCTTACCCAAGGGTGACTTCTTGCTAGTACCGCTACTGTGCTGGATCTGCATCGGCGAACCTATCTATTGGAATGGACAGAAACAAGCTTTTCTTCTGCAACTAATTGAGCGGATGCAGACTTTGTCAGACGAAAGAATGCTCTCCGCTTGAAAACTTCAAAACACATTATTCACTTTCTCTCATTTATTTTTTAGAGGTCAAAATGTTACAAAAATCATTGCCCACTTATGAACAACTTCTCCGCCCCCTACCAATCTGGAATCCTAAAGCTTGGTACTACGGATTGATAAATCTCTCACTCAAGACCATGGGAAAACTATCGAAAGGAATTAAGATCGGCTTTCAGTATGGGTTCGATTCAGGTGTAATGTTGGAATACGTTTACAAAAACAGCCCGCATGGTATTACCCCGCTAGGCATATTCATCGATTGGTTCTATCTCAACTCTAAGGGATGGCAAGGCATTAGATGCCGATCGCAGTTGATGAAAACCACCCTCCGCAGAGTATTACAGTCTTATCAACAGCAAAATATTCCTTGTCATTTGTTTGATGTTGCCTGTGGTGGTGGTCGCTACGATCTAGAAGTGTTACAAGAATTTCCATCGGAAGCGATCGCGGCAACGCTGCGTGATTACAAATTAGAAAACGTCACCAAAGCGCGTCAGCTAGCAAGTCAGCTTGGAGTTATCGCTCAGATCGAACAAGCTGATGCTTTCAATGATCAAGATCTAGATCGCGTACAGCCCAAACCAAATGTGGTCATTGTTTCAGGATTACATGAGATTTTGCCAAATGATACTTTGATCAGGCATCACTTTCAGCAACTCTATCGGATTCTCAATACATCAGGAACATTGATTTTTACAATTCAACCACAACATCCTCAGCTAGAAATGATTGCTCGCACCTTGCCTGCACATACGGGACTTCCTTGGGTAATGCGGGTACGTTCTTGGAAACTCATTCGCCAATGGGCTGAAGAGGCTGGATTTAACAATTTTCAAGTCCAGATGGAACCAAATGGAATTTTTGGAGTTGTAACCGCTCAGAAGAATCTTTTGATATAATCCCGCTTAATGATAGTAGTTTGCCGATGAGATTATGATCATCGGCAAACCAATTACAGTAGTTGCCGATCAAAATCACCACGACGAGGGTCGCAGGGCAAAGCCCCGCAAAGGGTTTTATATTATTGTTTGTGGCAGGTTTGAAAGCAAATTGCTGTAACATCTTAATCACTTTCTTCCAAAAAAATAACTGCGCCAATTCAAATCTGAATTGGCGTTAAGCATATTTAGGACTTACGCAAATTAACCAAGAACTAAAGTTCTTGGCTCAAAGCTAAAGTCAGTTAAAACTGACTAAAAAAAGCCTCAAATCAACCTGTTTCAACAGGTTTAAGCTTTCAGCCCGCAATTTATTGCAGGGCTATTGCGTAAGTTCTAATATTATTAGAAAAGTTTTGA
>JBBRMK010000165.1:0-3799 GCA_038230875.1 Pseudanabaenales cyanobacterium
ACATTACTCTCAAACTCTTTTTTTTTTCAAAAAAAAAAAAAAACCCCACCTTTTAAAAAAAAAACTTGTTGTGGGTCGCCCCCCCCCCCCCCCCAACAACCACGGTAAAATCTTTCTAATAAATCTCCTTATCGTGCAAAAGCATTACAAAAAGGGTCGCAGGGCAAATTTTTAAAATCTTTTTTGTGTTTGTGAACCTTTTGATCAAGGCGATTGTCAAAACCTTCGTACAGATTAATAAGCTTTCTCACAAAGGGGAAAATCAAATGCTTCGTAATATTAAAAAAGTCTTAGCGATCGCTTGTGTAACTATGGCAGTTGGAGCCGTCACAATTCCAAACCTTGTTTCGGCACAAAACACAACTCAAAACCAATCCGAAAAAGGGATGGGTCGTAAAGGTGATGCATGGAAAAACTTGAACTTGACTGACACCCAAAAAGCTCAGATTAAGACGATCCGCGAGAGTGCCAAAACCCAGAGTCAAAATGTCCTCACTACAGAACAACGTGCCAAAATTGCTGAAGCTCGTCAGTCTGGCGAGCGCAAGGGAGTCCGCAAGTCGCTGAACTTGACTGATGCTCAAAAACAACAGATGAAGGCGATCCATGACAGTACGAAAACCCAAATCAAGAGTGTTTTGACTCCTGCTCAGCAACAACAACTTGAGCAAATGAAACTAGATCGCAAACAAAATCGCGGTATGCGCTAAATAAAATAAAGACGATTCTTACACTACTTCTGATGTTACGTGGAGCGAAAACTACCCCTCATTCCCCAACCCCTTCTCCCGCAGGAGAAGGGGAGCAAAACCCAAGTTGTTTTCTTGTTCCCCTCTCCTGCGGGAGAGGGGCTAGGGGTGAGGGCTTTAGAAACTTCCACGTAACATCAAACTACTTGTGAGAATCGTCTTTATTCTGCTTGAGGGACGTCCTTCCATAATGTTGAAGTTTCGCGAATACTAGAAAAGGTTCCATTTCCTAAAATCAGATGATCTAAAAGCGGAATACTGAGCATTCTGGCAGCTTCCAGTAATTGACGAGTCAGCGCAATATCTTCTGGACTAGGACTGGTGTTACCAGATGGATGATTGTGAGCCACGATTAGACGAACAGCTCCACTTTTTAGAACCTCACGAAAAATATCACGCGGATGCGCGATCGTCTCTGTTGCTGTACCGATAGTAATAATGCGTTGGGCAATAATGCGATTTTTATTATCGAGCATCACTACGGCAAGTCGTTCTTGGGGTTGCCACATTAGGTCTTGACTTAGAGCCGCCGCCGCCACTGATGGATCAGTAACTTCGGTCAGATCGGGAGGTTTGGCATATAGCGCTCTCTTGCCTAGCTCGATCGCTGCCAAAATTGCCGTTGCTTTGGCAGGTCCAACTCCTTCGATTTGCATTAACTCTTGCGGCGATACGCTTTGCAAAGCTGCCACAGGATCGCTAGTCCGATCTTTGCCAATGGTTTGTAAAATCAGGTGACCCAAGCCAACTGCGGAAAGTTTTCCTGCGCCCTGCCCTGTTCCTAATAAAATAGCAATTAATTCTGCATTTGATAAACTGCGAACTCCCTGACTGAGTAATCTCTCTCGTGGGCGATCGCTCTCAGCCATATCCACAATTCTTAAAGAATAAGTCATCTAAAATCCCCACCAGATTGGCAAAAAGCTTTTTCGTATTTTATAGCGATAGTTACTAAAAACAAAAGAAAGGATAGGAATATGCTTTATACATTCCTATCCTTATCTAAGGTGATCGCTAACAATAAAAGTACCCGATTTATTAAAACCAAGATGTGGTTGTGCCGCGCTTCGCGCGGCACAACCACGGTAAAATCTTTTCAAGAAATCGCCTAAGTAGATAAAATATCTAAACTTCAGTACTATTGCAAGAAGTTACAGATGTTTTATGCGTTTAATGCTCGCTGCAAACGCAATAAAGCTAAACCTTTGCGATGAAGTAGCACAAACGAAGGCAAAATTTCGGGACCGTGTAAATCACCTGTGAGTGCTGCCCGTAAAGACTTCATCACTACGCCTTTTTTGACACCCTGTGACTTCATGACCGTCTTAATTACTTCTCCAGCACTATCAACATCTAGATCGGGAGTTTCGCTCAGAGCTTCAGTCAGAGCCTTAATGATACCCGCGATCGCATCCCCTTGCAGAGTTGCCTTCGCTTCATCGGTATAGTCCTCAAACTCAGTAAAGAAGAACTTGCTAATTTTAGCTGCATCAGTCAACACCGTTAAACTTGGCGCGATTAATTTAGTTAAATCTAGTAACCATTGGCGATCTACGGTTTCTAAATCGTAGCCTGCTTGCTTGAGAAATGGAGTTAGGCGATCGCAGACATCTTCAGTTGGTAACGAGTGCAAATATTGGCTATTAATCCAGTTCAGTTTGTCCCAATCAAACTTCGCACCTGCCTTATTGACGCGATCAAAACTAAAGATCTGCGAAGCTTCTTCCAAACTAAATAATTCTTTCCCATCGTTAGGAGACCAGCCGAGTAGAGCCATGTAGTTATTAAAAGCTTCAGGAATATAGCCCATATTTCTAAATTCCCAAACTGATGTCGCTCCATCACGCTTAGAAATTTTCGCTCCTTGCTGGTTGAGAATTAGCGGCGTATGTCCAAACTGGGGCGGAGTTGCGCCTAATGCTTCATAAAGCAAAATTTGCTTAGCTGTGTTAGCAATATGATCTTCACCACGAATCACTTGAGTGATCTGCATATCGATATCATCAACGACTACTGCAAAGTTATATAAAGGTAAGCCAATATTGCCTTGTTCATCGACACGAGCGATCACCATGTCGCCACCAAGATCACTGCTACTCCAAGATACGGTGTCGCGTACTAGGTCATTCCATGAGATAGTGCGAGGTTCTGCAATCATAAAGCGAATCACAGGACGACGACCTTCGGCGGCAAAGGCTTGACGCTGTTCGTCAGTAAGGTTGCGATGGCGATTATCGTAGCGGGGGGCTTGCTTATTAGCCTTTTGAGTCTCCCGCATTGCGTCTAATTCTTCTTCAGTGCAATAGCAAAAGTATGCCTTTTTTTCGGCTAACAGCTTTTGCACTGTGGCAATATAGCGATCGCTACGTTGGGTTTGAAAAAATGGTCCCTCGTCAAAATTGATCCCCAACCATGCTAAGCCTTCCAAAATATTTTGTGTATATTCGTCCTTAGAGCGCTCGCGATCAGTATCTTCGACTCTGAGGATAAAAGTCCCCTTGTGGTGACGGGCATACAGCCAGTTAAATACAGCCGTGCGGGCCGTGCCTATATGCAGGTTACCCGTTGGACTTGGTGCAATACGAACTCGAACAGACATGGATTTGTAGACGTTATAAAACACAATTATCCTTCATAACACACAGCAGATAGTTAAAAAAAACAAAATCTTTGTTCTTTTAGAAACAGCAGGATAATCTTCTATTAATGTTTGTAGCTTATGATTAGCTTTTGATTAACTTCTTAGTAAATTCACCAGTTTTAGAGCTTGAATAAAGAATGCGATCGCTTACTGTACTGATTAAAAATTGCTTGGTTGACTTAAATATTAAAGTAAATGTCACAGTTAGACAAAAGCGTAAAGAATTACATATTTTGCTTGAGTCCACTTATTTTGGCGATCGCGAACTGTTAGTAGAAGCAATCAGAAAATGTTGCAAAGATATTGATAGTCAGATAGAAGTTATCCAGATTTTCGCATTTTTATTTGGTTACCCATCACCACAATGGATAGAAAAAGTTGCTCTTGCTCCTAACAAACATACAGAAAT
>JBBRMK010000166.1:0-3596 GCA_038230875.1 Pseudanabaenales cyanobacterium
CTTAAACAATTGACTGGTATTGAAGCTTGTCAATGTCGCAAATCCAGAATTCAGCGTAATCATATTGCTTGTGCCATGCTTGTTTGGCATCATCTCAAGCGTTTGGCTTTTCAAGCTCATACTACTATTTATCAACTCAAGGCGGGCTTGTTATCTGATTATCTGCGTTCTCAACTCAAATCTCCTTCTATCCCTATGCTCCTTGCGTAGTTACTACTTAGAATGAAAAGAAAGCAAAAGATACAGAAAAAAGAAGAAAAAGGTTAAAAGATATTACATAGATATGAAAAGTATAAGCCGAGCGCAGATAGAGAAAGCATACGAAGAAGGGTTAGAAGCAGTAATAACCCTGATGGAGGGGTTTGTCAAAGAATTCAGTGAACGCATAGCAGAACTAGAGAATCAAAAAGCCAAGAACAGTAGAAACAGTCATAAGCCACCATCAGGGGATGGATTTGGGAAACAGACCAAAAGTTTAAGAAAAAAGAGTGAGAAGAAAACGGGAGGACAAGAAGGACATGAAGGGGAAAACTTAAAATGGGAAGAAACGGTGGATCAATTGATCCAGCACGCGGTCACAACATGCCGAGTATGCGGCGAAGATCTAAGAAGTGTAGAAGGAGAAAGTATAGAAAAAAGACAAGTACATGATTTACCAGAGATAAAAATAGAAGTAATAGAGCATCAAATCGAGAAAAAGATATGTCCACATTGTCATCTCGCCACAGTCAGTAAATTTCCAGAGCCCGTAAAAGAGTGGGTACAGTATGGGGAGACAGTGAGAGGATTGGTAACGTACTTGAATCAATATCAATTAATACCAAGTCAACGCACCCAAGAAATAATGAGAGATGTATTTGGCTGAAAAATCAGCGAAGGCACAATCTACAATCAAGTGCAGAAATGCTATAAAGCGTTAGAACCAATCGAAGCAAGTATCAAGGAGACAATTCAGAAATCAGAAGTAGTCCACTTTGATGAAAGTGGGCTGCGGGTAAATGGCAATAGTCAATGGGTTCATGTTTCCAGCAATAAAACACATACTCATTACCAAGTCCATGAAAAACGCGGACAAATTGCGATGGATGAGATTGGGATATTACCAAACTTTAAAGGAAAAGCTGTACATGATGGCTTCAAAAGTTATAACCAATATGAATGTGAACACTATCTATGTAACGCTCATCATCTCAGAGAACTAATTTTTGTACATGAACAACTTCATCAGTCTTGGGCAGAGAAGATGATTAAGTTTCTGTGTAAGGCTAATGACTTGGTGAAGCAAGCTAAGCTTGATCGTAAATCTACTCTTGATGCATTGGAAATTAGCAAATTTGAACTAGAGTTTCAGATCATTATTGATTCTGGATATAAGGCTAATCCTGAACCAGAAATTGATCCCAATCTGCCCAAACCAAAAGGGCGACCTAAGCGCAGTAAGCCACTAAATTTGCTTCTCCGATTAGATTTACAACGCCAAAAAGTTTTAGGCTTCTTGCATGATTTTGCTGTGCCATTCGACAATAATCTGGCTGAACGCGATATCAGAATGGTCAAACTTAAACAAAAAATCTCAGGCTCCTGCCGTTCTGTAAATGGCGCTAATATTTTTGCCCGTATCCGTGGTTATATCTCTACCCTCAAAAAGCAGGGGCTTAACATTTTGGATACTCTTATTAATGTCTTTCTTGGCAATCCTCTTTTTGTCTAATTCTTTTTGTCCTGAGTAGTCACCTTGCGTAAGTCCTAAACCTGTAACTAACAAATGCTCATTTCCGTCAATTAGGGCAGCCATAATTTCCATCAAAGCCATGCTGCAAGAACCAAATATATCTACGCCAAAATTAGCTTCTCAATTTCCACAGCTATTTAGTGGAATGCTTGCTCTGTCGATCGCCTTTGTTGGTAGCGCCTATCTTGCCAGTAATGCCCTGCGATCGCTGCGGTCAAATGACACACTAACCGTAATTGGCTCAGCCACTCGTCCGATTCGTTCTGATTTTGTGATTTGGCGTAGCTCTGTATCTAGTTAGCAATCGACATTGCCATAGTCGTATCAAGAACTTAAGCGACATACGGACAGAGTGCGTACTTATTTTAAGAGCAAAAATATCCCTGAGGTATAGCATTTAAGAAAATTCAAGATGCTAATGACAAAATTTTAAAAGTTGTTTACAACAAAACTGTAACGCCAATTCGGATTGTTACCGCCCACTTCGATCGCAAGATGAAAGGTGAATTATGAAAATCAAATACGATCAACAGGTTGATGCCGCTTACTTAACACTTGAAACAGCCGAAATATTTGACTCAGAAGAAGTACAGCCTAATGTTGTGTTTGATTATGATGAATGCGATCGCGTCGTCGGCATTGAATTATTAATCGTGAAAAGAAATATTCCTAACTTATTAGAACTACCAAAACTTCTGTCTTCAATCACAAAGACTCACAGAAACTTTGATGTTCCCGCTTTCTTCAATTTTCTTGTCAAAACAGCAGATTTAAATTTGATTGACAATGAAAAAGCTAGACAGAGAATAAAAATAGAAAAGATATCTTTAGAGAAATCTCCTGCGAACTTGCGATCGCCTTTTCCTGTAGCGATCGCCCTGTTACATCCGTGAGCGTATACTGCTTTTCCCATTTCTGGTAAGCCTTTACAATCGACCTCAAATAAGCATCAAAACAAATCTCAGCACCCATGCCCTAGCTATCCCCATAGGCGATCGCGGCGAAATATTGGCTTTATAATAACTGATTAACCAAATTTCTTGTTTCTGTTTTACCGCAAGTAAATAAATTTGCTAACATTAAATTAAATGCAAACTTAATGCAAATTAAATATGGATTAAATCTATGCTCAACATCAGTCGGGATATCCAATCACTTTCCAACTTCAAGCGCAACACCGTAGAATTTATTGAACAGATGAAGCAAACAGGCGACCCCGTAGTATTAACAGTTAACGGTAAAGCCGAGATAGTCGTTCAAGATGCTGTTTCCTATCAAAAGCTGCTTGATGCTCTAGACAGATTAGAAGCGATCACAGGGATTAAACAAGGACTAGCCGATATAGAAGCTGGCAGAACTATTAGCCTGTCTGACTTTGAACTAGAAATGCAGCAAAAACATGGCATTTCAGGTTAGATTGACTCAGCACGCAAAGGACGAAATTGATACAGCATATTCTTGGTTGAGAGAACGTAACTCTGAATTATGCCGATAAATGGTTTCGGGAATTGATGAATGCGATCGCCACTTTGCAAGAAAAACCTAAACGTTGCGCCCTAGCTCCTGAGACTGATGCATTTGTAGAAGAAATTCGGCAATTGATGTACGGTAAATCACGAAATAAGTATCGAATTTTGTTTGCTGTTCGAGAAGATGCTGTATTTATTCTTCATGTTCGTCATATAGCTGTCGCCAAGTGTATCAGGACATAAAACCCAAAAGAGAGTTGCGGCGCGGAGCGCCGGCACGCGCGTTTGGGTTTTAAGTTTGTCCGCACAAGGCTGGTGTCCGCTATAGTTGCCCATCCCGTCTGACGTCTGCGGACCGTGAAAAAAATAGATTTTAATTACCCGACTTTTTAAAA
>JBBRMK010000167.1:0-3567 GCA_038230875.1 Pseudanabaenales cyanobacterium
AAACTACCCTTCAGCTAGAAAATACCAATCGCGAATTAGAAACCTTTAGTTATTCTGTCTCCCACGATCTACGAGCGCCATTGCGTCATATGAATGGATTTGTGAATGCTTTACAACAACGGCTAAACCATCATGAAGCCCTAAACGATCCTAAAGTAGCTCACTATTTGCAAGTGATTGAGGGCAGCAGCCAAAAAATGGGGCATCTGATTGATGGATTGCTTACGCTCTCTCGCTACGGACGCAAACCATTAGAGTCAAAGCAGATCTCAATTCGAGAATTAGTAGACGAGGCGATCGAGATCATTAGTACCGATCCTCACCATAACCCGATGGTCGAATTTGCGATCGGTACTTTGCCAACTACGGTTGGCGACCCGATACTTTTACAACAAGTTTTTAGCAACTTGATTGGCAATGCGGTCAAATTTAGCCGCAACCAGCCCCGACCTTACATCGAGATCGATAGCTTGCCAGACAATACTATTAGAATCAAAGATAATGGCGTAGGTTTTCAAATGGAATATGCTGACAAGCTGTTTGGGGCTTTTCAGAGATTGCATAATGAAAAAGAGTTTGAAGGTACGGGCATTGGTTTAGCGATCGTGCAAAGGATTGTCCAGCGACACGGCGGTTCAGTTTGGGCGGAAGGATATCCCGAACAAGGGGCAACTTTCTTCCTCAAGATTTAGATAAATATCTATATCTTGAAATCTCTCGCAGTTTATACGGTCTAAATATATGGAACCAACCAAAATTTTGCTTGTCGAAGATGATCCTAATGATGTTGAGCTAATCCAAATGGCTTTGGATAGTTACAACTTTGTGAATAAAATAGACATAGTATCCGATGGGGAACAGGCAATTCATTATCTGTTTGGGCGTGATGGGCAACCGCCTACTCAGCCATTGCCAAAGTTAGTGCTTTTAGACTTAAAGTTGCCTAAAATCGACGGTCTTCAAGTTTTAGAAATGATTCGGAAATCTCCACGTACTCGTAACCTTGTTGTCGTTGTGATGACCTCATCGGCTGAGAATCGAGATTTAAAAGCTTGTTATGATTTAGGGGTCAATAGTTATATCGTTAAGCCTTTAGATTTTCAGCAATTCGTAGAGATGTCTCAGCAGGTAGGCTTTTACTGGATGATGCTAAATCAGTTACCATCAATTGATTAATGACCATTACATGTATTTTTACTTAACCACTGTTAATTTAAGTATTTTTTTAGATATACTTTGGTAAATAGAAGTCATTGGCTAATACTCAAGTAAGTAGTTGCAGGCAGTTAGAAATGATTATAAACAAGAACTCTAAACCTATAGCTTTACGTCTGTAACAAATGGGAAACTTGATGTCAGAGTTTGGAGAATCCGAGAAGTTAGAGGAGCAACGATCGCAGCGATCGCTGAACATATTGATTATTGAAGATGTTGCGGCTGATGTAGAGCTAACATTATTTGCGTTAGAGGCAGCCGACTTATCTTTTACCTATGACATCACTGATTCGGCGGTTGAATGCCAGCAATATTTACAAGAGAAAACTTATGATGTGGTTTTATCTGACTATCGACTACCAAGTTTTAATGGTTTGCAAGCTTTTAATTTTTTAAAACAGTCAGGTCAAGATATTCCTTTTATTTTAATTACGGGCAGTTTGGGCGAAGAGGCTGCCGTTGAATGTATCAAAGCGGGGATGACTGATTATGTGTTAAAAGATCGCTTGTTTCGGTTGCCAAGTGTCTTAAAGCGCGCCCTGCAAGAGTTTGCATTACGTCAGCAGCAAAAAAATGCGATCGCCCAAATCGAGCAACAAGCATGGCGCGAAACCATTATTAATCGGATTGTCCAAGCAATGCGCGAGACTTTAGTTTTAGAAGAAGTATTACAGACGACTGTAGATTTGTTGCATGAATCTTTACAGGTCAATTATTGCTTGATATTCCAGCCAGACGATTTACAGCAAATGCGCGTGAACTATGTTAGTAAATATAGTGGCGATCTCGGTAGCGCAATCATTGGAACCAATTGTGGTTTCCATGAATATTTTCGAGATAAATTTATACAGGGAAAACAGATTGCGATTCATCAAATGAATCATGATGGTATTGCACAGGAGATAAAAGCTTTAGGGGAAAAATGTGGTATTTTATCTTTTTTGGGTACACCTCTCTTTTATCAACAAATTTATATAGGTGGAATTAGCGTTGGACAGTGCGATCGCGAACGCATTTGGTCTGAAAATGAATTGTCTTTAGTAAAAGCGATCGCTGATCAATGTGCGATCGCGATTCATCAATCTGAACTCTATCAAAATGCTCAAACAGAACTGATGGAACGAAAGAAGATGGAGGTGCAACTTCGTCATGATGCTTTTCATGATGCGCTAACAGACTTACCAAATCGTTCTTTGTTCTTAGATCGACTCAGCCATGCTTTGCAACTATCGCATCGGCGATCGCATTCAAATTCAAATTCAAATTCAGAAAATCTTCCCGAACAATTTGCAGTTCTCTTTTTGGATTTAGATCGATTTAAGGTAGTCAATGATAGTCTAGGACATTTAGCAGGTGATCAATTATTAAAGATGGTGGCAACTCGTCTGGTTAAATGCCTGAGAGGGGGAGATACGGTTGCACGTCTCGGAGGGGATGAATTTGTAATGCTGCTCGAAGAAATTCAAGATATTGATGACGTGATTGATGTTGTGCAAAGAATTCAAGAATCATTAAAAATACCAATATTAATAGATGGCAATGAAATATTTGTCAGTACTAGTATTGGCATTGCTCTAAACTCAGCCGAATACACTCAACCAGATCAATTGCTGCGTGATGCAGATACAGCAATGTATCGCGCTAAGGAATTAGGCAGGCAGAGATATGAGATATTTAATCCTGCTATGCACACAGAGGCTCTCAGAAAGCTGCGGTTAGAGAATGATCTGCGGCGAGCAATTGATCGACAAGAGTTGCGAGTACATTACCAACCAATTGTCTGTCTAAAATCACGACAAATAATCGGTTTTGAAGCACTCGTACGTTGGCAACATCCCGACCAAGGTTTGATTTCTCCTTCCGAGTTCATTCCACTTGCTGAAGATACAGGGCTAATTGGAGCGATCGATTTTTGGGTATTAAAAGAGGCTTGCTCTCAATTGCGAATATGGCAAGATCAGTTTACAATTGCGGAAACTCTAACTGTGAGTGTTAATCTATCTGGTAGACAGTTTACTAAGCCAGATTTGATTAGTCAAATCGAACAAGTATTAAAAACAACAAATTTAAGCAATACTAATTTAAAGATAGAAGTTACTGAAAGCATATTAATCGAAAAGACTTCTTTAGCAACGCAAATTTTAAGTGAACTAAATGAGCTAAATATTCAAATTTGTATTGATGATTTTGGTACAGGCTACTCTTCATTAAGCTATCTGCACCGATTCCCAATTCATACTCTTAAGATTGATCAATCATTTATCGCCCGACTTAATAATAATCCTGAAGATGGTGAAATTGTTAAAGCAATTATTATTTTATGAATAAATTTAGGTTTAAATGTGATCGCTG
>JBBRMK010000168.1:0-3502 GCA_038230875.1 Pseudanabaenales cyanobacterium
GCTACAAGAAGCAGTCTTTGGCATCGTCAACCAGCAACAAATCACAGCATTGCAAACTGTTGAGCGCAGCGGTTCTCATTTACTAGAGTTGATCAACGACATTCTTGATGTGGCAAAAATTGAATCGGGCAATATCGAATTAGAGTGTGCTCCCACTTCAATCAATCTTCTCTGCCAATCTAGTATTGCCTTTATCAAACACCAAGCGTTCCAAAAACAGATTCAGATTGACATCAAACTTCCTGACAATTTACCTGACCTGCTCGTAGATGAACGACGTATTCGTCAAGTCCTGATTAATCTGCTAAGTAATGCGGTCAAATTCACCCCAGAAGGCGGACAAATCATCTTAGAAGTTAGCAGACTTTCCTGCGACCTTACGGTTACTGATTCTTCCGAAGAAGGCTTCCTACGCATTGCCGTGATCGATACAGGCATTGGTATTTCCCCAGATAATATCAAAAAATTATTTCAGCCCTTTATGCAAGTCGATAGCGCTCTAAATCGTCAATTTAATGGAACTGGATTAGGACTGGTACTGGTAAAGCAGATTGTCGAACTTCACGGTGGCAGTGTGGAGTTAACAAGCGAATTGGGTGTAGGTAGTTGCTTTACACTGATGCTACCTTGCAATCCCAGTTTGAGCTTTCGATCTAAAAGGACAGTAGATAATATGCAAGCGGTTACTTCAGGACTAGACTCTGAAACAGCCAACCTAAGCACTAGACAATCCCCCTTGCTCTTGCTAGCAGAAGATAACGAAGCAAATATCAGTACAGTTTCGAGTTATCTCGAAGCCAAGGGCTATCGCATTTTGTTAGCAAGAAATGGTCAAGAAGCAGTCGATCTTGCCACAATGCATCGTCCTGATTTAATTTTGATGGATATCCAAATGCCTGTTATGGATGGACTAGAGGCAACTAAACAAATTCGCCTCGATCCTAACTTAGTTAATATTCCGATCATTGCGCTGACGGCTCTAGCGATGACAGGCGATCGCGATCGCTGTATAGCCGCAGGAGCGACAGAATATCTCTCAAAACCTGTTAAGCTAAAGCAATTATTCACCACTATCAATCAACTATTAGCGACTTAAGAACACGACTTAAGAATATAGACAATGTATCAAGCATCTGTTTTAATCATTGACGACGTAGCTGATAATTTTGATGTCATTGAGAGCATCTTGAGCAATCAAGACTATCAATTGCATTATGCTGCTAACGGTCGAGATGCGATCGCTAACCTCGACACGTTTCAGCCCGATCTGATTTTGCTAGATGTCATGATGCCAATTATGGATGGCTACGAGGCTTGTAAACAGATTAAAGCTTTACCTAAATGGCAAGCCGTTCCGATTATTATGGTTACCGCCCTTGATTCTAAAGAAGACATCGCGAAATGTCTGAATGCAGGAGCCAACGACTTCATCAGTAAACCCTTAAACTCTCTGGAGTTTAAAGCAAGGGTGCATTCCATGTTACGCATCAAAGAGCAGCATGATGGGCTAGAGCGTGCCAATGCGCTGATTCATGCTCAACTCGAAGCTAGTTTAGAAGGCGTGATTGCAGTCGATGAACAGGGGCGGTTAGTCGCATATAACCAAAAAATGTGCGAAATATGCGATCTCAATACGATTACAGCTAATCCTAATCAACAGGATCTGCCGCTTTTACAACTACTACAGGACGCAAATTCTCCCCAAGTAATTACCCAAATCTTAGAAGAAACCTACGACGAACCTGATCAGGTTATTCACGGTGAATTAGTTGTCAGTGAACGCACCTACGAATATTTTAGTAGTTCCGTTACTTCCCCAAATGGTAAGTTTTTAGGGTTTGTCTGGCGGTTTCGAGACATTACCGATCGCAAAAATTACGAAACTAATCTCAATGATGCTAAAGAAGTTGCCGAATCTGCACTACAGGTTAAATCAGATTTCTTAGCGATGATGAGCCATGAAATCCGCACTCCCATCAATGGAGTCTTAGGAATGACGGAGCTATTAGCGACTACTTCCCTAGATACAGAACAAAATAAGTTTGTTCAATCCATTCAAACTAGTGGGGAAATACTTTTAACAGTAATTAATGACATTCTAGATTTCTCAAAACTTGAATCCCAAAAACTTTTATTAGAGCATTTACCAATCGATGTATATGGAATTATTGCCGATACCTGCGCGCTCCTGAGTAAGCAAGCTGAATCAAAAGGAATTAGGTTATATTATCAAATTGATGAAAAAACACCTGCATATATTCTGGGCGATCCGATTAGGCTGCGTCAAATCTTACTTAATTTAGCGAATAATGCGGTTAAGTTTACTCGTGCTGGAGAAGTTCGTTTGTCTGTCTCCCCATCTGTTTCTCAGCCCGTATCCATACATGCAGAAAATCAAATAAACCTACTTTTTGAAGTGCAGGATTCAGGGATTGGACTTTCGCTAGCACAATTACAAAAGCTATTCCAACCATTTACCCAAGCATCGATCGCAACTACTCGTCAGTATGGGGGGACAGGATTGGGATTAGTGATTTGTCAAAAACTTGTGCAGATGATGGGAGGGCAAATTTGGGCAGAAAGTGTTTCTGATCAAGGTTCCACCTTTTTCTTTGTCTTGCCAGTTACGGTTACCGATGAAACTCCTCTAGCCATGACTCCTTTTGAGGGGAGAAATATGTTGCGTCAAGCTAATCCCCTGAGTACAGAGCTAGCAACTAAATTACCGCTCAATATTTTGGTCGCTGAAGATAACTTAATTAATCAAGAACTGGTTTTGGCTATGCTCAGTAAAATGGGCTACGCACCGATGATTGTGAACGATGGACTAGAAGCGATTGAAGCGCTTAAAAATAATACTTTTGATATTGTGTTTTTAGATGTACAAATGCCGCGCTTAAATGGACTAGAGACTGCTACTTATATTGTGCAGGAATGGGTGAGTATATTACCTGAGCAGCTATCACCTGATCAGCTATCAAATAATCAATTACGCCCTATCTTGATCGCGATGACTGCTAGTGCTATGCAGGGCGATCGCGAAATGTGTTTAGATGCGGGGATGGATGACTATATCAGCAAGCCAGTTTCTTTTGATACTTTACAGCGAACAATTGAGCGTTGGGGTAACCTTCCTAAAGGAATTGAAATTCAACAATCAGAATCTGAATTGAATACAGATTTTGATGATCATTCACTCAGTGAGATTGAAAAGGTTTCGCTAAATTTACCTAAACGGATGATTAATATATTCTTAAAGGAAGAATGTCCAGTCTTATTGACAAAGCTGCATCAAGCCATATTAGATCAAGATGCTTCGCAAATAGAATATGTGTCTCATACGCTTAAGGGAAGTAGTAGGATAAGCTGATGTGCATTTAAGTTGCATGATGATGATTGTTCCCCTTATTTTTGATTTTACGATTCCACTTAATTATTAACTCACCTTCATTTAACAATTTATTTAAAAGCTCCTTGAGTTCTTCTGTAGATTTAAATAAAC
>JBBRMK010000169.1:0-3496 GCA_038230875.1 Pseudanabaenales cyanobacterium
ATTTCGCTCTAATTGGGGACGTGATTTATTTGCCATGATTCGTTCTATTGTCAATACTGGAAAAAGACAAGGTTTATCCACTTTTGAATCCATTCTTACCGCTTTAGACCCTCTTCAATCCTTATTTGCTCTAGCTTGAGCAATTACAAAAAATGTCTAACAATTGGATTAAAAATCTCAAATACGATGATCGAGGACTGAAATTCCCTGAAGTGTAGTCAAACTCTGGTCAAAGCAGACATGATGCGATCGCTGACTCCCAAATGCTCGACTTCTAGTATATTTTTTCTCAAAGGTATTATGATAATGATTATCATTCTTTGCGACAAAACACAAAAATGTCTTTGCCAAATTCTTCCAAATTATCTTCGATGCATAGTGCAGCCTTGGTTAGCGCAGCCTTAGTGGCGATCGCTACTAGCCTTACGGCTTGCACAGTCACCAATGATGCCAATAAACCTGTCAGTAGCCCCACCACCACAACGGCGGCAACTGCAACTACACCCGCAACTACCGAAAGCTTGCCCCTAGTCGTGGCGACTAACACGGTGGCTTGCGATCTAGTCAAGCAAATCGCGGGTGATACAGTTAACCTCAAATGCTTGATCGAAGCTGGATCTGATCCCCATGGCTACCAGCCGAAACCTGAAGATCGTAAAAATCTGGATTCAGCTAAGTTGGTGATCTATGGTGGTTACAACTTTGAGCCAGCATTAGTTAAATTAATCACCGCGAGTTCCAATCCTGCGCCAAAAGTTGCAGTTAATGAAGTTGCAGTGCCAACGCCTCTAATAGCCGAAGATGAGCATGATCACAGTCATGAGAAAGAAAGCAAAAAAGCTGGTCAAAAAGCTGCCGTAAAAGAAGCTGATCCTCATGTGTGGAACAATGCTCAAAATGGCATCAAGATCGCTCAAGCAATCAACAAAAGTCTGAGCAATCTCCGTCCTGAGCAAGCTGAAGCCTATGGAAAAAAGACCGCGAAACTGGTCAATGAATTGGAACAAATCGATGCTTGGATCAAAGTTCAAATCGCCACGATTCCTGCTGGTTCTCGTAAGTTAGTCACCACTCATGACGCGCTTGGTTACTATGCGAATGCTTATGGGATTCCTGTGGAAGGTGCATTAACTGGACTTAGCACTGAGGAACAGCCAACTCCTGCGCGGATCAAGCAATTGGTGGAATTGATTAAGGCGAGCCAAGTTCCGACAATTTTTGTGGAGTTATCTAGTAATCCTAAGTTGATGCAAACTGTCTCTAAAGAAGCAAATGTCAAAATCTCAGAGCGCGAAATCTATGCTGATGGATTGGGTGCAAAAGGATCAGAAGGTGAAACTTATGTAGGGATGTTGATTGCGAATACCCGCACGATTGTTGAAGGATTGGGCGGTAAATATACTCCCTTTCAATTGAAAAATTAATAATCCAAATGATTAATTTCGCTCCTTTCACCAAACCTGCCATGACTACAGAGCAGCTACAGCAGGTCAAGGACTGGCTCTACGAATTATTACAAATTGATCGAGGATCATTTCTCTCAGTCAGTTGCAATGCCTAGAGCCAAATTGTCCGCCGAGCCAGACTGCGATCGCAATTATGACCAGCCCACCGAGCATACTTCGCATTCACAAAGCGATTCCTGATATTATTTGCGCCGATATTTGCGAAGCGATCGCCCTCAAAACCAGTGAAAAAGTTGTGCGAAGTACAACTTTGTAAAGTATAGGAGAACATGATGACTACAACTCTAAATCCCATCCCCGTCACCGTCCTCACAGGCTACCTCGGCGCGGGCAAAACCACCCTACTCAATCGCATTCTCACCCATGAGCATGGCAAAAAAGTTGCCGTAATTGTCAATGAATTTGGTGAAGTTGGTATCGATCATAAACTGGTGGTCAATGCCGATGAAGAAATTTTTGAGATGAACAATGGCTGCATTTGCTGCACCGTGCGCGGCGACCTGATTCGGATTATCAGTAGTCTGATGCGCCGCCGCGATAAATTCGACCATCTCGTGATTGAGACCACAGGACTCGCCGATCCTGCACCTGTGATTCAAACCTTCTTTGTGGATGAAGATGTCAGCACCAAGACTAAGCTGGATGCTGTGGTCACGGTCGTTGACGCTAAGCATATCTCGCAACATTGGGATGCAGAAGAAGCGATCGAGCAAATCGCTTTTGCAGATGTTATTTTGCTAAACAAGACTGATTTGGTGAGCGAAGTAGAATTAGTAGAACTCGAACAACGCATCAAAGCGATAAATTTGATATGTAAAATCTATCGCACTCAAAACTCAGAAATCGACATGGATGCAGTTTTGAGTATTGGTGCTTTTGAACTAGATCGCGCTTTACAAATCGATCCAGATTTTCTCGGCGAAGATGCTCACGAGCATGATGACACTGTGAAGTCTGTGGCGATCATGGAAGAAGGTGAACTCTATTTACCGAAAGTCAATGCTTGGATTAGTGCATTACTGCGTGAGCAAGGTGTAGATATCTTCAGGATGAAAGGGATTCTGAACATCAAAGGTATTAATGAGCGCTTTGTGTTTCAGGGTGTGCATATGCTATTTGATGGCACACGCGATCGCCTATGGAAGCCCAACGAACATCGCCAGAGTGAACTAGTATTTATCGGACGCAACCTTGATGCAGAAAAGCTCAAAAAGGATTTTATTGCTTGTAAAGCAGATTAGCTTTATTTCTGTTTCTTTTCTGCTTGCCATTTTTCGCTTACTATACAAATCAGTTTAAACTTCATCATCATAAAAACAATATTTATGTTTAGAGGAATTTTGACAATAAAAAAGAGGGCATAAGCCCTCTTTTTTATTGTAAGCAAGGGGCTTAAGCCCCTTGTTCTGTTTGTGAAATTAGACAGAAGTCAAGAAAGTCTTCTTGTATTCAGCGATCGCATCAACCAGCGATCGTATAAATTTGCAAAAAACAACTAAATTTAAAGTGGGAAAATACAAAGTCAGAATCGCAGATTAGATGGATTAGAGGATATCTGTCTCAGATCTATACGGTAGAGTTATTAGATGTAGATTTGACACATGAGCCTTTACTTTCCAGCAAACCATCTTTTTTACTTACAGGTATCACTTTTTCTGCTTGGAAAATGGCTGTAGCTAGTTCACTTACATCTTTAACTTGATGAACGATCAGCGATCTTGGATCGATTATTATATTTGCTGAGGGAATAAAAAACTGATACGTTAACCACAACACGAGAGTTGAGAGAACTGCAATACCGCCGCCTAATACCTTGGTAAATATACTCAACCCAATAATTGAGCTAGATATTACAGTTATCAAGTTGCGTAAATACTCCTTTAAATGCTTTTTAACCCACATTCCGCTCGTAATGGAAGGGTAAAATAAATAGTGAAAGGCAAGCGCAAAGGCAAAAAGCAGGAGGTAAATATTAATACTATAAATACGGAGATGAGAGTAGAAAATATAGACCATCTAGGAATCGTGTC
>JBBRMK010000170.1:0-3488 GCA_038230875.1 Pseudanabaenales cyanobacterium
CTTTCTACTATACCCCAAACAAAATACCACAACCACAAAACACCCCCCCCTCCCGGGGCGCCCCCCCCCCCCCCCCCAACTCTCTTTTGGGTTTTATGTCCTGATACACTTGGCGACAGCTACTCCCTTCCCAGTGAAAAATTAGACGTTGCGGCGCTTCGCGCCGCAACGCTAAATCTTGGTTTTGTATGTCTATTTCTTTAGTGGGAAGGGAGTATGTAAAAAAGATCTGTAAAAAAGGAGCCGTAAATCGACTCCTTTATGTTATGCAACTTCTGCTGGCTCTTTATTCTCTTTACTTTGAGCCTTTATTCGGATTCCTTCCATTTCTTCTAAAACTTCTAAATATTTACCTGTAATCAAGCGGGCACTGCGACGATGGGTGAAATAGTTCCATCCCCATTGGATCATCACAACGAGCTTGTTGTCAAATTCGATCAGATAGTAAATATGCACAAACGTCCAGATAAACCATGCTAACCAACCCTTTAGGCGCAAAAACTTGAAGTCAGCTACTGCTTCATGACGACCAATTACTGCCATATTGCCAAAATCTTGATAATGGAATTTCGCTGGCTCTTTAGCAAAAATTTTGGCTTCGATATGATGAGCAACATACTCACCTTGCTGCATGGCAACAGGTGCAACTCCAGGTAATGGCTTATCGCCTTGATGTGGATAGTTAGCCAAGTCGCCAATCACATAAATATTCGGATGAGTAGCGATCGACATATCGGGCTGAACAATCACGCGACCAACCCGATCTAGTTCGGCATTGGCGCGATCGCTTAGTACTTTACCCATAGCCGAAGCTTTTACCCCAGCTGCCCAGAGAATTGTTTGCGCTCGAATTTGCTCAACCTTTTCACCACATTTGAAAGTCACTATATGATCTTCAATATTAGTAACCATGGCGCTAGTTATTACTTCCACACCTAGATTAACTAGAGATTGTTTGGCAGCGGCAGATAAATCAGCGTGATAGGGGGGCAATACGCGATCGGTTCCTTCGATTAGAATGATTCTTGCTTTCTTGGTGTCAATATTCGCAAATTCACCACTGAGTGTACGGTGAGCGAGCTCCGCTAATGTTCCAGCTAGCTCGACTCCTGTCGGTCCTCCTCCAATCACTACAAAATTCATTAGTGCTTCTCGAAAATAGGAATCACTGGTTTTTTCAGCAGCCTCAAAAGCGGTCAAAATACGCCGCCTAATATTAATCGCATCCTCAATAGTTTTTAGTCCTGGTGCTTGCTCTGACCATTGATCATTGCCAAAATAATGGTGACTGACTCCTGTTGCCACAATTAGCGAGTCATAATGCATTTCTAATTGTGCGGTTAATTTTGCTTTAAATTTGACCACTTGAGCATGCGGATCGATATCAACTATTTCCCCCATGACCACTTTAGTATTTTTGTTTTCTGCTAGTACAGCCCGCAATGGTGAAGCGATATCGGCGGGAGAAAGGCTACCTGTTGCTACTTGGTAAAGCAAAGGCTGAAACAAATGAAAATTACGGCGATCAATCAACGTTACTTTAACTGGACATTTACCAAGTTTTTGTGCTGCATATAGTCCTCCAAACCCGCCGCCAATGATCACAATATGATGAGGTTCGCGATCGCTTTCATTTTGATTACTTATAGACATGGTAAGTATTTTATTAAGTGTGATTATTTTGCTGATAGCATCTTTGTCAAAATAATTATATATGTAAAAAAATATCTTTTAAGTTTGTGCGATCGCGCATTAGCCCTGCCATAAATTTCAATCCTCAAGCTTGTGCAAAGATTGGTCAAATAGACACTAACTTAACGTAGCTCATTTCGCTATGGTGTAGATGGCAAATTAGCTTACTTATCCACATATACACTTATCAAATTTCCCTAAATAATTAATATCTGAAATTATCCATCTAACAATCTAATTTAGCCGATTAGGCAAAAACTTTCTGCCTAGCCACCGATGAATAGTATCGCCAAAAATTCGACTTTCAGCCTATATGCCCTATAGTTTAGATTAGACAGAACTTTTCAGTCTAATACTAAAGTTACGCCGCTCAATCCTCGGTAGAGACGTAGTTGAAATTTATCTGTTTGGAAGTTGAAATTTATCTGTTTGAAAGCTGAACATATGCTTATATTGATGAGTAGTCAGCATAGAGAAACTGAAAAAATATTTACCAAGATGCGGCTGAAGGTTCTTAGATGCCATTTTTTAAAATAGGCTAGATTAGAGTCATGCCAAGTGGTGCAATTCCAGTCAGAGTTACTCTAAAAAATGAGGCCGGCAAAGAAATTGCAAGTGCTACCATTAATGCTCCTGGTAGCCACAAGTTTTATGATTTGCCTGCTGGTAAATACACGGTCTCCTTTATTCCTCCTGATGGTTCCAAATTTCTTTCACCTAACCCCTCTTATCGCACTTTGTCGGATGAAAAAAATACTCTCGAAGAAACGATCAGGCTAAAAGATATTAGTGCAATCGGAACTCTATCTCTAGAAGGAGAATCTTCTGGGCAAGAAGATTTTTCTAAACCAGCACTTGGATTAATTACTCTAACCGCGATAAGCCTGATTTTGCTTGCAAATTTGTCCCTAGTCGAGGATTTTTTTTCTTCATTCTCTACAACTGAAAGACTACAGTCAAAACGAATACAATTTTCTCCAGAGTCTGGTACGAGAAAAACAGATAACCGTTATGTGGATGAATTGACCCCAGAAGTAGAAGCTAAATTGAAACAGTGTTTGAGAGCAAATCTTAAACGTCTGTTAGGTATTCCTAGTCTTTCAGATTTAGTTGAGTCTTTAACTAATGAAGAAAACTCTAAGACTGAATTTCAATTGCAAGTTATCCTCCTATATAAAAGGATTAAAGAGTTACGTTCAACTATTGAAGACTGCGACCCTACATTAATTCAGGAAATCGCTGCGGCTGAAAATCGCAGAACCAATCAAGGGCAGTCTCAATACAGAGTAATGATTGTCGGAGAATTGGTCAATGTACGGGTAAGTCCAAGTTTAGAAGCTAGAGTGATTGACCAACTTCCGTATGGTACTAATGTGCAAACAGATATTCAGACCTTTATTTATCTTTCAGATCAACAACGATTATCAATAGCAAGAGGTAAGGGTTGGTATCCTATTATTTTGTCTAATGAAAGGCGCGGCTACGTTTACAGTTTCTACATCAGAGAGTCACCGTAACTTATGTCTTCAAGGGAGATCGCAGCATAACAATTCAAATGCAGCGGAGGTTCGAGAGTCGCTGATATTAAATTTGAGGTTATCTGCTGCTGCTAATTTGAATTAAATGTTACTACTCTTTTTAAATTAGGACTTACGCAAATCAACCAAGAACTAAAGTTCTTGGCTCAAAGCTCAAGTCAGTTAAAACTGACTAAAAAAAGCCTCAAATCAACCTGTTTCAACAGGTTTAAGCTTTTAGCCCACAATTTATTGCAGGGCAAGTGCGTAAGTCCTAAA
>JBBRMK010000171.1:0-3487 GCA_038230875.1 Pseudanabaenales cyanobacterium
AAAGTGCTTACAATTCAATTAAAAAAAGATAGAAATCAATACATAATCTTGAATTCCTTTGATTAATTGGTTTAACTATCTATTCGCAAACAATAGAACCAACCAACCTAATAAAAAAATTGGAATGTAGTAAAAAATTAGTTAGAAACTTATCCTAATTTTTATACATAAAAACCAACTCAGAAATGTTTCAAATTTCAGCAGTGAAATATATTTGAGTTGATTTACTAGCGATCGCATATCTTGATCAAAGCTTTAGGTTTACAACGTCTAAAACTCACAACTGTGTACAGTTTTCAGTACCTTTGAAAGTATACATGATTTGTTAGCAACGAACCAAATTAAATTGCACTAATTTAGGGCAACCGCACACTTTTCTTAACAAACAAGATAAGAAAACGATCAAGCAGGATAATCGATATTATCCATACATAAAAATACTAGATGGGAAGACCAGTCAGCCCTACAGACTTGATAGAAAAGCACTTTGGGAAATTGCGAGATCCTAGAGCATTACACAGTATCGACCATAATCTGATTGACATACTGATAATCACGATATGCGGGACGATTTATGGAGCCGATGATTGGGAAGCCTTCGCCGAATATGGAAAGTCAAAATAAGAATGGCTACTCCCTTCCCAGTGAAAAATTAGACGTTGCGGCGCTTTGCGCCGCAACGCTAATCCTTGGTTTTGTATGTCTATTTCTATAGTGGGAAGGGAGTAAAGACATTTTTGGAACTACCAAATGGCAGACCATCAGCGGATACATTCAGTCGAGTCTTTGCCAGAATCAAGTCATCGGAATTACAAAAGTGCTTTATTGGCTGGATGGAAAAAGTGCATGATTTGTTAAGAAACGTGTGCGCTTGCCCTAAGTTTTTGATACTCTTTCTGCTTGTAGCGAAGTTAGTCATTACTACTGTTAGGACGAATTAAAACAATTGGAGTTTGCTCGGAGGCATTACCTGCAGGATTCATTAATAGAGCTTGGTTTAGGAGCTTCTCTGATGCGCCAGAAGTCGAGGCTAGGACTTTTACGCGACGCAAATCATTTACATCCACGATCGCTACTTCTAGTCCTGTCCCTGCTTTGATTTCATCGACTACTGCTTGTGGGTTTTTGGGTCCTAATACAATAAATTGATCGTAAGGTGGCAGAGTGCCTGTCACGTCATCAATCAGGCGAGCTTGTTCGCCAGCAAGCATATAAAAAACACCAGGAGTTCGCAAAACGGCTTTGGCGATCGCGCCAATAATAAATGCAAAAGCTACCCGCCACGCTCCTGACTCATTAATAAGGGATTGCAGACCACAGGCTGTGGCAAGACTAGATGTACTTTTAAAGTAGTAGCACAAACGTTTGGCTAACCACTTAGGTTTGATATCGCTAGGATGATAAAAATTGCCTTGCATAATCGCGATTGGAGTTTCAGCGATCGTCACAATATCGCCTGGTTGAGCATGACTAACGACATAGCGTTGCATTACTTCTATAGGATTATCGCCTGCCGATAAAATGTGAGTGCGGATCGGTAAAACATCTGCATCAGGGGTAGGTCGCCAGCGTTCCCTTTGATTAGCATCAGGAAACTGTAAAGGAATAATGCAGTGCTTGATTTTTTCTTCGCGTCCTGCAGGGCCGTAAATCGTGTAATGTACTCGCAACCATGCGGTTCTCAATTCTTCAAGATTTTTGCCGCTAATATCGAGCTGAATTTCAACAGATGTACTGTGATTGGGATTAACAATATAGGATTCCCAATAGTTATCGTTGCGGCTTGAGGTATTTGCATGACGCGATCGCAACTTTAATTGGCTATTAACTTCATCTAAACTGTCACTAGACAGAAGTGACATTACAGGATTTACTTCTACTAAAAAAACATCCAGATTACGAGTTTTGTTTGTCGCTGTGAGGAGAAGTTCCAAATGATAGTGATCTGGTTCGTAGCTCAAAAATTGCCAAATACCGCTATCAAATTCGAGCAAGTTGCCCTGTCGATTTTTATATTGCCACTCAAATAGTAACCATAGCAGTAAAACAAGTCCGCTAAAAATGGCGATCGCGATAACCACACCAATCAAAATATTCATAAGTTCTAATCCTTAAAATGCTAATCCCTACGAATAGATTGCTTGAGAGTTTTGCAGAGTTCACCGATCGCGTGCAGTCCACCATCTGGTTCAGCTAATTTCTTCACCATTGCGCTACCCACGATCGCCCCATCAGCATTCCAGTCAATTACTTGCTTAGCGTGTTCAGGTTGGGAGATGCCAAAACCAACGGCGATTGGTTTGTCGGTAATGATTCTGATCTGCTCAATCATTGTCTTTACCCCTTTAGCAACTTCGGTACGCACTCCCGTGACACCAGTGGAACTTACCACATAAATAAACCCCTGTGACTTAGCCGCGATCGCGGCTACGCGGTCAGGTGGGCTAGTGGGTGCAATCAACAAAATTACTTCGATACTAGCTTTCTGAGCAGGCTCTAACAAAACATGGGATTCTTCAAGAGGTAAGTCAGGAACTACTAAACCACGTACACCTGCCTCATAGATTTTTTTTAAAAAATTATCTACCCCCATATTTAAAATCGGGTTGTAGTAGGTAAATAAAATAATTGGCGATCGCAGTTCGGGCGCAACGACCCGCACTAGATCTAAAACTTTTTCGAGCGTAGTCCCATTTTGCAAAGCCCTTGTTGCCGCGGCTTGAATTACGGGGCCATCTGCCAATGGGTCAGAGTAAGGCACTCCTAACTCGATTAGATCCGCGCCGTTTTGATCCAAAACCCGCAAAGCTTTTGCTGTCGTCTCTAAATTAGGATCGCCAGCAGTAATAAAAGGAATAAGCGCGGCTTGCCCTCTAGCTCGCAGTTCTTCAAATCGAGCGGAAACGGATATCATGACGTAAAAAATCCCACAAAATGTAGTCCCGTATATAGTAGCGTCTCATGGCTACCATTAGCTGACACCCATCAAAGACAGCAGCAATTCTGATCAAAACCCAAACAGAAGTTGCCTCATAATTTCTGCTTTTTGGCTTTTAAATTGGCTGACATTTTCCTGCGCGAATTAGTCCAACTCGCTTGGCGATCGCTTCACCTTGAGAGGCAAAAGCGCCCCAACTTTCTACAGAATTAGCGATCGCTTCTTCGTCATTGTCTTCACTTTTAACAATTTCGCAAATACCACTTTCACGTTTACATATAAACCATTGCTGCGAATCTTTGCGATCATCTGAATCCCTGAGATTTGCCGACATAAGCTCTTCCAGTGTTACTGTATAAGAATGGAAAGTGTATAAAGTTTCCTACTTTTTATATTAGTAGGACTTAAGCAAATCAACCAAGAACTTTAGTTCTTGGCTCAAAGCTCAAGTCAGTTAAAACTGACTAAAAAAAGCCTCAAATCAACCTGTTTCAACAGGTTTAAGCTTTTAGCCCGCAATTTATTGCAGGGCAAGTGCGTAAGTCCTAA
>JBBRMK010000172.1:0-3474 GCA_038230875.1 Pseudanabaenales cyanobacterium
ATTTTTTTGTTTTATTCCCCAAATATACTTCTCTACCAAATTTTTTTTTTTTTTTATCTCCCCCCTATTAATTTTTATTTCTTTTTTTTTTTTTATTTTTTTTCCGGGGGTTGGGGCCCCCCCCCCCCCCCCACAACCACATCTTGGTTTTAATAAATCGGGTACTTTTATTGTTAGAGATCACCTAAATAGATAAGGACAAGCTCTATGGACGATCGCAAAGATAATTTGATAAATGATTTGATAAATGATTTGGCAAATACTATTGCCGATAATAATCGCGATGCACTTAGACGTTTGACGAGAATCGTGACGCTATCGCAAGGCTTTTCGCTGTCGATCGCATTGTGTAATTATCAGATTTTGCAAAAGCGAGTTTTGCTGGACTTGAGATCGCAACTTGCTGATCGAGGATTGGCGGAAACCGCGATCGCGATACTTACTCTTGAACCTGAGGCAAAGACTTTACTGACATCGATTCAAACATTAATGGAAGCGGTGCATAACGCACCGCCAGAGCAGAAACCAAAAGCTTTAATGGTTTTAGGTTTGGATGTAGTAAAAGATATTGTGGGAGTCTTGAAATCGGCTAATCAGGTGCGAGAAGAATTTGCTAACTGTCTAGAATTTCCGATGATTCTTTGGCTAAACGATCGCACTCAAGACATTCTTACCCGTGATGCGTCAGATTTAGCAAATTGGGCAACGGCGGGAGCGATCGGGTTTCAGCTCGAGCCTGTAGAACTAAGGTTATTGGTGGAAGACTCAACGGAAGCGATGTTTTATCACTTTCTTGATGCTCGAAAACAAGGATTTCTACATGCGCCGATCGCTAATGTGTTACAGCAGTTTGAATTAATGCAAGCAGTTGCCGAACTGGAAGCTCAAGGGATAGTAGTAGATGGGGAATTAAGAGCGAGTCTTGATTTTGCTTTTGGGTGCATTGCTTTTGCGGAGGCTCAACTTGATCGAGCAAAAGAACTATTCCATAAGAGTTTAGCGGTTTGGCAAGCTGATAACCAACTTAAACAAGCGGTTTGTCTGCTGCAATTAGGAATGTGCGATCGCACCGAAGCCTTTCGTCATCGTTATGATAAAGAGCCTTTTTATCGGACATCACAGCAGTATTTTGCTGAAAGTATTGCAATCTTCAAAAAATTGGAACGCTGGGATTTGGTGGGGGAATATATTAATTTTTTTATGGCGACAATGGAGGAGCTAGCAAGTCGGCAGGAGTTAGCCAGTCAGCAAAACTTATGGCAAGAATTAGAAACTCTCGCTAATGAAGCGTTAGCCCTGCGCCAAACTTATCCCAATCCATTAAGAGAGGCGCACGATCGCGGTATTCTTGCCTCAGTAAAACTAGCTGAAATGGACTATGCAACTGCTCAAAAGCTTGCCGAGTCAGCCTTAGCGCTCTATCAATCCGCAGAAGCGTTGAAGCTGCCGACCTTACATTTTTCTGAACGTTACATCTATGGCAAGTATGAACTTTGGTTAGCCAGAGCATTAGCAGGACTAGGTGATCGCCAAGGCGCGATCGCCAGATTAGAAGGAGTACGCGATCGCTGGAATCATCAATATGATGCTCAAATATATGTGTCAGTTTTAGAAGAGTTGCGATCGCTTTATACGGCAGAAAGTCTTTATTTAAAAGCCTTTGAAACTAAGCAACATCAGCGCTCAGTGGAGCAGCAGTATGGTTTACGCGCATTTATCGGCGCGGGAACGCTAAATCCTAAGCGCGAAGCAAATAATCCTGATATGTATACAGCGCTCTCTCGTCAGACAGATGGAATTGCTCAAGAAATAGAAGCTTCAGGTAGAATGCCAGATGTACAGAAACTAGTTGATCGCATCCGTCAAGCAAGATTTCCCTTAACAGTGATTCACGGCGATTCGGGCGCGGGGAAAAGTTCAATCCTTAGTGGTGGGGTGATTCCTGCTTTACAAAAAATGGAATCAATTGATGGGCGCAAGGTTCTAGTTTTAGCAGTCAATACTTACAAAGATTGGAGTGGAGATATCAAGCGTCAGTTGAACAATCGTTTTAGTCAGAGCCGTCCTCAACTCGATCCAATTCAACATTTCAAGCAGAATATCGATGAGAACTATCTCACAGTTTTAATTTTTGATCAGTTTGAAGATTTCTTTTTCAAAAAAGAAGATTTTAGCGATCGCTTGCCATTTTATAAATTTCTTAAAGCTTGCCTAAGTACTGACTTTGTGCGGGTGGTGCTGTCATTACGCGAAGATTATTTGCATTATTTATTAGAATGCGATCGCGCGGTTGAGTTAGAAAAGATCGAAAACGATATTCTTGGTAAGCAGGTGCGTTACTATTTGGGCGATTTTACGCAAAAGCAAGCGCGGCAAGTAATCGAGATTCTGACTAAACGAGCGCAAGTAAGCCTAGATGTTGCCCTGATTGATCGCTTAGTTACCGATTTGAGTAGCGATCGCGCTACGATTTTACCGATCGAGTTGCAGGTAGTAGGAGCACAACTAGAATCTGAAGATCCACCAATCGTCACGCGATCGCAATATCTGGCGTTGACCAGTGATACAGGAAATAAAAATGGCAAGCCTAGTGAGATCTTGGTAGAGCGCTGGCTAGAGAATGTCGTCAAAGATTGCGGTGAGTTCAATCAACTTTTAGCGGAACGGGTATTGTATGCATTGACTGGTAACGAAGAGAAGCGTCCGCAAAAAACTCAGGCTGAGCTTGCCGTAAATTTGTTGGCAGACAATTCTGAAAGTGAAAGCAATCTCTCTCTTGTCCTCGCAGTTCTGGTTGGCTCAGGTTTGGCTTTTCGGGTTAGCAGTATGCCAGAAGATCGCTATCAGTTGATTCACGATTATCTGGTTAGCTTTATTCGCAAAAAATACGTTTTTTACATGACTAACAATCACAATGTTTCCGAAAGTGATAGACATTTATGAGATCTGCCGTAACACAATAAGTGCAAAGAACAAAATCAGGATAAGACAGTGTCAGATTGAGAACAGCTAATTCATGAACTTACAGGAGATTGAAAACAAACCCAGATTTTTATAAAAGCCCCGCAAAGCGGGACTTTTATAAAAATCTAGTGGTAGGTTTGTTCGCGATTTGCTGTAGTTAAGGAAACAGACTTAAACCTTTGATGGAAATCACGATAATTTGCCAATATTTGATATCCGCCGACAGCAGCTTGAACGTAGCTACCGTCATTTGCTTTTTAAGGACATTAACAAATGCAAACACCTAACTTTACGAACTTTATGAACTCTTAATAGCGAACTTATCCGCGAATGATAATAATATTTCTGCTATTAGGACTAACTACATTCTCAGTCGTAGTCCGATCGCTAATCGACGGCAACCCAGAACGGCGATCAAAAATCATTAGCCAACCAGTATCTAAACTTAAACCTGACAGATACTTATCCAACTGCTCCAATCCCTCATGAAGGGGATCTTTCTTGCCATCG
>JBBRMK010000173.1:0-3109 GCA_038230875.1 Pseudanabaenales cyanobacterium
GCCAGATCATCCATCACATGACGCACACCCCAATAGGTCAACCGCTTGCCATAATTACGATTAGAAAAAGACACAAACAAAGGCGACTCTTGCCATAATTCACCTTTATCCTCACCTCCTTTTTCCCTACGCCAAGCCAAATAGTCATCCAGATGTTGCAAACCTAACTTAGTCAAAGGCACTTCCCCCTTACTATCCCACTTCGCCACAGGAATTACCAACTCACCATTACAATAATCTCCCACATTCAGATTACACAACTCTTCCCCTCGTAATCCATGTAACAAAACCGTAAACAAAGCCCGATCTCGAATCGGAAATTTACTGAGCGCGATCGCCTCATAAATCCGCACCACCTCATCATCATCTAAATCCTTCGCTACAGATTCAGGCAAACGCTCCAACTGAATCCCGATGGTCGGGTCAGCCTTCACATATTCCGAGAGCAGCAACCAACGATAAAAAGATTTCAGCGTTTGCAGCATCCGATTTACGGAACTCAAAGCAAGTTCACGTTCCTTGATTAAAAACGTCTTAAACTGCGTCACCTTACGGCGACTGACATCAGCCCAAGCGATATCGCACCAGTCCATAAATATCTGCAAATCAGACTGATAGGCACTGCGACTTTTTGGCTGTAATGACCTTGAGGCAAGAAATTCATCGATCCTTGCTTGACGTAAATCTGATATAGCGATCGCCTTGGGTGGTTGACTATAAATAATTAAAGTCGGTTCTGGAATTGCCATAGTAAAAGAAAATTTAAAACTTTAAGTTATTGGTGTTGCGGCACTCCGCGCCACAACCCTAATCTTTCGCCGAAAAGAGAGTAAGATATTGGACTGATACAGAGTCTTGTTGGTCGTTGTGATTAACTTTTTCTAACTATTATAGAATTTCCTTGAATTGTGGCATTGTATGTAATCAGTGCTTCCTTGGTTGGACTGCCAACAACATTGCCGTAGACACTAAATTTAGCGCCATGGCAAGGACAGTTAAAAGTCTGACTATTTCTATAGTACAGCCATTCTTGGTACAGGTAGGATCGATCACCACAGAGTAGGGCAACCGCACACGTTTTTTAACAAATAAGAAAAGAACACGACAGCGTAGGATAATCGATATCATCATTGAACAATGGGTAACACGGAATATTTAGCTGGTGCAGAAAAGTGGGCAAGTTTAAAGAGTGTCGGTATGGTTGAACATAGTCAATGCTTAGATTTCATCATTTGTTAAGAAACGTGTGCGATTGCCCTAACGTGAGAATAGGTGAATCAGATAGAGCAGTCCTGTTAATGAGATAGTTATAGAAAATCCTTTTCAACGTAACTTACTTGTTTGATAAAGCGATCGCGTTGAGAAATATCGCCGCGCCTGTGCCATTCACTAACAAATAGAAGTACTACAATCTCGTATCTGTTTTCATATGTGAATCGTTTTTTAAACCAAATCCCTATCTTTAGTCTGACTCATATTTTGAAAATTTCTGCTACATTCTTTAACATAGAGAGTGGTAAAAAAGAATGATTTTAAAATTCATCGTTGCCTTACTTAGCGCAAAGACTCCTCGCAAAAATCCAGCATTCCCACAGGGAGAAAGCAAAACGTCATAATGCGATTTGGTTCTCATGAATTACACTTGGCTGGTTTTTTACGATGATGCGATCGCGAAAGTTGTGGTGATAAAGCCTCATCACATTTCGTGCAGTAGGCGATCGCCTCAAAACTCATGATTAATACTTTCAGCCCGATTGTTAGCCATATTTTGTACTGAAGCTTAGGTTTAATCATTCCCACATCAAACAAGAAGTATCCTAAACAATATTTAGGATATTTCTTGTTTGATGTGAGAGAAAGTAATCTAGTTGAACTTAACCCTTAACTGAAACTGGAATAGTTGCGGGTTTAGCTTTTTCTACTGAAGGGATAGCCTGCTGATTCGGGAGACCAACAATCGGGCATTCTGGTGTACCAACAGTTGAACGAGTAATTGCTTCTGAACTCTCTTTTGCCTTCTTCGGATCAAGAACCCAATCTCGATAGAATTCAAAGGGACACTCGGCTTTACCTTGATCGCCATCGCCTGAATTGAGCATCCCAGTGTAGCCGCGATGCATCAACTTGAAGATGTGATTTTGTGATTGGGCATTCTTACGGAAATCGCGGATTGCAAACTTAGACAAAGCGGCATACTGAATACCATTTTCTTCTTCGCCACATTCGCCAAGGGTGCGACCATCAAACCCTACGATCGCCGAATGACCAAAGTAACTATAAACCCCATCAAAGCCAGCAGCATTTGCTACCGCCACATAAGTATTATTCATCCATGCCATCGCCTTAGAAACAATGATTTGCTGCTCCTTAGCTGGATACATATAGCCTTGACAGCGCACAACCAACTCTGCACCACGCATGACACAATCACGCCAGATTTCAGGATAGTTACCATCATCACAAATAATCAAACTGATCTTCAAGCCCTTGGGTCCATCTGAGACGTAAGTGCAGTCGCCAGGATACCAACCTTCGATCGGAGTCCAAGGCATAATCTTACGATATTTCTGAACAATTTCACCGCGATCGTTCATCAAAATCAGAGTATTATAAGGCACTTTTTCTGGATGCGCCTCATGTTTTTCACCAGTTAAAGAAAATACTCCCCAGACTTTATTCTTGATGCAAGCTTGGGCAAAGATTGCAGTTTCTTCACCAGGAACTGTTGCGGCGGTTTCCATCATTTCCTTTGGATCGTACATGATGCCGTGGGTGGAATATTCTGGAAAAATCACCAGATCCATGCCAGGTAAGCCAATCTTCATGCCATCGATCATTGAGGCAATTTTTTTGCAATTCCCAATGACTTCTGCCTTAGTATGCATACGCGGCATTTTGTAATTAACAACCGCAACTCCAACTGCATCTTCGCTGGAAGAAATATCGCCATGGTAAGACATAAAATCCTCTACTTGATAAATTAAATAAACTCAAATTTTGTTTAGTTACCACAGTAATTAAAGCAGAACCCAAATAATTTTTTGAAAGTGCCGCGAAGCGGCACTTTCAAAAAATTATCTGTACTTGATTACTAAACGTTGGAAGATTA
>JBBRMK010000174.1:0-2946 GCA_038230875.1 Pseudanabaenales cyanobacterium
ACAGAAGAAAGGAGAATTTATCATGGCTATATCGAGAGAAGAACAACTGAAAATCCTTGGACAGATGCAGGACTCTGATATTGACTACACAGATGCACCAGCTACAGATGGTGACTTTTGGCAAGAAGCAACCCTCAACATCCCCCCTGTCAAAGTTCCCGTAACCCTCAGAATCGATCCCACCATCCTAGCTTGGTACAAACAACAAGTTCCAAGAGGCTATCAAACCTTGATTAACACAGTTCTAAAAAAGTATATGACAGAACATCAGACAGGCAAGTCATAGAAGGAAAAAGTAAAAAGGAAAAACTCTTTATAAATTTTTCTGTTGATGATTGACATAAGAACGTAGGACATTATTAATCGCTGATTGATAACCCTGACCCTGACCTTTAAACCAATCCAAAACATCACTATCTAATCTAATCGAAACCGCCTTTTTTGCGATCGGCATTACCATCTTTGCCGTTTCCCAAAAATTATCATCCAGTTCAGGAATATCGGAAGTATTAATATCCGCATCAGGAATATTCTGAATCTTCTCAAGACGTTTGCGCGAGATACTTATTCGTCCCATTCAAATTTCATGAGGTTTAAAATACATTTTGTATATACACACTAACATTGAAATCGCGATCGCAATACCAGTAAACAAAATGCGATCGATGAGTAGCGATCGCATTGTGCATGGTTTCAAAGACAAAGGAAAAAGCAATCCAAAGCTTTCAGTCTATGCAAAATCTGGTGCGTGGATATACGATCAATACACTCAATGCCTTTCGCAACTTATCCACAATTGAAGTGAGCGAAGTGACACTTCAATTTGGAGTAAGTCTTGATGCTAAGGCTGGTGTACCCTTCCTTGCATCAGGTAGCACAAGTTCTAACCTGAAGATTACAGTTAAATGTGCATTTCCCAAGAAAAGCACCTAGAATCTACTTGTATCTGTCGTCAAACTAAGACAGGAGATGTTCCCATGACCACGTTATTACGCATTTCGCAAATAGAAACCCTCGAAGGACAAAGCACCATTCTCCATGATATCGACTGGCAACAATTTGAATCAATTCTTGAAGATCTTGGTGAAAAGCGCGGAACAAGAATTGCTTACTTAGATGGTGTATTAGAAATTGCTATGCCCTTACCTAAACATGAAAAAATCAAAGTCCTACTTGCTGACTTTGTAAAAGCATTACTGGACGTAATGGAGCTAGACTTTGAAGGCTATGGCTCTACCACATTTAAAGCGAAGGCGAAGAAGGCAGGACTAGAGCCTGATGACTGCTTTTATATTCAAAATAATGTCGCCATGCGGGGCATCCGTAAGCTGGACATGGCGATCGATCCACCGCCTGACTTGGCGATCGAAGTAGATGTGACCTCTAAAACTAAGTTTGATGTATATCGCATTCTGGGTGTGCCTGAACTATGGCTGTATGATGAAGATCTCAAAATTTATGTCTTGCACAACGATCAATACATCGAATCAGAACTTAGTCCCACTTTTGGTAATATCCGAGTACGCGAGATCATTCCTCAGTTTTTAGAACTTAGTCTCAGTGAAGGACGTAGTGCGGCGATGCGGGCTTTTCGCGCTTGGATGAAAGTAAATCTGTGAGCAGAATTTCGAGAAATTACGGAATGTTGCCAGAAATCGAGTCAGCGCGATCGCAATACCAGTAAACAAAATGCGATCAAGGAATACGATTGCGGTTCATTGTTCGCGCTCGATATAATTGATACAACCGCTATCTCAAACCAGCTATGACGATCGCACTTCAACCAGAACAAGAACAATTCATTCAAGCCCAGATTGCCACAGGACGCTATACCAAAGCCATTGACGTAATCGCCGAAGCGCTCCAACTCCTAGAAAAGCGCAACCATTACGATCGCTGGGTAGAAGAACTACGCGAAAAAATCGACCTTGCCGCCGCCCAACTCGATCGCGGCGAAGGTCTCGACGGTGAAACCGCGATTAACCAACTTTGGACAAGACTTCATAACAATCATGAAGCCTAGTCATGCCTCAATACACCATATCCCCCCAAGCCATTCGCGACCTTGAAGAAATCATCGACTACTTCAAAGAAAAGAATGTCGAAGCAGGCGATCGGCTACTCAATGAATTTACTAAAAAATGCCGTTATCTTACCCAATTCCCTTTAATTGGACGAAGCTATTCTCAAATCCGCTCCTATCTACGCGGTATTCCCATGCAAAACTACATCATTTTCTATCGCGTTATCGACGATGGCTTAGAAATTATGCGCGTGATTAGAGGCGATCGGAATCTAGAAGCAATGTCTGAGGAAAATTTCTAAAGTTCATCAATGATTATGAACCCTTACACCAAAAAAGTTGAAGCACTAGACAACCATTGTTTAATGCTGTGGTTTGAAAACGGCGAACAAAAAATCTTCGATCTAAAACCCTTAGGACTTACGCAAATTAACCAAGAACTAAAGTTCTTGGCTCAAAGCTAAAGTCAGTTAAAACTGACTAAAGAAAGCCTCAAATCAACCTGTTTCAACAGGTTTAAGCTTTCAGCCCGCAATTTATTGCAGGGCTATTGCGTAAGTTCTAACCCTATCTCAACAAAGGTATATTTAGTCAACTCAAAAATTCCGCACTATTCGCTTCAGCGAGAGTCATTACTGGTTTGGTAGAATGGTCAAATGGAATTGACTCAGCTATGACACCCTCTATTTACAAGGGCGATCGCCACAAAATCTAATGGAATTGCCTGAGCCAGTAATAACAACTCCGTAAAATTATGGAATTTAGATTTTGCTGACCTCATAACTGAGGTTACGTGGAAGTTTCTAAAGCCCTCACCCCTAGCCCCTCTCCCGCAGGAGAGGGGAACAAGAAAATAATTTGAGTTTTGCTCCCCTTCTCCTGCGGGAGAAGGGGTTGGGGGATGAGGGTTAGTTTTCGCTCCA
>JBBRMK010000175.1:0-2931 GCA_038230875.1 Pseudanabaenales cyanobacterium
AGATCGGTTCGGTTCTAGCAAAGATGTAAACAAAAGAACCATCGGCTCGAATAATCTGAAAGTCTGTTTCATAGGGTTCTCCCTGAATTGCTTTGTCTACGAAATCGATAACGCGCTTTCGTTCATCCAGTGGATAATAGCTGAGCATCTCTTCATAAGTGGGTTCTGGCTGATTAGGGTCGAGACCAAAGATCTTAAAGACTTCAGGAGACCAGCTCAGTTTCTGGTTTAGTAGATCTAGTTCCCAATCACCAACATGAGCAACCTGTTGCGCTTCTCGCAGGCGGGCTTCACTGCGCTGCAAAGAGGCTGTACGTCTCTCCACTCGGTGTTCGAGATCTTGATTGAGTTGCCACAATGCTGCTTCGGCTTGCTTGAGATTGGTTACATCAAGAATTGTGCCAACGATCTGAATCGGCTGACCTAAATCGTCACAAATAATTTCCCCTCGGGAGATGACGTATCCCAATGAACCATCTGGGCGGCGAATTTGATGCTCAAGATCGTAGGGCTGGACAAGCGCGATCGCAGTCTGTAAGGTTTGGTCAAACTGCTCCCAGTCATCGGGATAAATATATTGCTTTATTTCTTCATAAGTCGGTGTACCCATCGCTGGATCACGTCCATAAATGCGAAAAACCTCTTCTGACCAAGAAATCTTCCCCGTTGCCAGTTCAAATTCCCAATTACCAAATTTCCCAATGTGCTGAGCTGTTTTGAGATGGACATCGCGCTTACGAAGTTGCTCTTCCACCGTCTTCCTTACGGTTATATCTCGATGAGTGCCAATCATCCGCAGGGGCTTTCCTTGCTGATCCCGAATCACGACCTTTCCATAATTGGCAATCCAGCAATATTCGTCATTTTTGGTCTGCATTCGATAGTCAAATCTGTAGGAAACAGACGCATCGTGAAAGTGAGCGTTGAGTCGTTCCATCACCCAAGGTTTATCGTCTGGGTGAATTAACTGTTCCCATGTAGTGATATTGGCTGGTAAATCATCGGGATTAAATCCTAACATTTCCGACCATCGCGGACTGACATACACATTTCGAGTAGTTAGATTCCAGTCCCATAAACCATCATCGGCGACTCCCAATACCAATTGGAGGCGTTCATCACTCAGGTGCAAGTCTTCTTCAGACAATTTGCGATCGCTAACATCCCGTATAATTGCCAAAACTTCTTGGTCGTTAATTGCGAGTATCCTGACTTCTTCGTGGATCATGCGATCTTGTCTGAAAAAGCTATGCTCGTATACTTGCAGATCGCCTGTGGCGATTGCCTGCTCGATAGTTTCCAACTGTTTTTGAAGCAATTCTGGCGGTAGAATTTCTGCGATATGATTAACAATTGGTAGAAAATTCTCATTACCAACTCTTTGCTTGACGTAATCCGAGCAGGTTCCATCTCGCTGAAGTCGCAGTAACAAATCGGGAATCGCCTCCAGCATAGTGCGATTGGTTGCTTCGCTGACTTGCAGAGCGGCTGTTCCCAGTTCTACTTGCTTTTCTAAGTCTTGGTTGATTTGCTGTAGGACAACTTCACCTTTTTCAAGCTTGGATATATTAGCCCTCATCTCCCTCTCGGATTCTAAATGTAAAACTTTCTGCGTTAACATCTCGATTAAGGTATCTTGGGCGAGCAAACCTACGAGGCAATCGCGATCGTCTAGTACAGGTAGATGACGAATTTGATGTTGTTGAAATAGGGTTAGCGCAACACTAATATCAGTAAATATAGACGCTTTGATGGTAATGACTGGATGGCTCATCACCGCCTCAACTAGCAACTGATCTAATGGGATCGGCTGAGTACTAATACGGACAATATCTCGTTCGGTCAGAATGCCGACCAAACTGTTGCTTTCAGGATGCGTACTCTCGGCAACTAGCACATAGTTTGAGCCAGTTTCACCCATTTTGACGATCGCGTTTCTCACCGTTGTATCGGGTGGCACTATAAGCGGATTAAAGGCGATCGCGGATTGCATATCTTGTGGACTTTGGAGGCTTAAAGTGTTCATTAGTGAGTACCGCTTCTAGAAGGGGCTAACAGAGTTTGAATCATCTGGGCTAATACTTTTAGCTTGACAGGCTTGGAGAGATAGTCAGTCGCTCCTGCTTGTATACAGCGATCGCGATCGCCTGTCATCGCCAGAGCCGTCATCGCGATAATCGGAATATTAACCAAGTTAGGATCGAGCCGAATTTGTTGAGTTGCCTCTAGTCCGTCCATTACTGGCATTTGGATATCCATCAAAATTATGTCGGGCAGATGAGCTTTAGTAAGGGCGATCGCCTCTTGTCCATTCTTAGCGACGATTAGACGATAACCCTTAGCTTGTAAATAGCCAGAGACGGTAATGATATTAATTTCATTATCCTCTACTATCAAAATTAAGGGAACCTTAGTCGGTTGGTGTGTCAATGGAGATTCAAATTCGGAAGTAGTTGCTAATGGCTTACCCATCAACATTTCAGGGGACTCAGGTGTATAAGGTAAATCAATCATAAAGCAACTGCCCACCCCTAGTTCGCTAGTTAAACCGACTTTACCGCCATGCAATTCCACTATCTGCTTAACTAGGGCTAGCCCCAAACCTGTACCTGAATATTGGCGATTTAAGGCACTATCGATTTGGATAAAGGGCTGAAACAACTTGTTGATATTTTCTGGGGCAATCCCAATACCTGTATCGGTTATGGCAAAGCGGAGCCAATCGTTAGAATGCAAAGATTTCTGAGCTTCCTGCTTGGTAACTTCTAGAGTAATTTGTCCACCTTCCAGCGTGAATTTCACAGCATTATTGAGCAAATTAATCAATACTTGACGAATGCGCCGTTCATCAAGTACTTGGTCAGGTAGATTTCGAGGAAGTTTAACTTCTAGCTGAATACTTTTCTTTTGAGCTTGCTGCTTGATAAAGGC
>JBBRMK010000176.1:0-2867 GCA_038230875.1 Pseudanabaenales cyanobacterium
ATGTATTTTTGGGTAAATCACAAAATTTCCCGAGTGTGAAACCACCGCTTTGCGTTAAGTGTCGTACCCTTGGCACTGAGTGATTACAACCTATAATCTTTTAACAGCAATGTTTTTGGACTTTTGTCAGTCAATCAGACTTGGACCACTAGGAACTAAGTCTCTTAATGTAGTAATTAAATATGAGTCGTCAACGACAGACTTAAGATTATTTTTAAAAAATTTCTCACTACAAAAAGTTCCTTCACTCAAACTTAAAGATAATTTTCCACCGCTAGAGATTGCTTTTTTGGGAATTACCTCATAATCACTATTTTTCACAAAGTCTGATGGCGTTAAAGGCGCACCGCCTTTGTGAGAAACAAGAAAATCTTTAATTCTTTTCTCTTCCCAATCTGGGAAAGCCCGATCGCTATCATCTTTAAATCGCAGATCTTGGCTAAAAATCTGCTGCATCACACCTTTTTTATAACGCCCTAATAATTCACATTTTTGCGTGAGTTGTGCAATTTTCTCATCCACAGCCATGAGAAACTCAGCGATTTTAGATTGTTCTTTTATATTTGGGAAAGGTATCTCAAACTTTTCTACGATTTTAACATTCAGGTTTGGAACACCACCTCCCTGAAACACTCCATTTTTAGCTTGTTTTTTTCCATTATTAGAATTCAGAAAAAAGTTTAGAAAAAAGTTTAGTAACTTTTTATTCGGTCTAATGTGCGTCAGACTTACATAAACGCCATATTTTCCATCTAGCTGAAATACAGCACAATTACCAAACGATGCGCCAACTCTGCTGTATAGCAAATCTCCATTTGATAGCTCATGATTTTTGCTAATTTTTTCGTGAAATTCTTCAGATATAAAATTATATTTATCTAGAACAATTTGTCCATTTGCATTCACGTTTTGAGCAGATAAAAACGGTACACCTTCTTCTACATAAATAGGTGTACTAGCAATACCACATCTCAATATTTCGGTTAAGTCTTTTAACTTTTTGACTTCCCAATTATCTTTAAATTCTTTAAATCTCAACTTAGGCACACTCATCTATTCCCCCTCCTCAAATAACAACAAAGCACGCTCACGCAACAACTCAACCCGTAACTCCTCCTCAGACGGCAAAAACGGCAAATACTTCGATACAAATAACTGCTTACTATCACTTAACACAGAATACTTCGCCACCGCCGTCGATTTCTCACTGCATAAAATTAGCCCAATCGTTGGATTATCATCATCGCCCTTATGGTGCTGGTCATAAATACACACATAAGTATCCATCTGTCCCACATCCTGATGACTCAGCCGCCCCAACTTCAGATCGATTAACAAAAAACACTTCAGCTTAAAATTGTAAAATACCAAATCCAAATAAAAATCTTGATCCTCCACACTAATCCGTTGCTGACGTGCCACAAACGCAAACCCGCGCCCAAGCTCTAATAAAAACTGCTGCAAATTATCAATCAAGCCCTGCTCGATCGCACTTTCCAACAAAGTCGTATTCGGTAAATTCAAAAAATCCAAAATATAAGGATCGCGCAAATAATCTTTAATATCCGTCTTTAGAATACTCGTCTTAGCAACAGCCTCACTAATCACAGGCTCCTTATCCCTACTCGAAAGCAATCTCTCATAATACAAAGTACTAATTTGCCGATCCAAAGTCCGCACACTCCAATTATTCGCCACAGACTCCGCAATATACCAATCCCTAGCTTTGGAATTTTCTACCCGCATCGCCTTGCAATAATGACTCCAACTTAATTTAGGAGACAGTGTCTCGCAAATTGGAAACGTCAAATAAAACTGCCGCATATTGCGTAAATTACTAGCATCAAAACCCTTACCAAACTCAGCTTGTAAAGATTGCGATAACAGCTTTAACTGCCCCTTGCCATATTCCGCCCGACCCAGCCCCTTTTGCTCATCCTCCACAATCACCCGCCCAATCTGCCAATAGCACAACACCATCGCACTATTCACAGACTGCACCACAGTTTGCCGCGAAGCAATCAATATTTCACAAATATCATCCAAAAGCTGTGATGGAACGATCTCAGTCATGGATTTTTACTTTTCATTTATCACCTGCAATGGTGTCAAACGACCGCGATCGGTCTTGTCGAAATCCTTATCAAAGCTGACGATTATTGCATTCTCCCGTTCGGCAGCAACATACTGATAAGCGTCATCAAAATCCAAATTAAAACTATTCATCACCTCAACAGTCCGCTTCATCCCATCAGGCGGAACCGTCATTAACAATACATCACTGTCAATAAAGACATCTTGCACAAACTCAACAAACACATCTCTCTGCCGTAGTCGATTACAAATCACACCAATCGAGTGCAAACCGAAATCAGTCATACAGATCTCTGAGGTTGCGAGGGTATTTAGTAAATTTTCTACCGTCTCCGATTCCTTCTGTCCTAACAAACGCTCTAACCAAATATTCGTATCCAAGAGAAACACTAGCTATCTCTCCACTCATTAGCAAGATGCTGTAGTTCAATCGATGAGTAGCCTTGCATTTTGAGTTTACCCGCCCAGCCTTGCCCCAACTTAGGCTTAGTAGAATGATTTGGCTTAATTAAAAGAGACTCCACAAAAGTTTGCACTTGAATCTTGAGACTTGGTGGTAACTCTCTGATCATTTCTTCTAATGGCTTCACGATCGCGCTCATAGCATTAACCAACTTAGATTATTTATATACTTAGGACTTACGCACTTGCCCTGCAATAAATTGCGGGCTAAAAGCTTAAACCTGTTGAAACAGGTTGATTTGAGGCTTTTTTTAGTCAGTTTTAACTGACTTGAGCTTTGAGCCAAGAACTTTAGTTCTTGGTTGATTTGC
>JBBRMK010000177.1:0-2843 GCA_038230875.1 Pseudanabaenales cyanobacterium
ATGGCAGCCGATGAAACGCAGCTTGGGCGATAAGCGCCGCTATTTAGATCGAGAAATTATTGAGACGCTGACTCGTGAGCATGGGGAGTTTGAGGAGTGCGAGACTTCTAAGATTTTTGATAATGCGGATTTTGGCTATCGTAGGATTACGGTGGAGCGTCCGTTACGGTTGCGGTTTCAGGTGATGGATGAGGCGAAGGAGATTTTTTTGAATGGTTATCCTGAGCTTTACGATCCGATTATGGAGATGGAGCAGGAGTTAGATCGCGAACCTTATTTTGATTGGAATGAAATTTGGATAACTGTGCAGTTTATCTTCAAACACAATGAATCTGCTGGCTGGGCTACTGGGGCTAAGGGTGCGAAGCAAAAGCAGTTTTTCCGTAGTTGTTTTACGGCTGTCGATCCTGACGCTGCACCAGTGATTGCGACAATGGGCGCGAAGGGGCTTGTCACTGTGGCGGATTTCCCTAGTTATTCTCAGGCGGAGTTAGATCGGGTGTTTGGGGTGTTTTACCCCCCTCAGTCCCCCCTTGCAAAGGGGGGAGGTTTGAGTTCTCCCCCTTTGCAAGGGAGAGTTAGAGGGGGTTCCATTACTTATGAACCTGATCCGAGTCTGCGGGATAATGAGAATGTTCCATTAAAGGATGATATCGTTTCTTTCTTTTTGCGAGAGGTGCGTCCTTATGTGGGGGATGCTTGGATTAATGCTGATCAAAAATTACGCGATGAGGTTGACGGTGCGATCGGGAAGGTTGGCTATGAGATTAATTTCAATCGCGAGTTTTTTAAGTATCAACCACCGAGGGATTTAGAAGAAATTGATTTAGAGCTATCTAAAGTAGAAGAGAACATACTTGAAATTTTAAAGCGACTAACATCATGAAAACTTTTGCAAAAATGCCTGATCAATGGCGAATCGTTCCAATTAAAGCTGTTGCTGAATATTCAGTAAGTAACGTTGACAAACATTCTTTAGAGAATGAGAACCCCGTTCGTCTTTGTAACTATACTGATGTTTATAAGAACGAGCAGATTAAGCTTGATATGGATTTAATGAAAGCAACTGCAACCCTAGACGAAATTACTAAGTTTCATCTTGAAGTAGATGATGTTGTTATCACTAAAGACTCTGAATCTTGGAATGATATAGCTATTCCAGCTTACATTGCAGAAACATCCGATGATTTAGTTTGTGGATATCACTTAGCAATGATTCGCCCAAGAAAAAATTTACTGGATGGACGTTTTCTATTTCGTTGTCTTCAGTCCCGTTCAGTAGCTTTACAATTAGAGCTTGCTTCAACGGGTGTTACTCGCTACGGTTTACCAAAAGGCGCTATTGGTTCTGCTCTTATTCCATTACCTGCGATCAGTATCCAAAAACAGATCGCTGACTACCTCGATCGCGAAACAACAGAAATAGACAACCTAATCGCAGAAAAAGAAAAAATGCTTGCCCTGCTAGAAGAAAAACGCGAAGCATTGATTAGTCGCGCAGTTACTCGTGGGCTTGATGCTAATGTTTCATTTAAGCGATCGGGCATTGAATGGTTAGGTGATGTTCCTAAACATTGGACTATTGAACGAGCTAAAAATCTTTTTGCAATTCGTGACGAAAGATCAGAAACAGGTGATGAAGAGTTACTCTCTGTTTCTCACATTACTGGCGTTACATCTCGTGCAGACAAACAAGTATATATGTTCAAAGCAGATGATATGACAGGGTATAAACGCTGTGAGAAAGGAGACTTTGTTACAAATACACTCTGGGGATGGATGGGCGCAATGGGTGTCAGTCCTCTTGATGGCATTGTCAGTCCTGACTATCATGTCTATATTTTTAAAGGTGATTTACTTCCTGAATTTATGGAACTACTTTGTCGCTCGAAGCCTTTCATTGCAGAGGTTGTACGCTGGTCTAAAGGCGTATGGTCATCACGACTACGCATATATCCAGAAAACTTTTTTGAAATTCGATTCCCCATCCCACCAAAAGCAGAACAGTTAGAAATTATTGCTAAAGTTTCAGAAGAAGATGCAAAAAATAAAGAGTTAAAAAAAGCTCTTACTGATTCGATCTCACTACTAAAAGAACGCCGCTCTGCGCTAATCACCGCCGCCGTTACAGGACAAATCAGCATAGAAGAAATGACAACATAATCTCAAAAACACCTTACCCCTTACTAAACAACCATGCCCAGAAAAGATATATTTCATCAACTGGTTAAAACTGCACTTGAACATGAAGGATGGACAATCACCCACGATCCCTATCATATTGATTTAGGCTTTGTTGATCTGTACATTGATTTAGGAGCAGAACGATTAATTGGCGCAATCAAAGACGGCAATAAAATAGCGATCGAAATTAAAACCTTTATTGCCCCTTCCACCATCTCCGAATTTCATACAGCGATCGGGCAATTCATCAACTATCGTATCGCCCTAGAGGAAGAAGAACCAGATCGATTATTATACTTAGCAATACCATCAGATATTCACAAACGCTTCTTCAAATATCCCTTCATTCAAACCGTAATTCAGCGTAACCAAATCCCCCTACTCGTCTATGACTCTGAAAAACAGGAGATAGCCCAATGGATAAGATAAACTCATATCGCCAACTCATTCAAGAATCCTTAACCGAAAGAGCAAAACTACGCGCTCCCACTGATCCAGTCCAAAGTGAGCTAGTCTTCGATCGCGAAGGCGATCACTATCAACTTGTCAATATTGGCTGGAAAAATAGCAACACCCGCATCTATGGCTGTGCAATTCATGTTGATATTATCGGTGAAAAGATTTGGATACAACATGATGGGATGGAAGATGCGATCGCC
>JBBRMK010000178.1:0-2661 GCA_038230875.1 Pseudanabaenales cyanobacterium
CCAGTAGCCGACTCTACTCAGTTAAAAAGTCAAGGTTTCTGGCTAGCGGTCAGAGTCTATCGCGCCGATGCTTTAGCAGGAAGTGCACCTCTTAGAACTGGTACAGAAACAACATGTGCTGGCAGTAAAACGCCATTTTCGGCGACAGCTTCGATAACTTGCCCAATTGTGACTGTGCGATCGCAGATATTGCCAACTACAAATGCTAATAATCTTGATGATATTAGAAATGGCATTGGCTCAAAATAATAAAGTAAGGAACTTTGTCCTATGAAAAAAATTCTCCAAAAAATATTTGCATTTTGGCAACGCAAAAATGTCTTGAGCCTCAAAAGAGTCACTCATCGTAAAGGTTTAGCGGCTGGTTTTACATTGATTGAGTTGCTAGTTGCAGCTTTAATCGCATCATTTCTAGTTGCTGTGTTACTTAGTTTTTTGGTGGGAGTGCTAGATAGCGATCGCAAAGAAACAGCTAAGTCAAACGCTCAAGAAGAACTTCAAGCGGCAATTACCTATATCTCAGACGATCTTCAAGAAGCGACTTATATATATGGTGCTGAGTCTTTAGCAGGAATAAATAGCCAATTGCCACATACAGAGATTAACCCTACCAGTCAGGAATGTAACACGACTAACTGTACGCCAATTCTAGTGTTCTGGAAGCGTTTTAGGTATGAGCCAAATGCTGAAGCGAAATACAGCGCAACACCAGCTGCTCTACCTGTAAAGTTAGGCTGTATGCCTTATGTCGGTGCAGAGCAGACAGCTTGCTTGGGTTCGCAAAGTGCTTTCGGAAGAGATACCTATACTTATTCGCTTGTAGCTTATTACTTAAAAAATGATGATCCTAATATTGCGGGTAATAGCGGTAGCACTTGGTCAAACACTGCTCGAATTTTGCGATGGGAACTCAAAGACGGATATGTCGCATATTGCAGTAGTGGCGCAATCACTAAAGTTGGGAACTCAATCACTAGTCCTAGTGGCTGCCCCTTAGCAGCAAACTTAAGTGTTCGAGCAGATTCTACACTTATCGTACCTCCTGCAGTTCCTGTAGCTTTAGCCGATCCAAACGTTTACTTCATTCTGCCATCTCAAGGTTTTAATCGTCCCGACTTCACTAGTGCAGGCACTTTATCAACCCTCGCGTCTGCATGGAAAAAGTTTGCTGACTTTAAGTTTAATAACAATATTACTGTTATTCCTCATAGTCCTGGTACTCCTTTTGCAACCTTAGTAGATTTTATGGATGACACTGACTACCTTGCAAATCAAGGCGGCAATAATAATGCGGGTACGGCATCAAGCGCAACAGCTGCAAGTGCAATTAAGATCCCTATCGGCAAGAATACTACTATTGCTGGAGTTACATCTCCTGCCAACCTAGATTGTGATGATCCATCGGTCGGAGTTGGTAATTCTAATCCAGCTTCTACTACTAACCCATCAGGTAGTGTAACTCAACGTATTCCTGCCGATTTTAGTAACGCTGATGGAACTAATCCTTCTAGGCTAAGTAGTTTTTATGTTTGTGTCACACCTGAAAGTGTTACGGCAAGAGTCTATTTACGCGGTAATGCGATCGCGCGTTTAGCAACACCGTCAATTGCAAAAGGTTTACGTCAGCCAAATGCTAGCAACATTACATTTTTCCCAAATGCCGATGTCCGTAGCTTTGGTCGTAGTTCAGTCGGTTTGAAGAAAAAGTAATTTAAAGTGAGATCAAAAAAATGTCTATCTATAGTTTTTTTAATTCCCTTTTTAAAAGCTTTTCTAATTTTTTCAAAAAGTGGAATCGCAAGTTTTCAGCATTGATAAATCCTCAAAAACGTCGCGATCGCTATGCTAAATCCTTAGGATTTACACTCATAGAAGTTTTGGTAGTCATGATCATGGTGGGTGTTCTCAGCGCGATCGCGGCTCCATCGTACTTAGGTTTTGTGAACAATCAACGCCTCAATTCTTCACAAACTAAAATTTTTCAGGCGATCAAAACGGCTCAATCAGATGCAAAAATCCGTCAGAGTGATAACAGTGATTTGAGAAGAACTAAAATCAATTTTAAAACTGGTATTTCTAAAGAAGCATATCAACTAAATAATGTTAAAGTCGATGACGGCAAGTTTCAATCTATAGAAGAAGGCATCGTAATTTTTAATTTAACGTCAGGCGGTTCCACATCTCCAACTGTAGCTGCGCCTACTGTTTTAGCCGTTTCAGGAGGTACTTATACACTCCAATTCGACTCAAAAGGATTTTTGTATGATCCCAGCCAAACCGTAACTCTTCCTATTTGCATTAACTTATCAACAGCAATCAATCAAAACAAACAGAAGTGGATCAAGATTCAGACATTGCTTGGAGCGATTACAACAGGTGCAGATAGCCTTTGTTCAGGCTAACTCAAAAACCATCTAAAATGTATATACAATGGTCTGACTAAGTTTCAGCTATAAGAACACTATAAAAAAGTCGAGCGCAAACTGCACTCGACTTTTTTATAATTTTTTATTGATGTTACGTGGAGCGAAAATTACCCCTCATCCCCCAACCCCTTCTCCCGCAGGAGAAGGGGAGCAAAACCCAAATTATTTTCTTGTTCCCCTCTCCTGCGGGAGAGGGGCTAGGGGTGAGGGCTTTAGAAACTTCCACGTAACATCA
>JBBRMK010000179.1:0-2522 GCA_038230875.1 Pseudanabaenales cyanobacterium
ATAAGCAACTAGAGAACCTGCCGCACTGCCCCGTCCTGGACCTACGGGAATTTTTTTGTCTCTAGCATATTTGATGTAATCCCAAACCACTAAAAAGTAAGTTGAGAAGCCCATTTGCATAATAATGCCAAGTTCAAAACGCAAGCGCTCTTGATATTCTTGCGAAATCTCGGCATGGGTTTTCGCATTAAATCTTTGGAGCAAACCTTGCCATGTGACCTCTTCAAAATAAGTATCAGCAGTATGTCCGTCAGGAATTGGATAATCCGCAGCTTGAGGATCGCGCATCAGGTCGTATGGTTTGACTTTAGCGGCGGCAAGGAGCGTATTGGCAAGAGCTTCTTCGATCACATCATCTTCCAAATGATCGCGAAAAAGGCGTTTCATCTCATCATAGGATTTAAAATATTCCATGCCGCTATAACGGAGACGTTTCTCATCAGAAATTAATTTTCCAGTTTGAATACAGAGCAGCGCATCATGGGCTTCTACATCCATACAAGAAGTAAAGTGAGAGTCATTCGTGGCGATTACTCGGATATCTAATTCTTTGGCAATCTTACAAATTTCCACATTCACAATTCGATCTTCAGGATATCCATGATCTTGAATTTCTAAATAATAATCATCACCAAAATGTTCTTTATACCAAGCCGCCACTTCCCGTGCTAGCTTTGGATCGCTATTCATGATTGCTTGGGGAACTTCTCCCGCTAAGCATCCAGAAGTGAGCATCAAGCCTTCTTTGTATTGGAGTAAATAATCTTTATTAATGCAAGGACGTGCAAAAATCCCTTTGCCTTGATAGCCTTGCAAATGAGAAATTGTGGTCAGCTTAACAAGATTTCGATAGCCCTGAGTATCTTTAGCAAGAACGCATTGGTGATATTTTCTCTTTTTTTCTTCTCTCTTATATTGGATAGTAATGTCCCCATTTAAGACATACATTTCATTACCAATAATTGGCTTGATACCTTTCGATTTGCATATCTTGATTAGCTCGATCGCCCCATACATAACGCCATGATCGGTTAAAGCGATCGCGGGCATTCCCAGCTCGACCGCGCGATTAACCATGTCGGGGATTTGGCTAGCCCCATCCAGCAAACTATATTCAGTATGAACGTGCAGCCCAACAAATCCAGTCATGGCAATTCTTCAAATCAATTCTAAACAGCTAGATTAACACGATCTTAATGTCTATGGTGATCTCAATAATAGAAAAAAAATGACCAAGCGCGATCGCTATAGGGAGGAGCGGGAAAATAAAGTACCATATATTAAATAAGTAAAAGAGGCGATAAAATGCTAAGCGAAGAAGTAAAAGCAACATTCAAAGACGCAGCAAAAAAACTAACTGGATATCGAAAAAGAGACTTCGTGGCAAAAGTCGCTGAAGATTACTTTGAAGGCTCAGCGAGGAAAGCGGAAAAAGTGATGGGATGGAAACGGACAAGTGTAAATTTAGGACTCAATGAAAGAAGAACAGGGTTGATTTGCATGGATAATTATGGAGCAAGAGGGCGACATAAAAGCGAAAAGAAGCTGCCAAATTTAGAAGAGGATATTAAGGAATTGGTGGATTCCCAAAGTCAAGCAGACCCGAAAATGCAGTCAACTTTTGCTTACACCCAGATAAGTGTAAGGGCAGTACGAGAAGCTTTGGTGTCAAATAAAGGGTATGAGAAACTAGTGACAAGACAGACGATAGGAGAAGTGATGAATCGCATGGGATATCGCCTAAAAAAACACAAAAACTGAAACCCTTGAAAAAGCTCCCTGAAACGGATGCAATTTTTGAGAATGTCCATCAAGTCAACCAAGAATCAGATCAGAATAGCAAATCCTTGAGAATATCAATTGATAGCAAAGCCAAGGTAAAAATTGGTAACTTGAGTCGGAACGGCAAATCGCGAAATCTATTAGCAAATGTGGCGGATGACCACGACCATGTCTGGTCATCTGTGTTAGTACCCTTTGGTATACTCAACCTAGAGACAAATAAGTTGTCAATCTATTTTGGGAGTTCCGCCGAGACTAGCGATTTTATCGTAGACTGCTTGAGTCAATGGTGGGAAGAGCATAAAGACAGTTACAGACATTATGAGGAATTAGTAATCGATCTTGATGGCGGTTCAGCAACCCGCAGTGACAGGACACAGTTTATTAAACGTATCGTTGAGCTAGCTAAGAAAATAGGACTGAGGATTCGTTTGATTTACTATCCTCCCTATCACAGCAAATACAATGCCATTGAAAGATGTTGGGCTGCACTGGAAAAATATTGGAATGGGGCAATCTTAGATTCAATTGATACTGCTGTAAAATGGGCTAGCAATATGGCTTGGAAGGGCGTAAAGCCAATTGTGCATTTAATCACCAAAATCTACGAGAAGAAAATAAAAGTCGCGCCTGAGGATTTGCAGCAGTACAAAGATTTTTGGCAACCTTCTGCAACTCTGCCAAAGTGGGACATTGTAATTTCTCCTCATTAATTGGTACTTTATTTCCCCGCATGTCCC
>JBBRMK010000180.1:0-2391 GCA_038230875.1 Pseudanabaenales cyanobacterium
ATGGCAAATTGCGGGGCAAATTGGGGGGCAAATTAGGGAATTAAATCGCGAAATTCAATTAGTACGATCTTTTAAAAGTAATTCAACTGATGTTTTGAGCTTAAATTTTAGTGCCGATGGTAGACGGCTTGCTTTTGGTTCGGAAGATAATTCGATCCAAATCTTTAATCTTGACGGGACGCTGGAAACTAAGCTGGGTGGACATACTGATAGCATTTTTGATGTCAACTTTAGCCCGAATGGGCGCTATCTTTTATCAGCTAGCAAAGATCGGACTGTCCGCCTTTGGGATCTAAAAGCTACATTGATTGATACAATTTATGGCCATACAGATACTATTTGGTCAGTCAGTTTTAGCCCTGATGGGAAAATGTTTGCATCAGGCAGTGTCGATAAAACTGTTCGTCTTGGCAATGCTGATGGAACTTTCCGAAGCGAACTTAAAGGACATGAAGGTATCGTCTATGGAGTGAGCTTTAGTAATGATGGCAAGAAACTGCTCTCCGCCAGTGATGATAAAACGGTAAGAATTTGGGATAGTGAAACAGGTAAGCTGTTACATTTGCTGAATATCCATGGTGCTGGCTTGATCTATGCCACCTTTAGTCCAGATCAAAAGATTTTAGCGACAGTCGGAATGGATAACAAAATCAAATTATGGAAATGGGATAATACAGACAATCCTAAGTTATTGCATGAGTTGAATGGTCATACTAAGGAAGTTTGGGCGATTGCCTTTAGTCCCGATAGTCAGTCTCTAGTTTCAACTAGCAATGATCAAACTGTAAAAATTTGGAATGTAAATAATGGTCAGAATTTACATACTATGGAAGCTCATTTAAATGGAGGGTTGGCGGTTGCTTATAGCCCAGATGGGCATCAAATTGGCTCGGCGGGAAAAGATGGCAAAGTAAAATTATGGAATTCTCAAACAGGATTGCTCGAAAAAATAATCACTGTTGGTGATGGTTCTTGGATCTACGGCATAAATTTTAGTCCCAATGGTAAAGCGATCGCGACAGCCAATGCCGATAAAACTGTCAAAATCGTCGATCTCGCGAGTGGAGAACTGCTAAAAACCTTGTCAGGACATACAGCAGAAGTAAATGCGGTAAGCTACAGCCCCAATGGTGAAAATATTATTTCTGCTAGTCGCGACAATACACTCAAATTATGGAATGCGGAGACTCTTAATTTTAACGAATTAGTCCAGAGAGGTTGTAGCTTGCTAGAAAACTATCTCGAATATACTCCCACATTGCCTTCAGAACAAAAACAAATTTGTAAGCAGTAGATTTGCAAAGTAGAAGTAGTGCGAAACGCCGACTCTACTTTGCGATATGATCGAAAACCATAGATCATCGGAAAAATCAATGCAAGAGCAAGAAACAAGCTGGAAATCATTAGTCTTAGTCGCAATATTATCAATTTTAGCGGTTATCGCTTTTAACTCATTCGTGATTATTAATCCTGGTGAAGCAGGTGTATTGAGCATATTGGGAAAAGCCAAAGATGGCGTCTTGCTAGAAGGCGTGCATTTTAAGCCACCTGTGATTTCGCAAGTCGATGTTTATGATTTGACAGTCCAAAAGTTTGAAGTGCCAGCCCAAAGTTCTACCAAAGATTTGCAACAACTTACGGCAAGTTTTGCGATTAACTTTCGTCTCGATCCGATTGAAGTAGTTACGATTCGTCGAACTCAAGGCACTTTACAAAATATTGTCTCAAAAATCATTGCCCCACAAACTCAAGAATCTTTTAAAGTTGCGGCGGCAAGACGAACTGTAGAAGAGGCGATCACCAAGCGTGATGAGCTAAAACTAGATTTTGATGAGGCTTTAAGTCAGCGTTTAAGTAAGTACGGCATTATTGTATTAGATACGAGCGTAGTTGATTTGAATTTCTCTACTGAGTTTTCTAAAGCGGTAGAAGAGAAACAGATTGCCGAGCAACGCGCTCAGAGAGCTGTATACATTGCTAGAGAAGCAGAACAAGAAGCAGAAGCAACAATCAATCGTGCTAAGGGACAAGCAGAAGCTCAGCGACTTTTGCGTGAAACTTTGACAACAGAGCTTTTGCAGAAACAAGCGATCGAGAAATGGGATGGGAAGTTTCCACAAGTATTGGGAGGGGATGGCGCAGTTCCGTTTATCAATCTTGAAGTTGGAAAATCACAAAAACACAACTAAAAAATAAGAGGGGGCGCGAAGCGTTCCCTTTCATTTTTGAGTTTTGCTGAATCTGATTTTATGTAATTGCTCAACTGGGTTAAATTGACAAAAGGCAAAAAAGCAGTAAAGTAATCGTATGAAGGAGTTACCCGACTTAAAACAACTATCAGAGGAGGCGAAAGATGCCTTGATAGTAGAACTATGGGAAAAGCTAGAAAAG
>JBBRMK010000181.1:0-2309 GCA_038230875.1 Pseudanabaenales cyanobacterium
TTGAGCCAAATTAGTTTAGTTGCGGCTACCGAAATTATTGTGCCAATTCAAACCCAGTTTAAAGCATTGATGGGTACAGATTTTTTATTGAGTACCGTTAAAAAAATACAGCGTAGACTAAATAAAGACTTGAAAATTGCTGGCTTTATTCCGACAATGTTTTCTTCTGCAAATGCCCTTGACCAACGTACCCTTGAAACAATTATCGAACAACTATCACCGATTGCTCAAGTGTTTTCCCCAATCCCCCGCGCTACGGCTCTAGCCGAAGCTTCAGAATATGGCAAACCTTTGGCGACATCTCCTAAGAAAAATTCATCAATCATTGAGATTTTTGAAGAGATTACTATTGCTTTAGAAAAGCTTTAATCAAAATCTAGAATACTTAACTAATGAAACCTCAACCGAATCCCGAAAGGCTTAAATTAAGAAATGTGTTGCTATTTGATGATGCTGACTCAGTAGCAAGTCCTGCTGCTCAAAATGAAATTGCTATTTCTAAGATCGTTTTGCCCAGTCAACAACCACGCCGCTATTTCGATTCTGACAAAATGGCATCGCTAGTTGACTCTGTAAGACAGCATGGCATCCTCGAACCAGTTCTTTTGCGATCGCTGGATAACAATACTTACGAACTCGTTGCAGGTGAGCGTAGATATCGGGCAGCTAAAGAAGTTGGGCTTGAGCAAATTCCTGCAATTGTGAGGCAAATAACTCAAGATGAGGCTTGGCAAATTTCCCTGATTGAAAATCTTCAACGCGAGGATATTAACCCTGTTGAGGAGACAGAAGCAATTTTGCAGTTACTTTCTTTGAAGATAAATCTACCTATTGATGAGGTTACAGCGCAGCTATATCGAATGCGACATATTGCTAGAGGAGAAGTTGGTCAAAACGTTTTGACCAGTTCTGAATATGAGTCTGCAATTGGCTCTGTGTTTGGCTCGCTAGGGTTTAAGTTGGAGTCATTCATTACATCTCGTTTGCCATTGTTAAAATTGCCTTCAGATGTTTTAGAGTTTCTCCGACAAGGACGAATTGAATATACTAAGGCACAGGCGATTGCTAAAGTAAAAGACCAGATCTCTCGTCAGGAATTATTATCTGAGTCGATCAAACATGGATTATCCTTAGTGCAAATTCGAGATCGTATTGCTGCATTACCACAATCACCTAAACAATCTGAAAACTCTCTTAAATCTCAAGTTGATACAACATTTCGTTCTCTAAAGAAATCTAGTATTTGGAAAGATCCTAAAAAGCAAAAACGACTAGAAAAGTTGATGCAGCAAATTGAATCTCTAATTTCTAGTGTTTAGCACGCATACTGTCAAACTCACGTTAAATTAAACACCATCGACAAATTTGCTTCATCAGGAGACTGAGAAGCAGAAGCGATCGCCTCCCAAAGATTTAACTCAAGCTGCTTAACCTGCAAAACTTAACCTCTCAAATCAGGAAATTTCAGGATGGCAAGGACAGGGACGCAAAGGACAAAGATAAGGATCGAAACGCTCTAGACTAGCGAACTTTTTCATCCCATAATTTGACTCTAGCAAAACCAAAATTTTCTGCACGTAAAGATTAACCTGAGAAGCCGTTATCCCCGCACAATGAATCGGCGCGATCGCCGCAAACTTTTCCTGACCCTGCCAAACTTGAGCCGCGATCGCATGAATCGGCGTATCTGCACCCGCAGGACGATAAATTACCAACACCGCCCAAAATATTGATTTAAACTCATCCGTATTGACCACTAAATCAGGATTAGCATCTGAACGTTTACGCGATCTGACAAGACTAATGCGATCACGATGACGCGCATAAGAACGACGACTATAACAAACCGCAGGATTCCAACAATCATCACCATGCAAATCTTGAGCCTGAGCCGCCGACAGCATCGCACAACGTTTACACTTATCTGGAATCGCTTTAACCGTCAATGTGGTATCTCCTAACCTATATCTAATTTCTCAGCCGCTTTTAAGAAAGCCCGTTTTGCCGCCACCTTACTCTTGCGATTGGTGTAGCGCTTAAAACTACGCACATCCCGATGCCGCGTTAACTCCATCGCCAGTGAAGGATCTAACTCATACTTCACAATCAAATTCGTGGCAAAGGTATGCCGACCGCGATGGGAATGCAAATCAATCCCCGTCTTTTCAGCCAGATCATCCATCACATGACGCACACCCCAATAGGTCAACCGCTTGCCATAATTACGATTAGAAAAAGACACAAACAAAGGCGACTCTTGCCATAATTCACCTTTATCCTCACCTCCTTTTTCCCTACGCCAAGCCAAA
>JBBRMK010000182.1:0-2257 GCA_038230875.1 Pseudanabaenales cyanobacterium
CTGTAGGTTCTTAACAAAATAGTAACGATTACTATCATTAGATTCGATGTCTATAAAACATTTACAGCAACATATAGAACGATGACTCCCCAACTTACCCCAGCCGAAATCCAAAATATTAGCCAACTTTTGCAAGACTATGCTCCTGCGCGAAATGCCCTATCAGCCCTCAACGAAACCAACGGCAACCTCGAACAGAGCTTTGAAGAGCTATGGTCAGAACAACATAGCAATCAGGAATTTGGCAACACCAAACTCTGGCAATCCACCCTCACCGTCTTCCGTCAAGAACTCTGTGGCAAAGAAGGATTTCAGAACCAAGTTAAGGAATATCAAAAGAATCCAACTAGCGCTCCATTACTTACAGGCTTAATTGTTGCAGTAGTTAGTTCAGTTGGCTTGCCGATCGATCCTGCGATCGCCACCGTTATCGTCCTCTACATCCTCAAAGTTGGCATTAATATCTTTTGTGAATATATCAAGCCTGAACAAAGTAAAAAGTAACTCAATACGCGATCAATTTTGCGCCGTAATAATTTGATTTGCACTCAAACCAGAACCAGTAAAATTTTTGAAATGGTTCCTTTGCAACCCTTTCAAAGATTTTACCGTGTTTCGTTTGAGCGGAAAAAATATGACAGCGTGCGCGGTATATAGTTTGCTATGATTTAGCTGTATTGCTCAGACACGAACTCAAGCTGAAATAGCTATGACAAATCCTACAGGTAATTTAGCGACGAATCTCAAGGATGCTTATGATGTTTGCGATCCTGTCAAACCCCTTCAGCGTGAAGATTTAGAAAAATATTACACGCCATTACTAGAAGCAAGAAACACCGAGGCGATCGCGCAGGTCGAAAAAATCTTAGAGCAACAAGATGCTGATAAGTTTTCTACGATTTTGTTTACGGGGCATCGCGGTTGCGGTAAAAGTACGGAATTGCGACGGATCGAGCGTCATTGGCAAAAGGATTATCTGACTATCTTTTTGAATGTGGAAGATGAGACTGATATTAATGATGTGGAATATATTGATATCTATCTAACGGTGATTCGGCAAGTGGAAACTGCGTTAAGGAAGTTAAAAGTTAATTTAAATGGAGAGTTAATTAAGAGTTTTGAAAATTGGTTTCGCGAGATCATCAAGGAAACTGAGGAAACCGTGCAACTGTCGATAAACAGTGAAGCTGAAGCAAAATTGGGAGGTGAAGCACCATTTCTAGCGAAATTATTATTCAAGATATCGGGACAAATCAAAAACTCTACTTCTGAAAAAACGGTTATTCGCGAAAAACTGATCAAAGAGGTCACGCGAATGAAAGCAGATATTAACCTGTTGTTGGCAGATGGCTTTAAAAAATTGCGCTCTAAGTATCCACAGTATAAAGGAATTCTAGTAATTCTCGATAACCTCGATCGCTGCCCACCCGAAGTTTCTAATAAGCTGTTTTTTGATTACGCAGCCCAACTTCAAGAACTCCATTGCACGATTATCTATACCGTTCCCATTTCCATTCTTTATTCTCCTCGCGGATTGAGTAATTCCTTTGGCGATCCGCATATCGTGCCGATGGTGGGTATCTACGAATTAGATCGCGATCGCTATCCACTCAATCACAATCTCAAAGGCTTAGACGCGGTAGCTGCCATCATTGAGAAACGGGTTGATGTAAGTCTGCTTTTTGCGTCACGGGATGAGCTATTACAACTAGTTAAAATGAGTGGCGGTCACGTTCGGCAACTGATGCAGTTAATGCAGCGTGCTTGTATCACGGCTAGCGGACGCAATCACGATCACATTCAGGCTGAAGATGTGGATTATGCAGTCAAACAACTTCAATTTAGCTTTGAGCGCTTCACTCCTAAAAAATATTTTAAAGAATTAGCCAATATTGCTCTGACAAAGGAGATTGAAGATGATGATATGGGGCAGCAAATGCTTTTTAGCACGGCGGTCTTAGAATATAACGGTAGCGATCGCTGGAATTATCCCAATCCTTTATTAATGCGTAGCAATGCCTTCACCAAAGCCATCACCACTCTCCCATCTCCCTGATCGCCATACTGAGCTTGTGGCACTTTTGGAACACAATCAGGAAGTGTTTCAGTTTTTGCTTGCCTTTGTGCAGATGTCAAAAGGCTTTAAGGTTGGCTTTATCGAGGTAAATTTTCCACCTGATGTGGACTTGTTAATGATGGCACTAAGGGAACATCCAAAATGTGCAGGGATGCAATTTGCGGTATTACGTTTTGCTGA
>JBBRMK010000183.1:0-2089 GCA_038230875.1 Pseudanabaenales cyanobacterium
AATTACCACGATCACGCCTAAGAATCTTTTAGCAGGAGGCTTAGAATTCCTAAAAGAACTGAGGCAAGCGGGTATCAAAATTGCGATCGGTTCGGCAAGTAAGAATGCTCGTAGTGTGATTGAGAAACTGCATCTAAGTGATCATGTAGATGCGATCGCGGATGGTAATAGTGTTCAACATCCTAAACCTGCCCCCGACTTGTTTCTCTTTGCCGCAGATTTACTTGGGCTGAAACCGTCTCAATGTGTGGTGGTTGAGGATGCTGCTGTCGGAGTTGAAGCGGCGATCGCATCGGGGATGTGGTCGATTGGAATTGGTCCTAGCGATCGCTTTAAAACGGCTAACGTTATTCTTCCAAATCTGATCGATGTTCACTGGAGCGATCTACAACTGAAGTTAAAGGCAAGTGTCCGTGTTGACGAATAGTTGATTTTTTGTCTAATTCTTTTTGATCTAAGTAGTTACCTTAAAAGTAATATCGTAATCAATCATTTTATACGCTAAATACAACATCGTTCTCTCAAAATAGTAAAGGTATAGGTAAATAACTAACCAATACTTCCTTCATCGACTAGGTTCAAACATAGAATCTTTACTAAACGCCAAGATCTAAGTTGTGAAAATTGATTTCGGTTAAATAACTACCTTTTGGAAATTTTAATTATGAGCATTTCTTTAATTACAGATCTTGCCCTGCTAGCACAATCAAATTTACCAGAGACTGTATCTAAAGTAGATTTCTTGTCATCTGGTCAATACAATTTGGTTTACAACGCTTTCTCTTTTGCGATCGCTACTATGCTTGCAGCAGCTTTGTTCTTCTTTAGTGTGCGCGGACAAGTTGGACAGAAATATCAGCTCGCTTTGATAGTATCTGCGCTGGTGGTCAGCATTGCGGGATATCACTATTACCGTATTTTTGGTAGTTGGGAAGCCGCTTATAGTTTGCAAAATGGAAATTACGTACTCACGGGCGCGCCATTTAACAATGCCTATCGCTATGTGGATTGGCTATTAACTGTACCTCTACTCTTGGTCGAAACCGTTGCGGTGCTGGCTTTACCTAGTATGGAAGCCAGACCTTTGCTAATTAAATTAGTGGTTGCGGCAATTTTAATGATTGCTACAGGTTATCCTGGTGAAATCTCTACAGATTTAAATACACGTATTGTTTGGGGCGCAGTAAGTACAGTTCCCTTCGCATATATTCTCTATGTATTATGGATCGAACTCTCTAAGTCATTGGTGCGTCAGCCTGAAGGTGTACAAACCTTGGTTAAAAATATGCGCTTACTCCTATTATTCTCTTGGGGCGTATATCCGATCGCTTACCTCTTACCGATGTTGGGAATCACAGGAGCAACAGCAAATGTAGGGGTTCAGATTGGTTATACAATCGCCGATGTGTTGGCAAAACCGATATTTGGCTTATTAGTATTTGCGATCGCCTTAGAGAAAACTAGGGTTGATGCAGGAGAAAAGAGGAGAAGGAATCACTTATGACTATGATTAGTTCTTAGTTTAGTGATTGAGGGCTTATATATGGTTAGCTACTCCTTTCCCAGTCCAAGAATAGATAATGTGGAAAAAGTAGCTAAATTGCGATCAGTTTGGCAAGTAACAATGCTCAATGTGTAGTGATTGAAGACGCTGCTGTTGGGGTTGAAGCGGCGATCGCTGTGGAGATGTGGTCGATTGGAATCGGTTCTTGCGATGGGTGCGACCTTTATCTGATAAAGTGTTGATACGTAGGCATTCTGTCGTTCTCTAATTGATGTCATAATTATTGGGAGAATTTGATGAAAGCCAAGTTGCACAGGGATTCTAAAGACTTCAGATTATATCAAAAGGAGGTCGCACCCCTTGCGATCGCTTTAAAACGGCTAACGTTATTCTTCCAAATCTGATCGATGTTCACTGGAGCGATCTACAACTGAAGTTAAAGGCAAGTCTTGCTGACAAATAGCTTTGATAGCTTGGCAATGATTCAATTTGTATCGAAATCAAGCAATTCATGCAGTAAATGAAACAGCGATCGCACAAGCTAGTAACAACACACAATCTTGAATTCAATATCAATTACGATCG
>JBBRMK010000184.1:0-1944 GCA_038230875.1 Pseudanabaenales cyanobacterium
CTACTTGATAAATTAAATAAACTCAAATTTTGTTTAGTTACCACAGTAATTAAAGCAGAACCCAAATAATTTTTTGAAAGTGCCGCGAAGCGGCACTTTCAAAAAATTATCTGTACTTGATTACTAAACGTTGGAAGATTAATCAATACGACTTAAATCCACAACTAATGAACAAGATAAAATCAGCAATAGTATTTGCTGTTAATTTATAATATTTTAGTGAGCATGTTAAGAATTAGTAAGCATTATAGAACACAAAAAAATGGAGACTGTATCGTCTGCCACCTATTAGGGATAGATAACTGAGAATTTCTATTTTTTAGGGATTGCCCATAGATCAGAATTAAGTAGACAGACGTAACAAAGCCCAAAAAGCTGTAGCGTACGCTATACGTGCGCTACAGCTTTTTGGGCTTTGTTATATCACTCGGTAGTTGACGATACAAAGAAAAGAGAAAGAATATGACTTTAATAAATTATTCTCTTCTTTTTCTTGGTGGTCTGTATGGCTATGGAGATCGGAGAATTATCAGACTCCTCAAGACTTTTATTTGATTTACAAAAAGCAAATGCGATCGCCCAAAGTTTTTCAGGATGTCTAGAGCCAGAAATCATTAGCCATAAGACAGCCAAGGGTTTGGTCGAACTATTCAACTCGGCTTTTGCTCGTATTTGGCTAGTGGAGCCTGATGGTGCAAATTTAAAGCTTTTTGCATCTTCAGGGCTATACGATCGCATTGATGGTTCCTTCGCCAGAGTGCCAATGGGAGCTTATAAGGTCGGAAAAATTGCTCATAACCGAGTTTCTTTTTTAAGCAATAATTTGGCTGAAGAAACTTGGGTCAAGGATCGTGCATGGGCGATCGCTAATCAAATTCGGGGATTTGCAGGATTTCCACTCATCGCAGGCGATCGCGTGATTGGGGTGTTGGCTACTTTTAGTCATGGAGCACTCACGCCCGAATTTCTAGAAGTCTTACAAGTACTCTGCACAACAGTCTCTGTTGCCTTAGACGCGGCTCTGAAATATCAACAGGAACTAAAGCAATCATCTACTTTTTCTGGTAATGGTGAAAAGACACCTCTATCAGATCAACTTGCCGCAATTTTAAAACCCTTGCGCTTAACTCTGATTGGCACAGAAGAGGCGATCGCCTCTTCCCACGCGCAGATTTTTTTACAAACATGTGAAGTATTGGCCCGATCAGAATGTCGGCAATGTCGATTGACCTATGACGCAGAGGGGATCACATTGGAGGCGATGGTGGTAGAGCCTAACCGAGATTTACAAGAACATCAGCATTGGTTGCGATCGCAATTAGGACTAGTATCTTTGATGGTTTCCTATTTGGGCGGTCAACTTGAGAGTCAAATAGGACTTGAACAGAAGGTACTCCAACTGCTGATCAGTCTTCCTTATAACCATACTCAGACTGCGCCCTCTCTTCAAGACCAAAGCAGTTTACCTGTTTTGCCAACGCCATTGTCGGAGCGGGAGCGAGAAATTTTAGGATTATTAGTTCAGGGGTTACGCGATCGGGATATTGCCAATCATTTAATTATTAGTGAAAGCACCGTTAAGTTCCATTTAAATAATGTGCTAACCAAGCTCAAAGCTCGCACTCGTTACCAAGCACTCTATCAAGCAATTATACAGGGATGGATTTTATAGACATGTGTTGCACAATCAATAACCTGACGATTTCACTAGTTTTATAACTAGGCGATCGCCGCATAGCAACGGAGCAAATAACCTCACCTAGCATTATTACTAGACATGAATCTTCTGTATTTATTAATACAAAAGCGCTTAGGAATAACCACTTAGTCTGAAAAGTAATCCAGTAAGTAGAATTGAACCTATGACGACAAATCATTATTCAGTCATTATTGTCGGCGGCGGTCAGGCAGGACTATGTATGAGCTATGCCTTGCAAGAAAAAG